>NZ_JACVUR010000019.1:0-100985 GCF_016516495.1 Delftia sp. S65
GGGTTCGAGCACGAACACGGCTTCCTACGATCCGTCGGGTGGCATCAGCCCGGTCAATCCGACGGCAGGTTGCACTGTGAACTGTGCATCGACACCAGCAACGCCGGTCACTCCCAGCACGCAGGTGCCGGTGGCTCCGACGCTGACGGTTTCGCCGACCACGGTGGGAGGCTATCCGCAGATTTCCGGCACCGGCACGCCGGGCTACACGATCACGGTGAAGGATGGCTCGACGACGCTGTGTACGGCAATCGTCGCGGCCGATCAGACGTGGAGCTGCACGCCAGGCGGCGGCTTGCCGACGCCGGGTCTGCACACGATCAGCGCGACCCAGACCAATCCTGGCAATGGCAATACCGGACCTGCCACAACGACTTCGCTCAACGTGCTCGGAACGACCTTCACGGGTCCGACAGCCACCGGGGCAGGCAACGCCACGGCGACCTTGAGCGGTGGTGGCGCGGGCTGCGGGTTCGATGTGTCGCAGTCGTCCTTCGTCGCGGCTGCGGCGGGTGCGCCGGGCCAGTTGAGCTTCCCGTACGGCAATGTGCACTTCGTGGCCCGGGGCTGTACGGCCAGCAGCTCGATCACGGTCAGCGTCACCTGGCCGGGTCCGGTGACCGGCATGGCGTACTGGAAGTTCGGTCCAGCGTCCGCAGGGGCGGCGGACTCCTGGTATCAGCCTCCGGGTGCGGTGGTGTCGGGCAATACGACCTCGGTGGTGGTCACCGATGGCGGCCAGGGTGATGATGATCGCGCAGCCAATGGCGTGATCGTGGATCCCAGCGGTCCGGCGCGTGTGGGTGCGGCACCGGATGCCACGCCGATTCCTGCGCTCGAACCGCGCATGCTCGCCATGGCCATGCTGCTGATGCTGGCTGCAGGCCTGTGGAATCTGCGCCGCAGACGCGGTTGACACACGGTTGAAGAGGAGCTGAACCATCGCCTGCCGAACCAGTTTCGGCAGGCGATTTCCATTGGGCGCAGGCGTTGCATCCCGGCGGCTCAAGCCTGCCCGTAACCCCAGGCCGCCTTGCGGGCCTATCGCGCGTGCAACACGCCGTAAATGAGAACAATTTAGAATTTCTCGCTGATTGGCGCCTTCCGTCGACAAGTCCCGGCCAACGCCGCCCGGGGCCGATGCACAGGTGCCGCGCACTTTCATCTCTGCCCGCCTGCCTTCCATGCACCGTTCTGTCCTGATGTTCCGTTGCGCACCGCAATGGATTTCCGACCGACGTCGCCTGCTCGCCTGCTCCCCATGACTTTCAAGAAAATCTGGTTCCAGTTGCACTGGTTCGTCGGCATTACGGCCGGTACGGTGCTCATCGTCATCGGGCTGTCGGGCGCGGTGTTCTCGTTCCACGAGGAAATCCTGGGATGGATGAATCCCGGCACTGCCTCCGTGCCCGCGCGCGATGCCGCGCCGCTGGCGCCGCCGCAGATTGCGCAGGCGCTGCGCGAGGCCGGCGAGCAGCGCGTGGTCCAGCGCATCACCGTCTTTGCCGAGCCCGGCCGCTCGGCCCAGGTGGCCTTCAAGCCGCCGGCCGGCCAGCGCCGGGGCCAGACGGTCTTTGTCGATCCCTACACGGGCGCGCAGCTGCCTGAGCAGCACGGCACGGAGTTTTTCGAATGGGTGGAGCGCCTGCACCGCTGGCTGCTGCTGTCGCGCGATGACGGCAAGCCCATCACGGGCACGCTGGCCGGCCTGCTGCTGATGCTGTCGCTGTCGGGGTTGTACCTGCGCTGGCCGCGCCGGCCGCTGTCATGGCGCACCTGGCTGACCTTCGATCCGGCGCTCAAGGGCCGCTCCTTCCTCTGGGGCCTGCACTCGGTGGCGGGCACCTGGGCCCTGGTGGCCTATGTGGTGTTCACCTGCACCGGCATGTACTGGGCCTTTGGCGTGGTGCGCAGCACGGTGGATGGCTGGGCCGGCGTGCCGCCGCGCGTGGCCGCTCCCGCGGCGCCGTCCTCGAAACCCGGTGGCGGCCGGCCTGAGCCGGCTGGCGCGCAGCAGCCCATCGACATCGCGCCCGGCTGGGCCGCCTTCGAGCGCATCGCCCATGGCTGGCAGTTCGCCCAGCTGCGCCTGCCCGAGCGCGCGGGCCAGCCCCTGCAGATCAGCTGGCTGGATGCCGAAGCCTCCCATGAGCGCGCGCGCAACCAGATGGCCCTGCTGCCCGACGGCGCCGTGCAGCGCGACGAGCGCTATGCCGACCTGCCCACGGGCCGCCGCGCCGTGGGTGCCATCTACCCGCTGCACATGGGCACCTATTTCGGCATGCCGGGGCGCATCTTCATGGCGCTGGCCTCGCTGATCATGCCCCTGTTCGCCATCACGGGCTGGATGCTCTACCTGGACCGCCGCCGCAAGGCGCGCGCACTGGCCAAGGAGCGCCAGGCGCTGATGAAGGAGCCGCCACCGTGCACGCCTGCGGGCCAGGACACCGTGCTGGTCGCCTTTGCCAGCCAGGCTGGCCGCGCCGAGCGCCTGGCCGTGGCCACCGTGGCCGCGCTGCGCGGCGCAGGCATGGCGGCCAGCCTGCAATCCGTGGCGGCGCTGGATGCCGAGCAACTGCGCCACCACCGGCGCGTGCTCTTCGTGGCCAGCACTTTCGGCGAAGGTGACCCGCCTGATGCCGCGCGCCGCTTTGCCCGCCTGCTGGGCGCGGCCTCGGGCTCGGCCCTTCCGCACCTGCAATATGGCCTGCTGGCGTTGGGTGACAGGCAGTACGCGGCCTTCTGCGGCTTTGGCCATGCGCTGGACCACCAGCTGCGCCGCCTGGGCGCGCAGCCCGTGTTTCCGCTGATCGAGATGGATGGCGAGCAACCCCAGGCCTGGAATGCCTGGCAGCAGGCGCTGGCTGGGCATTTCGGGGCCTTGCCGCCTGCATCGGATGCGCTGCCTGTGTCCGCTGCAGGCCCGCTGGCCGATGCCACGGCCTTTGCCGCATGGCCGCTGCAGGGGCGCAGCCTGTGCAATGCGGGCAGCCAGGGCGCCGGTCTCTACATGCTGGAACTGTCGCCGCCCGAAGGCGTGGCCCCGCTGTGGCGGGCTGGTGCGCTGGCCGAGGTGCTGCCACGCCATGGCGCAGCCACCGTGCAGGCTTGGTTGGCCGCCCAGGAATGCGACGGCTCGGCCCCCGTGCAATGGCGCCAGCAGAGCTGCACGCTGGGTGAGGCGCTGGCCGCCAGCGTGCTGCCGGCCCCGGGCGATATCGCCCCCGGCACCGCGCCCCAGGCCGTGGCCGATGCGCTGCGGCCCCTGCTGCCGCGCAGCTACTCGGTCGCCTCGCTGCCGCAGGACGGCCATGTGCGGCTGGTGGTGCGCCAGGCACGCCATGACGGCGGCCTGGGCGTGGCGTCGGGCTGGCTGACGGCGCATGCGGTCCAGGGCACATCCGTGGCCATGAGACTGGTGGAAAACCGCGCCTTCGAGCCGCGTGAAGAGGCAGATGCCGAGCCCGATGCGCCGGCCATCTTCATCGGCAACGGCTCCGGCTATGCCGGCCTGCGCGGCCACCTGCTGGCGCGCATGCACGCAGGCCGCCACCGCAACTGGCTGCTGTTCGGCGAACGCCAGCGGGCCCATGACGGGTACTGTGAGGCCGAGGTCTCCGGCTGGCTGGCCGCAGGCAAGCTGCAGCGCGCCGACTTCATCTACTCCCGCGACCAGGCCCGGCGCCGCTACGTGCAGGACGCCCTGCGCGAAGCCGCCGAACCCTTGCGCGACTGGATCGCCGACGGCGCCGTGCTCTACGTCTGCGGCAGCGCCGACGGCATGGCCGCAGGCGTTGATGCCGCGCTGGCCGACATCCTGGGCGCTACCGCCGTCGAAGACCTGATCGTCGAAGGCCGTTACCGCAGGGATGTGTACTGAGGTGAAGCGCCGCGTCTCAAGGCACAGCGCATAAAAACCGGCGCGGCCCAAGTCAGGGACACCGAGGAAGGGCCTACGCCGGCCGCGCCGCCCCGCACCGAGGGTGTCGTCCCCCTCCCCGCGAAGCGGGTAGAGAGGCGCCGTGCCACGGGGGGAAGGCGCGTAAGCGCCTCAGGGGGTGATGTACTTCTCTTTCCCGAGATTGAGCATCAACCGGTTCGCCCAGCCGAACAGCGCGGCCGAATGCAGCATGTCCAGGATTTCCTGGTCGGTGAGGCCGGCATCGCGCAGCGGCTGCAGCTGGGCTGCGCCAAAGCTGCCCGGTGCGCGCGTCAGGGCCAGCGAGGACTGGATGATGGCGCGTTCGCGCGCATTGGTGCCGGCCGTGTCCGGGTCATCGAACATCTGGGCCATGACATCGTTGCGCTTGGCCAGCTGCTCGAAGCGCTGGGCGTGGACCGATGCGCAGTACACGCAACCGTTGGAGCGCGAGACGGCCGTGGCCGCCACCTCGCGCTCGGCGCGCGACAGGCCGCCGGGTGCATACATGATGGCGTTGAAGGCCTGCGAGCGCTCCGACAGCACGCGCGGCTGGCGGGCCAGCAGCAGGTAGAAGTCCGACGTGCGCGCCTTGGGGTGGCTCAGGTCCAGCACGGCCTGCTGCTCGGCCGTGGCCGTGGCGGGGTCGAGCACGGGCAGCCAGGACGTCCAGTCCAGCGTTTCGCTGGTGTAGCCGTTGCGGCGCAGCGGCTCGCCCGGTGGCGGCAGGTTGGCGGGGTGCACGAAGGGTGCGGCGGCGGCTTCGGCAGCCGGTGCGCTGGCCTGGCCGCCCAGCGCGTCCATGGCCTGCACGCCCGCGAACAGGCGCAATTGGTAGGCGATGAAACCCACCAGCTGGGCCACCAGCACGGTGTCGTCGATGGACAGGCCGGACTCGGGCATGGCCAGCAGGGCGGCGCGGTCGCTTTCGGCGGGGTGCAGGGCCAGGGTGCGCACGAAGTGCAGGGCCGCATCCAGGCGCGCATTGCCGGTCTGGGCGCCGGGCTGGGCCAGCACGGTGCGCAGCGCGGGCGTCAGGGCATCGCCCAGGGACTCGGCACGCTGGCGGTATTCATCGGCCAGGGCCTGCACGCCGCTGACGCGGCATTGCTCGCTGGCCAGCACCAGGCGCTCGGCGCGGGACAGGCTGTCGGCCAGGCCGTCGCCCAGCAGCAGGTCCTCGCAGGCCTGGGTGGCAATGGCTACCTTGTCGCGCTGGCGGCGCGTGGCGAAAACGGGGGACAGGTCGGTCAGGCCGGCCAGGCGGTCGATGGTGTCGTTGGCGGTGGTCATGGGTATCTCAGGTCTTGTCTGCCAGGGCCCGCACGCGGGCTTCGGGGTCGGCGGGCGTCCATTCGCTGCCGTCGAGCTCGGGCTCGGAATAGGACTGCAGCTGGGCGTAGTGGTGTTCCAGGTCCTCGCGGTAGAACAGCGAGGCCAGGCCCTGGGCCAGCTTGCGCGCGCCGTCGCTGATGGCGGGGATATCACCCGACACCGTGCCGTGCGACAGCGCGGCCGGATAGCAAAAGCAGTGCACATGGTCCAGGCCGGGCAGGGCGCCGGGCGTCTTTTCCTGGAACTCGAACAGCGGGCCCAGGTCGGGCGAGTCCGACAGTTCCTGGTCCTCGGCACCCACCTCGGGCACGAAGCGGTCGCTCCAGATGCGCACATGGGGCGCCAGGTCGGCGAACTCGGGGCGCTGGCGCCAGTCGATGGCAAAGCCGGTGGAGACGATCAGGAAGTCCAGCACGAACACGCCGCGCGGCGTGTCCACGCGCAGCCGGTCTCCGTCCTGCTCCACCTTCTGCACGGCGCAGCCCAGGTTGAAGTGGGCATTGGCATGGCGCGAGACGCGCAGCGTGCTGCCGTGCGGAGGTGGCACCTGCTGGACGTTGATGTAGTGGCGTATGCGCCATTTCCAGGCGTCGGGCAGCAGGAACTGGCCGTGCGTGAGGCCGGGCGTGCCCGAGCCCTTGGATTTGTTGATGCGTGGCAGGTCGCTGCGGCGCACCAGCAGGTCCACGCTGGCGGCGCCGTTCTCCAGCGCGGTGGCGGCACTGTCCATCGCCGAGGAGCCCGCACCCACCACGCCCACGTGCAGGCCGGCCAGGCGGCTGTAGTTGAGCACGTCGGAGGAGTGCGCCCAGCGGCTGCGGTCCACGCCCTGCATGAAGGCGGGGATCTGCGGGCCGCCCAGGCCGTCGCGGCCCGTGGCCAGCACCACGCGGCGCGCCAGCCAGGTGCGCGAGGCGCCATCGGCCGTCACATCGACCTCGACCGTGCCGTCGGCCTGCGGGCGGATGGCGGTGACCTGGTGGCCGTTGCGCACGTCGCAGCGCATCACGCGGCGGTACCAGCGCAGGTAGTCCATCCACTGCAGGCGCGGGATCTTGTCCAGCGCGGCCCAGGCTTCGCGGCCCCATTGGGCGATGAACCAGGCGCGGAAGGTCAGCGAGGGCAGGCCCAGCGCGGGGCCGGTCAGCTCCTTGGGCGAGCGCAGGGTTTCCATGCGCGCCGTCGTGGCCCAGGGGCCTTCGAAGTCCAGCGGGGCCTTGTCCAGCAAAACGGCCGCGATGCCCAGCTGGGACAGCGCTGCCGACAGGGCCAGGCCGGCCTGGCCGGCGCCGATGACCAGGACATCGTGCACGGGCTGGCCGTCGCGGGTGGAGGGAGGAATCCAGGCCTTGGCAGGCCAGCCCAGGGCGACGAGGTCGTCGCGCAGGCGTTCTTCAAGGGCAGCCAGGCCCGCAGGGGCCGGGGCTGCCGGTTCGGTCAGGGACATAGACTCACCAGGAACTCACGAGGAAAGGCGCGCCAGCGGGGCAGGGCCTGCGGGCGCGCGCGGCATCAATCGATGCTGATTTTCGCGTCTTTGACCACCTGTGCCCACTTCAGGCGGTCGTTGTGCACGGTTTTCTTGAACTGCTCGGGCGTTTCGATGCGGATGGCATTGCCCTGGGACTCGAAGCGCGCACGCACCTCGGGCAGCTCCAGCACCTCGCGCACGGCCTGGCTGAGCTTGGCCACGATGGCCGGGTCCGTGCCCTTGGGTGCGAAGATGCCGAACCAGATCGAGCTGTCGAAGCCCTTGGTGCCCGTCAGGCCGCTGGAGGCGATGGTGGGCACTTCCTTGATGACTTCCACGGGCTTGGCCGTGGTCACGCCCAGCAGGCGCACCTTGCCGCTCTTGTAGTGGGGCAGCACGGTCTGGACCTGGTTCATGATGCAGCAGGTCTCGCCGCGCAGCACCGAGGTGATGGCCTCGGGGCCGCCCTTGTAGGGCACGTGGACCATGTTCAGGCCCAGGCGCGCATTGAACTCGGCAAAGGCCATGTGCGTGCCCGCGCCGTTGCCCGTGGAGGCGTAGTTGTACTTGCCGGGGTTGGCCTTGATCTCGTCCACGAACTCCTTGAGGTTCTTGACGTTGATCACGTTGGGATTGATGGTCAGCACGTTGGACACATCGATCAGCGGCGCCACCGGCACGAAGTCGGTTTCCACATCGAAGGGCAGCTTCTTGTACAGCGCGGCATTGCTGCCGTGCGTGGCGGCCGTGCCGAAGGCCAGCGTGTAGCCGTCCGGCTTGGCGCGCGCCACGATCTCGCTGGCGATGTTGCCGGCCGCTCCCGACTTGTAGTCAATGATCAGGGGCTGGCCCAGGCGCTGGGACAGCGGCTCCTGCACGCCGCGCGCGATCACGTCCACGCCCGAGCCTGCCGGGAAGCCCAGGATCATGGTCACGGGCTGGTGCGGCCACGAAGCCGCCGAATCGGCTGCCACCGCTGCGGTGGAGCCGAAGACGGCCAGGGCCGCGGCGGCGGCGGGAATCCAGGAGCGGAAAAACGAGGGGCGCATGGTGTGCAGGGAAATCCGGTGAATCAATTCCCATATTTTCCTGAGAACTTAATGAGCCACTTTTATATGCATATGTTGGTATGAAGCCAGTGTGGGCATGGCCGCAGCGCTCAGCAAAAAGCCCGCCGATGGGGCGGGCTTCATGCCGGGCGCAAGCGTCCATCAATGGCGGTAGGGGTTGTTGGGGCGGCGGTCATGGCGGTCCGGCACGCCGTCGCGGTCACGGTCCCAGCGGCCGGGTGCGTAGCCCCAGCGGCCACCCTGCTGCGACCACACGGGCTGGCGGTACACATAGCCGGGACGCGCCTTGACCCAGTGGCCGGCCACCCAGGCATGGCGGTGGCCCTGCGGGCGCCAGTAGCCGGGTGCCCAGACGTAGCCGCGGCGCGGTGCAGGAACCGCCTCGTAGCGCATGGGAGGCGGGGCGCCGAACTGGACCGAGATGGCGGCGCCCGGCGCCGCATAGGTCACGTTGGCCTGGGCCTGCGCGGTGCCTGCCCATCCGGCCATGGCCAGGGTGGCGGCGATCAGCGGTGTGCGAAGGGAAATCATGGCGGCTCCTTGTCCTTGGTTCATCGGGCTAGAGTCCTGGTGAAAGGAATCCATGACTGCATGTTGCAGGTCCATCGTCAATCCCGGGTTGCCGCGCCGCGAAGTCTTGCAATCTTGTGTATCGCCTTGGTGAAGCCTTGTTGCCAGGCGCTGCAGCGCAGGCTGCCGTCCTGCAGCCGCCGTCAGACAGTGCCTCTTCGGAGCGCCGTGAACGCCGTGAATTCCCAGCTGCGCATGGCCAGCACCAGGGTGTAGCCCTCGCGCTGGCCCGGCGGCAGGCGCTGGTCCTGCAGGTGCTGCTGGGAAAAGTCATGGGCCAGCCGCTGTATGCGTTCCACGAAGCTGGGCGCCAGATGCCGGCCGATGGAGCCGTGCACCATCAGCATGCCCTCACCGGGCTGGTCGAAGCCGCCGCCGAAATAGTCGAGCACGGCGTTCTCGCGGAAGTACTCCATCACCGGCCCGCGCGCGCGCCAGCGGAAGGTCTTGGCCAGGCGCAGCCGGTAGCGGTTGCCGGGGCGCAGCTCGATGATGCCGATGCGGTCCAGCTGGGCCAGGTAGCGGATGCCTTCGGCCTCGGTCATGCGGTAGGTGGCTACGATCTGCTCCAGCGTCCATTGGCTGAGCACGCAGATGGCCATCAGCAGCAGCTTGCGGTCGGCGACCACGGCGTTCTCCTGCTCGGGCGTCATCTCCTGCAGCAGCGGCTGGCTGTCGGCCACGCGGCGCGCCAGGTCGGCGAAGTCCAGGCTCAGCGCGCGGCAGATGGCATCGATGCGCGACAGCGGCATGTCGCCCTTGGCCAGCATGCGCTTGACGCTGGACTCGGCCATGCCCAGGGCGCGCGCCAGGTCGGCATAGGTCATCTGGGCGGCCTTGAGTTCCTTCTTGAGGGCGATGACGAGGTCGGCAGTGGTGCTCATGGGTAGCGATTATCGATACCCGAGGTGCTGGTTTGCGCGGTGGGTGCAGAAAAACGATGCTGAAAGGGCCGATGGCTCGCCACACTCCGCCTCACTTTTCACGAGGAGCAACACATGCCATCCGTATCGATTTCACCGGCCGCCGCCCTGCGCGCGCTGTACTGGGGCGCTGCCCTGCTGCTGCTGGCCGCCTGGCTTGGCCCCGCCGTGCCGCAGCCGCAGGACTTTCACGCGTTTGCCGACCAGCGCGCCTGGGGGGCGCTGCCCCATGCGCTGGATGTGCTCAGCAACCTGGGCTTTGCCTGGGCCGCCGTGGCGGGCGCGCGCCTGCTGCTGGACCGGCGCAGCCAGGCGCTGGCGCCGGCCCTGCGCTGGCTGGCCGCGCTGTTCTTCACGGGGCTGGCATGTTCGGCCATAGGTTCGTCCGTCTACCACTGGGCACCCCACGATGCCACCCTGGCTGGCGACCGGCTGGGCATGTCCATGGCCTTTGCCGGCATGCTGGGGCTGGCGCTGCAATCGCGCATTGCCGACCGCGTGGCCGTGCGCGCCGCGGTGGCCATGCTGGTCGCCGCCGTGGCCTCGGTGCTGGTCTGGCTGCACGGCGGCAACCTGCTGCCCTGGGCGCTGGTGCAGGGCGGCGGCATGCTGGCGGTGCTGGGCCTGGCCTGCGTGGCGCCGCGCCATGGCGCGCTGGCGCTGCGCCTGGGCGTGGTGATTGCCTGGTATGGCGCGGCCAAGCTGCTGGAGTGGGGCGATGCGGCCGTCTTCGAGGCCACGGCCGGGCTGGTGTCCGGCCACAGCCTCAAGCATGTGGTGGCGGCGGCCGCCGCCCTGCCCGTGATCGCCGCGCTGCGTGCGGCCGGCACGGCGCGCATGGCCAGTACGGGCACAATGTGCGCCGATGCGTGCGGCCACGGCGGCGCCACCAACCGTTGAGGGAAGACAAGATGTTCCAGCAAGAGACCGGCAGCCCGTCTGCCCCCACCGCAACGGCCGGCGCCGTGCCATCGGCCGCGCACGAGCACCCCAACCAGTTCGCCCTGCTGGGCCAGCGGCGCTTTGCGCCGTTCTTCTGGACGCAGTTCTCGGGGGCGGCCAACGACAACCTGTTCAAGTTCGCGCTCACCGTGATGGTGACCTACCAGCTCAGCGTCTCCTGGCTGCCTTCGGCCATGGCGGGGCTGGTGATCGGGGCGCTGTTCATCCTGCCGTTCCTGCTGTTCTCGGCCACCTCGGGCCAGCTGACGGACAAGTGGGACAAGACCCGCATGTTCCGCCTGGTCAAGAACCTGGAGATCGCCATCATGGCGCTGGCCGCCTGGGGCTTCATCCAGGCCAATGTGCCGCTGCTGCTGGGCTGCGTCTTCCTGATGGGCCTGCACTCCACGCTGTTCGGCCCCGTGAAATTCGCCTACCTGCCCCAGGTGCTCAGCGAGCGCGAGCTGACGGGCGGCAACGGCATGGTGGAGATGGGCACCTTCGTGGCCATCTTGCTGGGCAACGTGGCAGGCGGCCTGCTGGTGGCCGTGCCCGAGGTGGGCCATATGCAGGTGGCCGTGGCCTGCCTGGCGCTGGCGGTGATCGGGCGGATCTTTGCGCAGTTCATCCCCAATGCACCGGCCACCGACCCGCACCTGGTCATCAACTGGAACCCCTTCACCGAAACCTGGCGCAACCTGCAGCTGGCCCGCGAGCAGCCCGCCGTGTTCCGCTCGCTGCTGGGCATCAGCTGGATGTGGTTCTTCGGCGCCGTGTTCCTGGCCCAGTTCCCCAGCTTTGCCAAGGAGGTGCTGCATGGCGACGAGCATGTGGCCTCGCTGCTGCTGGTGGTGTTCTCTGTGGGTATCGGCACGGGCTCGCTGCTGTGCGAGGTGTTCAGCCGCCGCCATGTGGAGATCGGCCTGGTGCCGCTGGGCGCCATCGGCATGAGCGTGTTCGCCGTGGACCTGTTCTTTGCCTCGCGCGCGCTGCCGGCTTCCGAGCTGATGGGCGTGGGCGCCTTCTTTGCCCAGCCCGCGCACTGGCGTGTGATGGCCGACCTGGGCATGCTGGCCCTGTCGGCCGGCATCTACAGCGTGCCCATGTACGCGCTGATCCAGATGCGCAGCCAGCCCACGCACCGCGCGCGCATCATCGCTGCCAACAACATCCTCAACGCGCTGTTCATGATCGCCTCCAGCGTGCTGGCCGGCGCGCTGCTGGCGGCGGGCTTCAGCATTCCCCAGGTATTCCTGATCACGGGCATTGCCAATGCCGTGGTGGCGGCCTACATCTTCTTGCTGGTGCCCGAGTACCTGCTGCGCTTCGTGGCCTGGGTGGCCTCGCGCTTCGTGTACCGCTTCAAGGTGCAGGGCGACGAGCACATTCCGGCCACCGGCGCGGCCATCCTGGCCTGCAACCATGTGAGCTTTGTCGATGCCGTGCTGCTCATGGCCGCCAGCCCCCGGCCCATCTACTTTCTGATGGACCACCGCATCTTCCGCGTGCCCGTGCTGGGCTGGCTGTTCCGCCTGGCCAAGGCCATTCCGGTCGCGCCCCAGAAGGAAGATCCCGCCACCTACGAGGCTGCGTTCGAGCGCGCCGCCCAGGTGCTGCGCGAGGGTGATCTGCTGGCCATCTTCCCCGAGGGCGGCATCACGCGCGACGGGCAGTTGCAGGAGTTCCGGGGCGGCATCATGAAGATCATCGAGCGCGCCCAGGCCGATGGCCTGCAGGTGCCCGTGGTCCCCATGGCGCTGACCAATCTCTGGGGCTCGTACTTCAGCCGCATCGAGCAGGGCGGCGCCATGGTCCGGCCCTTCCGCCGTGGCCTGTTCAACCGCGTGGGCCTGAACGTGGGCCAGCCCATGGCCCAGGCCGAGGTGCAGCCCGCGCTGCTGCGCGAGCGCGTGCTGCGACTGCTGGCGGCTTAAGAGGGGTTCTGTTCCTCTACCGTGAAGCTCAGGCCGGCATTGGCCTTGAGCCTGGAGATGAGCGCGTTGCCCATGGCAGGCGCCGTGGTCCAGATGCCGCCGGGCGTGTCCGGGGCGTCCTGCAGCAGGCAGACGGCGGCCTCGGTGATCATCTTGGACGTGGAGCCGTAGCCCGGATCGCGGTCGCCCTTGACGCCCACGCGCAGGCTGTGGCCGGCCGTGTCGGTGCCGATGAACAGCACGTCGTAGAAGCCCGATTCACGCTCTTCGCGCGACGGCCCCTCGCCAGGCTTGGGGCCGTCGTCCGCGCCCAGCGACTTGTCGGCCGCCACGGCGTTGGCCAGGGCCTCGCCCTTTTCGCCCGCACCTGTGACCATCATCTCGTCGTAGACAAAGTCGGCGCCATAGGCATGGCCCAGCAGAAAGTTGGAGCGGTGCACGTTGCGCGTGTTGATGGCCGCCATCACGAAGGGCGCCACCCACAGGCCCAGCACCTCGTCCACCATGGGCTTGCTGCCGGACGGTTGGCGCGGGCCCTCGAAGCCCGGCGTGAGCGAGAACGGATTGCGCAGCAGCTCCAGCACGCCCGGCTGGGCGGCCGCCGCCGCCATGGTGGCCTTGAGGCTGGCCGCCGTGCCGCCCGAGAACGTGCCCTTCATCTTGCGCACCCGGCCCCGCACGCGCTGGGCGGGCTGGCCGAAGCGGGCCTGCATCTCTCGCTGCAGCATGAACACGCCCAGGTCGAAGGGAATGGAATCGAAGCCGCAGGAGAACACGATGCGCGCGCCGCTGGCCCGGGCTGCGGCCTCGTGTGCATCGATCATCTGGCGCATCCACGCTGGCTCGCCGCACAGGTCCACATAGTCCACGCCGGCGCTGGCGCAGGCGGCCACGAGTTCGTTTCCGTAGAGCTGGTAGGGGCCGACCGTGGTCAGCACCAGGCGGGTCTGCTCCATCAGCGCCTGCAGGCTTGCGGGATTGCCGGTGTCGGTCACCACCAGCGGGGTATCGGCGGGCGCGCCCAGCTCGTCGCGCACGGCCGCTAGCTTGGCGGCATTGCGCCCGCCCATGGCCCAGCGCAGGCCGCTGCCTGCGGGGTAGCGCCTGAGCAGGTACTCCACCACCAGCCGGCCCGTGAAGCCGGTGGCGCCGTGGACGACGAGGTCAAAGAGTTTGGTCATGGGAGATCTCCATCAATCAGCGTGGCGAACGTGCGATTGCCCGCTGCACTGCAGCCGGGGTGGGCGCATTGTCTGTGGCGCGCCGCAGGGTTCCTGTCGCCCAGGTGCCGTGCCCGATGGTCTGTGTGCTGGTGTCACATGCAGGAACTTTTTGGGGCGTAAACAACAGTCAAAAACTTGAAAAGTACCGTTTGAAGATACTCGATGGCCTGTGTCTGGCCACTGTTACGGTTGAATGCAGACACGCAAGTTACGTCTGGGCACCATGCGTCCCGTGTTCAACCAATGCCCTTGAGGGGCACCGCGGCAAATGTCCTCTTCTCCCATCGTCGTTCAGCGTGATACCCGGGCCTGGCAACTGCAGGTGTGGGTGTCGTTCGGCATTGCGGTCTCGCTGTGCGCCATCGGCCTGGCATGGCTGCCCGGCGAGCAGCTGGAGCAGGCCTTCATGGTGATGGGCTATGTGTTCTGCCTCTCGGCCGCCTTCGTGCTGGCCAAGTTCGTGCGGGACAACGAGGGCGGCCGCAGCGGCGCAGGCGACACGCCCATGTGGAAGCTGGTGGTCTGGGGCGGCTTTGCCGTGTCCATGGCGCTGACCGGCTGGGGGCTGGTGAGCATGGACATCAACGTGACCTACAAGGCCTTCCTGGGCGTGAGCTGGCTCTACCTCATCACCACCGCCTTCACGCTGGCCAAGATGCTGCGTGACCGCCACGAGGCCGACCTGGCGCAGGCCCGCATGCATGGCCGTCGCGAGGCCGCGCAACCGGCCGACGCCGAGTGATGTCCACCCCTTCCCCGCATTTCCAGGAGTCCAAGCAATGATGGTCAACCAATCCGTTTTCGCGCGCCTGCCGCGTGCCCTGCTGGCCGCTGGTGCGCTGTGCGCAGCCCTGGCCATGGCGCCTGCCCATGCGCAAAGCGAGGCCTCCGTGGCGCTGTCCATGCTGCCCGTGGCCTCCGTGGTGGGTACGGCTTCGGTGGCTTCGACGGCCGCTGGCGCCGTGGTGGCCTTGCCGGCCGCGCTGTCGGTGGGCGGCGCGGTGCTGACCGTGAAGGCGGTGCAGGCCTCGGCCACGGGCACGGTCTATCTGCTCGAGCGTGCCTCCGATGGCGCCCAGGCCAGCGTGGAAGTGGTGGGGCGGGGCGCCTCCGCCTCGGCCTATGCCGTGGGCACGGTGCTGACCTGCAGCGTGATCGGCGCAGGCGTTGTCATCTCGGCGGCCGGCAAGGTGCTGGCCTTCATTCCCAACGAGATGGGCAAGGCCCTGCTGCACAACGAACGCCTGTGATGTCTGCCATGAAACCGCCTCTTTTCCCTTCCGCTGTGGCCCGTTCCGCCTGCCTGGTGCTGCTGCTGGCCGCCGCGCTGGGCACGGCCCATGCAGGGCGCAGCTGCGAGGACAAGCCCCTCACCCCCCAGTCCCTGCAAAAGGGGCTGGACCTGGCCCAGCGCACATCCCAGGCGCTGGATGCCGAATATGCGAAGAACGGCACCCGCGTCGTGCTGCTGGCGCGCGTGGGCCAGGACCTGAGCAAGTACGACCTGCACTATTCCCACTATGGCTGGGCCTACAGGACCCCCGAGGGCCCCTGGCGCGTGGCGCACAAGCTCAACGAATGCGGCACGGCCGGCGGCCATGTCTACCGCCAGGGCCTGGGCGAGTTTTTCCTGGACGACCTGTGGCGCTACGAGGCCGGCGTTCAGGTGCCCACGCCCGCCGTGCAGCAGGCGCTGTGGACCTTTCTGACCCAGCCCCAGACCGTGCTGCGCCTGCAGCACGAGCCCTACAGCATGGTCAGCTATGCCTGGGGCCAGCGCTACCAGCAGTCCAACCAGTGGGCCACCGAAACCCTGGCCGCCGCCATGGAGCCGGCCACGGTGCAGCGGCGCGAGCAGGCCCAGGCCTGGCTGCAGTTCAAGGGCTACGAGCCCGGCGTGCTGGTGATTCGCGCGCTGTCGCGGCTGGGCGGGCGCGTGACGGCTGCCAACATCGCCTTCGACGACCATCCCAACGACAAGCGCTATGCCAGCCGCATAGAGACCGTGACCGTGGAATCGGTGACGCAGTGGCTGCAGCGCAGCCAGCTGGCGGGTCCGGTGCGCGTGCTGCCCTGAGCCGGACCGGCTCTTCCTTCGCCTGCGGTCTTCCCTCGGCCGCAGGCCACTGAAACAGGAGTTTCCCCATGAGCAAGGCACTGCGTCTGCCCGAGAAATGGTTCCGCCGAGGCCTGTGGCTGGTGGCGGTGGTGTTCGCGTCCTTCCTCATCGGCCTGGGCGGCCTGGTGGTGGGCGACCTGCCCCAGGTCGAGTCGCCGCGCACGGTGGAGGACTTCATCGCGCCCGCTGCGGCCGAGCCCGTCAAGGCCGAGATCAAGGCCGCCGATGCCGATCACGACAAGGCGGAGACGGCGCTGCAGAACGCGCGCCTCAAGTACCAGGCCACGCAGGCGCGCTACCGCTCGGCGCGCGAGACCTTCGACAACTGGGTGGCCACGCGCCGCGCCACGGCCCGGCCCGAGCAGGACAGCGAGCTGCTGTCGCGCACTCAGGCGCTGGATGCCATCAAGCAGGAAGAGAACACCGCACGCGCCTCCGTGGAGCGGCTGCAGGACGCCAGCCTGCAGGCACGCCAGCGCCTGGACGCGGCCAACCGCCAATGGGACGGTCTGCGCGACGGTGCCATGGAGGCCTGGCGCAAGGAGATGCGCGCCATCGAGCTGCGCGTCTTCCTCTACCGCCTGGCGCTGACCCTGCCCCTGCTGCTGGTGGCCGGCTGGCTGTTCGCCAAACAGCGCAAGAGCACCTGGTGGCCCTTTGTCTGGGGCTTCATCTTCTTTGCGCTGTTCGCCTTCTTCGTCGAACTCGTGCCCTACCTGCCCGACTACGGCGGCTACGTGCGCTATGTGGTCGGTATCGTGGTGACGGTGCTGCTGGGGCGCGCGGCCATTCTGGGCCTGAACCGCTACCTGGAGCGGCAAAAGCAGCAGGAGTCACTGCCCGAGACGCAGCGGCGCCAGGAACTGGGCTACGACGTGGCCCTGGCCCGCCTGGCCAAGGGCGTATGCCCGGGCTGCGAGCGCCCCGTGGACCTGAAGGACGGCGCCATCGATTTCTGCCCCCACTGCGGCATAGGCCTGTTCGACCGCTGCGGCAGCTGCAATACCCGCAAGAGCGCCTTTGTGCACTATTGCCACAGCTGCGGCACGCAGGCCGATGGCAACCGCAGGAAGCCGGGAGCCGTGCTGCCTTCCACGTCTGCTGCGCCTGCCGTGGCTCCCCTGCCTCCCGTGCAGGAGGCCGGGCCGGCACCGGGTTGAGTCTGGCTGGGCCCGCCTGACCCCCGCCTGAAGTGGCCCTGGCGACGGCTGTGGCGGTGTCGGCCGGGGCCGGCAAGACCCTTGAAGCTGCGCGGGGTTGTGGTACACCATGGCTTGCGCGCTCGGCCGGGGCGCAGATGTCTTCAGCGAGGATGCCATGTCACGCCAGCTGCCGTATCCCCCACAACACACGCCAGCGCAGCCCGCCCACCCACCGGCCGGCGCGTCCGCCCATCTTCTTCCCCTGGCGGCCTGGGCCGTGGGGGCTGCCCTGCTGGCCGGCCATGTGCTGGCCGGCCCTTCTTCATGGAAAGCCTGGGCGGCCTACGCCGCGCTCTCGGCCCTGGCCGGCATGGCCTGGGTCTGGCGCTGCCATGCTGCCGGCCTGCCGCTGACCCGGACGCTGCGCGGCCACGGCTGGATACAGGCCACGATGGCCTTGCTGCTGGCGGCCTGGCAGCCATCGCTGGCCTGGGCCTCTGCCCTGCTGTGGCTGGCCGCCATCGCCTGGCTGCCCTGGGATGGCGAGCGCGAGCAGGCGCTGCACTTGCCCGCAGGCCAGATCGTGCTGCTGTGCGCCATGCTGGCCATGCTCTGCGCCGTGGTGGTGGCCAGGCCCATGCCGCAGATGGCACCCGGCTCGGTCGCCGTGCGCATTCTGTGGCTGGCCAGCGTGCTGCTGCCGCTGGCCGTGCATGCGCTGGCCCTGTGGCAGGCACTGAGCCGCATGCAGCGCCAGTACACCGAGGAACTGGCGCAGCTGTCCAGCTACTGCGGCCAGCTGGCCGACGATGTGCAGCAGCTGCAGACCCGCGTGGGCTCGCTGCAATTGCCCACGGGGCGCGACACGCTGACCGGCGTGGCCAATTACTCGCGATTGATGGATGCCGTCGATGGCCTGCGCGAGCGCCATGCGCGCAAGCCTGAACCGTTTTGCGTGGTGCTGCTGGAGCTGGACCCCTGGGTGGAGCGTGCGGGCGTGCACCCGCCGCACAAGGGACCATCGCTGCAGGACCGGGTGCTGCTCATGCTCAGCGGCCTGCTTGTCACCCACCTGCGCACGGTGGACGGCATAGGCCGCTACCGCGATGACACCTTCATGCTGGTGATGCCGGATACCGCCTCCGTCCAGGCCGTCTGGGCGCTGCAGCGCGTGCGCGAGGGCGTGCGCCAGCAGCACTGGAGCGAAAAGCCCATCCCCGACCCCGACAAGGACCCGCTGACGCTGACCCTGGCCGTGGCGGAGTTCCAGGCGGGCGAAACCTCGGAGCGGCTGGTGCAGCGTGCCGAAGCGGCCCTCGCACATGGCCGCGCCTGCGGGCGCAACCAGATCGTGGTGGCCGAGGACGTGCGGCCGCCACGTACCTCCTAGGCGAGAAGGATGCAATCCCCGGGATTTCCCGGATGCGGTCACAATGGGCGCCCATGAGGGCCGCCGGCCCGCCGCGCTTCTTCGCATGCCCGTGCTTTCCTCCATTTCTCGGAATTTCCCGGACCGTCTCCTGTGGGGGCCGAAGCCGGCGTCGCCGTTGGTGGACGAGGCGCTGCACCTGGAGCGCTGGAAGCGCCGCACCTGGCAACTGCACATCTCCGTGCTGGTCAGCCATATCTATGCGCTGCTGCTGTTTCTGGGTCATGCCTGGGCCGGCTATGCGCCCTGGGCCGTGGTGCTGGGCTATGGCCTGTGGGTGGCGGCGGGCATGGGCTTCATCACCTGGGCCTATGCCAGCGACTGGTGTCACAGGCTGCGCGATCCCGGCATGTTCCTCACGCACCAGCTGGTGTCCATCATCGGCGTGCTGGGCATGGTCATGGCAGCCCCTGCGCTGGCGTTCCAGTCCATGGTGATGCTGATCGCCTTCAGCGCCGACGGTTTCCTGGCGCGCAGCCGCACGAGCTTCTGGCTGACCTGGATCGGCACGCTCATCGCCGTGGCGGCCATCATTCTCTGGCGGGGGCCGCTGATGCGCATGACCACGGACACGGCTGCAGGCCAGTTGCTGGCCTTCGGCGTGGTGCTCGGTGCCGTGGTGCGCTGCAGCGTGCAGGCCACCTTCTTTCGCAGCATGCAGTACCGGCTGGGCATCGCCAATGACAAGCTGGCCACGGCGCTGGCGCAGATCGAGGCCCTGCTGCGCCATGACGACCTGACCGGCGTCAGCAACCGCCGGGGCGTGATCGAGCGGCTGCACGAGGTGCGCACCGCCGCCCACGACCGTGGCACGGTGCTGTGCGTGGCGCTGCTGGACATAGACCACTTCAAGCGCATCAACGACAGCTTTGGCCATGAGGGCGGCGACCGCGTGCTGCGCGCCTTCGGAACGCTGCTGAAGTCGCAGCTGCGCGGTGCCGATGGCGTGGGCCGCTATGGCGGTGAGGAATTCCTGCTGGTGCTGCCCGACACCGACCTGGCCCAGGCCAGCGAGCTGCTGGAGCGCCTGCGCCTGCGCATTGCCGAAGCCCCGTGGACGCAGACCCTGGGCGAGGGCGCCCGCGTCACCTGCACGCTGGGCGCCGCGCAGTACCGCGCGGGCGAGTCGGTGGAGGCGACCATTGCACGTGCCGATGCGGCGCTTTACCGTGGCAAGGCCCAGGGCCGCAACTGCACCGTGCTGGAGCCGCAGCAGGCCCCGCAGGCCTTGAGCGGCGCCCCGGCCCCCCGGACTGATGCCGGAATGCCTGACCGCTTGTGAGTGCAGCTCACGACGGGTGACAGAAAACATCGTTATTCATGCGCACCGATCGTCCATAGCATCGGCATCCATGCTCGGAATGGACAAGGGTGCAAATATGAACCAATGGTTCGCTGAAATCGCCGGCAACGGGCCCGAGGGCGCTGGCATCGTGGTGTCTGCGCAAGGCTGGGATAGGCATCTGCAGTCCGGCCCCCGCCAGTTGCAGGCCGGCCCGCTCCGTGCCGAACTGGCCGACGGCGGCCTGCGCAATGTCCGCTATGGCGGCGTCGACATCCTGCGCTCCATGGCCTTTGTGGCGCGCGACGGACAAGGTGACCGCTGTGTGCATGGAGCGGGCGAACTGAGCCTGCGCGAGCGGGCCGGCCGCTTCGAGGCCTTCTACGAAACGGTGGTGGACTGCGAGGAGCTGAGCCTGGCCTGGCGCGTGCGCATCGTGGGTTCGGCGCGCGGACTGAGCTTCACGTGCTGGGCGCGTGCCCAGGGGGATGTCGACGGCGGCCTGCAGCGGGGCATGCGCGCCGGGCGGGCAGGCCTGGAACTGGTGTATCCGCTCAAGGTCCTGGCTGGCCGGCCCGTGCATGTCCAGCATGTCGATGGCAGTGCCGAAACCACCGTGCTGCCCGAGCCCGATGCGCTGCAGCGCCTGTCGCAGCTGTCTGGCATCGCCCATGAGCCCGCACCGGGCCTGCAGGTGGACTGCCGCCTGGAAGGCGCCGAGTTCGAGATGCTGGGCCAGCGCTGTGGCGGCAAGGCCTTTTTCCGGCTGCAGCCGCGCGCGTTGTCTCCTTCGCCCTCCTACCCGTTGACCCGGGGCCGGACCCTGGTGCAGATGGCCGACCTCTTGTTTGTCTCGCCCGGCGCCCTGCAGTAGCACCGCAAGCAGCGCCTGGCCGGGCCTGGCCGGGTCAGCCTGTGCCTTGCAGGCGGGCGGCCTGCACCGTGGCCTCCAGCAGCTTTCTCTCCCTCTCCAGGTGGGCAATGAACTGGGCTTGCTCCATGGCCATGGGCTTGAAGCCGGCCTCGGCGAGCTTGCGCACCAGATCCGGCTCGGCCAGCACGGCTGCGGTCTCGCGGGCCAGGCGCTCGGCAATGCGGGCATCGGTGCGGGCCGGCAGCAGCAGGCCCTGCCAGGCCTCGACATCAAAGGACTGCCAGACCGGCGTTTCCTGCAGACTGGGAGTCTGCGGCAAGGTGGCGGCGCGCAGGCGCGAGGTCACGCCCAGGCCGCGCAGCTTGCCTTCGCGTACAAAGGACTGGACCAGGGCCACGGGCAGCACGGCCAGGTCGATCTGCCCGCCCGCCAGCTCGGTCAGCGCCTGCGGGCCGGATTTGTAGGGCACATGCGTCCAAGACAGGCCGGCCTGCTGCTGGAGCATTTCTGCGGTCAGGTGCAGGCTGGTGCCCACGCCATCGGTGCCCACGGTCAGCCGGCCCGGCTGCTGGCGCGATAGCTGCACGAGCTCGGCCGCCGTGGTGGCTGGCAGGTCGGGGCGGCCTGCCAGCACGAAGGCCGAAGAGGCCACGGGCGCCACGGGCAGCAGTTCCCTGAGGCCGTCATACCGGAAGCGCTCTGGCGACACCAGCGGCGCAATGAGCACGCAGCTGGCCACGCCGAACAGCGCGGTATGACCGTCCGGCCTGGCCTTGATCACCCGCTGGGTGGCGATGGTGCCCGAGGCGCCCACGGTGTTTTCTATGACCACGGGCTGGCGCAGCCGCTCCGCCAGGCGCGGCATGACCAGGCGCGCGGCCACGTCCACGCTGCCGCCCGGCGAAAAGGGCACGACCACGGTCAGCGGCTGGCTGGGCCAGGCGTCGGCCCCAGCCGTGGACGCACGGGCTGCCGGTGACAGCCAGGGCGCGCCCAGCATCCAGGCCGCCAGTTGCCTGCGGTTGAGGCTCATGACAGCCTCCCGGCGGCACCCAGCCAGGGCAGCTGGTCCGCGTGGTAGCGCCAGGTCTGGAACACGCTGTTGAGCCGTCCGGGGCCGGTGCGGCGTGCTGCGGCATCGGGGTACTCGGCGAACCAGGGCAGGATGTATTCCCAGACCACCTCCCCCGCAGGCGTGACCTCGAAGAGCCGGCCCGTGGCCGATTCGGTGATGTGGGTGTTGCCGTTCCACAGGCGCTGGGCATTGCCCATGAAGGCGGTGTAGAAGGCGTTGACCATCTCGTCCTGGTAGCTCCAGACCACGCGGTGGTCGGCAGGATCGATCTCCACCACGCGCGAGAAGGCCACGTGGGCGCCTTCGCGGAAGTTGCCGTTGTCGAAGGCCAGGATGTGGCCGTTGTCCAGCGCCACGGGCGCATGCTGGTGCGAGACCACCGAGGGTGGAATGTGCAGCGTCACCGCGCCGCTGGCCTTGTCCACGGCGATGATGCCGGAGGTGGTGCGCAGGCTCATGAGCACGCTGCCGTCGGCCCTCACGCCCAGGCCGTTGACCAGCGGCCAGTGGTAGCGGCCAAAGCCCGGGTGGATGGGGAAGTCCTGGGGCGCCAGGTGCTCCCAGGCCTTCCATTCCCAGACCAGGCGGCCGCTGCGGTCCACTTCGCGGATCACGTCGCCGTACATCACCTCGCCGGGCCCGTGCGCGGTGCCGCCGGGCACGCGTTCGGCAAAGCCCGCAGGCACGGGCGCGCAGGCGGCGTAGAGCAGATGGCCGTTGGGCAGCCACTGCGCGTCATGGTGGTGGTCCGGGTCCTCGTGGCGCCAGACGATCTCGCCCTGCGGCGTGACCTCGTAGAAATCGCCGCCATGCCACATGGACCACGGCGCATAGCGGTCTGGCGAGCGGGGGTGGTTGCCGTTGTAGCCCAGGTTGCCGTTCGGCAGGACCACGGCGTGCCGGCCCGCGCGCACGGGCAGCTTCCATTCATGGGCCACGCGGCCTTCGATGTCCACCAGGTAGACATGGCCGTCGGCCGTCTGCGGCGCGATCAGGGTGTAGCCGCCGGCCGAGAGGGCGGGGTCGTGGGCGATGAGTCCGACGCCGCGGCGGCGCTGGGTGACTTGGTCTACGGTGCTTGCCATGGGCTGCTTTCAAAGGAGGCCGGGAATGAGCGCCACTCTAGGCAGTCGCAAGCGTCAGGAATAGCTGTTTGTTTTGGATGAGGTGTCAGATAAAAATTTACACTCTGCGCCATGCCCGCAATCTCCCAGGCCTTTCGCTGTTTTGACGAGGTGGCGCGCCGTGGCTCGGTGCGCAAGGCCGCCGTCACGCTGCACCTGACGGCTGCCGCCGTGAACCAGCAAATCCTCAATCTGGAGGCCCAGGTCGGCGTGCCGCTGTTCGACCGCCTGCCGCGCGGCATGCAGCTGACAACGGCCGGGGAGCTGATGCTGGCGGCCGTGCGGCGCAGCCAGCGTGACTTCGACAACGCACTGGCCCAGGTGGAGGACCTGCGCGCCCTGCGCCGGGGCCATGTGCGCGTGGGCGTGTCCCATGCCACGGCCGAGTACCTGCTGCCCCTGGTGATCGCCAGCCTGCACGGGCGCTATCCGGGCATCACCTTCAGCGTGCGTTCGGGCACGGGCGAGGAATTGCTGCGCGGCGTGGCGCAGGGAGAGATCGATGTGGCCTATTGCCTGCGCCGCCCGCCGCCGCCCGGCGTGCAGGAGGTGCGCGCCTGGCCCCAGCCGCTGGGCGCGGTGATGGCCCCCGGTCATCCGCTGGCCACCGAGCCGCGCCTGCTGCGCCTGCGCGATTGTGTGGACTATCCGCTGATCCTGATGGCGCCGGGCATGGAGTTGCGCAGCATGCTGGAGCAGATGGACAGCGCGGCCCTGCACCAGCAGCGGCCGCTGGTGGAGACCAGCTCCGTGCCCATGGTGCGGCGCCTGGTGGCCGGCAGCACGGCCCTGGGATTCCTGGTGCCCGACAACGTGGCCGAGGATGTGGCGGCCGGCCGCCTGCTCTGGCGGCCCCTGCATGACGCAGGTGCGCAGTTGCCCGGCTGCCTGTACCAGCGCATCGGCTACACCAAGGCAGCCGCCATGCGGCTGTTTCTGGACGAGCTGGAGCGCGTGGCCGACGAGATGCGCGCCGGCTTCGAGACCGGCGTGTCCTGGTCGCTCAAGGACCTGGCGACCTGAGCGATCTGAGCGACTCGAGTATTCGGCTGAGGGGCGTCAGACGCCCCGGGCGCGCTCGGCCTTGAAGCGTGCGCGCATTTCAGTGAAGTTGCCCGCCTCCAGCGCATTGCGCACTTCCTGCATCAGGTTCAGGTAGTAGTGCAGGTTGTGGATGGTGGTGAGCATGGGGCCCAGCATCTCGCCGCAGCGGTCCAGGTGGTGCAGGTAGGCGCGCGAGAAGCCGTCGCGTCCGCCTTGCTCCCAGCTCACGCCGCTGGTGCCTGCGCAGGCATGGCAGGTGCAGCTGGGGTCCAGCGGCTGGTGGTCGGTCTTGTGGCGTGCGTTGCGGATCTTCAGGTCGCCATAGCGCGTGAAGATGGTGCCGTTGCGCGCATTGCGCGTGGGCATGACGCAGTCGAACATGTCCACGCCGTCGGCCACGCCCTGCACCAGGTCCTCGGGCGTGCCCACGCCCATCAGGTAGCGCGGCTTGTGGGCCGGCAGCCGGTGGGGCGTGTGGGCCATGATGGCCAGCATCTCGTCCTTGGGCTCGCCCACCGAGACGCCGCCCACGGCGTAGCCGGGGAAGTCCATCTCGACCAGGGCCTGCAGCGATTCCTCGCGCAGGTTCTCGTACATGCCGCCCTGCACGATGCCGAACAGCGCATTGGGGTTGCCCAGGCGCTGGAACTCGTCGCTGGAGCGCTTGGCCCAGCGGCGGCTCATCTCCATGCTCTTGCGTGCCTCGGCCTCGGTGGTCTTGTGGCCGTTGGTCTCGTAGGGCGTGCATTCGTCCAGCTGCATGACGATGTCCGAGTTCAGCACGGTCTGGATCTGCATGCTGACTTCGGGCGACATGAACAGCTTGTCGCCGTTGACCGGGCTGGCGAAGTGCACGCCTTCCTCGGTGATCTTGCGCATGGCCCCCAGGCTCCAGACCTGGAATCCGCCCGAGTCGGTGAGGATGGGCTTGTCCCACTTCTCGAAGCCGTGCAGGCCGCCGAAGCTCTGCATGATGTCCAGCCCCGGGCGCATCCACAGGTGGAAGGTGTTGCCCAGGATGATCTGCGCGCCCATCTCCTGCAGGCTGCGCGGCATCACGCCCTTGACGGTGCCATAGGTGCCCACGGGCATGAAGATGGGTGTCTGCACCACGCCGTGGTTGAGCGTGAGCTGGCCGCGGCGCGCGTGGCTGGAGGGATCGGTCTTGAGCAGGTCGAATTGCAGCATAGCCCTCCATTGTCCCAGATGGCCGCATGTGCGTGTCGGACGCTCCGTGACTGTCCCCGGAGCCCGTCTGGCTTAGCCGGCCCGCGTCTACACTGGGGTGGTTGCGATTCGCCAGCTACAAAAAAGGAGGTCCGCATGCTGAAGATCATGATTGCCGTCGATGGGTCCGAGCCCTCGCTGGATGCCGTGCACCACGCCATCTCCCTGGTGCGCCAGGGCCTGCAGGCGCATTTCGTGCTGGCCCATGTGCAGCAGGAAGCCTCGCTGTTCGAGCTGGCCACGCAGGACTCGGACATGATTGCCGCCGCCAGCGTGGACGCCGGCATGCACCTGGTGGCGCCGGCCGTGGCCCTGGTGCGGGCGGCCGGCATTTCCTACGAGGTGGAGATCGGCCTGGGCGAGCCCGCCGCCGCGCTGGCCGACATTGCCGAGAGCACGGGCTGCGAGCAGATCATCATCGGCGCACTGGGCCAGGGCGGCCTGCGGCGCGTGCTGATCGGCTCGGTCTCGCGCGAGGTGGCACGCAACAGCCGGCTGCCCGTGACCATCGTCAAGCATGCCGAGCCGCACGATGAAGAAGGGGAAGAGGACCTGGGTCCCGAGTGAGGTGGTGCCGGGCGCGCGCGGGCTTTCAGGCGGCCCGCCGTTGCTGGCCCTGATGGGACTGGTGCCGGCCTGCATGGGCGCCGTAAGCCCCGTAGGCGCCGTGGGCACCATGAGCGTGCGCATGCGCGTGGGGTTGCAGCTTGCCGTGCGGCAGGCTGGCCAGGCGCTGGAACATGCGGCGGCAGTAGCCGCGTATGCCCAGGCATTTGTTGATCTCATCCACCGGCAGGGGCCCGGAGACCACGACGATGCTGTCGGCCTGGTCCCAGTCGCCGGCCGCGCGCAGCCGCCTGCGCGTGCACAGGGCCCAGGCATGGATGCGCGTGGGCGAGCCATGCTCATGGACCTGGCCCGTGACCAGGTCGAAGGCAATGGCCACCAGCTCGGTCCTGAGCCGGCAGCGGCGCTCGCCCGTGATGGCACTGGGCGTCTCGCGCATGTCGTACAGGCAGTAACTGCCGGCCTTGAGCTGGTATTGCAAATCCATGGCGGACCTCCGCGGTTCGTTCTGGGGCGGGTTCCGGGCCTGCCTGCAAAGGCCCGGGGCATCGGCACATTCTGACGCATGGCCCCGGCCGCTGGCAATGCAGCCAGCGGGACGGGGCTTCCCCGCGAAGGGCAAGCGGCAAAGCGTGCCCGGCGAGGGCCGGTCTTCTAGAAGTCCAGAAGACTGAAGCCCACGCTGAGCACGGTGCGCCTGTAGTTGTAATCGATCAGGCTGTCACCGTATCCGCTGAAAAGCTGGACATGCAGGCGCAAATTGCTCTTGCCACCGTTCCATCCTTCGCCTAGGGTGCGCAGCCATTCGACGCGGCCCGAGCCTCGGCCCTGGCCCAGCGAGCCGCGCGCAGTGAAGCCCAGATAGTTCTGCGCATTGACGTTCCAGCCCAGTTTCACCTCGCCCCGGCCTATGTAGTCCTGGATGCGCGGGTTGTCGTCGTGCTCGGCGCTTTCGCGGATGCGCTGCCAGGCCTTGGCGTGCAGCTGCCAGCGGTTGTCCAGCTCGAAGCCGGTCATCAGATACCAGCGGTTCCAGCTGCGCGACAGCGGATCGCTCTGGCCGTTGGACTGGTGCACCAGGCCCACGCCGCTGTAGCGCCAGCGCCAGCCGAAGGGCAGCCGGGCATCGGTGGGGTAGACGTAGAAGATCTCGGGCTCGTGGTCCGTGTTGCGGAAGGGCCGCGAGATGGCGGGGCTGAACAGCTGCCAGTACGACTGCTGGGTGTAGCCGACCCACAGCGAGTCCTTGCCCGCCGAGGTGCTGCTGGTCAGCAGGCCCTGGGCGACCTTGGTGCGCACGGACAGCTGCACGCGCATTTCCTCGGTCTTGTAGGGCTGCGACTGCGCAGGGTCCTTGCCGGGCGTGGTGGGCTGCCGGTTGACATGGTCGGCCGTCACCACGGACACGGACATGGGCCGGTAGCCGCGGAAGCTGAAGGTGCCGCAGTCGCTGCCCGGTTCCAGCTCGAAGTAGCGCGACAGCTCGCTGTAGCGCGGGTCGCGGCAGCCGCCGTTGGTGGGGGTGGTGGGCAGCGCCAGGCCCTGGCCGCTGTCGGCCGTCACCACGGGGGCGGGCGTGGGCAGGGCGCCAGGATCGGCTGCGGCGCTGGCGGCCGGGGCACTCCAGCCGGTGGCCGGCGGCGCGGTCAGCGGTTGCTGCTGCTGAGCCCAGGTGTCGAAGCAGGCCAGGCGAGACTGGTTGTCCGTGGTGGCGGCGCACTGGCGCCAGGCGTCCTCGGACAGGGGGCGGGGCGCGGTCTGCGCCTGGGCGCCGAGCCAGGGCGTGGCGCCCAGTCCCATGGCCAGGGCCCACTGCAGGGGTGTCGGCGTGCGGCTTGGGCGCTTGCGGCGATCCAGGTGTGTAGGAGTCGTCATGGCTTGGGTCCCGTGATGGAAGGAGCGAAGAGTAAGGGGTAATTGAGTGAAGAGGGAGCAGGGGGCTCGTGTGCAGGCTCGGGGGCCGGTCACGGCGCGAGCTTGCGCAGCACGAAGGGCCGGGGCGCCGCATCGTCGCCTTCGATGAAGTTGCCGCGGATCTCGCGGGCGCAGCTGCCTTCGACGACATCGCCCAGCCAGGTGGCGGTGATGCGCTTGCCGTCGGCGCTTTCTTCCAGCGTGATGTGGTCATCGGCCACGTCGCCGACCATGGGGCGGGTGTCTGTGCCGCGCGCGATCGTGCCCTTGACGTTGCCCTTCCACTGGGGGTGCGGTCCCAACTGCAGGCGCACGGGCTGGGACTGGCCTTCGACGGTTCCCGTCCATTCGCCCTGCAGCTGGCTGTCCTTCATCTCCTCGTCGCCGGGGCATGGGGCGTGTGGCAGGGCGGCGGCAGCGCGGGCGGCCTTGGGCGCGGCCTGGAGGGCGGGCCGGGTGGTGGTCTGCAGGTCCGTGCTGGAGCAGGCGGTGGTCACGGCCACCAGCGCCAGGCTGAGAACGGGGCGGTAAAAACGCATGCGGTGTCTTTCTGGAATCAGGAGTCGGCGGGCGTGGACTGCTGCGCCTTGAGGGCGAACTCGGCGCGCAGCTGGCGCAGCTTCTCGCGCGGGTCCTCGCGCGAGGTGGCGGCGTCCAGGCCCATTTCCTTGATGAAGCGGCTGGGCAGGGTGGAGACCATCTCGCGCCCTTTCTTGCGGCGCTTGGTCCAGCTCACGGCCAGCGAGCGCCGGGCGCGCGTGATGCCCACGTACATGAGGCGGCGCTCTTCCTGCAGGCGCTGGGCGGTTTCGTCGCTGACCTTCTGCTGGCGGCCGTTGTCGTCGTCGAGCTTGAAGGGCAGCATGCCCTCGGTCACGCCCACCAGCATCACATGCGGCCATTCCAGGCCCTTGGAGGCGTGCAGGGTGGACAGGATGACCATGTCCTGCTCCTTCTCGCGCTCGCTGATGGTGGACAGCAGGGCGATGTTGCGCGCCACTTCCAGCAGGCTCTTGACCTCGGTGTGCGTGGTCGTGCCCGCCGCGTCCTCGATCTGGCCGCCGGCGCGCTGGGACATCCAGTCGCAGAATTCCAGCACGTTGCTCCAGCGCGCGGCGGCGACCGATTCGCTGTCCTCGCTGTCGTAGAGGTACTGCTCGTAGCCGATCTCCTTGAGCCAGTCGAGCATGAAGCCGCGCGACTGCTCGGCGCCCAGCGTGTGGCGGGCGCGGTATTCGAGGTCGTTGATGTAGCGGCCGAACTCCAGCAGGCTGTCATGCGCCTTCTTGGGCAGGGCCGCTTCCAGCATGTGCGCGAACAGGGCGCCGAACATGCTGAGCTTGTGCTGCGAGGAAAACTCGCCCAGCTTGCCCAGCGTGGTGTGGCCTATGCCGCGCCTGGGCGTGCCGATGGCGCGCAGGAAGGCGGGGTCGTCGTCGTTGTTGATCCACAGCCGGAACCAGGCGCACAGGTCCTTGATCTCGGCGCGGTCGAAGAAGCTGGTGCCGCCCGAGACCTTGTAGGGAATGCTGGCCTTGCGCAAGGCCTTCTCGAAGGGCTTGGCCTGGTGGTTGGCTCGGTAGAGGATGGCGAAATCCTTCCAGTCCGGCGGCGGGTTGCTGGCCGCGCGCAGGCTCTGGATGCGGGCGACAGCGCGCTCGGCCTCGTGCTCCTCGGTGTCGCAGTCCACGATGCGCACGGGCTCGCCCTCGCCCAGCTCCGAGAACAGCGTCTTCGGATAGAGCTTGGGGTTGGGCTGGATGACGTTGTTGGCCGCGCGCAGGATGGCCGAGGTGGAGCGGTAGTTCTGCTCCAGCTTGATCACCTTGAGCTGCGGGAACTCCACCGGCAGCTTCTTGAGGTTGTCCAGCGTGGCGCCGCGCCAGCCGTAGATGCTCTGGTCGTCGTCGCCCACGGCGGTGAAGTGGGCGCGGCTGCCCACCAGCATCTTGAGCAGCTCGTACTGCGTGGCGTTGGTGTCCTGGTATTCGTCCACCAGCACATGGCCCAGCAGGCGCTGCCATTTCTCGCGCACCTCGATGTGGTTCTTGAGCAGGCGCATGGGCATGCCGATCAGGTCGTCGAAATCCACGCTCTGGTAGGCGGTCAGGCGCTCTTCGTAGCGCTGCATGATCAGCGCCGTGCTGCGCTCGTTGTCGTCCTGGGCCATGGCCAGGGCCTTGCGGCTGTCCCAGCCGGCGTTCTTCCAGTTGCTGATGGTCCACTGCCACTGGCGCGCCGTCGCCAGGTCGGTGGTGCCGCCCGAGCAGTCCTTGAGGATGCCCGTCACGTCGTCGGCGTCCAGGATGCTGAACTGGGGCTTGAGGCCCAGCACATGGCCGTCCTCGCGCACCATGCGCACGCCCAGGGCGTGGAAGGTGCACACCAGCACGTCCTTGGCCTGGCGGCCGATGAGGCCGGCCGCGCGCTCGCGCATTTCGGCTGCGGCCTTGTTGGTGAAGGTGATGGCCGCGATGCGGCGCGGCGCCATGCCCATCTCGATCAGGCGCCCGATCTTGTGCGTGATCACGCGTGTCTTGCCCGAGCCCGCGCCGGCCAGGACCAGGCAGGGGCCTTCGGTGTAGTGGACGGCCTGGAGCTGGGCCAGATTGAGTCCTGCGGACATGGGTGCGTTGCGCGGGGAAAGGCGTGAAAGTGAGGGAAGCGGGAGCATACCGCTTCGGGGATCGAGGCTATCAGGCCATGTGTAAGCACCCTTGGAATTCGGCGACAAATCTCGCGGCCACTCTGGTCCGTACTGTGGCGGCGTTGGTCTAAATAGAAAAGTTCACATTAAATCAAGTGAGTAATGTGTAAAAACTATCCAAAATATCAGTCTTCGCCGATGTTCTGTCACGGGCGAATCTGGTTTGTCCATTTCAGTTCCTATCCGGTGAGGTGTCAAAGATGGCTCGCACTACAGACGAGATCGGCCTGGCTGCCGAGCTGTGGTCTCCTCTGCTCAAGCAGCGTTTCGAGGCATTGTTCGCCGTGGCGTCCCGCAAGTCGCTGCGCGGCTGGCGGCAGGTGCCCCTGGTCAGCGCCCAGGTGCTGGTCGTCGATGGCAACATGCCCGCGCCCGAGGCTGCAGGGTGGATGCCCTGCGTGGTCTACGTGGGTGGAGTGCCCCAGGGACAGCACCTGGAGCGCACGCAGCAGCGACTGGCCACCTATCTGGACATGAATTTCACGCTGTCCGACCTGATCGACATGCTGGACCGGGCGGCCGTCTTCCTCATGGACTGGACGGTGCGCCAGCAGGTGGCGACGTCGCATACGCTGGCGCGGGCGCTGGACGATCTGCAGCAGCAGGGCGTGGACTGCCGCTACCGCTTCCAGCTCAAGGCCTGGGTGGCGCTGCCCGCGCCGTGGAACAACTCCGAATGTCTGCGTGCCCTGGCCATGCTGTGCCGTGGCCCCATGGAGGTGGCCCTGCTGTGCGAGCACAGCGGCATGCAGGCTCGCGCCGTGGCCGAACTGCTGCGCCATCCCCGGCTGCGCAGCCTGCTGGAGTGCAGCCTGCGGCCCGCGCGCGAAGACGATCTCCCGCCGCTGCGCCGCAGCCGCGCACAGGCGCCCGACGCGGTGGCCGGCCTGCCGCGCCAGTGGGTGCAAAAGCTGGCCGGATGGATCCGGCGCGGAGGAGTGGCATGAGCCTGTGGATGAACGCGCAGCCTGCTGCCGGGTTGGTACGGGTGAGCCTGGTGGGCCCCATGGGCATAGGCAAGACCACGGCGCTGCGCAGCCTGTGCGGCGCGTTGATGGCGGCGGCGGATGTGCCCAATCTGGACCGGGCCTCCCATTCCAAGGAGTTCACCACGGTGGGTGCCGAGTTCGGCGAGATCGACCTGGGCGGTGGAGAGCGGCTGCAGCTGGTGGGCAGCCCGGGGCAGGAACGCTTCGACTTCGTGCGCCGCTGGGTGCTCAATGCCTCGGTGGGCGTGCTGCTGATGGTGGATGTCTGCGACGCCCGCGCACCGGACTACGCGGCACAGTGCCTGGCCGAGATCGCCTCCCTGGAATCCGGGCCCCTGGTGGTGGTGGTCAGTTGCCGTGATGCCAGCGAGCAACAGCAGGAAGCATTCAGCAGCGCCTTGGCGGACAGAGGTCACGGTATAGTGCCTGTCATCCAGGCGGACCCCCGTGACCGGCAGCAGTTGCTGGATGCGCTGGGGGTGCTCGTTTCCTTGCTTTCCTTGCAAAGTCAGGTATGAAGACACCAACGCTTCCCCGGATTCCTCCCTCTCTGATCGAAGCTGGCAGCGATGTGCTCCACCGCGTGGTGGCGCCCCTGGAGGGCGTGCACATCGCCTTGCTGTGCACGCCTGACGGCTTCGAGATCACCTCCCTGCGGGTCAGGAGCGAACTGCCGACGGAGCGCCTGTCGGCCATGGCGGGCTCGCTCATGGCCATGGCCAGGGCCGTGGCCACCGAGATAGGCCACAAGTCCTGCCGGCGGCTGACCTTCGAGACCGAGCTGGGCACCGTCCTCTTCCAGGCCGTGGCCGGCAACCAGCCGGCCATCCTGTGCATGGTGGTCGATCAAAGCGCCCTGCTGGGCCGCGCGCTGTGGGCGGCGGGCGAAGTGGCCTCCGAACTGTCCCGTTCCTGATCCGCGGCATCCGCTGCAGAAGTTTGGTTTTCTTCCCCCGAGGAGCGGGCGCGGTGGTCCATCGCACAGCCTGCCCTTGCTATTTGAAAAGGTGGCATATGGCTTCGATACATGATTCTCTGAACGGCCTGCTGGGCATCGATGGCGCCCTGTGCGCGGCCCTGGTGGACAGCACCAGCGGCATGCTCATGGGCAGCGTGGGCTCCGGCCTCGACATGGAGCTGGCCGCTGCCGGCAACACGGAGGTGGTGCGCGCCAAGCTCAAGACCATGCGCATGCTCAAGCTCGATGACGCCATCGACGACATCCTGATCACCCTGACGCACCAGTACCACATCATCCGGCCCGTGGCCGCCCATGAAGGCGTGTTCTTCTACCTGGTGCTGGACAAGAGCCGCTCCAATCTGGCGCTGGCCCGCCGCAAGGTGCAGGACGTCGAGAAGGACCTGGCGCTGTAAGCGCACGCGCTTGTTGCGCTCACGCCCGACCTGCCGGATGCGGATTCCGGCAGGTTTTTTTTCGTCCGGCGTCCGCGCGGTGACACGGGCGCGCGGCAGCGGCACCGGCTTGCTGCCAGAATCGCCGCGTGCTGTCCGTCCTGCTGATCACCTTCCCCTTCTTCGCGCTTGTGGCCTGCGGCTTTGCGGCTACCTGGCGTGGCGTGCTGCCGCAGGCGGCGATACCGGGGCTCAACGCATTCGTGCTGTATTTCGCGCTGCCCTGCATGCTGTTCCGCTTTGGCGCGCAGACGCCGATTGCCCAGCTGCTGGATGTGGGCGTCTCCGTGGTCTACCTGCTGTGCGCGCTGCTGATGGTGGGCGCCACCGTGGCGCTGACCGTGCGGCGCGTGGGCTGGAACGATGCGGCCTTTGGCGCGCTGGTGGCGGCCTTTCCCAACACCGGCTTCATGGGAGTGCCCATGCTGGTGGCGCTGCTGGGCGAGCGTGCGGCGGGCCCGGTCATCGTCACCATGGCCATCGACATGGTGGTGACCACCTCGCTGTGCATTGCGCTGTCGCGCCTGGGGCTGCCGGGCGGGCATGGCGTGTCCGTGGCGTTGCGCAGGGCGTTTGCCGGCATGGCCGCCAATCCCATGCCCTGGGCCATCGTGCTGGGTGGCGTGGCCTCGGGGGCAGGCTGGACGCTGCCCGGCCCCATCGACCGCACCGTGGCCATGCTGGCGGGCGCGGCCTCGCCCGTGGCGCTGTTCACCATTGGCGCCGTGCTGGCGCGCTCGCAGATGAACAGCCACGAGCGCGTGGCCGCGCGCGACTACGTGCCCATTGCGCTGGCCAAGCTGCTGGTCCACCCGCTGCTGGTCTGGGCCGTGGCCCGTGCGGCCATGGCGCTGGGCCTGCCGCTCGGTGAAGAGGCCTTTGTGGCGCTGGTGCTGCTGGCTGCGCTGCCCAGCGCCAGCAATGTCTCGCTTCTGACCGAGCGCTTCGGGGCGCACGGCGGGCGCGTGGCCCGCATCATCCTGGTGTCCACGGTGCTGGCCTTCCTGAGCTTCTCGGGCGCCGTGGCGCTGATGACCTGAGCGGGCCCCGGGCACACCTGAGCGGCAGGCCCGGGCCGCACGGGCATGCTGGTGCTCACTACAATCCCGCCCATGTTTTTTCACCACCTCGACGGGATCGCATGAAATCCTCCCCCTCTGCCCCGGCAGGCGTTCCCACGGGCGCGGCCCTGCTCTGGATGGTGACGCTGGCCTGCCTGCTCTGGGCCCTGGTGTCCTGGCTGGCCAATGGCAATCTGGACGGCTACCACGACATGCTGGAGAACTATGCCTGGGCCCAGCCGCTGCAGCTGGGCACGCACAAGCATCCCCCGTTCTTCGCCTGGGTGGTCGGCCTGTGGTTCATGGTGTTCCCGCAGAACGACGGCTTTTATCGCCTGCTGTCCTATGCCAATGTGGGCGTAGGCATCTGGGGCGTCTACGTGCTGGGCAGGCGCCTGGGGCTGGCGCGCCTGGCGCCGCTGGGCGCGGCCCTGTTGCTGTGGTGCTTTCCGTATACGACGCTGGCCGGCAAGTTCAACGCCAACAGCCAGCTGCTGTCCCTGTGGCCCTGGGCGGCGGCCCTGCTGCTGGCCAGCTGGCAGGAAAAGGGGGCGCGCGGCGTGGCCTTCAGCGTGGCGCTGGGCGTGGTCTCGGCCGCCTGCATGCTCAGCAAGTACTACAGCGGCGTGTTCCTGGCCGGTTTCCTGCTGCCCATCTTCCTGGTGCGTGAAGGGCGCCAGTGGCTGCTCACTCCTCGGCCCTACGTGGCGCTGGCAGCCTTTGGCCTGGCGCTGGCGCCGCATGTGGCCTGGATTGCCCACCACCAGTGGGTGACGCTGGGCTATGCCATGGACCAGGGCGGCGGTCAGGTGGTGTGGGGCTATGTGCTGCGCTTTGCGCTGGCGCCCATCTTCTACTGGCTGCCGGCCTGGCTGGCCGTGTGCCTGGTGTATGGCTTCATGCAGGCCCGCCAGCAAGGCGGCGGCTGGCTGCGCTGGAGTGCGCGTTTCCTGCGCCGCAGCTGGTGCTGGCAGGGGCGCGGCGACACGCTGTTCTGGCTGGCCCTCATGCCCTGGCTTGCGACGCTGGGCTTTGGCGCCACCGGCGTGGTGGAGCTGTCCACGCCCTGGGCCATCCCCATCGGCTATGCCTTTGTGCTGCTGTGGCTGCGCAACCTGGACGCCGAGGCGCCTGCCGTGACGCAGGCCGCCCTGGCCGCGCTGCGCCGCGCCTGGTGGCCGAGCATGGCCGTGGTGCTGGTGATCGGGCTGGCCGTGGGCTGGGGCAATGCACGCAAGAGCGGCTCCGACTACTACCGCCCCGCGGCCGATGCGGCGCAGGCCATCGTGCTGTCCTGGAACCAGCGCCACCCGCAGCAGCCGCTGCAGTGGGTGGGCGGCGACTGGGCGGAAAACGCCATGCTGTCTTTCTATGCCCAGCCGCATCTGCGCACCATTCCCGGCCTGCCCGACAGCGAATATGCGCGCGTGCTGGCGCTGCCGGACTGGCGCCAGCAGCCCGGGCTGCTGCTGTGCCCGCGCGGCCCGGTGGCCAGCGAGCCCGGCCCGACCGCGAAATCGCGCGACTGCGAGCAGCAGGCGCAGGCCTGGCTGGCGAAGCTGGGCCTGCCGCAGGAGGCGCGTGTGCTCACGGTGCAACGCTCGGGCTGGCGTTTTCCTCGGCCCAGTCCCTATGCCTATGCGGTTTTTGACGTGTTGCCGCGCGCGGGCAGCCAGCCCGCTGACAATGCTGGCCTATGACCGAATTGCATGCTGACATTGCTCCGGCCGCTCCCAAGGGGATGCTGCCGCGCCCCCCGCTGCGGCTGAGCTGCGTGGTGCCAGCCCACAATGAAGAGGGCAACCTGGAGGCGTTCCTGCGCGCCCTGGACGCGACGGTGCGCACGCTGACGCCCGACTACGAGCTGATCGTCGTCAACGACGGCAGCCGTGACGCCACGCACGAGATCGCGCTGCGCATGGCCCAGGAACTGCCCGTGCGCTATCTGGCGCTGTCGCGCAACTTCGGCAAGGAGGCGGCGCTGTCGGCCGGCATAGACCATGCGCGCGGCAACGCCGTGGTGCTGATCGACGCCGACTTCCAGCATCCGCTGGAGATGCTGCCCCAGATGTGCGAGCTGTGGCAGTCCGGCTACGACATGGTCTATGGCGTGATCGCCGACCGGGGCGCCGAAAGCGGCGCCAAGCGCGTGGGCACCAACCTGTTCTACCGGCTCATGAATGCCGGCAACCTGGTGAAGATCCCGCCCAATGCCGGCGACTTCCGCTGGCTGGACCGCTGCGTGGCCGACGCGCTCAAGGCCCTGCCGGAGAGCCACCGCTTCATGAAGGGCCTGTACGCCTGGGTGGGCTTCAAGGCCGCGGCGCTGCCGTTCGTGCCGGCCGACCGCACGGCCGGTGCGTCCAGCTTCAATTTCCGGCGCCTGGGCTCGCTGGCCCTGCTGGGGCTGACCTCGTTCACCACCTTGCCGCTGCGCGTGTGGAGCGTGGTGGGCGGGATCATCTCGCTGGCGGCCCTGCTCTACGGCCTGTGGATCACCATGGAGACGCTGATCTTCGGCAACCCGCTGGACGGCTGGCCCACGCTGGCGGCCAGCATCATGCTGTTCTCGGGCGTGCAGCTGATGTCCATCGGCATCCTGGGCGAGTACATCGGCCGGATCTACGACGAGGTCAAGCGCCGCCCCACCTACCTGCTAGCGCGCGACGAAGACCGCAGCCCGCTGGCGCCACGGGACTAGCCATGCACGACGTGATCGCACAGCTGCGCCGCCTGCCGCAGGCGCTGCAGTTCGTGCTGGTAGGGGGCTGCGCGGCCGCCACGCACCTGGCCGTGGTCGCCCTGCTGGTGCAACGGGTGGGCATGGCGCCGCTGCATGCCAACGTGCTGGCCTTTCTCGTGGCCTTCGTGGTCAGCTACAACGGCCATGCGCTGTTCACCTTCGTGCAGGCCGGGGCGCAAGGCTGGGCCGTGGCCGGCAAGTACTTCGCCGTCGCCTGCGCCTCCTTCGTGGCCAACGAGCTGCTGTACTGGGTGGCCCTGCACTGGCTGCACTGGCACTATTTCTGGAGCCTGGCCCTGGTGCTGGTGCTGGTGGCGGTGGGCACCTTCGTCTTCGCCAAGTTCTGGGCCTTTGCGGCCCCCGGCCGCAAGGAATCCTCATGAACACCGTACCTGCCAGAAACAACGGGGAGAAGGCCTCGGCCAGAACCGTCGTCCTGTGCGCCGACGACTATGCGCTGCACCCCCTGGTCGATGAAGCCGTGGAGCAGCTCACCCTGCAGGGCCGGCTGTCGGCCACCAGCTGCATGACCACCTCGCCGCAATGGAGGCAGGCCGCCAGGCGCCTGCCCGCGCTGCGCCCGCGCCTGTCGCTGGGCCTGCACTTCAACCTGACCGAAGGCCACGGCCTGCAGCCCGCCGCCGGCATCGGTGCCGTGATCGCGCGCGCCTATGCCGGCGCACTCGGCGGCGCCGCCATGCGCGACGCCTGGCGCCGCCAGCTCGACGCCTTCGAGGACGCGCTGGGCATGGCCCCCGACTTCATCGACGGCCACCAGCACGTGCACCAGCTCCCCGGCGTGCGCGCCGCGCTGGTGCAGGAATTGCGCCAGCGCTATGGCGACAACGCCGACGACCTGCCCTGGGTCCGCTCCACCACCCCGGCCGGCCAGCTCTGGCGCGACCCCAAGGCCGCCATCATCGCCCTGCTGGGCGGCTGGACCACCACCCGCCGCCTGCGCCGCCAGGGCGTGCCGCTCAACCACGGCTTCGGCGGCGTCTACGCCTTCGACCAGCCCACGCCCGAAGGCTATGGCCGCCACATGGCCCAATGGCTGGCCCAGCTGCAGCCCGGCAGCCTCATGATGTGCCACCCCGCCACCGCCCCCGTCCAGGGCGACGCCATAGGCGCCCAGCGCGCCGTCGAATACGCCTACCTGCGCTCCGACGCCTTCGCCCAGGCCCTCGAACAGGCGCACTGCCACATCGCCCAAGGCCCCCTGACCCCGCTGTTTACATCGAACTAAGAAGCGGCAATAGAAAAAGCCCGGCCAAAAATGGACCGGGCCATGTGGGCGCAGCGCAAAAAACCGGCGAGGCCCAAAGCAAGGGACAGCAAGCAAGGGCCGCCCCGCAGCGAGGCTGTCGTCCCCCTCCCCCGCGAAGCGGGTAGAGAGGGGGAAGGCGCGCCAGCGCCTCAGGGGGTGCTATCAGTACTCCCAGAAGATGCGCTGCAACTGCTTCGTGTCCTGCGTCTTGGTCAGGGCCACCGCGGCCAGCAGGCGCGCCTTCTGCGGGTTCAGGTCATGGGCGACGACCCAGTCGTACTTGTCATCGGGCTGCTCGGCATTGCGCAGCACGAAGCCGGCCGGCACGCGCGAGCTGCGCACCACGATCACGCCCTTTTGGCGCAGTTCATTGAGCTTGGGCACGATGCGGTCGGCCACCGAGCCATTGCCCGTGCCTGCATGCACGATGGCCTTGACGCCGGCCTTGCCCAGCGCGTCGATGGCCGTGGCGGGCACGTTGCCGTAGCCATAGACGATGTCCACTGCGGGCAGGTCGGTGATCTGCTCGATGTTGAACTCGCTGCCCCTGGTGTGGCGCTTGACGGGGGCGCGGAACCAGTAGGTCTTGCCCTCGACCACCATGCCCAGCGGGCCCCACTGGCTGGCGAAGGCATTGGTCTTGATGTTGGTGAGCTTGGCGACATCGCGCGCGGAGTCGATGTTGTCGTTCATGCTGACCAGCACGCCCTTGCCCGCCGAGTCCTTGGACGCGGCCGTAGCCACGGCGCCCAGCAGGTTCAGCGCGCCGTCGGCCGAGATGGCCGTGCCGGGGCGCATGGAGCCGACCATGACGATGGGCTTGTCGGTGGGCACCACCAGGTTCAGGAAGTAGCCGGTTTCCTCCAGCGTGTCCGTGCCGTGGGTGACGACGATGCCGTCCACGCCGGGCTGCTTGGCCAGCTCGTTGACGCGGCGGGCCAGCGTCAGCAGTTCCTTGTTGGTGAAGCTCTCGGAGGCGATCTGGAAGACCTGCTCGCCGGACACGTTGGCGATGTTGCTCAGCTCGGGCAGGCCGGCCAGCAGCTTGTCCACGGGCACCTTGGCGGCCGTGTAGGTGGCGCTGTTGACGGCGCTGGCGCCCGCGCCGGCAATGGTGCCGCCCGTGGCCAGGACGACCACGTTGGGCTTGCCGGCCTGTGCGGTGGGAGCGGGTGCAGGGGCGGCGGCCGTGGCGGGCGCTGCGGCTGCGGGGGCCTGGCTGGCGCCGGGCTGGGACGCGCAGCCTGCCAGCGCAAGCGCGACGGCCATCAAGGTCATACGGAAGGGGGTGAACGGCATGTATCGCTCCTGGAAAGGCATTGAATGATCCAGCCTTGTGGGCTGAATGCGGCACGATGCAATAAACATGCCCCGCCTGCATCAGCGCAAATCCCGATGGGAGCCGCGCGGCGAATGCGCTAAAAGCGCTTCCGAAAAAGGAGCGGTGAACGCTTTGCGGGATTGCGCCCGAGGCCTGAAAGGCTTGAGGTTTTTTGGGGCCGTTCCAGAGGCCGTGCCACGCTCAGATGGCCAGCGGGTCCACGTCCACCAGCCAGCGCACCAGGGCGCGGTGCCCGGGCTGTGCCCTGATCCAGTGCAGGTGCGTCTGCCAGGCCCAGAGAAAGCGCAGCAGGGCGGGCCGCTGGGCCGACTCGATCAGCATCTGCGCGCGCTCCACATTGGCCACGCGCTGCACGGACATGGGAATGGGCGGGTAGAGAAACACATCGTCCACATGGGGCAGGCCGGCCTGGCGGGCGGCCTCGGCCGCAGCGGCCAGGAAGGCCTGGGCGGCTTCCTGGGTGCGCGCATCGGCCCGCACGATGGCCTGGAAGGCGAAGGGCGGCATGCCCGCATCGCGCCGCTCGCGCAACTGGCGCGCGGCGAAGGCCGGATAGTCGTGCGAGCGCAGCGCGGTGTAGACGGGGTGGGACGGGTCGTGCGTCTGTATCCACATCTCCGGGTGGCTGCCCTGGGCGGCCACGTAGTGCGCGTCGCGCCCTGCGCGGCCGGCGGCCTGCATCAGCAGGCTGAACAGGCGCTCGGGCGCTCGGTAGTCGCTGGAGAAAAGAGCGCTGTCGGGCTGCACGGCGGCCACCAGGGTGATGCGCCGGAAGTCATGGCCCTTGGCCACCATCTGGGTGCCCACCAGCACGTCGATGTCGCCCGCATGCACCTGGGCCAGTTGCTCCTCCAGCGCTCCCTTGGCGCGCGTGGTGTCGGCGTCGATGCGCGCCACGCGGGCGGGCTCGCGGTCGGGGCGCTGCACATTGCGCAGCAGGCGGGCCAGTTCTTCCTCCAGCTGCTCCGTGCCCTTGCCCAGCGGCAGGATGTCGGGATTGCCGCAGCCGGGGCAGGCCATGGGCACGCGCTGGGTGTAGCCGCAGTGGTGGCAGCGCAGGGTGCGGTCGGCCTTGTGGAAGACCTGGTGGGCGCTGCAGTGCGGGCAGTCGCTTTTCCAGCCGCAGTCGGCGCAGAACAGCACGGGCGCGAAGCCGCGGCGGTTGAGCAGCACCAGGCTTTGCTCGCCGCGCTGCACGCGCTCGGTGATGGCATCGATCAGCGGCGGCGAGAACACGGCCTTGCGCGGCTGCTGGCCCATGTCCACCAGGCGCACGCGCGGCAGGGCGGCCGCGCCGATGCGGCTGGGCATGTGCAGGCGCAGGTAGCGGCCGCCCTGCGGCTCGTCGGCATTGGGCGGGCGGCTGGCGTGCCAGCTCTCCAGCGACGGCGTGGCACTGCCCAGGATGACCTTGGCGCCGGTATCGCGCGCGCGCCAGATGGCCAGGTCGCGCGCCGAGTAGCGTGCGCCTTCCTGCTGCTTGTAGCTGGCGTCGTGCTCCTCGTCCACCACGATCAGCGACAGGCCCGGCAGGCTGGCGAAGACCGACATGCGCGTGCCCAGCACGATGCGCGCCACGCCGGTGTGCGCGGCCAGCCAGCTCTTGAGCCGCTGGGGGTTGGTCATTGCGCTGTGCATGCTGACCACGCAGGCGGCGCCGTACTGCGGCGCGAAGCGCTCCGTGAAGCGCTGCTCCAGCTGGGGCGTGAGGTTGATCTCGGGCACCATCACCAGCACCTGGGCGCCGGGGTCGGCGTCCAGTGCGGCCTGGGTGGCTCTCAGATAGACCTCGGTCTTGCCGCTGCCCGTGCTGCCGAAGAGCAGAAAGGGGCCGGGATGGGCGGCGATCTGCGTGAAGACGTCGGCCTGCTCGGCGCTGAGGACGATGGGGGGAATGTCTGCGGCGGCCGGGGCCGGTGCAGGCGCAGTGCCAGGCGCCTGTTCTGCCTTTGCAGCCTTGGCCGCTCTCTTCGCCGCAGCCTTGGTCGGCCTGAGCCGGCGCGCCAGCTGCTCGGCCGTCATCTCGCGCAGTTGCGGGGGCAGGGCCGTCACGGCGATTTCGCCCACGCTGCGCTGGTAGTAGTAGGCGGCGAAGGCCACCAGCCGGCGCCAGGCGGCCGGCAGCGGCGCAATGCCCTGCAGCACGGCGGCGATGGGGCGCAGCTCCACGCCTTCGGGCATGGCGGGGGGGGGCGTCCCAGACCACGCCCAGCAGGTCCCGGCGACCCAGGGGCACGCGCACCAGGGTGCCCGCCTCCAGGGGCTGGTCGCAGGTGTAGCTCAGCAGTTCGCCCACGGCGCTGTGCGCCGGCGTCTGGACGGCGACATGGACGGTGTGGGCGGGGAGGGACATGCGAATGCGGGGAAAGCGGGGCCTGAAAACGCGGGCGCCGCACGGCAGGGCCTGCGGCAACCAAGCCGCCAAGCATAAGCCTTTGGCGCTGCCCGGAGCCTGGGTGCGGCGTTCTACACCAGACGCCCCGGCCGGTGACTGCGGGTTTCTGGGTATATCGTCAATTTCTGTGGATAACTTTGTGGGGATTATTCGGATCTATGGGCATGCCCCTGCTTATCCGGCCTTGCCAATCGGTGCAAGCTGAAAATGTTGCTATCAAAAAAATTATTCAAAAACAATGGCTTATATCGATATGTCGCCGGCGTGCAGGCGCGGATGACAACTGCAACTCCTAGGGCCTCGCTCGGATTTTTCTGTGCATAAGATGGTCTGTGGCCATCTTGTGCAGCAAGCGGCTGTCGGGTACCCGGCTTGTGGACAGCGGGGCCTTGCCGGGCCGTTGGCGGCCCCGGCAGGGGCCGGCGCTGCGCTGGCGTCCGGCCCTGGGGTTCGGGAGAAGCGGGGGCGGGTAGGCGGCTCGCTCAGCGCTGGCGCAGGGCGCGCGAATGGCTGTGCACGGTCTCCACCAGGGCCGCCACATGCTCGGGCGGCGTGAACTGGCTGATGCCGTGGCCCAGGTTGAAGATGTGCGTGGGGCCCGTGGTGGTCCTGTCGGTGTGCGGGGCGCCGAAGCTGTCGAGCACGGCGCGCGCCTGCTCGGCCACGCGCTCGGGCGGTGCGAACAGCACATTGGGGTCGATGTTGCCCTGCAGCGCCTTGCCGGGTCCGCCCACCTCGCCACCGACGATGGCGCGGGCGCGGGCCAGGTTGGCCGTCCAGTCCAGGCCCAGCACCTCGCAGTCCAGGTCCTTCATGTCGGGCAGCCAGATGCCGCCGCCCTTGGTGAAGACGATGCGCGGCACGTCCTGCCCATCGACGCCCGTGCGCTTGAGTCCGGCCAGCACGCGCTTCGTGTAGGCCAGGCTGAATTCCTGGAAGGCGCCATCGGCCAGCACGCCGCCCCAGCTGTCGAACACCATCACGGCCTGGGCGCCCGCATCGATCTGGGCGTTGAGGTAGGCGGCCACGCTGTCGGCGTTGATGGCCAGGATGCGGTGCATCAGGTCGGGGCGTGCATACATCAGGCTCTTGACCAGGCGGTAGTCGTCGCTGCCCTTGCCCTCGACCATGTAGCAGGCCAGGGTCCAGGGGCTGCCCGAGAAGCCGATCAGCGGCACGCGGCCATCGAGCGCGCGGCGGATGCTGGTCACGGCGTCGAACACGTAGCGCAGCTTGTCCATGTCGGGCACGGCCAGCTCGGCCACGGCGGCCTCGTCGCGCACCACCTTGGCAAAGCGCGGGCCTTCGCCTTCGGCAAAGGACAGGCCCAGGCCCATGGCGTCGGGCACGGTCAGGATGTCGGAGAACAGGATGGCCGCGTCCAGCGGGAAGCGCTCCAGAGGCTGCAGCGTGACCTCGGTGGCGTAGTCCACGTTGGTGGCCAGGCCCATGAAGCTGCCGGCCCGGGCGCGCGTGGCCTTGTATTCGGGGAGATAGCGGCCCGCCTGGCGCATCAGCCACAGCGGCGTGTAGTCGGTGGCCTGGCGCCGGCAGGCGCGCAGGAAGGTGTCGTTGGTCAGGGGGGCGAAGCTCATGGTGGGCGATTGTCGCCGAGTCGGCTTCGCCAGGCTGTCGCGATGCCCGAGCGGCGCAGGGCGTCTTGCCTCGGGTTAACCCTGGTCAATATCGGCGGCAACGGGCGTTTTGAGGCCGCTACATTGTGCGGCGTGCGTTCCGCACGGGAATCCGTCCATGCAAGGAGAGAGTTTGCGATGCAGCGAAGAACCCTGACCCAGATCCTGGCCCTGGCACCGGCTGTTTCGGCCGCCAGCTGGCTGGCTGGAAGTGCCACGGCGGCCGAGCCGCTGTTTCCGGGCAAGGCGCCGCTGCGCATCGTCGTGGGCTACCCGCCCGGTGGCGCCACCGACCGCGTGGCGCGCATCGTGGCCGACAAGCTGCAGGCGCGCGTGGGCTCGCCCGTGGTGGTGGAGAACAAGCCCGGCGCGGGCGGCCGCCTGTCGGCCCAGTATGTGAAGAACGCGCCGGCCTCCCAGCCCGCGCTGCTGCTGGCCAACCCGGCCGTGATGCTGGTGGCGCCCCTGGTGTTCCCTGACTCGGGCTACGACCCCGACAAGGACTTCCGCCCGGTCAGCGAGGTCAATCGCTACGAATTCGGCGTGGCCGTGGCCAGTGCCGTGCCCGTCAGGCAGCTGTCGCACCTGCTGGCCTGGCTGCGTGCCAATCCGCAGCAGGCCAACGTGGGCGTGCCGGCCACGGGCAGCCTGCCGCACTTCTTCTCGCTGATGCTGGGCGAGGCCGCCAAGGTCCGGACCGAAACCGTGGGCTACAAGGGCTCGGCCCCGCTGCTGACCGACCTGGTGGGCGGCCAGGTGCCGCTGGCCATCGACACCTTCGACGTGCTGCTGCCCCAGCACGAGGCCGGCAAGATCCGCGTGCTGGCCGTGTCGGGCGAGCGCCGCAGCACCATGGCGCCGGACATTCCCACGCTCAAGGAATCGGGCCTGAACCTGTCGGGCATGGGCTGGAACACCTTGTTCGCGCCGCAGAGCATGGCGCCCGACGTTGCCGAGCGCCTGTCGCGCATGGTGCAGGAGATCATGAAGGAGCCCGACACGCGCCAGAAATTCGAGGCCAGCCGGCTGACCCCGGTCTCCAGCAGCAGCGCGCAGACGGCCGAGATGCTCAAGGCCTACCGCGCGCAGTGGACGCCGGTGGTGCAGCGCTCGGGTTTCAAGCCCTGAACCTTCAAGAAAAATGGCCCGTGCGGGCCTTTTTTCATCGCCGGGCCGCCCCAAGATGAAAAACGCCCCCTCGGGGGGCAGCGGACCTTGGGCAGCAAGGGCAGCGTGGGGGTCATTTTTCATGGGGCCTAGGGGTTTCCTCGGTGCCTGGGCGCTTGTGGTGGAAAGGGTCTGGCGACTAACATTTACCGACCATTCGGTAAATTATGTTTGATCTGCCGCATAAAGACGGCAGACAGGCCACGGAGACTTCCATGCCCCCATCGCTGGTTCTGGTTGAGCAGCAAGACGCCGTCCGCACCCTGGTGCTCAATCGCCCCGACGCGCTCAACAGCTTCAACGCGCAACTGCACGAGCAGCTGCTTTCGGCCCTGGAGCAGGCCGCCGGCGATGCCACGGTTCGCTGCGTGGTGCTCACGGGCGCGGGGCGCGGCTTTTGCGCGGGCCAGGACCTGTCCGACCCCGAGGCCGCGCCCGACCAGAACCTGGGCGACCTGATCGAGCGCCGCTACCAGCCGCTGTGCCTGCGGCTCAAGTCCATGCCCGTGCCCGTGGTGGCCGCCGTCAATGGCGTGGCCGCCGGTGCGGGCGCCAATATCGCGCTGGCCTGCGACCTGGTGCTGGCCGCGCGCTCGGCCAGCTTCATCCAGGCCTTTGCCAAGATCGGCCTGGTGCCCGACTGCGGCGGCACCTGGCTGCTGCCGCGCCTGGTGGGCCGTGCGCGTGCCCTGGGCCTTGCGCTGCTGGGCGACAAGCTGCCTGCGGCCGAGGCCGAACGCATCGGCCTGATCTGGCGCTGCGTGGAAGATGCCGATTTGCGCAGCGAGGCCCAGGCCCTGGCCCAGCGCCTGGCCGCCATGCCCGTGCGGGCCCTGGCGCGCACGCGGGAGGCCATGGACTCGGCCCAACTGCTGGACTACGAGCATGCGCTCACGCGCGAGGCGCGCCAGCAGGGCCAGCTGGGCGCGGCCCACGACTACCAGGAGGGCGTGGCCGCCTTCCTGGGCAAGCGGGCTGCCGTGTTCTCGGACCGTTGAGGAGCGGCGCCATGCAAGACACCCATACCCCGGACGAAGCCGCACAGCGCCTGGCCGAACAGGTGCGCGACGGCATGCTGGCGCGCGACCGCGCCGCGCAAGGCCTGGGCCTGCGCATCACGGACATCGCCCCCGGCGCGGCGCGCATGGAAATGGCCGTGCGCGACGACATGCTCAACGGCTTTGATATCTGCCACGGCGGCTTCATCACGGCGCTGGCCGACACGGCCTTTGCCTATGCCTGCAATGCGCGCAACGAGATGACGGTGGCCTCGGGCCTGAGCGTGGACTTCGTCGCGCCCGGCCGGCCCGGCGACGTGCTCACGGCCCAGGCCCGCGAAATCTCGCGCGCAGGCCGCACCGGCGTCTATGACGTGCAGGTCACCAACCAGCGCCAGGAAGTGATCGCGCTGTTCCGTGGCCGCTCGCACAGCTTCAAGGGCCGGCCCACCGTGCCCGGCCTGACAGAGCCCACCTGAAGAGGTCCGCCATGTCCCTGCAGCGCCCCGCCCCCGGCGAACTCGACCCCATCGAAACCGCCAGCCGCGACGAGATCGCCTCGCTGCAGCTGCTGCGCCTGCGCTGGTCGCTGCAGCATGCCTACGACAACGTGCCGCACTACCGCCGCGCCTTCGACGAAAAGGGCGTGCATCCGTCCGATCTGCGCACGCTGTCCGACCTGGCCCGCTTTCCCTTCACCACCAAGAAGGACCTGCGCGAGAACTACCCGTTCGGCATGTTCGCCGTGCCGCGCCAGAAGGTGGCGCGCGTGCATGCCTCCTCGGGCACCACAGGCAAGCCCACGGTCGTGGGCTACACGTTGAATGACATCGACAACTGGGCCAACCTGGTGGCGCGCTCCATCCGCGCGGCGGGCGGGCGGCCCGGCGACATGGTGCATGTGGCCTATGGCTACGGCCTGTTCACGGGCGGCCTGGGGGCGCACTACGGCGCCGAGCGCGCGGGCTGCACCGTGGTGCCCATGTCGGGCGGGCAGACCGAAAAGCAGGTGCAGCTGATCCAGGATTTCCGGCCCGACATCATCATGGTCACGCCCAGCTACATGCAGGTGATCGTGGAGGAGATGCAGCGCCAGGGCCTGGACCCGCGCGCAAGCTCCTTGAAGATCGGCATCTTCGGCGCCGAGCCCTGGACCGAGGCCATGCGCCGCGAGATCGAGGGCAAGGCGGGGCTGGATGCCGTGGACATCTACGGCCTGTCCGAAGTCATGGGCCCAGGCGTGGCCAGCGAATGCGTGGAGAGCAAGGACGGGCCGGTGATCTGGGAAGACCATTTCTACCCCGAGATCATCGACCCGGACACGGGCGAGGTGCTGCCCGACGGCAGCGAGGGCGAGCTGGTCTTCACGTCGTTGAGCAAAGAAGCCATGCCCATCGTGCGCTACCGCACGCGGGATTTGACCCGGCTGCTTGCGCCGACCTCGCGCAGCTTCCGGCGCATGGGCAAGATCGTGGGGCGCAGCGACGACATGCTCATCATCCGCGGCGTGAACCTGTTTCCCACGCAGATCGAGGAGATCGTGCTGCAGAACGCCCAGCTGTCGGGCCAGTACCAGCTGGTGGTCACGCGCGACGGCAACCTGGACCGGCTGGCCGTGCGCTGCGAGATGCAGCCGGGCACGCAGGGCGACACCGAGGCGCTGGCACTGTGGGTGCAGCAGCGCATCAAGACCCTGGTCGGCGTGAGCGCCGAGGTCGAGGTGCTGCGACCCGATTCCATAGAGCGCACCCTGGTGGGCAAGGCCCGCCGCGTGATCGACCACCGCAGCCGCTGAGCGCGCACAGGAGTCCCATGGCCCGAGGCCGATCTTCCGGATACGACGACCAGCGCGAACTGATCCTGGGCCATGCCGCCGCGCTGTTCGCGCGCAGCGGCTACCCCGGCACTTCGATGAACGAGGTGGCCCAGGCCTGCGGCCTGTCCAAGCCCACCATCTACCACTACTTCCGCGACAAGTACGCGCTGCTGGTGGACATCACCGATGGCCACATGACGCGGCTGCAGGCCCTGGTGGACGAGGTGCAGTCCATGGGCCTGCCGCCCGAGCCGCGGCTGCGCATGCTTATCGAGCGCTTCGTGCAGGAATACGCCCATGCCCGCCATGCCCACCGCGTGCTGACCGAGGACGTGCGCTTCCTGCAGGACGACGACCGCCAGCGCGTGCTGGGCAAGGAGCGCGCCGTGGTCGAGACCTTTGCCCAGGCGGTGGCCCAGCTGCGGCCGGACGCCGATGGCGCGGGCCTGTCCAAGGCGCTGGCCATGCTGCTGTTCGGGATGATGAACTGGATGTTCACCTGGCTGCGGCCCGATGGCTCGCTGGACCACGAGGCCATGGCCCCCGTGGTGGCCGACCTGTTCCTCGGAGGCCTGCCGGCCGTGCAGACCCCAGGCAAACCCGGGCATCAAACCGCTGGCAAAAAAATAGTTACCACGGTAAATTGTGGCGCCTGAAGGTGCCACGCCCCATCCAACACAAGGAGACAGACATGAAGCGTTTGACGAAACTGGGCCTGCTGGCCGCGACCCTGGCCACGGTCTGGGGATCGGCCCTGGCCGACATCAATGTGGGCGTGGTGGTCTCGGCCACCGGACCGGCGGCCTCCCTGGGCATTCCCGAAAAGAACACCGTGGCGCTGATGCCGCGCACGGTGGCGGGCCAGAAGGTCAACTACATCATCCTGGACGACGCCTCCGACACCACGGCGGCCGTGGCCAACACGCGCAAACTGATCAGTGAGAGCAAGGTCGATGTCATCCTGGGCTCCAGCATCACGCCCAACTCGCTGGCCATGGTGGACGTGGTCTCCGAGGCCAAGACGCCCATGATCACGCTGGCGGCCTCGGCCAAGATCGTCGAGCCCATGGATGCCAAGAAGTTCTGGGTCTTCAAGACGCCCCAGCACGACGCCATGATGGCCGCCGCCATCGGCGAGCACATGGCCAAGGCCGGCATCAAGACCGTGGGCTACATCGGCTTCAACGACGCCTACGGTGAAAGCTGGCTGCAGGAGTTCCGCAAGGTGGCCGAGGCCAAGGGCATCAAGCTCACCGCCACCGAGGCCTATTCGCGCAGCGATACCTCGGTCACGGGCCAGACGCTCAAGCTCATGTCCGCCAAGCCCGATGCGGTGCTGATCGCAGGCTCGGGCACGCCGGCCGCGCTGCCGCAGAAATCGCTCAAGGAGCGCGGCTACCAGGGCAAGATCTACCAGACCCACGGCGTGGCCAATGCCGACTTCCTGCGCGTGGGCGGCAAGGATGTGGAAGGCACGCTGCTGCCCGCCGGCCCCGTGCTGGTGGCCCACCAGCTGCCCGACAGCAATCCGGTCAAGAAGTCTGCCGTCTCCTATGTGGAGGCCTACGAGGCCGCCAACGGCAAGGGCACGGCATCGACCTTTGGCGCGCATTCCTGGGATGCGGGCCGCGTGCTCGAAGCGGCGATTCCCGCCGCGCTCAAGAAGGCCCAGCCCGGCACGGCCGAGTTCCGCGCCGCCCTGCGCGATGCGCTGGAGCAGACCAAGGACGTGGCCGGCGCCCACGGCATCTTCAACATGACGCCCACCGACCACCTGGGCCTGGACCAGCGCGCGGCCGTCATGGTCAAGATCGAGAACGGCACCTGGAAGTACCAGCCCTGAACCTGCGGGCCTGAGGCCGCAGCGGCTGCCGCACCTGGCGGCGGCCGCTGTGGCGCTCGGCCGCGCCTGCTCGAAAGTCGATCATGGATCTGCAAATCGCCCTGCTGCTGGGGCAGGACGGCATCGTCAACGGCGCCGTCTACGGCCTGATGGCGCTGGCCCTGGTGCTGGTGTTCTCGGTCACCCGCATCATCTTCATTCCGCAGGGCGAGTTCGTCGCCTTCGGCGCGCTCACCCTGGCCATGATGCAGGCCGGCCGCGTGCCCACCACGCTGTGGCTGCTGCTGGCCCTGGCCGCCGCCGTGCTGGTGGTGGACCTGCTGCGCTGGCGCGCGGGCAGCCAGGTGAGCTGGCCCGCCACCTTCCTGTGGTGCCTGGCGCTGCCGGCCATTGCCGTGGCCCTGGCCTGGGGGCTGCGCCCGTCCTCGCTGATGTTGCAGGCGCTGGCCACCCTGGTGCTGATCACGCCCATGGGGCCGCTGCTGTACCGCCTGGCCTACCGGCCGCTGGCCCATGCCTCGGTGCTGATGCTGCTCATCGTCTCGGTGGCCATGCACGGCGTGCTGGTCGGCCTGGGGCTGCTGTTCTTCGGTGCCGAAGGCTCGCGCACCCCCGCGTTTTCCGAGGCGCAGCTGCGCCTGGGCGACATCACGATCTCGGGCCAGTCCCTGGTGGTGGTGGGCGTGACCCTGGTGCTGGTGGCCCTGCTGTTCGTGTTCTTCGAGCGCTCCATGATCGGCAAGGCGCTGCGCGCCACGGCCATCAACCGCGTGGGTGCGCGCCTCATGGGCATTCCCACGGCCATGGCCGGCGACGTGAGCTTTGCGCTGGCCGCGCTGATCGGCGCCATCTCCGGCCTGCTGATCGCGCCGCTGACCACGGTGTACTACGACACCGGCTTTCTGATCGGCCTCAAGGGCTTCGTGGCCGCCATCGTGGGCGGGCTGGCCAGCTACCCGCTGGCCCTGGCCGGCGCGCTGCTGGTCGGGCTGCTGGAGGCCTTCTCGTCGTTCTGGGCCAGTGCCTACAAGGAGGTGCTGGTGTTCACGCTGATCATCCCGGTGCTGTGGTGGCGATCGCGCAATAGCCACCATGTGGAGGAAGAAGAATGAGCGCCCCCGTTTCCTCGCAGGCCACGGCGCCTGCCAAGGCCGCCTCGGGCGGCATCAGCACGCGCGTGCTCACGGTGGCCGCCATTGCGCTGCTGGCCGCGTCCTGGGGCTTTCTGCCTGATTTCACCGTCGTCATCCTCAGCTACATCGGCCTGTTCGCCATGGTGGCCGCAGGCCTGGTGATGCTGACCGGCGTGGGCGGCATGACCTCGTTCGGCCAGGCGGCCTTCGTGGGCATCGGCGCCTATGCCACGGCCTGGGTCTGCACGGCGCCTGCCTCGGTGGCGGCGCTGGGCGGGCTGGTGGGCGCGGCGGGCCTGCCCTGGGTGGGCCTGGCGCTGGGCCTGCTCATCACCTTCGTCGTGGCCTGGCTGCTGGGCGCGGTCACGGTCAAGCTGCAGGGCCACTACCTGCCGCTGTGCACCATCGCCTGGGGGCTGAGCCTGTACTACCTGTTCGGCAACATGGAGTTCCTGGGCGGGCAGACCGGCATCACGGGCATTGCGCCGCTGGTGATCGGTGGCGTCTCGCTGGCCTCGCCGCGCGCCATGGGCGTGGTGATCTGGGCCGTGCTGCTGGTGGCGCTGTGGCTGCTGCACAACCTGCTGGACTCGCGCGAGGGCCGGGCCATCCGCGCGCTGCGCGGCGGCCGCGTCATGGCCGAGTCCATGGGCATCGACACGGCGCACTACCGCGTCAAGCTCTTCGTGCTGGCAGCCCTGCTGGCCACGCTGTCGGGCTGGCTCTACGCCCACATGCAGCGCTTCGTGAGCCCGGCGCCCTTCAACCTCAACGTGGGCATCGAGTACCTGTTCATGGCCGTGGTCGGCGGCGCCGGCCACCTGTGGGGCGCGGTGCTGGGCGCCACGCTGATCACCCTGGTCAAGCAAAAGCTGCAGGACATATTGCCGGCCCTGCTGGGCACCAGCGGCAACTTCGAGGTCATCGTCTTCGGCCTGCTGATGGTGCTGGTGCTGCAGCGCTTTGCAGAAGGCCTGTGGCCCACGCTGCAGGCGCTCACGGCACGCTGGGTGCGCCGGCCCGTGTCCGATCTGAAGCTGGCGGACGCGGCGCCGCTGGCGCAGCGCGCGCTGCCCGCTACGGGCCAGGTGCTGCTGGCGGCCGAGCATGTGACCAAGCGCTTCGGCGGCCTGGTGGCCAACAACGATGTGGCCATGACGCTCAAGGCCGGCGAGGTGCATGCGCTGATCGGCCCCAACGGCGCGGGCAAGAGCACCTTCTTCAACATGATCTCGGGCGTGGACTCGCCCACCGAGGGCCAGGTCCGCTTCATGGACCAGGCCATGAACGATGCGCCCTCGCGCCGCTTCGCCGCCCTGGGCCTGGGCCGCACCTTCCAGCATGTGCGCCTGCTGGGCCAGCGCAGCGTGCTGGAGAACGTGGCCGTGGGCGCGCACCGGCGTGCGCACCGGGGCTGGCTGGCCTCCATGCTGCGCCTGGACCGGGCCGAGGAGGCCTCGGTGCTGGCCGAGGCGCGCCGCCAGATCGAGCGCTGCGGCCTGGGCGCCTTCGCCGATGTGCCGGCCGCCTCGCTGGCCCTGGGCCAGCAGCGCATCGTGGAGATCGCACGCGCCCTGGCCGGCCAGCCTGCGGCCCTGCTGCTGGACGAGCCGGCCGCCGGCCTGCGCCACCTGGAAAAACAGGCCCTGGCCGACCTGCTGCGCCAGCTGCGCGCCGAGGGGCTGGGCATTCTCGTCGTGGAGCACGACATGGAGTTCGTCATGAATCTTGCGGACCGCATCACGGTGCTGGAGTTCGGCACCGTGATCGCCGAAGGCACGCCGGCCCAGATCCAGGTCAACCAGCGCGTGCTGGATGCCTACCTGGGCGGCGACGACGACGAGGCAACCGGAGAGACGGCATGAGCGACACCCTTTTGCAGCTCAAGGGCCTGAGCGTGTCCTACGGTCCCGTGGAGGCCGTGCACCAGGTGGATCTGGATGTGCGCAGCGGCGAGATCGTCACCGTCATCGGCCCCAACGGCGCGGGCAAGACCACGCTGCTGTCGGCCGCCATGGGCCTGCTGCCCTCGCGCGGCGAGATCCATCTGGACGGCAAGCGCATCGCACGCCCCGGCGTCGAGGTCATGGTGGCCAACGGCGTCGCCCTGGTGCCCGAAAAGCGCGAGCTGTTCGGCGAGATGTCGGTGGAGGACAATCTGCTGCTGGGCGGCTTCTCGCGCTGGCGCCGGGGCCTGCGCGACCAGGCGCAGCGCATGGACGAGGTCTTTGCCATCTTCCCGCGCCTGAGGGAGCGGCGCCCGCAGATGGCCTCCACCCTGTCGGGCGGCGAGCGCCAGATGCTGGCCATCGGCCGCGCGCTGATGGCGCGCCCGCGCCTGCTGCTGCTGGACGAGCCCTCGCTGGGCCTGGCGCCGCTGATCGTGCGCGAGGTGCTGCAGGTCGTGGCCGGCCTGCGCGACCACGGCGTCTCGGTGCTGCTGGTCGAGCAGAACGCGCGCGCCGCCCTCAAGGTGGCCGACCGTGCCTACGTGCTGGAGATGGGCGCCGAGGCCCTCAGCGGCGCGGCCAGGGAGCTGCTGCACGACCGGCGCATCATCGATACCTATCTGGGGATGGGGCGCAGTGCGGAGGCGGCCTGAGTTAAAGGGGTCTCGCCTCTAGTCAAGGTCCCAGAACCCCAAACGCCCCAATTGAGCTGCCAGTGACAAGCGCAATGCCCGCCAGTTTGCCATCGCACTGATATGTTGTTCCTGCGCTTTGGCATAGGTCTCCATGGCGTTCAGAACTTCGGTCATGCTGCCTACACCAGACTGATAACGGCCTTGCACGATGTCCATAGCCTGCTTGGATTGATTGACAAGGTCTGAGGTGTGTACAAGGTTTTCTGCTTCCGTGCGGAGACCGTTGTGTTGAGTCCAGACATCCACTGACAATCGCAAGCGCGCAACCTCTGCCTCTTCAGCATAAGTGGCTGCCTGAGCCTTAGCCGCCCGGATCTGATAAGTCTGCTCGAATCCGGAAAACAATGGAATGCTCAGTTGCAGACCTATATTCATATCCTTGCGCCGACTGCCGCGACCATGCACGGAGGAATCAGTGACCCCAAAACTGCTGGTCAGAGCAATCTTTGGCATAGCCATCGCGCTGGCTTCTTGTATTGCAGCTTGGGCGGCTTTTGTGCGAGCGTCGACCGCAACAAGGCGGGGATGCTGCTGGCCCGCAAGGCGGATGAGTTCGTCGACCTCAATAATGAAGTCCAATGAAGGCAAAGCTTCGACATGCTCATCTAGGCGTACGAGAGTATGCGCAGGCAGACCCATGCGAAGCGCCATAGTGCCCAAAGAACTGGACAGCGCGCCTCTTTCCTGGGATACATGCAAACTGGCCTGAGTGTAGGCCGTCTTGGCTCGCAAGCGATCGGACAGGGCTGCCGCGCCGGCTTTGTACTTCTCTGCTGCGGCAATATAAGTGTCTTTGGCCAAATCCATTACCTGCTGAGCAGCAGCAAGCCGCTGGTTGCTTGCCTGCGCCGCAAAATACAACTGAGCGGCACCTAGAAATGCATTCTGGATGGCCGCGTTCTGATCGGCGTTAGCTGCTGACAGCAATTGATGAGCAGAAGCCAGTGCCGCGTCCCGGCGTCCAAAATCGAATAGAACCCAACTCAGGCTGAAGTTGCCCGTACTGTTGTTGCTGTGTATCGCTTCCGCATAGCCATCGTAGCTGCGGTTTGCTGAGCGGCTCAGCCGTGCATCCAGACGCGGTAAATATTCGGACTTGCGCAAACCTAGTTGGGCTGCTCGCATTCGGGCTGTTGACCAAGCTTGCCGAATGGCCGGGTCCTGGCACAGGATTCGTGTGATTGCTTCATGCACGGTCAGCTGTTCCGGCAATTTGCCGATAGGGCAGATGCCCACTCTTGCTGCTGAGGCCATTGGTGGAGATATTGCGAGGCCTTCCGTGGAGAACGCATCATATGAAGACATGGCGTACACAGAATTGAGCAGCACTACACCGGCAACGAAGACAAGAAGGCGTAGCTGGTGCACAGTCACTCCCCCTGCTGGTGCCTGCGCTGTATTGCTCGTACTCGCACATCGTTGATCACCCTGCCATGGCCCAATTCGATGACTCTGTCTGCGCAGGCAATTGTCTCTGGACGGTGGGCAATCACGATCCGAGTGATATCGAGTGCTTGGATCGCGGCGTTGACCTGCCGTTCGGCTGCCACGTCGAGATGGCTGGTTGCCTCATCGAGGAACAGAATTCGGGGCTTCTTGTACAGCGCGCGCGCCAGCAGTATTCGCTGTTTTTGTCCGCCGGAAAGCACTGTGCCCATGTCTCCAACCAAGGTGTTGTAGCCCATGGGCATTTGTTCGATGTCGCCATGGATTCCTGCGGTGCGCGCGCACTGTCGCATCCATTGCGCGTCTGGTTGAGGATCGAAGAAGCAGATATTCTCTGCAAGGCTTCCCGCAAAAAGCGCGTCGTCTTGCATCACGCAACCGGATAGGCTCCGAAGCACAGATAGGTTCTGTCCGTCGAGCTCATGGCCAGCGATGCGAATGCTCCCTCTTGCTGCTGGCAGCATACCCAACAGCACCTTGAACAACGTACTTTTGCCACAGCCTGATGGACCAATGATTGCCACGGCTTCGCCTGCAGCGATGCTGAAGTTAACGTCATCCAGGATCCAGGGTTCTTGGTCCCCATAGCGATAACCCACAGCTCGAACTTCAATATCTGCCCGATTGTTGCGTTCCTCGGTGACGAGTGCGCAAGCCTCTTCTTCGGGGGGGTGAAGAACAATATCGGCCAGCCTCTCGCTATGTAGCTGCAACATGCGCAGCTCGAAGAGTTGATCAATCAGGCTGCCGACTCGACTGCCGAACTGAGACTTGTAGGAATAGAAGGCCATCAACATGCCTACGCTGAATTGTCCATCCATCACCATGGTTGCGCCTAGCCAAACGACCAGCAGGTTCTCGGCACCAAATAGCAATGCGTTGGCTTGCCCATAAAAAAGTTGTAGCTTCTGAGACTTCAGGCCCGCGTTGATCTGCTCCACGAAGAGGCCCAGCCATATCGACCTTCGCATATCAAGCTTCTGAAATAGCTTCAATGCCTGAATACCTCGCACTGATTCGAGGAAGTGGCTTTGCTGGCGGGCCCCATGAGCGATCTGTTCCTCGGTGGCGTTTCGCAGCGGGTAGTACCATGCCCAGCGAATCATTCCATAGAGCACTATGGTGCAGAAGACCACGGCCGCCAACCGGGGGCTGTATATAAGCATCAACACCAAGGTGGAAAGTGCCATCATCCCATCAAGAATGATCGAGAAAAAGCTTGCGGTGAGGGTTTGCTGTATCTGATCGACGGATCCAAATCGTGAGACTACATCACCAAGGTGGCGCTTCTCGAAGAACTGATTGGGCAGGCGCAGCATATGGCTGAACACGTTGCTCCGCCATTGCAGGCTGAATAGCGTGCCCAGGTATATAAGTGCCCAGGCCCGGGCGGTGCTAATAAAAACCTGTATCAGCAAGACAATCGAAAAACCCAGAATCAGGGTGGCCAGCAGATGTCGATCGTCACCGACAATCGCATTGTCTATGGTCCATTGAAGCAGGAACGGACTGATGAGCGCGATCATCTGCAGTGCCACGCCCATCACTAACACTTGCAGCAGTGAGCGGCGTAATCCGCTGATTTCCCCTATCAAACTAAGTAGCTTGACCTTTGGCTTTTCTTTCTTTTGCTCGAAATCTTTATTCGGCCAAAGTTCCAGAGCAACTCCAGTGAATTTATGCGACAACTCTTCGAGGCTGACTTGGCGAGCTCCGATTGAAGGATCGTGTATTACCGCGCCTCGGGCGCTAACGGATTTCAACACCACAAAATGATCGATATTCCAATGCAGTACACAAGGCACGATCAGTTTTGAAAGCTCATTCAGTTCCAAGCGCACAGCCCGGGTGCCCAAGCGAAAGCGATGCGCAGCCTGAACCACGTGGGCAAGGCTCATTCCCTTAAGTGAAATGCTGACCCGCTGGCGCATTTCCCTTAAATTTACGTTGTGTCCATGATAGCTTGTGATCATTGCCAGACAAGTCAGACCGCACTCAGCGGCTTCTGTCTGCAAGATAATCGGCAAGTGCTTTCCGAAGCGCAGTGCTAGCGTATCTAAAGAAATCATGGTTATTTTGGGAATTTTCCTGAAATGCTGTAAATCGGCTCCAGAATCCACTCGTAGAGACGGCGAGACTCTTGAAGAATATCTGCTTCAAGCAGCATGCCGCTCTGAAGTTCTTGCGCCTTCCCATACGCGGTGACGGCTTGACTATCAAGTTCTACTCGTAGCCGATACAGTGGCTCCGCTACTTCGCCAGAACCTGGGAGCAGGTTGACAGTACTGGAAAAATCGAAAGGTGAAAGGCTCGTGCGAGAGATGGAAGCCAACCTACCCCGGTGGATTCCGAATTTTTGATATGGATAGGCTTGGTAGCGAATATTAACGGGGTCGCCTAGTTTTATAAAACCAATGGCTTTACTTGGTGCATAGAGCTCTGCCACAAGGTATGAGTCCGTTGGAACAATAAGCATCAGGAGCAGGCGTGCATCAATGCTATGGCCAACTTCAGCGAATACCGCGGTTGCCGTGCCTGCCTCTGGTGCGGTAATGACGAAGGCTCGCTTCGCTTCGCTCTCCGTGAGTTCCTGTGTGAGCATCGAAAGTTGTCGGTTGATCTGTGCTAGTTGATTCTTCTGTCGACTGTCAAGCCCTGCGAGTTCATTGGTGCGCTCTACCGCCTGCTGCTCCAAGCTTGTCTGTTCACGACGTAAGCGCTGAAGCACCTGTATTTGACCTAGTTGCTCCGCCTGACGTTGCTGAAATTGATCCTTTGAGATATAGCCTTTGTCCAACAATCCTTGGTATCTCTGAATGGCGTTGTCTGCTAGGGCAAGTAGATTCCGCTGGCTTTTAACCTGCTCCGCTAGCACTGACAGTTCCACGCGAAGGCTTGCAATTTTTCTATTCAATGTTTGCCGCTCTGCGAGATGCAGCTGCAGAAATTTCGTATGCTCGTCAATGAGCGATTCTCGCCTTTGTTCCAGGCTTCGGGTGATTTGAGAAAAAACTGCTACCGCATCTTCATCAAAACGCTCACTGGAGATTTTATAAAGAATATCGCCTTTCTCGACGTATTGCCCCTCCTTTGCATACTTTGCAATAACAACACCTGGTTGTTGAGAAAAAACTCTGATCTGCCCCGTAGCTGGAAGGAGTTGACCTTTAACTGTTGAGTGTCTGGAATAGGTTGAAAATAAAAGAATTATTGCTATCGATAGGACGGTTGTAATGGAGAATGTCGTTAAAACTGCGAAGGAAAATGGACGAATCATCAAGACATGCCCGTCCATTTTAAATCTCTTGGAATCAAGAGATTCTTTTCGGAATAATGGCATCTGATATTATTTTTCCTTCGTTATTTTAGATGTAATCAAATTTATGAATATTAATTTATTTCTTTGCAAGAAATGTCATTATTATTGGTGTGAAAATAGTTATAAATATGGCTAATATAAATATTTTGCGGTTGCTGGTGATTTTTCTGCGAAGTGAATTCTTGTTTGTTGCTGCGTATATTATTGCTATTACGATAAAAACTATTAAGTTTATGATTACGAGTAATTTTTGAGTTTCGGTCATGTTGTGTTGGATAATCTTTGCGGTAAATTAATGGCCAATCAGTGAGTTGATTGGCCATTTTTTATCTACTATGCATCACCGTCAAAATCAAAGGCTTTCCCATCGATGAGGCCGTCGCCGATCGCTACTCCTCCCCAATAACTTACCAATCCCGCTCCGAGGAGTCCGATTATTCCAACGGGAGTAGAGACTATTGCGATGCCTAAACCAACACCAGCAAGCCCCGTCCCTACTTCCCCCCAGTCTGCTCCGCCATTTACGACTTCCATCTCTGAAATTACTAGTTCGCGCATTTAATTCTCCAATATCGTTGCTGTGGATTTCATTTCTGGCTAATCTAAATAAATTATGTCGTTTTCTATTAAATTTTTTATTAGGGATAGTGCTCTTTCTTGAAAATTTGGATCAATATTTCTGATGATTTTTTCTATGCTATCTCCAGGGTTGTTTAAAATTTGTAAAAATATTGATTTGGATATCTCGTCGGAGGAAATTGCTATTCCGTTTGCGTGTATCTTTTTGCTGTGAGGTGAATATAGCGAGGAGTTAAATTTAATTGATCTGGTTAAATATTGAGATGACAGTTTTTTCTTGAAAGTATCTTGGATATTGAATTCTGAGGGAATTCTCTCCTGGCTAATCTGATGGTTTTTGAATTCTTCTAAGTTGTCTTGATTTATTAATATGTCTTTAATGAAGTGAATTGATTTTTCTATTCCATTTGTGGAATAGTCTTCGTGTTTGATTGTCTTTCTTAATGCGGGGATTTCTGAAAATGTATTAATGCAGGACCATAGTATGTAGTCAACTATGTGAAGTGTGTGAACTCCAACTGCAATGTGAAAAGTCTCCCTATCTTTTATAGGAACCGCTTCATGCCACCAGCCTCTTGGGATATAGAGTACATCGCCCTCGTTTAGCACACGGTCAAAAACAGGTGTTTCAGGGCATTCATGCTTGAAATTCTTGCTTCTCTGATGAGGGAGTGGCAGTGGAAATGTTGGCTCAAAGATTCTCCATCGTTTCTGTCCAATTAGTTGAACAGCAAATACATCATGAGTATCCCAATGTTTGGAGAATGTTCCTTCTCCGCCGAATGCAGCGTAACCATTTGCGACAGTCCTCTCTCCAATGAATTTACCGAATCTTCGTGTAATTTCGTTGACCAGAGAGGATTTGGTTTCTATTCGGTTAATTACCAGCGTCGCACCATTGCGCATATATTCATTGAATAAACGCTTTGTGATGCGGGTTTTTCTTATATTGAAATCTATAAAGTTTTCAGTATATTTTTCGATCGGAATTAGTCCATCTTTGAAAATGCTCAGCATCCCATCACTAGGATCTGATGAAAATAGCACTTCATTTATATGATTCCAATCAATTTTATGTGAATATAGTGCATTATGGCAAAAAAGGAAATTCTGCTCAAAATAATGTTCAATAAATTCTTCTCTGGTAATTCCTATGTTCATGGTTCGTAAATATGCTAAATCTTAGAGCAATTTCAGCAATTAAAATTAATTTGCTTTATGCGATATGAATTGACAGCAGTAATATTTTTTACTTAATAAATATAGGTCCTTCTGACGAGGGAAGATCGTGTAAAGGAATTTTGTTAAGACTTATTTTTCAAAATCCGTGACTTCTGAGAAGATTAAATTGAAATATTTTTTTGCCAAAAAATAAATAGGGAAGATTCTTAAAATGCACCTGTAAAGAGTAGGATTAATCTTATTTACGACGTGGTTGCTCAGATTAGTCCTAGAAGATGGTTGAACAAGAAATTCAAGGACTCCCGAATGGTGGAAGTGTGACTCAACGGAGAGTTTTGCTTGGATGTGAGTTCTTCGCTTTGAACTAGAGAACGTATAGAAATCCGCCTGCATGACAGGGCCATACAACATGCGTATCTGCGCTGAACTTCAACTGGCGACAGGCCTTCATGGGTCCTTTGGCCAATTACTAGCGTACCGGCGGGCAAGATGTTGATGTGCTGCTGCTGCCCGTTAACGCTGGTGAGCGTTCAGGGCCTTGGACTGATCAACAAGGCCTGCGTGCAGCGGGCGTGGATGCCGACGCGTGCTATCCAAAGTGGTGGTGTGTCCCATTGAGGGCCACCTAATGGACAAGACCCGGCAATACTTGGGCAAGCCGCTTAGCAATACGGTCTACGCCTTCGCTAGCAGCGCAAATGTGTCGCGCTCTGGCCGGCCGCGCAAATCGGCAGGTATGCCCATCCCAGGCAATTCAATAGCATGCGCTTGGCCGTGTACCCGGCGCTCGAGCTTGGAAAGTGTGCATGGGTCGTGCGGTCCCAGATTGATTGAGTGCCCGAGCATGCTCGGCTCCACTGCCGCAGTACACGGACCGCACCTTCCGCCAGTTCCCTAAAAAAGAGAACTAGCTGTATTCCCAGCATGCGCGAGTGGAGTGCACCTCAAAGGGGAAAGCCAGGACATCGCACGAATTGGAAGCGAAGGTGAGAATCGCCACCACGTTGAAGGAAAGCCAGGCAATGGGCATGCGCTCACAATGCCGGGCACCCATATGATGGCCGTAGTTAGCTGAAATGCTGGATCGCTTGGCGATGGTATCCAGGCCGTGATGTATGACACAAGGCGCAACCGATCTTGGCCGTGCTGCGGTTCTATTGCGCCAGCTGTTGCTCAAGGCTGACTACCGTCCTTGCCCCGCTGCTCCAGCGTCTGCGTGTTCAGACATCGATGATTGCCTGAATGAAGAAGTGAATTTACAGGGCGGACTCAAGAGCTAGAACATATGTCCGCTCAATCCAGCTTGATATTGTTGGCCGAGATCACCCGCCCCCACTTGCTGCGCTCGGCGCGCACGAACTGGCCCATCTGGTCGGCGCTGCCGGGCATGGGCTCCACGCCCATGGCGGCCAGGCGTGCCTTGGTGCGGGTGTCGGCCAGGGCCTGCTGCAGCGACTGGCTGAACTTCTTGACCACCTCGGCCGAGCTGCCCGTGGGCACGACGATGCCCTGCCAGGCATAGCCCTCGAAACCTTTCAGACCCTGCTCCTGCAACGTGGCGACCTGGGGCAGCACATCCACGCGGGCGGGGCTGGCCACGCCGATGGCCTTGAGCTTTTTCTCGCTCAGGAAGGGAATGATGGTGGCGCTGTCGGCCCACATGGCGGGAATCTGGCCGCCGACCACGTCCTGCACGGCCGGAGCGGCGCCACGGTAGGGCACATGGGTCATGTTGCTGATGCCCGCCTGTTCGCGGAACAGTTCGCCCACCAGGTGGTGGGGGCTGCCCAGGCCGGCCGAGCCCCAGCTCACGCCGGTCTTTTGCTGTTTGGCCCAGGCCAGGAATTCGGCGAGGTTGGTTGCGGGCACCTCGTTGTTGACCACCAGCAGCATGGGAAAGCGCACCAGCATGCCCACTGGCTTGAAGTCGCGCTCGGCGTTGTAGTTGAGCTTGCTGAACAGGAAGGGGTTGGCCGCCAGCGTGGCGAAGTCGGCCGTGAACATGAGGTTGCCGTGGTCGCGCGAGCGGGCGCTGTACTCGGCCGCGATGTTGGTGCCTGCGCCGGGCTTGTTGTTGATGACGATGACCCGCTCCATGTTGCGGCCCATGGCTTCGGCGATGACGCGGGCGACCACGTCCGAGCCGCCGCCGGCCGCATAGCCCACGACCCATTCCAGGGGCTTGTCCTGTGCCAGGGCGGCAGGCCCTGCGGCCAGGGCCAGGCCCGAGCAGGCCAGTGTGGCCAGAAACTGCTTGCGTTGCATCCTTGTCTCCATGTTGTATGCGGCGCCCTTGTGAGATGTCCGAGTTGCGAGGCGGGCGCCTTTGTGGGGATGGCAGGCCGCCGCGCGGGCGGCGGCGCGCGGCTTCAGGCGGCCGCGTGCACCGGGGCGACCGGCGTCACGGCGCCGCGCTCGGCCGGGTCCGCGCCGGCAGGGGCAAGTCCTGCGCTGGCGCGGGCCAGTTCGAGCGCATGCAGCAAGGTGCCCTGGTGGCCGATGTGATTGGCCAGCAGCAGCACGAGGCGGGCATTGAGGGCATGGCTTTGCGCGGTATCGAGCCCCTGGTGGGTGGCGATCAGGGCTTCGTAGAAATCGTCGCAGGCCTGCAGGTTGGGGTGGGTGGACAGCAGCATGGCGGTCTCCTGTGGATGGGGCGTAAGAGGTTCAGGCCGTGGCGGCGGCGCCGCAGGCTCTTTGGAGAGCGGCGCGCACGCCGGCTTCGTCGGGGCGGCGCCAGCGCGCGCAGACATGCTGGTCAGGCCGCAGCAGGTAGCTGGTGCCGGGGCGTGCATCCAGGCGTTTGGCCGCCAGGCCGCGCGCATCGATGAGGTCGGCGTCTGGCGCATGGGCCTCGCCCTCGGCCGCGATGGACAGGTTGAGCACGCCGGGCAGCGCCTGCGCCCAGGCGGGCGTGGGGCCGAAGTGCAGCAGCGTGAAGTCCGGTCCCAGAGCGCGCAGCAGCCATGCCGTGCCGTCTGCGCCGGGCCGGCGCATGGGCGCATCGGCCAGCACGGCGCCGGGCATCTGCGTTCCGTCGAAGGTGTCGGTGTCAGGCGTGTTGAGCGCGGAGCCATGCAGCGTGGCCGGCACGGACAGCCGCCCGCTGTTGACGATGCGGCGCGCGAATTCATGGTCACGCGCCAGGTCGAGCACGGCGTCGCGGAACAGGCGGCTGATCTCGCTCTTGGGCGTGATGAAGTCGGTGGCGCGCGTGGAGTTGCGGATGTTCTCGTCGGCCGCGTATTCGCGCTCGGCTCCATAGGTGGCGATCAGCGAGGCATCGGCCTGGCCGCGCAGCACGCGGTCCAGCTTCCAGGCCAGGTTCTCGGCATCCTGCACGCCGCTGTTGGCGCCGCGTGCGCCAAACGGCGAGACGCCGTGGGCGCTGTCGCCCGCGAAGACCACGCGGCCATGGACGAAGCGGTCCATGCGCAGGCAGGCGAAGGTGTAGACGCTGGCCCATTCCAGCTCGAAGGGCGCGTCCTTGCCCAGCAGGGCGCGGATGCGCGGCACGATGTTCTCGGGCTTTTTCTCTTCCTCGGGGTCCGCGTCCCAGCCCAGCTGGAAGTCGATGCGCCAGACATCGTCGGGCTGGCGGTGCAGCAGCACGCTCTGGCCCGGGTGGAAGGGCGGGTCGAACCAGAACCAGCGCTCGGTGGGGAATTCGGCATGCATCTTCACGTCGGCGATCAGGAAGCGGTCGCGGAAGATGCGGCCATGGCTTTCCTGGCCCAGCAGGCCACGCAGCGGCGAGCGCGAGCCGTCGCAGGCCAGGACCCATTGCGCATCGATGCGGTAGCTGCCGTCGGGCGTCTCCACGGTCAGCAGCGCGCCCTCGGCCTGCGTCTCCAGTGCCGTGACCTTGCTGTGCCAGCGCAGGTCGATCAGCGGCAGCTGCAGGGCTCGCTCGACCAGATAGGCCTCGGCGTAGTACTGCTGCAGGTTGATGAAGGCCGGGCGCTCGTGGCCGTCCTCGGGCAGCAGGTCGAAGCGGTACAGCGGCTGGTCCTTGAAGAAGACCTTGCCCAGGTTCCAGGACACGCCCTTGTCCACCATGGGCTGGCCCACGCCCAGGCGGTCCCAGATCTCCAGCGTGCGCTTGGAAAAGCAGATGGCGCGCGAGCCCGTGGACAGCCGGCAGTCGTTGTCCAGCAGCACCACGCGCTGGCCGCGCTGGGCCAGGTCGATGGCCAGCGACAGGCCTACGGGGCCGGCGCCGACGATGACCACGGGATGCCGGGCGGGCGTGTCCGCACCGGCGTCCTGGTCGGCATGGCGCTCGTAGGGAATGTGGATGGACTGTATGTCTGCGCCGCTGCCGCGCAGCGCTTGCAGGGAGATGGCGGGGTGGGACATGGTGTTCGTCCTCTGGCGTGGGCAGTGTGGAAAAAAGGGCGCAGCCATCCCCGCCGGCGCGCCAGGGCGCCGGTTCACGGACGGGTGCGATGGGCGGGCGTGCCGGTGTTCAGGCCCGGACGCCGCCGTGCATCAGCCTTCGAGTGCCAGCCACATCTGGCGGTCGCGCTCGGCGGTCCAGATGCGCGGGTCGGCGTGGCCCGATGCCTCGTCATAGGCGCGGGTCACATCGAAGGGCATGCAGTGGTTGAAGATCACCCACTGGCCGTACTTGGGCTGCAGCTTGGCGAAGGCGGCCTCGTAGACCTTGCGCAGGTCCTGCTTGGCGTCGGCGCCGGCCTTGACCTCGGTCCACAGGTCGCTGATGAAGTCGCGCGTGCCGGCCAGGCCGGCCTGCACCTCGGCCGGCGTCTGCAGCGCGGCGCCCCGGCCGGGCACGAGTTTCTCGGGTTGCAGGGCGGCGATGGCGTCCAGCGTGTGCGGCCAGTCCTGGAAGTAGGCATCGCCCGCATAGGGCGTGGCGCCGAACTCCACCAGGTCGCCGCTGAACAGCACCTTGTCCTGGGGCAGCCAGACCACGGTGTCGCCCTTGGTGTGGCCGCGGCCCAGCTGCAGGATCTGCACTTCCAGCTTGCCCAGCCACAGCGTCATCTTGCCGGTGAAGGTCAGGGTGGGCCAGGTCATGCCGTCGGGCACGCTTTCCACGTTCTGGAACAGGCGGGGAAAGCGGCCGATCTCGCTGGCCTTGTCCTGCTCGCCGCGCTCCACGATGAGGTCGTAGGTGTCCTGGCTGGCAATGATGTGTTCGGCACCTTCCGCGAAGAAGGCCGAGGCGCCCAGCACGCGCACCGCGTGGTAGTGCGACAGCGTGACGTACTTGATGGGCTTGTCGGTGACCTCGCGGATGCGGCGGATCACGTCCTGGGCCATGACGGGCGTGGCCTGGGTGTCGATCACCATCACGGCGTCGTCGCCAATGATGATGCCGGTGTTGGGGTCGCCTTCGGCCGTGTAGGCATAGGCGTGCTCGGAGAGCTTGTCGAAGCTGACCTGCTTGATTTCGAGGTCGGCGGCGGAGGCAAAGGTCTTGGTGGTCATGGGCATCCTGCTTTTGAGATGGACAAATGCATTTGTTTTTATCGAATGCCTGAATGCTAGGGAAAAATTCAACATTGAACAATTCATTTGACATAGTGAAAAACCCTCGGAGCCGCAAACTTCGGGTTCCAGCCTTCACAATGCCTGCCATGTCCGATGCCGCCTCCTCCCCGAACGACCCCGTCTTCCCCTCCGACAGCGCCGATGACGAGCCCGCGCGCGGCCCGCGCGGCATCCAGAGCGTGGAGGTCGGCGGCCAGCTGCTCAAGGCGCTGGCGCGCACCGGCCGTCGCATGGCGCTGAAGGATCTGGCGCGCGAGGCCGGCATGACGGCGGCCAAGGCCCACCCCTACCTGGTGAGCTTCTGCAAGCTGGGCCTGATGGAGCAGGACCGCGCCAGCGGCCACTACGGCCTGGGGCCGCTGGCCATACAGATGGGGCTGATCAGCCTGCAGCAGGCCGATCCCGTGCGCCTGGCGATTGCCGAGCTTCCCGCGCTGGCGCAGGAGGTGGGCAGCACGGTGTCGATTGCCATGTGGAGCGGCCAGGGCCCGACCATCATCCGCGTGGAAGAGGGGCCCACCCATGTCTATGTGGCCATGCGCCACGGCACGCCCGCATCGCTGCGCCACACGGCCACGGGCAAGATCTTTGCGGCCTTTGGCGAGCCCGGGCGCATCGCGCCCCTGCTGGACGCGGAAGGCCACAGCCTGGAGGAGCCCGCCTTTGCAAAGGAGTTGGCCGCCATCCGCGCCAGCCGCCTGAGCCGGGTCGAGAACCAGCTGCTGTCAGGCGTGAGCGCGCTGGCCGTGCCGGTGTTCGACGGCTTTGGCCAGCTGGTGCTGGCCATTGCCGCCATCGGCCCTTCGGCCACGCTGGACCTGGACCTGCAAGGCCGGCCGGCCCTGCTGCTGCAGGCCCAGGCGCGCAGCCTGTCCCAGCGCCTGGGAGCGCCGGCCCAGGCCTGAGCCCGTCGCTTGCTGCGGCTCAGTTGGTGAGCAGCAACCGATCCCGGGCAGGCGCACGCCCTTCCAGCGTGAAGCCGGCCACCGTGCGCGACAGGTGGTGGGCCTGCTCGTTGAGCACGGACGATGCGGCGGTGGACTCCTCCACCAGCGCGGCGTTCTGCTGCGTGGCGCGGTCCATGTCGGCCACGGCCTGGTTGATCTGGCCGATGCCCACGCTCTGCTCGGTCATGGCGCCGTTGATCTCGACAATGATCTGGGAGACGCGCTGGATGCCGTCCACGATCTCGCCCATGGTCTGGCCGGCCGCGCGCACGCGGTCCGTGCCCATGGCCACGCTGGCGCCGGAGGCGTCGATCAGGGTCTTGATCTCCTTGGCGGCCGCCGCGCTGCGGTGGGCCAGGCTGCGCACTTCTGCCGCCACCACGGCAAAGCCCCGGCCCTGCTCACCGGCGCGGGCTGCCTCGACGGCGGCATTGAGCGCCAGGATGTTGGTCTGGAAGGCGATGGCGTCGATGACGCCGATGATCTCGCCGATCTTGGACGAGGCCTTGGAGATGTCGTCCATGGTGCTCACGGCGCTGCCCACCACGTCGCCGCCCTTGGTGGCCGAGCTGCTGGCCGACTGGGCCAGGCGCGTGGCCATGGCGGCCGCCTCGGCCGACTGGCGCACATTGGCCGTCAGCTGCGACAGCGAGGCCGAGGTCTCCTGCAGGCTGCTGGCCGAGGACTCGGTGCGGTTGGACAGGTCCAGGTTGCCCAGCTTGATCTCGTCGGTGGCGGTCTTCATGGACTCCACGCCGTTGCGCACATCCTTGAGCACGGTGCCGATCTGCTCGACGAAGCCGTTGAAGGACGAGGCGATCTGCGCCACTTCGTCATTGCCCGACACCGGCAGGCGCTGCGTCAGGTCGCCGCCGCCCGAGCCGATCTTGTCCATGGCGTCGCGCACCTGCGACAGGCGCCGGAAGGACTGGGCCGTCAGCGCCGCCGCCACGGCCGTGGCCAGGCAGGCCAGCAGCACGATGGCGATGGCAAGCGTCTTGAGCACGCTTTGCAGTCCGGTCGTGGCCTCGGCCTTGTCCAGCGCCACCACCAGCAGCCAGTCCGTGCCCTGCACCGGGCGGGCCTTGAGCAGCTTGGCGCTGCCGCCCAGGTTCACTTCCAGTGGCGCCGTGGCGCTGGCCAGCGCGGTCAGCGCGGCAGGCGTCAGCAGCTCGGAGAGGTCGGAGGTGGGCTTGAGCAGCAGCTTGGCATCGGCATGCGCCAGCACCTGGCCGTCACGGCTGACCACAAAGCCCAGGCTGCCGGGCGTGGGGCGGATGGCGGACACCACCTCGCGCACGCCCTCCAGCGGCACGGCGCCGCTGATCACGCCCTGCAGCGCGCCGCCGCGCAGCATGGGCGCCACGAAGGCCACATAGGGCACGCCCGTGGTGGAGTCGCCATAGGGCTTGGTCAGCGTCAGCTTGCCGGCCTGCACGGCGCTCTTGTACCAGGGGCGGGCCGTGGGGTCGTAGTCGGGCGGGGTGCTGGTGGTGGACTTGAAGGTCTTGTCCTGCCAGCCCACCGTGGTGATGGGGAAGCCACTGGCCTGGCCCATGTGGGCGGCAAAGCCCTGCGGGTCGCCATGCTCGATCACGGCGGCGGCGGCGCTGACGGCGCGTGCCTTGGAGGCCACCCACTGGTCGATGGCCATGGTGTTGCCTGCGGTGATGGCATCCAGATCCTGTTCGATGGTCTGGAACGTGCTGCCGCGGACGATGTGGTACGTGGCGGCCCCCGTGATGGCAAGGGCGCCGACCACGGTGGCTGTGCTGATGGCAAGGATCTTGGAGCGAAGGGTCTGGAGCATGGCGCGGCAAGGGAAGACTGAGGACTCCGCAAGCCGCGATGGCCGGGCATGCGGCCCTGTCATTAACGCACAATTTGTTTCATTCTTGACGACATGCCAACCCTGTGGTGGCGTGCACCAACTTGCGCGCAACACCTGTCATAGAGGCATTTGCTGCAGTGCACCATTGCAGTGCGGTGTGACATGTTGCTGTAACGCAACCGTCGCGGGACTTTCATGGCGGCTTTCCACAATGGCGGCACGCAGGCAAACCGAGTGGCACAGGCAGGTCACCGACTGCGTCCAACATGACGAGGAAGGCGGGCATATGGACGTTCTTGACACCCTTCGCAACGCGGCGATCGACGTCGCCAAGCCCCCGCTTTCCGCGCTTCTCCAGCCACCCCAGGCCGCAGACAAACCGCTGCGGCTGGACGTGCGCTGGGCCCGGCACCTTGACGAAGTGCGACAGGTGCAGCGCCTGCGCCACGCGGTGTTCGCCGCCGAGATGGGCGCCGTGCTGCAGACGCCGCTGGCCGGGCACGACATCGACGCTTTCGACGACTTCTGCGAGCACCTGATGGTCTGCGATGCCGACCGGGGCGTGGTCATCGGCACCTACCGCCTGCTCACGCCCACCCAGGCGCTGCGCGCCGGCGGCCTGTACTCCGACCAGGAATTCGACCTCGCCCCGCTGCACGCCTGGCGCCCGCGCATGGTGGAGCTGGGCCGCAGCTGCGTGCACGCATCGCACCGCCAGGGCGGCGTGATCCTGGCGCTGTGGGGCGCCCTGGCCGAATTCATGCAGCGCAACCAGCTGGACGCCATGGTCGGCTGCGCCAGCATTCCCATGCAGTACCCGGGCCTGGCCCACGGCGAGGGCCCGGCGCGCGTCTGGCAGCAACTGCGCCAGACCCATCTTGCCGAGCCCGAGCTGCAGGTCAAGCCTCGCGTGGCCCTGCCCGAGGAGCTGGCATCCGTCAGCACCAGTGGCATGAGCGTGGAGCCGCCCGCGCTGATCCAGGGCTATCTGCGCACGGGCGCCAAGGTGCTGGGCGCGCCGGCCTGGGACAGCGACTTCAACACGGCAGACCTGCCCATCATGATGCGCATGCAGGACCTGCCTTCGCGCTACATGCGCCTGTTCACGCGGCGCGGCTGAGGCCGTCCCGGCGCTTGGGGGGAATCGGGGGATTTTCGGAAAGAGAGGGCGGATCCGGCTTCTTGTGCAGTGAGCCGGACCGTGATGTGCATCACAGGGCTGTCACAAAGACCGTGCATGATGCTGGATGTGGGCTGAAGCAGACACCCGGACGGAGGCAGGTAACCTGCACCGGACTGACCGGGCCTTGGTCCACGCCAATTGCAGGCCGCAGCCTTTCAGGGGCTGCGGCTTTTTTCATGGGCAATTCCTGAGCTATCGGGCAGCGGCTGGGGCATCGGCCAGCAGGCGCTGGTGCTCGATCTTCACGCAGCGGTCCTGCACGGTCCACAGGCCTGCAGCGCGGGCCAGTTCCAGGGCTTTGTCGTTGACCACGCCCAATTGCAGCCACAGGCAGCGCGCGCCGATGGCAATCGCCTCGGCGGCCAGCGGCGGGATGTCCTCGCTCTTTCGGAAGCAATCGACCATGTCGATGCGCAGGCCCTGTGCGGCCAGCGCGGCCGCAGCGTCGGCCAGGCTGGCATGGACGGGCTCGCCCAGGATGCGTCCGCCTTCGCGTGCGACCACGGGGTTCACGGGAACGATGCGGTAGCCGTGGCGCTGCATGTACTGCGAGGCCTGGTGGCTGGGCCGGTCGGGCTGCGGCGACAGGCCTACCACGGCCAGGGTGCGGCACTGCACGAGGATGTCACGCAGGCGGGAGTCTGTGGCTGTATCACTCATGCGCCGCAGTGTACGCAGCGCATGCGGATCAGGCCGGCTGCACTGTCGCGGCCGCAGCATGGCGGCGGCGAAGCACCAGGCCCCAGGCCAGGCCCAGCACGGCGGCCGTGGCCGACGCCATCAGCACCCCCAGCTTGGCGGCATTGAGCAGGGCCTCGCTGTCAAAGGCCAGCGTGGCGATGAAGATGGCCATGGTGAAGCCAATGCCTGCCAGCAGGCCTGCCAGCAGCGTGTCGCCCCAGCCCATGCCTGGCGGCAGCGCGCACATCCGCAGGCGCACGGCCAGCCAGCAGCTGAGCAGCACGCCCAGCGGCTTGCCCAGCACCAGGGCCAGGGCCACGCCCCACATCACGGCCGACGTGCCCGCCACATCAATGCCAGCGGTGCCCGCGCCCTGCAGCGGCACGCCGGCATTGGCCAGCGCAAACAGCGGCATCACGCCAAAGGCCACCCAGGGATGCAGGTCCGCCTGCACACGCTCCACGGGCGCTGCGCTTTCGCGGCCTGCCAGTGCGTGCACGGGCGTCACCAGACCCAGCACCACACCGGCCAGCGTGGGATGGGCGCCGGTCTGCCAGATGCCCCACCAGAGCACGGCGCCCGGCAGCACATAGGCCCAGGCGCGGCGCACGCCCAGCGACTGCAGCAGGAACACGCCGGCCAGGCCGGCGGCGGCCACCAGCAGTTGGTCCCACTGCAGCCCGCCCGAATAGAACAGCGCAATGATGAGCACGGCCACCAGGTCGTCGATGATGGCCAGCGCCAGCAGGAACACGCGCAGCGCGGGCGGCAGGCCCCGGCCCAGCAGGGCCAGCACGCCCATGGCAAAGGCGATGTCGGTGGCCGTGGGCACGGCCCAGCCGTTGCGCAGCGGCGGCGCGGCGTTGAAGGCCAGGAAGATCAGGGCCGGCGCCACCACGCCGCCCAGCGCGGCCATCACGGGCAGCAGCGCCTGGCGCGGCTGGGCCAGTGCGCCGGAATGCATCTCGCGGCGTATCTCCATGCCGACCACGAGGAAGAACACGCTCATCAGCGCATCGTTGACCCAGAAATGCAGGGATTGCGACAGCTGCCACGGGCCCAGGCCCACGCTCAGCGGCGTGTGCCACAGCGCCTCATAGGAACCGGCCCAGCCGGAGTTCGCCCAGAGCAGGGCGGCGGCCGCTGCCAGCAGCAGCACGATGCCGCCCGCGGCCTCGGCATGGGACCAGCGGGACAGGAAGGCGCCGATGCGATCGGCGAAAGACAGGAAAAGGGGCGTGCGCGGGCCGGACGGCCGCGGGGTCGTGTAGGTGTTCATGTGCAAAGCAGCAAAGGGGCCTTGCGGCCCCGGTGCGCAGGCGGCCCGACCTGCGCTATCAACACCTGTCCTGCCGCCCCATGCGGTCTGGACACCCAGCGGCCATTATAAAAGAAGCCCCCACTCCCTTTGCTGCGCAAGGTCCGCTGCCCCCCCCGAGGGGGCCGCTTTTTGCCTTGGGGCGGCCCGGCGGCAAAAAATCGGCGGCCGGGACGCTTGCGCAAGACCCTGCGGATTCAGGGCCTGGGCGGCTCATTGCGCGCAACGCATTCGGCCAGCAGGCCCAGCGAGGACAGCGCAATCATGAAGACCAGGAACACATAGGCCGCCGTTGCCACGCCCAGGCTCATGCTGAAGCCCCATTGCAGCACCGAGCAGGCCATGCCGGTCTGCGGATACATCGCCGTGCATTGCGATGCGGCGGGCATGTGCACGTACCAGGTGACGGCGATGAACATGGCGCCCGCCACCATGGCGGCATTGCCCCAGGGATGGGTCTGCGGGTGGTAGAGCGCATAGATCAGCGCCACGGGAACGGCCAGGCCCCAGGCGAACATCATCAGCCAGCTGAACACTGGCGAGACCGCCAGGATGGACTGCAGCCATCCCATCTTGGGCAATCCGTTGACGAAGCCCAGCAGGTCCCAGACAAAGGGCAGGACGATCCCCGCCACGGCCAGACTGGCAAGCCCCAGCGCCAGCAGCAAACCCTTGCCGCGTGAACGATGGTGCACCCCCGAAGGGTGCGAATGGGTGATCAGTGCATGCATGGCCCACCTCCTGTGTCGTGCAGGGCGGGCAGTTGCCGCGCGGGCGGGTCTCCGGAGTCGGGCGGCAGCCGCGGCGCCTAGCGTTCGGATTGCGGTATTCCCCGGATGCATCCAGTCTAGGACGGCGTGCGCTGCAACAAATGTAGGCCTGGGACCTACCCAAAATCGGGGTTTGTCCCAGGAGGGCGTGCCGTCAAAGCGCGGCCAACGCCCCCAGTACCTCGCTCTTCGATAGCAGCTCGCTGAGCACCACCGGGGGCTTGCCCGGCGCATGCAGCACATAGACGGGCACGCCGCTGCGACCCAGTTGCTGCAGCGCAGCGGTGATGGCCGGGTCGCGCCGCGTCCAGTCGGCGCGCAGCAGGGTCACGCCGTGCTTGTCGAAGGCGGCCAGCACCTCCTCATGGTTGAGCGTGGTGCGTTTGTTGACCTGGCAGGTCACGCACCAGGCGGCCGTGTAGTCCACGAACACGGGCTTGCCCGCCGCCTGCAGCTCGGCCACGCGGGCGGCCGACCAGGGCTGCCAGCGCTCGCCTGCCGCGGACGCCGTGCCCGTGCCCTCCGCCTGGGCAGGCGTGGTGATCAGGGGCGCGGTGGTGACCAGCAGCGCACCTGCCAGCACCACGGCCAGCGTGGCCAGCACGGCCCGCGTGCGGCCCTTGAGCGTCAGCGTCCAGACCAGGGCGCTGAAGGCCAGCAGCAGGGCCAGCAGCGCGGTGGCGGCGTCGATGCCGCTTTGGTGCCCCAGCACCCAGACCAGCCAGACCACGGTGGCGAACATGGGGAAGGCCATGGCGCGGCGGAAGGTATCCATCCAGGCGCCCGGGCGCGGCAGCCAGCGCACCACGGCGGGAACGAAGCTGGCCAGCAGATAGGGCAGGGCCATGCCCAGGCCCAGGGCGGCGAACACCGTCAGCGCCTGCAGGGCCGGCATGTCGATGGCAAAGCCCAGCGAGGCGCCCATGAACGGCGCCGTGCAGGGCGAGGCAATGGCCACGGCCAGCACGCCGGACAGAAAGGCATCGGCCACCGGATGGCGCGCATGGGCCGCAGCCCAGCGGCCCGGCAGCATGGAGCCGAATTCGAACAGGCCTGCCAGGTTCAGCCCCAGCAGCGTGAACAGGGCTGCCAGCAAGGCCACGATGGCCGGCGACTGGAGCTGAAAGCCCCAGCCCAGCTGCTCGCCTGCCGCGCGCAGGGCCAGCAGCAGTCCGCCAAGGGCCAGGAAGGACAGCACCACGCCGGCCGTATAGGCCAGCCCGCCCAGGCGCTGGGCGCGGCGGTCCTGTCCATGGCGTGCAAAGCCCAGGATCTTGATGGCCAGCACCGGGAAGACGCAGGGCATGAGGTTGAGGATCAGTCCACCCACCAGGCCACCGAGCAGGGCCATCCAGAGGCTGGTGGCGCTGGCAGCAGGCGCAGCGGCCTGGTTGGCCGCCAGGGCAGCGGCCAGTGCGGGGGAAACGCTGGCCATGGCGGCAGCCGTCCAGCGGCCCTCGACCGGGGCCTCGGCGCGCCAGGCCACGGGCTGGCCCTGCTCCAGCGCTGCGGCGCGCTCGGCGGGTGGCAGGGCCAGAACCACGGGCAGCTTGGCCGGAGTGTCGCCGCGCATGTCGGACAGCGGCAGCTCGGCCACCCAGGCCGCGCCGTCCCAGCGCTGCTGCCAGTCCTTGCCCAGTTCTGCCGCGTGGTGGAAGGTGTCGGAAGATTCGGGATAGAAGTCCAGCGTGCGGCCCTGCAGGGATTCCGGCAGGCCCTCGATGCGCAGCTGCACGCGCTCGTCGGGCGTCCTGCCTTGTGCGGCAGGCTGGCTGGCCGGCACTACCTTGGCCTGGGCTGGCGCAGACAGTGCCTGGGGCTTGAGCGCCCAGGCCTGGGTGAAGGCCTGTCCCTGGCCTGCCGTGCTGCCCTGCACGGGCAGCTGCAGCTGGAAATCGCCTTCCTCGGGAATGCACTCCACGCGGCAGACCAGCCAATTCGCGTGCAGGCGCAGTTCCAGCATGCCGGACGCGGGCGGCTTGAAGTCGGCGGCCACCTGCACGGGCACGGGCAGCAGCACCTGGCCCTCATAGCCGTAGTTGAGCAGCGGGCCCACGCGCAGCGCCTCGGGCACGGGCCACTGGATCTCGCCAGCCGTCAGGCCTGCAGGCAGCTGCCAGTTCAGCTCGGTGGCCAGGCCGGAATCACCGGCGTTCTTCCAATAGGTATGCCATTCGGGCTGGTGGGTGATCAGCAGGCCCAGCCACAGCGTCTGGCCGGGCTGAACGCCTTCGGGTGCCTGGGCCACGAGCTCGGCCCGCACGCGTGGCGTGTCCACGGCCGCTGCCGCCCCGCTGCCGGTCTTCAGGCGCAGCTGCGCGCCGGCAGGGGTGGCAAGCAGGCTGGCGGCGGCAAGGAAAAAGGCGAGGAGCCAGAAGGCGAGGTGCTGGGGGGCAGTGTGGCGAAGAGGTGGTTGGTGCGGCATGGCGGACTGTGGGAGCCAGGGGCATGGTCTTTGGTTCCCCCGGCTGCAGGCTGCGATGGTAGCGGGCCGTCCAGAGAGATCGCCTGTGGCCGGCCGCAGGACGATTGGCAAAAGATATCGTTGCATAGGCGCTTGGTATTGGACAGGCGATATGTCCGTTGCCCATCATGGACCGGCCACCCATCCGGGATAGAGCAACACAAGGAGACAAGCCATGCAGGAGACATCTCGCCGCCACTTCCTGGCCGCTGGCGCGGCAGCGGCCGCAGCCTGGGGACTGCCGCAGCACGCAAGCGCGGCCGCTGCCTATCCCGACAAGTCAGTGCGCGTGATCGTGCCCTTTCCCGCCGGTGGCACCACCGACGTGGTGGCGCGGCTGGCCATGCAAAAGCTCGGGGAGCTGACCGGGCAGTCCTTCGTGGTGGACAACAAGGGCGGTGCCAATGGCGTCATCGGCACGGAACTGGCCGCCCGCGCCGCGCCTGACGGCTACACCCTGCTGATGAACACGGCCGGCGCGCAGACGCTGAGCCCTGTGCTCTACAAGACCAGCTACGAGGCGCTGTCCAGCTTCGAGCCCATCAGCCATCTGTGCGACGTGGGCTTCGTCCTCATCGCACGCAAGGACCTGCCCGTGAACAGCCTGCAGGAGCTGGTCGCCATGGCCAAACAGGGCAAGCCGTTGAGCGTGTCCTCGGGCAGCAGCATGATTTCGCTGATCACCGAGCAGTTCAAGAAGGTGATTGGCGCGCCGGGCATCGTCAACGCCCAGTACAAGGGCACGGCGCCGCAGATGCAGGCCGTGGTGGCGGGCGAGGTGGATTTCTCGTTCGACTCCTTCACCTCGGTGGAGATGATCCGCACGGGCAAGGTCAAGGCCCTGGCCGTGCTGCTGCCCCAGCGCGCCGAAGTCTTTCCCCAGGTGCCCACCATCAAGGAGGCCGGCGTGGACGGCATGGGCTTCAGCTCCTGGTCGGGCCTGCTGGCGCCCAAGGGCACGCCCCGCGACATCGTGGCCCAGCTCGCGCAGCAGATGGACAAGGTCATGCAGATGCCCGACGTGCTGGCCAAGCTGCGCAGCTACAGCTATGTGCCGCGCCGGGGAACGCCCGAGGAGTTCGCGCGGCTGATCGAGTCGGACAACGAGCGCTGGAAACGCATCGTCAAGGAATCCAACTTCAAGGCCGAGTGAGGAGGGCTCCGGCAGCCCATGGATGGCCCTAATATCGGGCCATGCAAGACTCCCCGCCCGAACAGATATCCCCCGGCGCCTGGCCTTCCCGCTGGTGGGCCGAGGCCTCTGCACGCGACTTTGCGCAGGCCCAGGCCAGCGGCCTGGCTGCCGAAACCATCGCCGTGCTGCCCGTGGCCGCCGTGGAGCAGCACGGTCCGCACCTGCCGATGTCCGTCGACGCCCGCCTGCTGCAGGGCGTGATCGATGCGGCCCTGCCGCTGCTGCCGCCCGAGCTGCCCGCGCTGTTCCTTCCCCCGCACAACATCGGCTTCAGCGTGGAGCACCAGTCCTTTGCCGGCACGCTGACGCTGTCGCCCGCCACGGTGATCGCGCTGTGGACCGAGCTGGGCGCCTGCGTGGCACGCGCCGGCGTGCGCCGGCTGCTGCTGCTCAACGGCCATGGCGGACAGGTCAGCGTGATGGACATCGTGGCGCGCGAGCTGCGCATGCGCCATGGCCTGCTGGTCTACAGCAGCAGCTGGTTCGGACTGGTGGACGATGCGGCCAATGCGCAGTTCAGCGCGCATGAGCACCGCTTCGGCATCCATGGCGGGGAGGTCGAGACGTCGATGATGCTGCACCTGGCGCCGGAGACCGTGCGCATGGAGCATGCGCGGGACTTTCATTCCACTTCGGAGGATAGGGCGCAGCGGCATGCCTTGCTGGGCAATGGGCGAAGCGCCAAGATGGGCTGGGCCATCGAGGACTACAACGTTTGCGGGGCGGTGGGGAATGCTGCGGGGGCTACGGCCGAGCGGGGGGCTTTGATGGTGGAGGCTTCGGCTCGGGGGCTGGTGCGGTTGTTGTCCGAGATGGTTGCGCTGCCTGCGGATACTGTCGGAAGGGCGCCGGAGCCTCTTTAGTTTTGGGTCTTTTTTGGACCCTGCCGGGTGGTGGTTTTTCGAGGCCGGGATTCGGCCCGGCGGCCGACCTACTTTCTTGCCGCGCGGCAAGAAAGTAGGCAAAGAAATGCGCCCAAATGTCCGCGACCCCTTCGCTGCGCTGCGGGGCCACCTGCGCTGACATACGGGGAGTTGTTGCAGGCCTTCGCTGCGCTCGGCCTTTTTTACTGTTTCGGGATCTTGGCCTGGACGATCACGTCGCCCCAGCGCTTGATTTCCGACTGCAGCAATTGCGCGGTCTGCTCGGGCGTGCTGGACTGGGCTTGGACGTTCATCTCGCGCAGTTTCTGCGTGACTTCGGGAGAGTTCACGGCGGCGGCGATTTCCTTGTTCAGGCGGGCGATGATTTCCGGGGGGGTCTTGGCGGGGGCGGCCAGGGCGTTCCAGGAGGAGGCGACGAAGCCCTTGACGCCTGACTCCTGGGCCGTGGGCACGCCGGGCAGCAGGGCCGAGCGCTTGTCGCCGGTGATGGCCAGCAGGTTGACGGCCTTGGAGTTGATCTGGCCCATGATGGGCGTGAGGATTTCCACGGCCGCGTCGATCTGCTTGCCGCGCAGGGCCGTGACCACGGCAGGGGTGCCGTTGAAGGGCACGATCTGGGCGTCGATGCCGGCGGTGGTCTTGAACAGTTCGGCTGCCAGGTGCTGGGTGCTGCCGATGGCGATGCTGCCGATGTTGAGCTTGCCGGGGTTGGCCTTGGCCCAGGCCACCAGCTCGCCCAGGTTCTTGAAGCGCGAGTCGCTGGCGGTGAGCACGCCGATGTCGAAGTAGCCCAGGGTGGAAATCGGCGTGAAGTCCTTGACCATGTCGAAGGGCAGCTGGTTGAACAGCCCCACGGTGACGGCGCTGCCGTTGGACATGAGGAACAGCGTGTGCCCGTCGGGCGCGGACTTGGCCACGGTGTCGGCCGCGACGATGCCGCCTGCGCTGGGCTTGTTGTCGATGATGACGGGCTGGCCCAGCTGCGAGGCCAATTTTTGCGCGACGACGCGCGAGGTGACGTCGGCCACGCCGCCTGCGCCAAAGGGCACGACGATGCGGATGGGCTTGTTCGACAGGGGCTGGGCCTGGCCGGTGATGGCGGCCACCAGCAGGGCCGCGCAGGCCAGGGCGCTGCGCGTGAAACGGCGTTTGTTCATGGGTCTTTTGTCTCCTGGCCGGCGAGTTTGGCGCAAAAGCGCAGGCCGGCCCAGAGCGCCCGTGTTCTGGCTGCTATGCCTTGGCGCGATAGCTGTGTGACAGCCTTGCCGGTGCCGTATCAGGCGTGCGTGATCCAGCTGCGGTGCTCGTCCGTGTCCAGGTGGTTGAGCGTGTTGAAGGTCTGCAGCATCAGGCGCTTGGGGCTGGTGGTGAACTCGGTCACGGCGCTGTTGCGGATGCGCATGTTCAGCGCAATGGTGACCTCGGGCGAGGTGCCAAGCACATGGCCCACGGCGGTGGAGATGGGGCCGCCGCTGCTGACCAGCAGCACGTTTTCGTCGGCATGCTCGTGGCGCACGCGCTCCAGCACCTGGCGCACGCCGCCCGAGAAATCATCCCAACTGGGCATGCCTTTGGGGCTGATGGTGCCGGCCATCCACTGGGCCAGGGCATCGCACAGCAGGCGGAAGTGGTGGCGGTACAGCTCGGGCGTGTCGGGCTTGGGCAGGGGCGCCGGATGAATGGCCTGCAGCAGCGCGCCGCTGTCGTATTCATCGAGGCCTGCAAGCGCCTGGGTGCGGTGCTGCTCGGCAGGCAGGCTGCCCAGGCCGTCGGCGATGCCGGCCAGCGTCTGCGCATGGCGGCGCAGCGTGCCCGTGTAGACCGCGTCGAAGCGCAGGCCGCGCTCTCGCCAGTAGGCCCCAAGCCTTTGCGACTGCGCCGTGCCGCGCTCGCTGAGCTGGTCGTAGTCTTCGGCACCAAACGAGGCCTGGCCATGGCGCACAAGATAGAGGGTTCCCATGGCGCGGATTGTGGCCAGCGCTGGCGCTGGCGTTTGTCCTGCGGGCGACTGGCTGCCGCCTTGGCGACAGGCCTGCCGTGCCGGGCCCTACAGCAGTACCTGGCCGCTCACGCATTCCACGACATGGCCGCCTATCCACAGCGCGCCCTGCGCGTCCTCGCTGACGTGGACGCGCCCGTCGCGCCCCACGCAGCAGCCCTGGCTGGCGATGTAGGGCGCATGCAGCAGACCTTCGCCGCGCAGCCACAGGGCCAGGCTGGCGTTGAGGCTGCCGGTGACGGGGTCTTCAGTGACGCCGACGGGGCTGGCGAAGCCGCGCACTTCCAGGCTGGGAGCGGCATCCGCCTCGGCTGCGGCTGGCCGCTGGCCCGTGGCAAAGGCGCGGGCCTCGCGGCTGCTGCGGCCGATCAGTGCCGGTGCATCTTGCGCGCTGTCGTACAACGCGCAGGCGCCCACCTTGGTGTTCAGCGCCTTGAGCCTTGCATGGTCGGGCTCCAGCGACAGCACCTGGTCGGGGTGTTCGAAGAGCACGCCCATCCAGCGCGGGCCGTTGTCCAGCCAGGCCGCACGCAGGATCTGGCCGCGTTCTGCGCCCAGCGCGGCCGCCACGTCATCCAGCAGGCCGGTCTCCACGTCGCTGATGTCGGTGGACGGTGCCTGAAAGGCCAGGCGCCCGTCCTGGCGCTCGATGCCGATCAGCCCCTTGGCGCACTCCTGCACGATGCGCTGCGCCTGCTGCGGCACGCCGCCCTGCGCCAGCCAGGCGTGGCAGCTGCCCAGCGTGGGATGGCCGGCAAAGGGCAGCTCGCCGCCCGGCGTGAAGATGCGCACGCGGTAGTCGGCGCCTGCAGCGCGGCCCGCTTCGGTGGGAGGCAGCACGAAGGTGGTCTCCGACAGATTGGTCCAGGCCGCGAAGGACTGCATCTGCGCATCGGTCAATCCGGTGGCGTCGAGCACGACGGCCAGCGGATTGCCCAGGTAGGGCCGTGCCGTGAACACATCCACGGTCATGAAGGGGCGCTGGCGGGAGACGTATGCAGGTGTCATGGCAATGGGCAGATGGAAGGGAGGATGGAAAAGCCGACAGCAAGCCGGACTTTGGTTCGACTGCGTGTCGGCTTCCCTCTGGCCCAAGCAGGTAACTGGCCCAAACACCAGGGACGCCGAGCAAGAGCCGCCTCGCGGCGAGGGCGTCGTCCCCCTCCCTTGCGAAGCAAGTAGAGAGGGGGAAGCGGCGCTAGCCGCTCAGGGGGTGGTTTACATCGTGGAGCGGATGGCGTCGGCCAGGGCGGCGATGCCCTTGTCGATCTGCTCGGCCGACACCGTCACGTAGGACAGGCGCAGCGTGTTGGCCTGGGGCTCGTCCGCATAGAACGGCGCGCCGGGCACGAAGGCCGTGCCGCGTTCCACGGCGGCGGGCAGCAGCTTTTGCGCATCCATGCCCTTGGGCAGGCGAACCCACAGGAACATGCCGCCCACGGGACGGGTCCACTGCACGTCCAGGCCGGCCATTTCGCGTTCCAGCGCGGCCAGCATGGCGTCGCGCTGGCGCTTGTACATGGCGCGGATGGTGGGCACATGGCGGTCCAGGAAGCCGTCCTTGATGACCTCGGAGACCACGCGCTGGTTGAAGCCCGGCGTGTGCAGGTCGGCGGCCTGCTTGGCCTGCAGCAGCTTGTTGTAGACGGACTTGGGCGCCACCAGGAAGCCGATGCGCAGCCCCGGGGCCAGCACCTTGGAAAACGAGCCCAGGTAGATCACGCCTTCGGGGTTGCGCGCGGCCAGCGGCAGGGCAGGGGCCTGCTCGAACCACAGGTCGCCGTAGGGGTTGTCCTCGATCAGCGGGATGTTGAGTTCGCGCGCCTTGTCCACCAGGGCCTGGCGGCGTGCCTCGGCCATGGTGCGGCCGGTGGGGTTCTGGAAGTTGGGCAGCACGTAGGCCAGGCGGGCCTTGTCGGCGCCGGTGCCGGCCTTGGCGGCGAAGTCCTCGACGAGGATGCCGTCGTCATCGCTGTCCACGCCCACGGGAATCGGTTCCTGCGGTGCAAAGGCCTGCAGCGCGCCCAGGTAGGTGGGCTTTTCTACCAGCATGCGGCTGCCACGGTCCAGGAAGACCTTGCCGATCAGGTCCAGGGCCTGCTGCGAGCCCGTGGTGATCAGCACCTGGTCGGGGTCCACTTCCCAGGGCAGGAAGTCGGCCACGGCCTGGCGCAGGGGGGCGAAGCCCTCGCTGGTGGCGTACTGCAGGGCCGAGGCGCCATCGCGCTGCATCACGGTCTGGCAGGCCTGGGTGAACTCGTCCAGCGGGAAGGCCAGCGGCGAGGGCAGGCCGCCCGCCATGCTGATGATGCCGGGACGGTCGGTGAGCTTGAGGATTTCGCGGATGGCGGAGGGGTTCATCTTGGCAGCACGGTCTGCCAGCGTCCAGGTCGTCATAAAAAAAGCAGTTCCAGGTCTTTGCGGTGCCCGCCATGCGGGCGGGCTGGTATGGATTGCCATGCCGTCGTGGGGCATGGGCCGGCCGCATGTGAAGAGCGAAGTGCGGATAGTGCGCTCGCTCTTGCGCCGGCAATGAGGGTATTTTGTCGCGGGCGTGAAGGGTCTGCGCATCCTCCCTTCAATAGCTGGGCAGGCCAGTACGGCCTTTGCCTGGGCGTGGGTGGAGGACCCTCATGCGGCCACCATCCATATCGCCGTCAGCGCCAGCATGGTCGCCATGGCACGGTTGAACCACAGCAGCCTGCGTCCCTGGGCCAGCCAGTGGCGCAGCAGTGCGCCCACGCAGGCATACAGCAGATTGCTGAAAAAGGCATAGGCGGCCATGACGGGCAGCACCACGGTCAGGCGCTCGGTCAGGTCGTCGCGCCCGGCCAGCCAGCCGGCCACGATGGCCAGGGCCAGCAGCCAGGCCTTGATGTTCACGAATTGCAGTCCCACGCCCTGCCAGAAGCCGACCTGCAGCTGCTGCGGCGATTGCAGCGAAGCCATCTGCGCGCTGCGGCTCAGGCGCCAGGCCATCCACAGCAGGTAGCCGATGCCGGCGGCCTTGACCAGCCACAGCAGCAGCGGCGCCGCGACAATGGCCGCGCCCACGCCAGCCGTGCTCAGCACCAGCAGCACGCACCAGCCCACGGGTACGGCCAGGACGAAGCGCAGCGCCGGGCGCAGGCCGTGGTTGGCGGCCAGGGCCGTGGACAGCGTGGTGTTGGGACCGGGGCTGAAGCTCATGGAAGCGGCGAGCAGCAGCAAGGCGGTGAGTTCGGACGGTGGCATGAGGCGATGGCCCCGAAGGTCTCCATACAGGCGGCAGGGGCTGTTGGGGAGGAGGGCACGGCAGGCCTTCTCCGCAGCACGAATGCATGAAATATAGGTGCAAGACCTGTACAGTGCCAATACAGTTGGACCCTCAATTGCATGTTCTGTATTGGTGCCTATCCCGATACAGTGACTTTCTGGTGACCCATTCACAGCCGTTTGCAGCCGTTTGCAGCCGTTCGCACCCGTTCACACCCGTTTCCGTATGACCGTTCCCCTCTCGCGGCTGGCGCCGCAGACCCTGAGCACCCAGCTGGCCGAGCGCCTGGGCGAGCGCATCCGCATGCGGCTGCTGCCTGCGGGCGCACGCCTGCCTTCGGTACGCGAATGCGCGCGCCAGCAGGGCGTGAGCACGCACACGGTGGTGGCCGCCTATGACCTGCTGCAGGCCCAGGGCCTGGTCGAGGCGCGGCCGCAAAGCGGCTTCTTCGTGCGCGACTTCGTGCAGGATGCGCCGCTGCTGCAGCCCGAACAGGCCCGTGCCGTCCCCGCCGAGGAGGCCCCTGGCGTGCCCAAAGGCACGCGCATCAATGCCTCCATGCTGGTGCGCGGCATGTTCCACCAGAGCGTGGGCGGCAGGCCGCAGCCCGGGGCGGGCGTGCTGCCGGCCGAGTGGCTGGAGGCCGGCTTCCTGGCGGCGGCCATGCGCAAGGCCTGCTCGGGCAAGTCCCTGCATGACTCCTGCGTGGGCTACGGCGACCCGCTGGGCGACATCGGCCTGCGCGAGGCGCTGTCGCGGCGCCTGGCGCGCCTGGGCATTGCGGCGGCGCCGCAGCACATCATCACCACCATGGGCGCAACGCATGGGCTGGACGTGGTCAGCCGCGCCCTGCTGCAGCCGGGCGACCCGGTGATGGTGGAGGAGCCCGGCTGGGCCGTGGAGTTCGCGCGCCTGGCATCGCTGGGCATGCGCGTGCTGCCCGTGCCGCGCGGCCCCGACGGGCCGGACCTGGCCGTGATGCAGCGCTACTGCGAAAGCTGCGCACCCAAGCTCTACGTCAGCGTGAGCGTGCTGCACAACCCCACCGGCTACAGCCTGTCACCGGCCAGCGCCCACGAGGTGCTGCAGCTGGCGCGGCGATTCGGCTTCTACGTGGTGGAGGACGATACCTATGGCGAGATCGCGCCCGACCACGCAGCGCGCATGACCGTGCTGGACCGCCTCAGCCACAGCATCTATGTGAGCGGCTTCGCCAAACTGCTGGCGCCCAACTGGCGCGTGGGCTACCTGGCGCCCCCGCCCGCCCTGGTGGAGCGCCTGGTGGACACCAAGCTGCTGTCCACGCTCACCACCCCCTCGCTGATGGAACGCGCCCTGGCCCACTGCATGGACCAGGGCCAGCTGCGCCGCCATGCCGAGCGCCTGCGCCAGCACCTGGCCCAGGCCCGCATGCGCAGCGTGGCACTGGCCCAGCAGGCCGGCGCCCGCTTTGCGGCCGAGCCGGCCGGCATGTTCGGCTGGGTGGACACCGGCGTGGACACCGAAACCCTGGCCCAGCGCCTGCTGGACGCCGGCTACTTCATCGCCCCCGGCGCCATGTTCCACGCGGGCCGCCAGCCCAGCACCTGCATGCGCATCAACTTCGCCACCACGCAGGAACCCGCCTTCTGGCGCATCTTCGAGCGCGAAGTCCAGGCCATGCGCGGCAGCGCATAGAAAAGGGAATGGGGCAGGGAAGGGAGACGGCGGAGAAGATCGGCATCGCCCCGCAAATCCAGATCAGACCAGGCGCACGGCGCCAAAAACCGGCGAGGCCCAAAGCGAGGGACACCGAGCAAGGGCCGCCCCGCCGCGAGGGTGTCGTCCCCCTCCCCCGCGAAGCGGGTAGAGAGGGGGAAGGCGCGTCAGCGCCTCAGGGGGTGCCCCCAGTCAATGCGCCCGCATCTTCGTACGCAAGCGCGCAATCGCCTGGCTGTGCAGCTGGCACACGCGCGATTCGGTCACGCCGAGCACGGCGGCGATTTCCTTGAGGTTCATGTCGTGCTCGTAGTACATGCCCATGATGTACTGCTCGCGCTCGGGCAGGGCCTTGATGGCTTCGACCAGGGCCACGCGCAGGCGGTGGTCGCGCAGCAGCGCAAAGGGATCGGCGCCGCTGTCGGCCACGTGGCGCTCGAGGAAATCCTCGCCCTCGTCGCCGCCCGACATGTCCTCCAGATACACCAGCTGCGTGCCGCGCACCTTGCCCAGCAGCGACTGGTAGTCGTCCAGGTCCATGCCCAGTTCGTCGGCGATCTCGGATTCCAGCGGCGTGCGCCCCAGGCGCTGCTCCAGGCGGTGCAGCGCGTGCTCGATGTCCTTTTGGCTCTTGCGCGAGCTGCGGCTCATCCAGTCGCCTTCGCGCAGCTCATCGAGCATGGCGCCGCGGATGCGCTGGCTGGCGAAGGTCTCGAATTGCACGCCCTGCTCGCTCTCGAAGCGGGACAGGGCTTCGGCCAGGCCGATCATTCCGACCTGTATCAGATCATCAAGCTCCACATTGGGAGGCAGCTTGGCGATCATGTGCAGCGCGATCCGGCGTACCAGAGGTACATGCCGACGGATCAGTGCATCGCGGTCGAGTTGGCCTTTGGCGGTGTACATGGCAGTCAGTGGCTCCAGGCATGGGATGCGGGCAGCGGCGCGAAGCCGGCGGCCAGATCCTGGCCGCCATGTGGCAACACGCTGCCCGCATGGTTGAGCAGTTGCAGCGCCAGGCGCTGCAAGTCCGGTGCATGGTGCAGGCGCACGGGCAGCAGTCCCGGCGCATGGCCCAGGTGGCGCTGCGCGCAGCGCATCAGCGCGTCGATCTGCGATTGCAGCTGCTGCGCATCCTCGGCCTGGCTGCGGGCGCCGGTCTGTCCACGGCGCCAATCGTAGCTGGTCACGCCCAGGTCATCAGCGCTGGGCAGCAGCGGCGCCAGCAGGCAGCGCAGACCGGCATGCACCGCCAGCTGCTTGAGCTGGCGGTAGCAGCCCAGCACGCGGGTGCCTTGTTCGGGCAGCACCATCAGCGGGTGCACGGCCTGGCCGGCCAGGTTGCTGGCCAGCGTGTCGGCATTGGCATACAGCATGACGATGGCGTAGCCGCGCACGTGGCGCTGCAGCCATTGCATGGGCGTCATGCCGGCCTGGCGTGCCTGCTGGGGCAGCAGATCCAGGCCCTGGCGGGCGGGCAGCACGGCCACCGAGCTGTGGCGGGGATCGGGGTGCAGGCCGGTACGGGCCTGCCAGGCGCTTTGCTGCAGCAGCTGCGCCAGGCCCGGTGCATCCGCGGACTCGCCCTGGCTGGCGTCCAGCACCAGAACGGGCAGGCCCAGGCGCTGCAGGCTGGCGCAGACCGGCCACAGCAGGGATTGTTCGGCCTGGCCCTGCGGGTCGTTGGCCGTGTCGCGCAGCATGGCCAGCACACGCAGGCCCATGGGAGCGGCGGCGCCGGGCTGGCCGTGCAGGCCCAGGCCCTGGTGCAGCTGGGGGAAGGTTTCAAGCATGGTGGATCTCGCCTTCCGTGCTGGGGCTGGACGGGGTGAAGAAGAAGTCCAGGTCCAGCGCCTTGGGATCGAAGGCCGAGCGGGTGGCGGCGCGCATGGAGGCGGAGACCAGTTGCTGCGCATCGGCGCGTTCCCAGTCTTCGGGCACGCGCTGGCCGTTGGTCACGCCGCGCAGCTGCATCTGGTGGCGGATCAGTGTGTCCACCGAAGGGCCCAGCTTCACGGCCTCGTCCACCTTGGTGAGGATGGCCTGGCTGGAGCCGCGCGCCTTGAAGGCCTGCATCACATCGTCCAGCGCATCGCCCTGGCCGGCCGCGTTCACGGCCAGCAGTTTCTGGATGCCGGGCAGGTCCAGCAGGTCGAGGATCTCGTCCTTGCGCGGATCGCGCGGGGCCACGCCCGTGGTGTCGATCAGCACCAGCTGCTTGTTGGCCAGCAGGCCCAGCAGGTCCTGCAGCGCGGCGCGGTCATGGGCCAGGTGGGCCACCACGCCCAGCATGCGGCCGTAGGAGCGCAACTGGTCGTGGGCGCCGACGCGGTAGGTGTCCAGGGTGATCAGGCCGACGCTGGCGGCGCCGTACTTGGCGGCGCACAGGGCAGCCAGCTTGGCCGTGGTCGTGGTCTTGCCCACGCCGGTGGAGCCCACCAGGGCGAAGACGCCGCCTTGCTCGTACAGCGGGGCCTCGTCGGCGTCGGTACGCAGATTGCGTTCCAGCACCTGCATCAGCCAGCGCACGGCGTCGCCGGCGGACAGGTCCTGGGGCATGTGCTCGACCAGGGCGCGGGCCAGCACGGGGGAGTAGCCCGCGCGGATCAGCTTGTGCGTGAGGTTGGCGTGGATGGGGTTCTGGCGCGTCTGGCCCAGCCAGGTCAGGGTGTTGAAGCGCTCTTCGATCAGGTCGCGCACGGACTGCAGCTCATCGCGCAGTGCCTGGGAGGCCATGGTCGGTGCGGGCTCGCTGCGCAGGGTCTCGCGCAGCGGCGCTTCGGCGCTGGCGCGCAGCGGGTTGTGGCGGGCCACGGAAGGCGCAGGCTGTGCCTTGAACGGCTGCTGTGCAGCCGTGGGCGCGGCGGCCGGTGCTTCGCGCAGGGCGTCGCCCAGGCTGCGGCGCTGGGCAAAGCTGGGCAGCGGCTCGTCAACGCCGGCCTCGTGGCGGCGGCGCAGCATGCGTTCGCGCACATAGTCCTGGAAGGACAGGGTGCTCATGGCCAGCTGTTCGGTGTCTTCCTGCACGCTTTGGCGCAGGCCGGCCGGCTCGGCACCTTCTGCCGACAGCGAGGCCGCCTGCGAGATGGCCTGCGCAATCGCCGACGACGTTGCCTGGGAAGCACGCGATGGAGCCGCCTGAGCGGCCTGCAGTGCCGGCTGCGCCGTGCGTGGCTGGGTCTGCGCCTGGATCAGCTTGGCCTGCACCTGCGGGCGCAGGCCCGTGGTTTCCTCTGCAGAGCGGCGCTCGATGGCCTGCTGCAGCGGCGTGCTGCTGGCAGCGGCCTTGCTGTGCTCCAGCGTGTCCTCGGCCGTGGCCATGACCTCGACGCCATCGGGCGTGTTGCGGTTGGACAGGATCAGGGTGCCCGCTCCGAAAGCCATGCGCGCCTTGGCCAGGGCCTCGCGGGAGGTGGGGGCGTAGAAGCGTTTGATGTTCATGCGGATGCACCTTTAAGAATCGAGCCGATGCGGATGGTGTGCGTTTCGGGGATCTCGCTGTGGGCGAGAACCTGCAGACGCGGCGCCACGCGACGCACCAGGCGGGCAATGGAATTGCGGATGGAATCGGGAACCAGCAGGCAGGCAGGCAGGCCCAGCTCTTCTTGCTGGTTGGCCATGTCGGCCGCCTTCTGGGTGAGGATCTCGGCCACGCCGGGATCCAGTGAGGGGGAGCCGGGGTTGGACAGGGCCTGCACCAGCAGGCGTTCGAGTCCGGGCTCGATGGCGATGACGTTCAGCTCGCGGGTCGGGCCGTAGATCTGCTGGACGATGGACGGCGACAGCGCAATGCGCACGCGGCGGGCCAGCTCGACAGGGTCCTGCGTGGTCGAGGAGTGCTCGGCCAGCGTCTCGATGATGGTGCGGATGTCACGCACGTGCACCGAGTCTTCCAGCAGCAGCTGGAGCACTTTCTGGAACGTCGTGATGGACACCATTTTCGGAATGACTTCTTCGATCAGCTTAGGAGCCAGTTTGGCCACATGCTCCACCAACTGCTGCGTCTCGGTACGGCTGATCAGCTTGGCGGCATGCACTTGCATCAAGTGTGACAAATGGGTGGCCATCACGGTTTCCGAATCAACCACGGTAAAGCCTGCCATTTGTGCCGCTTCCTTCTGGCGTTCGTCGATCCAGTGGGCGGGCAGGCCGAAGGCCGGGTCGGTGGTCTGGGTGCCGATCAGCGGGGTGCTGATGCCGCCCGGATTGATGGCCAGGAACATGCCGGGGAAGGCCTCGCCCTCGCCCACCATCACGCCGCGCAGGGTGATGCGGTAGGCGCTGGGCTTGAGCTCCAGGTTGTCGCGCACATGCACGGCCGGGGGCAGAAAGCCCACTTCCTGGGCGAACTTGCGGCGCACGCCCTTGATGCGGGTCAGCAGGTCGCCCTGGCGGCCCTTGTCCACCAGGGTGATCAGGCGGTAGCCCAGCTCCAGGCCGAGCAGGTCCACGGGCTGCAGGTCGTCCCAGGTGGCTTCGCCATCGCTGGGCGCGGCCACGGGTGCGGGCGCCTGGGTCTGCTGGGAGGCGCGTTCCTGCTGGCGGCGCGAGAGCATCCAGGCCAGCCAGCCCAGCAGCGCGCCCGTGCACAGGAACACGACGTGGGGCATGCCCGGAATGACGCCCAGCAGGCCCAGCACGCCGGCCGTGATGCCCAGCACCTTGGGCGACATGAACAGCTGCTGCGCGATCTGCTGGCCCATGTCGGTTTCCTTGCCCACGCGCGAGATCACCATGGCCGCGGCCACCGAGATCAGCAGACCGGGGATCTGCGCGACCAGCGCATCGCCCACGGCCAGCAGGATGTAGCTGTCTGCGGCCTGGCCGGCCGACAGGCCGTGCTGGATCATGCCGATGGCGAAGCCGCCGATGATGTTGATCACCAGGATCAGAATGCCGGCGACCGCGTCGCCGCGCACGAACTTGCTGGCACCGTCCATGGAGCCGAAGAAATTGGCCTCTTCCTGCACCTCGGCGCGGCGGCGCTTGGCTTCCTTTTCGTCGATCAGGCCGGCGTTCAGGTCGGCGTCCACGGCCATCTGCTTGCCGGGCATGGCGTCCAGGGTGAAGCGGGCCGAGACTTCGGCGATACGCTCGGCACCCTTGGTGATCACCACGAAGTTGATCACCACCAGGATGGCGAACACGATCAGGCCGACGGCGAAGTTGCCGCCGATCAGGAAGTGGCCGAAGGCCTCGATCACCGCGCCGGCCGCGCCGGGGCCGGTGTGGCCCTCCAGCAGCACCACGCGGGTGGAGGCCACGTTCAGCGACAGGCGCATCAGCGTGGTCAGCAGCAGCACCGACGGGAAGGCCGCGAAGTCCAGCGGCCGGATCATGTAGGCCGCCACCATCATCACCATCAGCGCCACGGCGATGTTCAGCGTGAAGAAGGTGTCCAGCAGCCACGGCGGAATGGGCAGCACCATCAGCGCCAGGATGGCCACCACCAGCAGCGGCGCCATCAGGCCCTGAGCGAACTTGGCGTTCTCGCTCGACCACATCGATTGCAGGGATTGGAGCGGATTCGTCGTCATGGAGCAGTACCTTCAGTGGTCGCGGCGGCGCCTGGCGCGCGGCGGCCCTGGTGCGGATCGAGTTCGGCGGGCACGACGGGTTCGCCGAGATCGCCAGGCATGGGGCCTTCGCCGCGCAACGCGGCCTTCAGGCGGTAGACATAGGCCAGGACCTGGGCCACGGCCGTGTACAGCGCGGCGGGAATGGCCTGGTCCAGGTCGGCGTGCGCGTACAGGGCGCGCGCCAGCATGGGGGATTCGAGCACCGGGATCTTGTGGGCGCCCGCGACTTCGCGGATCTTCAGCGCCACCAGGTCCGTGCCCTTGGAGATGACCTGCGGGGCGGCCATGGTCTTTTCGTCGTAGCGCAGGGCCACGGCGTAGTGCGTGGGGTTGGTGACCACGAAGTCGGCGCGCGGCACGGCGTTGACGCTGGCGCGGTCGGCGATCTCGCGCTGCTTCTGGCGGATCTTGCTCTTGATCTGCGGGTTGCCGTCGGATTCCTTGTGCTCCTGCTTGACTTCCTCGTGGCTCATCTTCAGGCGCGACTTGAACAGGTAGGCCTGCAGCGGCACGTCGATCACGGCCATCAGGAACACCACCAGCAGCAGCAGGGCGACGCCGCTGGCCAGCCATTGCCCCGTCATGGACAGCGCCATGGCCGAGGGCTGGGAGGAGATGGCGGCGATCTCGGCGAGATGGCCGCTCAGGAACTTCCAGGCCACGAAGGAGAGGATGGCCGTCATCACCACCATCTTCACCACGGTCACCATCTGCTGCTTGGAAAACAGGTTGGTCAGGCCCGACAGCGGATTGAGGCGGTTGAACTGCGGTTGGATGGGCTTGAGGCTCAGGATCCAGCCGCCGGCCAGCATGCCCGACACCAGGGCCGCACCCGTGGTCACGGCGGCAACGACCAGGGAAATCTTCAGGCCCAGGCTGCCCATGGACAGCATGCGCTCCATCATCAGGGCCGGCGTCTTGGCCGTGTGCGCGTCGAAGGCCAGCTGCTGGGCCAGTGCCATGCGCAGGTGCTGGATCAGGGGCTCGGCGCCCATCAGCATCATCAGCGCGCCCGTGCCAAGGATGGCCAGGTGCGACAGGTCCCGAGAGCGCGCACCCTGGCCGTCAGAACGCGTTTTCTGCAGTTTGCGTTCGGTGGCGGGAAGGCTTTTGTCTTGGCTGGAGTCCATGGCGCAATGACGGAAGGATTTGCGTCATTGTCGGAACAAGCCAGGCAGGCGAAGCCCCGATAAGCGGGGCTCAAGCGGCGCTTATGTGCTGTCTGCACAAAGGGAGGAACGGCAGCCGCATGGTGCAAGGGCGCCGCGAAGATGGCAGTCAGCCCCTTGCGCCCAAGCGAAAGGGGCTGCCGTGCAATGAGAGGGGAGGCGCCGTGCGCCCCCCGGTGATCAGAATCCCAGGCTGGCCAGGAGATCGTCCACCTGGGACTGCGAAGTCACCACGTCGGGCGTCTTCTCGGGATCGACCACGGGGCCGGCGAGGTGCTCCTTGGGCTTTTCCAGGGGCTCCAGCGCCGTCTGCTGTGGGTTGGGCGAGGTCTGGATGAGCAACTGCACCAGCTGGTCCTCCAGATCGGCGGCCAGCGAGACCACGCGGGCGATGACCTGGCCCGTGAGATCGTGGAAGTCCTGGGACATCATGATCTCAGTGAGGTGCTCGTCGGCCTGCTGCGTGCCCTGCTCGACTTCCTCCAGGAAGTTCATCACCCGGCCCTTGGCCACGGCCGCCACGGGGTCCTCGACCATCTGTGCCCGCATGGCGCGTACACGCTCGGCCAGCCGGTCCTGCTGGACCTTGGCCAATTCGACGCGGTTCAGAACCTTCTCGGCGGCTTCTCCGGTCAGCCGCGCAATGTAGGAAAGGCGGCTTTGCGCGTCCGGCAGCTCTCCCATGCTGCCGCGCAATCGGTCCGCATAGCCCAGCTCGTTGAGCGAGTCATGCAGCTGGCGCGTGAGAACGCCCACCTTGTAGTGGACGCTGTCGGGGACATCCGGGTTGCTCATGGCGCGTGCCCTACAGGCCCAGCTTTTTGAGGATCAGGTTGACTTTCTCTTCCAGCGTGGCCTTGGTGAAGGGCTTGACGATGTAGCCTGCCGCGCCGCCCTGGGCCGCTGCCACGATGTCCTCCTTGCGTGCCTCGGCCGTCACCATCAGCACGGGAAGGTGCTTGAGTTTGTCGTCCTGCTTGATTTCGGTGAGCAGCTGGAAGCCGTTCATGTTGGGCATGTTGATGTCCGTCACCACGAAATCAAACTTGCTGTTGCGCAGCTTGTGCAGTGCCACGACGCCGTCTTCGGCTTCATCGGCTTCGGGAAAGCCGCTCTCCTTGAGCAGATTGCGCACGATGCGCCGCATGGTGGAGAAGTCGTCAACGATCAAAAAACGCAGGGCATTAGCCACGTGAGGCCCTTTCGGTCGGTAGGTGCTCGGTACTGGTAAGAATCCGCCGCGATGGTAACAATATGAAACCTTCTTGGCGCAATGTGGGAATTTTCCTGCTTTTCGGCAGCATCGGGCGCAAACCTTAATTTGTTACACGATCAGGTGACGCGGGCGCAGACGGGGCAGCTGCAGGCAAGGTGGCGGCGGGCTGCGCAGCGGTCTCGCCGGTTGCGGATTCGGTGGTGGCCGCATTCGCCGTGCCGCCATTGCCGCCGGCCAATGAGGGCGGCAAGGCGTTGCGTGTCACAGGTCCGCGGTGGCCCAGCAGGCGCTTTTCAGCCTCCTGCGTGAGCACGGTGATGGTGATGCGCCGGTTCTGCGGGGCACGCGGATCATCGGGCAGCAGCAGGTCGCTGCTGGCCAGGCCCGTGATGCGGGCCAGCTGGTTCAGCGGCATGCCGGCCGCCACCAGCTCGCGGCGCGAGGCGTTGGCACGGTCGGAGGACAGCTCCCAGTTGCTGTAGCCGCGGTCGGCATTGCCGTAAGGGGCGGCATCGGTATGGCCGGACAGGCTGATGCGGTTTTCCGCGCCCGCCAGGGCCGCGCCCACTTCGCGCAGGATGTCGCGCATGTAGGGTTTGACCATGGCGCTGCCGCTGTCGAACATGGGGCGGTTTTGCTCGTCCACGATCTGGATCTGCAGGCCGTCGGGCGTCACGTCGGTGCGGATCTGCGAGCGGAATTCGTTGAGGCGCGCATTGCTGGTGATCATCGCGTCCACCTTGGCCTTGAGCGCCTTGATGCGGTTGGAATCCACCTGGGCCTGGTCAGCGCGGCCCGCATCGACGCTGGTGCGCCGGTTGGAGCTGTCCGCCGCCTCCGAGCGCCGCACCTGGCCGTGCACCTTGGCCAGGTCGTTGCCGCCGCCGGGAATCACGCTGGAGCTGTTGCCCGCACCGTCGCCGCCGGCCATCGCCACCTTCAGCGGCGAGGAAAAATACGCCGCAATGCCCTGCAGCTCGCCCTTGGCCGTGGAGCCCAGCAGCCACATCAGCAGGAAGAAGGCCATCATCGCGGTCACGAAGTCGGCATAGGCGATCTTCCAGGCACCGCCGTGGGGTGCATGCGCCGTCTTCTTGACGCGCTTGATGATGATCGGCTGTAACTTTTTCTCTGCCATGGCTTGACGCTGCTGGACGCAGGATTACTTCTTGCCCTTGACGTGGGTTTCCAGTTCAAGGAACCCGGGACGTTCGGTGGAGAACAGTACCTTGCGGCCGAACTCGATGGCCGTGGCGGGGTTGTAGCCCTGCATGCTGGCCAGCAAGGTGGTCTTGATGCACTCCAGTTCCTTGGCAGCATCCTGGGCGCGTTGCTCCACCAGGCCGGCCATGGGCTCCACCAGCGCATAGGCCAGCAAAATGCCCAGGAAGGTACCGACCAGGGCCGAGGCGATCATGCCGCCCAGCACGGAAGGCGGCTGGCCCACCGAGCCCATGGTGTTCACCACGCCCAGCACGGCGGCAATGATCCCGAAGGCGGGCAGGGCGCCGGCCAGGCGGGTCAACGCATTGACCGGGGCATGCGCTTCGGCGTGATGCGCCTCGATCTCGCTGTCCATCAGCGACTCGATCTCGTGGGAGTTGAGGTTGCCCGACACCATCATGCGCAGGTAGTCGGTCAGGAACTCCACCACATGGTGGTCGGCCAGCAGCTCGGGGTACTTGGTGAAGATGGGCGACTCGTTGGGTGCCTCCACATCGCTTTCGATGGACATCAGGCCCTCCTTGCGGGCCTTTTGCAGAATCTCGTACAGCAGGGCCATCAGCTCCATGAAGCGGGCCTTGGTGTAGCGCGAACTCTTCATCACGCCAGGGATGGCCTTGGCCGTGGCCTTTAGCACCTTGGGCTGGTTGCACACGATGAAGGCGCCGATGGCGCCGCCGCCGATGGTCACCATCTCGAAGGGCAGGGCCTTGAGAATGACCTGGACGTTGCCCCCGTGCAGCACATAGGTGCCGAAGATGCAACCGAAGGCGACGATGTATCCGATGATGACAAGCATGGGAGTGGATTGTGAGCGCGCGCGGTGGCGTCGTTGGGAAGAAAAGCCGGGTGATTGTTTGTTAGATCGGCAGCTTGATGAGGGGATGTAGGGGGAGTTTGCGGAAAAGCCTGGCTGCGACGGCGGGCAGGCTTGTCACGGACACGTCTGATGCGTTCGTTCTAGGGTGGGAATTGCGGGTGTCGTGGCCGCTTATTCGCAGGCTTGATTTATGGGCCCCCATGCTCCAATGGCCGTGCCGCTAAGAGATGCCGGCCGGCCCGGTTGCACTGGCCAACTGTAGATCTCAGGCTCTGAAACCTCCTTTCCCAGCTATCTATGTCCTCCATTCTTTCCAGCGAGAACCCTGAGCAAGCGTCGGACGAGCTTCTCGATCTCCCTCAGATCCACCAACTGATCCACGACCATCAGTTTGTGCAGGCGCTGACGGCCTTGATGCAGCGTGTGGCAAGAGATATGGGCAATTCCAAACTCTGGCTGTTCATAGGGCTTGCCTATACGCGAATGGGCCACTGGAAGCCTGCCATCGGTGCGCTGGAGACTGCCGTACAACTGAACCCCCAGGAAGACCAGGCCAAGATGCTGCTTGCCCTGGCTCTTTTCAGTCTGGGTCGCCAGCAAGAGGCTTGCGACTTGATCGACAAGGTGGTCAAAACTAGCAGCACGAGCCCGCAGTGGATGATGCGGGCCTACTTGCACTCCCATACCGGACGGGATCCCATGAAGGCTTTGGAAGTAGCCCGCGACTGGGGTCGACGCTTTGCCGACCCACTTACGCGGCAGGCCCGGCCTTTGCCGCTGCGTGACCGTAGCCCTCGCAAGAAGCTGAAGATCGGTTATGTGACCGCCGACTTCCGGGAGCATTCGGTGGCATTTTTCATGCTGCCCGTGCTGCGCAATCACGACCACGAGAATTTTGACATTCACGTCTATTACAACGGCCCTTGGGACCATTTCACGCCGCAGCTGCGTGCCTTGGTGCCCCATTGGGAGGATGTGATGGAGCTGTCGGACGAGGCATTGCACAAACGGATCTGCGCCGACGGTATTGATGTGCTGGTGGATCTGTCTGGGTACACCCATGGACATCGCCTTGGTGTCTTCGCCCGACGCGCGGCGCCGGTGCAGGTGACATGGCTGGGATACCTGCAGACGCTGGGCATGAAGGCCATGGACTACCGGCTGGTTTCTCCGGACATGGTCCCAGCGAGCCAATCCTCTTTCTATGCGGAGAAACTGTTCCAGCTGCGCTATTCGTCCAGCTACGCACCTCCTGCCTATGCCCCCCTATGCGAGCTGCCACCGATGCTGCGCAACGGCTATCCCACGCTGATCTCGCTGAACAATTCTGCAAAGATCACAGACGAGATACTGGCCGTTTGGGCGCGCATTCTCGAGATGCGCCAGGACGCTCGTCTGATCATCATGGTCAAGGAGTCTGACGCCAACGCAGCTCAGGCCGGCATGCAGCCTCGCGTGGAGGCGGCAGGAATGCCGCTGGAGAGGGTGTCTGTGCTTCACCAGCAGCCGTTGAACCAATTCATGGAGCTGGGACATATTGCCGACATCATGCTGGACACCGCCCCCATTTCCGCAGGGACCACGGCCTTGCATGCATTGTGGATGGGGCTGCCCATCGTCACCATAGATGCCCAGCGAGGTGTCGATGCTTCTGGTGCAAGGACATTGCAGGTAGTCGGTGCAGGGGGCGAGATTGTCAAGGACAACGAAGCTTATGTTCAGGCGGCGCTGGCTCTCATGGATGACCCGCAGCGCCTGCAGGCGATGCGCAAGACCATTCGTGAACAGATGCGCGGCTGCGGCTACATGGACTATGCCTCGCGGACGGCTGATCTGGAAAAGGCGTTCCGCCTCATGTGGCTTAACTGGCTGCGTGGAGACCGCAATTCCTTGAGCGTGGACGTCGATCTTGACGCCCTGGTGCAGGAAATCGAAAAGGAGTGATGACCATGTCCGCTACCGGCTTGAACGATTGGGTACCCCTTCTGCGTCCTGAGCTTCCCAGCCCGCAAATGATGCTTCCGTGGCTGGAGCGCATGCATGCGGCACGGCAATACTCCAATTTCGGTCCCTTGGTGCAGGCCTTGGAGTTCGAGTTGGCCGGCCACTTGGGAGTTGCAACGGCCCAGGCGACCACGGTGGCCAATGCCACGCTGGGCCTTGAACTGGTGCTGCAGGCGCTTGATCTGCCGCCGGGGTCGCGGGTGCTGCTGCCGGCCTTTACCTTCGTCGCCACCGCCACGGCTGTGTTGCGTGCGGGCCATGTGCCCGTGCTGTCTGACGTGGACGCAGACAGCTGGATGCTTACTCCCAGCCTGGCCCGGCAAGCCTGCGCGCAGACACATGTGGACGCAGTGCTCCCGGTGGCGGCCTTCGGCATGCCGCATGACATGGCTGAATGGCAGTATTTCGAACAGACGACTGGGCTGCCTGTGGTCGTCGATGCGGCCGCAGCTTTCGGCAGCCAGCAATTGAACGGAGCACAGGGCACCTTGGTGTTCAGCCTGCACACCACCAAGAGCCTGCCCGCTGGCGAGGGTGGCTTGATCGTCTCCACCAAGCCAGGCTTGGCCAAACGTGTGCGCCAGCTTTCGAATTTCGGCATCAATCTTGATTCGGGCTCCAACGTGCCTATTGGGGCGTTGACCCTTTGCGGCTCCAACGCAAAGATGAGTGAATACCATGCAGCCATAGGTTTGGCTTCGCTACAGACGTGGAGTGGGCAGGCAGCCTCAAGGCGGGCTCTGATGACGGACATCATGGCCGCACTGGATATGGCCAGTGGAGGCCAACTACGTTGGCAGACCCAGGGATCAGGTGGACCCTTGCTCGCACCCACTTCGCTTTGCGTGCGTCTCCCGCAAGAAGCTATGCGCACTCAACTCGAGCGCCTCTGTCTGGAGGCCCGTATCACCACGCGTCGCTGGTATCAACCCTTGCTGCAGCATATGCCGGCGTTGCAGCAGCGCTGCCATACATTGCCTTCGCCAAATGCCTTGGCTATTTCTCAGACCCTGATAGGCCTGCCTTTTTTTCTGGGCATGACGCAAGAACAATTTGCGAGGGTCGAGGAGGTGGTTGGCAGTATTTTTACGCCAGCATCCGTAAGCCATGCAACTCAGGGAGTTCAGAGTTTGGCATCTGTCTCTCTGGCTCAGCCTGGTCGAGTCATGTGATACCGCGCGACATGCGTGCTACGCCTCGTTCCGGACCCTTTTGCGGCTTTCTCGGACACGTGGAAGTGCATAACACGCACTAGGGTGTCTCAAGTGGGCAGACGAGGGCCAAACTGGCCCCCGCTCGTTCTGCCGTATTCTTTTGGATGCAGGCTGATGCCTTGCCTGCATCTCATGGTTCAGGCTTCCTTTTGCGCCTGTTTGTACAAGCTTGTGTGCACCGCGATCATGTCCATTTCATAGCGGTAAAAGACGTATCCCTGATTGAGCAGCTCCGATTGAAGTAAATCGAATTCCTCCGCTTCGAGGTTGACAACCTCGATATTTATTGCGGATGGACGGTACTTGCTGAAATCCAATTGCTTGAATACCTTGTACATAGCGCCTTGGCGTAGGACGGTGGGAACTTTTGCTGTATGCCGTTGTTGTTTTTGTCAAGGGCCATATTGGCTTGGCAGATCAGCACCAGCAGCATTTTCAGCGCCTTGTCCTGATTTTCCTCCAAGCCTGAGGGAGTGCTCAGTAAATGATCCAGCAAGCGGGTGACATCACATGAGCCGGTCTGGACCAGATGCATGATAACGTCCTTGGATATGCCTCCTATGGCCGGGAAGCTGAAATCTTGGCTCAGCGTGTCGCGGTAATATTGGTGCATTGCTCCTGCGGCATACATTGCGTTGTACGGTGCTGCGGAGGGGCAGGGGTGGGATGGGTTCATGCGATTCATGGATGGTTGCCTGCTGGCTATATGCAAAGGCCATCAAGACCTGGCAAGAATTGGACGTAAACCGTGTGATTTAGGCAGCGTGCCTGGGTGTGCCTACACAAAGCAGACGTTCGCTACTGTTCAGGTATTGCATTCCTGAAATCTTCAAGTAACTCCGAAGGAGAAGGGGGTGGGTAATGCCCATCTTGATCAGCCAATCCTCATGGCGGCGCTTGCCTTTGCCTACAGGAATAATCTGCACATCATCACACACCTCGCTCATCAATGCAGTGATGTCTTCCACATGAAAGAATCGCACATCATAAAGTGGATCGTCTTTTTTCAATCTATCGAAATAATCCACGAATTGCCGGTTGTGTGCATTGTGAACAGTTGCAAACATGCGTTTTCCAGTGATGCGTGCTTGTTCTTGGGCAAGTTTCCTGATATTCTCATCAGAAAAAAGTACCCAAAATCCATTGTGATAACTGACATCAAAGAATTGGTTATCAAACGGCATCTCAAATGCACTCATCTGGTGTATTTTCTCTTTAAACTCCGGAAAGTTGGCCTTGGCGCGTTCGATGGATTCTCCAGAAAAATCCATTCCATGGCAGTCCATGCCGGCGCGCCGGAGCGCCGCCATGTCACGGAAACTGCCTGCCGCCATTTCCAAGATTTTTCGCTCGTCCGAGTGCATCAACGCACGCATATAGTGTGCATGCCGGAGATCTTTTTGATAATGGTCGAAAATCGTGGACCACTTGGAATCCCAGGCAGATGCTGTGGATGTTTCGTCAAGGTTCTTCAGCTGCATAGAGGAGAGATTCAGCGGCTTATGGTGGCTGCGTAGTGCCGGGTGATGATCGGAGAGTCCAGCGGTGGAGGGAATTCCTCCAGAGTCTGGGCGTCAGAGGAAAAGCAGGCTAGATGGTTTTTGACCATGTCATAGCCAAACATTCTGCTAAAGCCTACACCGGCGGAGAATCGGGGATTGATATCCATGAGGAGCGAGGAATCCCCGGAAGGCTCTTTTTCTTTGCCGGATGCGTCCGGCCAGAGAAATTCAATGTTGATGCAGCCGTTGGTGTCCAGGCGCTCTGCGACTCTTTGGGCGAGCGCGCACAAGTGAGGGGCTGGCATCATCTGTACCGTGGTGCCTGCGCCGTTTGACGTGCGCAGCAACTCGACTCGGCTGGCGGCGGCCCACTTGCCTGTCGAGCGTTGGCGAACGATATCCACCACGCAGACCCTACCCGCCAGAAGTGGCTGAATGATGTAGGGCTGGCCTTGGTATTTGGTTCGAAAATGTTCAAGGTCGCGGGCATCGTCCAGCCGCACGAGACCTTCGCTGCTTCTGCCCAGGCGTGGCTTTGCAATCAGCGGGAAAGGCAATGCATCTGTTCCCGCATCCATAGGCAGCCAAGTGGGAATCACTGGAATATCACCCGCCTGCACGCACTGCTGGTATGCCAGCCATTTGTCCCGGCAGGCCTTGATGGCATGGGGTGGGGCGATGCACAGGGTGACGCCCTCGGCGGCCATTACCGTCTCGAGGTCCGACAAGACGTCAACTTCAGGATCGGTCAGGGGGAGGATATGCGTGACGGTATGCTCGCGGCATATGCGGAGCAAGGCAGCGAGAAAGGCTTCACGTAGCGAGGCAGGCGGCACCTGATGGAATGCATCCACTAGACAAGAAGCATGAATCCACGCGGCTGGGCTGGCGTTGGTGCCCACGATCGAGCATCCGGGAATGTCGCGAAGCGACGCGATCACCGCAGCGGCTGAGAGCGAGCCGATGGCCGTGACCAGATAGCAGGGTTTTCTTTGTGCGGCGTCCATGGTGTGGGTAAGCCCAGGCGCATGGGCCGTGAGGTCATGACCGCATTTTGGCGACGGATGGACTATTTGCGGCGGTCCGTAAGGCTGGCACTACGGATCCGCCTCTTGCTTGAGATCAGCCCTGCAGAAGCTTCAGAACGTTCTGGGGCAGCTGGTTGGCCTGGGCCACCATGGCCGTACCAGCCTGCTGCAGGATCTGCGTACGGCTCAGGTTCGCCGTTTCCTTGGCAAAGTCGGCATCCACAATGCGGCCCCGGGCGGCAGACAGGTTTTCCACCTGGATGTCGATGTTGTTGACCGCGTTTTCAAACCGCGTCTGCATGGCGCCAAGGGTGGCGCGTGCGCTATTGACCTGATCTACAGCGCTGTCGATCTTTTTGAGCGCGACCCAGGCGCCTGCCTGTGTCGTCACGTCGATGTCTTCAATGCCCTTGTCATCGAGGATGGAAGAGGTAGCCGTACCGCCGGCAATGCTGAGGTCGACTGTAGCCGCGCCCGTCAGCTCCGCAGTAAAGCCGCCAAACTCCACTGCCACGGGTTGACCATTGGCGTCGAGCTTGCCAGACATGATTTCCACTTTGTAGTTTTCGGTGCCATCTATCTTGGTCAGATAGGCCGTGACGCCAGTGTCGGCAGACTTGTTGTTGATGGCCGTCACGATCTGGCCCAGGCGTTCCTGGCGGTTGCTGGCAGGGTCGATCTTCTCCAACGGCACCACGGTGGCGTTGGGTGTCGTGCCTACGGTGACGGATAGAGTGCCAGCGGCAATCGCGTCGTCATAGTCCGAAAGCGTGGTGTTGGCCGTGGTGTTGGTGGTACTGACTGCCGCGGCAGAAGAGGAGGCGAACGACACCGACGACAGTTGGGAAGAGCGTGTGTCTGCCAAGGCGCCCAGTGTCACGTTGTCGCCAGAGTTGGCCCCGACCTGGAATACCGCACCGGCAAAGCTACCGTCCAGAATTTTTCGACCGTTGAAGTTTGTCTGCTTGGCCACTCGGTCGATTTCCGCGGACAGCTGGCTGACTTCGGCCTGCAATGCCTCTCGGTCGCTTTTGCTGTTGGTGGCGTTCGAGGCTTGCACAGCCAATTCACGCATGCGCTGCAGCATGTCGCCTACCTTGCCCAGTGCGCCTTCGGCCGTCTGCGCCAGCGAGATGCCGTCGTTGGCATTGCGTGCGGCCACGGTCAGGCCTCGTACCTGCGTATTCATGCGCTCCGAGATGGCCAGGCCGGCTGCGTCGTCCTTGGCGCTGTTGACACGCAGGCCCGAAGACAGGCGCTGCATGGTGGTATTCAGCGAACTGCCCGAGAGGGCCAGGTTGCGCTGTGCGTTGATCGAAGCAAGATTCGTATTGATAGTGGCGGCCATTGCTGTTTTTCCTTCAGAAAAGGCAGGTTGCATCGCATCGCTACAGAAACCATGAGCACGGATGAGCGACAGGCAACGCTAGCGATGGGCTATTTTTCAACGAGGGGCCTTCGCTCATATCGCAGATAAGCGTGCGTTTTGCCCCTTATTCCCAGGCTTCCGGCGTGTGCCGAAGCCCTGTTCGGCCCATGCCTGCCCTTGCCAACACAAGCAAGGCCCACAAAAGCCCTAAAGAACTCCTGACGCGGCCCGATAACAGCTTTGTACGGGGCAGGCCTGCAGGCGACAAAGCTGGCAGCAGTGCACATAGACACGGCCGCAAGCCCCGGCAAACCAAGCAAATTCTTCATCCTTACCGTCAGTTCCAAAGGACCCGATCATGGCAATGACCATCAACACCAACGTCGTCTCGATCAACGCGCAGCGCAACCTGGGCCTGTCCGGCAGCTCGCTGGCCACGTCCATGCAGCGTCTGTCCTCGGGCCTGCGAGTCAACAGCGCCAAGGACGATGCAGCCGGCCTGGCCATCTCCGAGCGTATGAGCACTCAGGTGCGTGGTCTGGCGGTGGCCTCGCGCAATGCCAATGATGGGATTTCTCTGGCGCAGACGGCTGAAGGCGCACTGGGCAAGGTGGGCGACATGCTGCAGCGCATGCGCGAGCTGTCTGTTCAGGCCTCCAACGCCACTAACAGCAAGAGCGATCGTGAAGCGCTGCAGTCCGAGCTGGTGCAGCTGCGTGACGAAGTGGACCGTGTGGCCAAGACCACCACGTTCAACGGCCAGAAACTGCTGGAAGGCAGCTTCTCTGGGGGCGTGTTCCAGGTGGGTGCGAATGCGGGCGACAACATCACGGTGGGCGCGCTGGCCAACATGAAGGTGGCCGACCTGGGGAATTCCTCATACGCCTCCGGCACTGCCGCCATCACTGGCATTTCAGCGACTGCAGCCGATGTCTCGGTCACCGTGACCGGAAAGCTTGGCAGCAGCACCTTCACCGCAGTGGCCACCGATGCCAACTCCACGGACAAAGAAACCGTGGGCAAAGTGATCGCCGCCATCAATGCCAAGACGGCCGACACCGGCGTGACGGCCTTCCTCAGCGATGACGGCAACACCATTCAATTCCGTGCCGAAGCGGATGCCGCTGGCGATGCCTCCGGCGTGGCTGTCACCATCACTGGCGCCACGGTGGGCGCGATTACGGCAACGACCGCCGCTGAAGGCAAGGGCATAGACAAGGTGGACATCTCCACGCAAGCCGGTGCTTGGGAA
>NZ_JACVUR010000001.1:0-450794 GCF_016516495.1 Delftia sp. S65
TGGAGGTTCGAGTCCTCTCCTGGGCACCAAACATGAAAAGGCCGTTGCACATGCAACGGCCTTTTTTCTTGGGCGCTGCAGACGCATCGACCCCAGAAGGCCGCATCCATGGCGCAAAAAAAAGGGAGCCAGCGGCTCCCTTCCTGGATGAGAGGATCACCTCCCACGCATCACTTGCGCAGCAGTTGCTTGAGCACGTTCTGCAGACGGCGCGCGCTGGCATCATCGCGCGGCGATGCCAGCACCCGGGCGGCATCGTTGCCCCAGGTTTCCTGCGGAGCAGGATCGTTGCGGCGCGTCAGCAGCTGCAGCTGCAGGGCTCGGCGGGCGCTCAGATGTTCCGCAGGCGTGGGAACGTCGGCGGCCATTTCAAGGCGCAGCAGGGCTTCGCCCGCGTCTCCCTTGGGAGCCTGGCCCAAGGCCTGCGACCAGGCACTGCGCACTTGTGCAGACACACGGCCGCCAAGCTGCTGGGCAGCCGGCATCTGGGCAGCATCACGCGACTCCCACGCCGCCATCAACTGGGTCAGTGCCTCACCATGGGCCTGGGCCGCGAGCTTGCGCAGGGCGTCCTGGGCATGTTCCATGGCTTCACGCTGGGCGCGGAAGGCGGGATCCGCCAGGCGCGGTCCGCGCTCTTCGCGCGGCTCGCGGCTGAAGCGGCCACTGTCGCGGCTGTCTCGGCCATCCCGGCCGTCGCGGCCACGGCCACCATCGCGACGGTCGCCAGGACGGGCAGCGCGTGCACCGCCCTCTTCCTTCTTCATGCCAGGACGATCGTCGCCGCGCACGGCAACCACGGGGCGCACCGGCACCGGCTTGGCTTCGGATTCTTCCGAACCAGCAGCAGCAGCGGCAGGTTCCTGTGCTGGCTGGGCCGCATTCACGGAAGCATCGGCACGGCCACGCAGCGCTTGCTCCAGGGCCTCCACCGCAGCGCGGATTTGCTGCACGTCACCCGAGGTGTTGGCAGCTTCCACGGCCTGAGACGCTTCCAGCACGCGGCGATCATGGTCGCTGAGCGCCACGGCTGCGGCACGGGGGCCCCGCTCGGTGCCCTTGCGGTTGAAGGCTTCGTCCAGTGGCTTGCGGAAGGCATCCCAGAGCTTTTGCTCGTGCTTGCGGTCCAGAGGCACGGCCTGCGCCTCGGCCTGCCAGCGCTGCTGCAGGGCCTTGACGGCGTCGATGCGCAGGTTGGGCGCAGCGCCCAGCGCCGTGGCTTCGTCGATCATGGCGTGGCGACGCTGCAGGCTGGCCTTTTGCGCGGCATGCAACGGAGCCTCGGCCAGGGCCATGGCCTGCTTGAACTGGGGTTGCAGTTCGGCAAACAGCTTCTCGCCGATGTGGCCGCTTTCACGCCAACGTTCAGCGAACTGGCGCAGTGCGCGCGCCGCGCCCTTGAGATCTTCGCTGGCGGACTGCTGTGCTGCCCAGGCCTTGATCTCTTCGATCAGCGCCAGGCGCTGTGCCTTGGACTGGGTAGTTTCGGTGCGCAGCTTGTCGTGCCAGGACTCGACCACCTTGTGGGCCGTGTTGCAGGCTTCGTCAAACTTCTTCCACAGTGCGTGGTTGGCTGCGCTGCCCTGGTCGGCCAGCTTCCATTGCTCGCGCAGGCTGCGCAACGATTCCTGGATCTTGCGGCCACCCAGCGCCTGGCCTTCAGGGCGGTTCAGCAGGGCTTCGGCCTTGGCAACCAGTTCCTCGCGCAGCTTGTCGGCGTTCTGGCGCGGCCAGCCTTCGGACTCGCCAGCTGCCAGAAGGGCCTCATGCACCTTGGTGACCAGTGCATCGTCCACCAGGCGGCCATGGGCCTTGATGGCGGCGCGCACGGCCTGCACGGCGGCGGAACCGGCCTTGCTTTCGCCGGCAGCCGTCTCGGCCTGGAGCTGCTCCAGCGCCTGGGTCAGTGCACTGCTGGCGGCAGCCACTTGCTCAGGCGATGTCTTCGCCTTGGGCTGGGCTGCGCTGCGGGCAGCGGGAGCCGGCTTGGACGGCTCGGCAGCCGCTGCCTCGGGAGGCAGGCCACGTGCCACGCGCAGCTCATCGGCCCACACGGGCACGGTGGGCAGCGGAGCGGCTTCGTCGGCGGCGGCAGCTTCGGTCAGCGCCAGTGCAGACTGGAAGGCATCCCAGACCAGGATCAGCTGTGCGCTGGCGGCTTCCAGCTGGGGCGGGAAACGTCCGTCCACGCTGGCCCAGTTGTCATCGCCAGTCAGTTCGCCGGCCTGCTCCTGCCAACGGGCCACGTCGGCGCGCAGGTTGTCGAGCACAGCCTGGGCATCGCGCCAGGGCTTGGTGGACAGGACCTCGATGCGCTGGGCCAGCAAAACGGCCACTTCGCGCTGGACCTGCACGCGGTGCTGCAGCTCCTCGATGGCCTTGACACGCTCGGCCAGCTGGGCCTTGTGCTGCGACAGAGGTTCACGCGACAGCGGGGCACCCGCCTTGGCGGCGTCGCGCTGCCAGGCGATGGCGTCGGCGGCATTGAAGGGCGATGCGACCAGCAGCGCCTGGGCCTTTTCAGCCCACTCCACTGCGATCTTTTCCTGGTCCTTGGTGCGGCGGATCTCGTCCAGGCGCTCACGCACGGCACGGGCCGCGCCCTTGTCGCGCGCGCTCAGTTCCTTGAGGACGTCCTGCAATTGCTCGACCGAAGGCTGGGTTGCCAGCCAGTCGCGGATGCGCGCGGCGCGATCACCCGAGGTTTCGGCGGAGAAGGCACCGCCCGTGAGCACATCCAAGGGGTGTTGTTCGGGATTCTTGGCAGAAGCAGGGCTCACTTCAGGTGCATCGGACATGGTGCTGCGGGGGGAAAGAGAAGACATGAATCAATCGTTGAATGTCTGGCTGCCGCGGGCCGCCAGACGCGGCCGGCCAGGCCGCATGCGGGCATGCTAGCCGGACCGGGAAAACCATATTCTCGCCGTTATTTGAAGCGGAGCCAAAACCGGGCTACTGCGTGGACAGGCTGAGCTGGGCGCGCGGACTCCATTCCTGGTCGTCGGAGTCCAGTTTTGGAGCCCCCAGAAACAGGCGCTCAAGCGGCAACTGCTGCTGGGCAAGGTAGTCGCGCACGGCCACGGCGCGGGCCAGCGCCAGTTCGCGCATGGCATCGTCGGGCACGGCAATCTGCTCCAGCAGCAGACTGCGCATCTGGTCGGTGGGCAGGTCCTTGGCCATGCCGATGACATTGCGCGGCTTGGCAAAGTCGGCGCGACTGTACAGCACCTTGGTCAAGGCCGGCACTTCGGAGGCGGGCAACTCGGTCACGGACTCTGCCGACTTGCCGTCGCGCAGCACCTGGCGGCGTTTCTGGGCGAGCAGCAGGCGATCGAGCTCCGCCTGCTTCCAGGCCTCTTTGTCCTGCGCCTCGCGCGCCTCGCCGATCACGGTGAGCTTGAGGGCCGGGCGATCCTTGAGGGAGGCAGCCACCTTGTCCAGGCTCTCGCGGGCCTTGCCGTCAATCTGGGCACGCCCCGGCGCAAAGGCCACCACGCCCGATTCGCTGCCGCCCCCAAAAGCGCCCGACAGCAGCGAGAAAGGCGAGGTGATGGCCTTCATGATCAGGTTGCCAATGATCTTGAAGATGACCGGCGCCAGCCTGAATTGCGGGTCGTTGATCGAGCCGCTGACCGGCAGGTCCAGGTCGATGACTCCGTTGCGGTCAGCCAACAGCGCCACCGCCAAGCGCACGGGCAGCGAGGCGGGCGCGCCTTCGACGGCTTCGCCGAAGGTGAGCTGATGCAGCACCAGCTTGTTGCGCGCCGTGAGCTGGCCATCGGGCTCGATCTTGTAGTTGACGTCCATGCTGAGCTTGCCGCGCTCGATCCCGTGGCCCGCGTACTTGATGGAGTACGGCGACAGCGGGGGCAGTTCCAGGTCGCGCATCTGGGCACGTATGTCCAGGGCCAGCGGCTTGGCCAGCGGATTGACCTGGCCGGTGATCTCCAGCGAAGCCGTGCCCTGGGCGCGGCCGCGCAGTTCCACATCCGCCAGTTGCGGCGCCTGCTGGCTGGCAGGCTGCTCGGACGAGAAGGCGCTCAGGCGCCCCGCCAGCTCGCTGAGGTCGGCCGAGTAGTTGGGCTGGATGAAGTAGTCGGAGAACTGGACCCTGCCGCCCGTCAGCGCAATCGGCCCGATCTTGATGACGGGCGCAGGCCCGGAGGCAGCCTGCGGCGGCGCCGGTTCGGCGGAAGCCGCCGTGCCATCCGCGGCCGGCGCGGCGTTCTGCTCCAGGGACTGCTGGGACTTCGCCGATTTGACGATGTCCTGCAGGTTGATGCGCCCGTTGCGCTGCACGATGACGCGCGCAAAGAAGTCACTGAGAGCCGTCTCGCGCACGCTCAGGCGCAGCGGCTGGGCAGGCTGCATCTGCAGGTCCAGGCCGCGCACGGCCAGCGTCTTCCAGGCCACGAGTTCATCGCGCAGGCCGAGTCCCAAGGCAACCGACTGGGCCTTGGCCCGGTCGGCCGTGGACTCGCTGAGCACGGCAGCCACGGCGCCTGCCGCCGTGCGTGGCGCGCCCTGCCCTGCGGCCTCGCCTGCCGCTTGCACGGGAGAGGCCAGCGCGGAGCGCATGCGCAGATCCACGAGCTCGACATCCCCCTGCACCGCCAACTCGGGGCCGGCCGGTTGGCTGACAAAGCGCAGTTGTCCGAGGAAATTGCCGTCGGCACGCACCAACTCCACATTGAGCATGTCGGCAAAGTAGGGCTCCAGCGCATGCAGCGGCAGGCTGCGCGCCTGCAACTTGCCCTGAAGCGACAGCGGCGCCAGCCCCAGATCCCCCCGCAGGCTCAGCGAGCCCGCCTGGACACGCCGGCCCGAGCCGACCTGGGCGGACAGCTCCAGCGGCGTGGGCGCGGATTTGGCGGCCAGCGGCTCGATGGCGCCCATGCGAAGGCGCAGTGAACCCAGGTCCAGCGACACGGTGCGCGCCGAATCCGCGTTGCGCACGGGCGCTTCGTCACGCAGCGCAATGGCGCCGCCATCGACCTCCACCGCCTGCAGCTTCAGCCCCCAGGGCCGGGACTTGTCCTTGCCGGCGTCCTGCGATGCGGGTGCCGAGGAGGCGGGCGGCAGCCATTGCTCGTACATCCACCGGCCCTGGGCATCGCGCAACACGGCCAGCTGGGGCTTTTGCAGTGCCAGGCGGCCAACGGAGACCTGCTGGCTGGCCAGATTGACCTGCACCTGCTCCAGCTGCAGGTGCGCGATATCGACGGGCGCGGCCTTGTCCTTGAGGCTCAACTGCTCCACGCCCAGCCCGGCCACCTGAACCACCATGGCGGAGCCGTTCCAGCCCAGGCCGGCGTCGGTGCTCAACAGACCCGTCAGCTCGGGTTTGAGATGGGCAGACAGGTACGGTGCTGCCAGTTGCAGCGGCAATTGCCGCGCGGAGATGGCCAGTTGGCCCTGCTTGTCGGTCAAGGCGCCGCGCAGCTGCAACTCGGCAGGTTTCGCCCCCTCCCCCGCCGATTCGGGCTGCACCTGCATGCTGGCAGCAAGCTGCAGCGGTTGCTCCAGGGGCCAGCGGATATCGCGCACCTGCAACGACAGCTCGCGCGCCTGCAGCGCAGCGCCCGACTTTCCAGCGTCGGGAGCGGCATCGCGCCAGTGCACCGTGGCATTGGCAACGGACAGCCTGTCCAGGCTGACCTTCCACGGCTGGGGCGCGTCGGGGGCAGGCTTTTCCGCTGCCGGCCTGGCATCCGGGGAGGAAGCACCCCCCATCGCCGTCCAATTGATGCGGCCTTGCGCATCGCGGGCCGCAAAAATCTCGGGAGCGCTCCACTGCACGGACTCCAGCTCCGCAACCGACTGCAGCGGCTGCACGTTCTTGAGCACGGCGGCCAGGCGCTCGAAGCGCAGCAGTGGGGCGCCCTCGCGGTCGTGCAGCTCGGCGCCGGACAGGCTGACCTCCCCAGTGATGCGGACCACGGCCTGCTCGGCCTGCTCAAAGGAGATGTGCAGGTTGGCATCCAGCACGCCGGAACGCGGCTTGACAGGAGCGGTGACGGGCACATAGCCCAAATAAGGTGTCAGGTCCACGCCCTGCCAGCTCAGATCGACAGCGGTCTGGCGCTGCTCGGTGAAGGGCGTGCTCTGGGCGCTGGATTCAAACCGGCTGCCGTTGAGCGCAAAGGACAGGTGCGGGAGCACCTTGATCTCGCGCTTGGACTCCAGGTTGCTGATGAAGGGCAGGCGCAGCTGCAACTGCTCGAGCATGTGCTGGCGCTGCTGGACCTCGTCCTGCAATTCCACGCGGCCGTCGCGCAGCGCAATGTTGTACAGCGCAAAGCCCACTGGTTTGGAGGGCGGCGTGTCGCCGGGTTCGGCCAGCCTGGCCAGCACATCGTCCACATCGAAATGCCCCAGGCTCTGCTGGGTCAGGCGCAGCACCGGCGCATCGACCTCGATGGCATCCAGCACCGGCGCCAGCCGAAACAGCGACTGGATACTGGCATTGACATAGATGCGGTCGATCTGAAGCTGGGGGGACGAAGATGCAGATGGCACCGACTCCGGCGCCGCGCCTTCCGCCTGGCTCCTGGCAATGCTCAGGTCCCGCAGGGTCAGCTCCAGCGACCAGGGCCGGAACTCCACTGCACCCACACGGACCTGACGGCCCAGCTTGGCCGATGCCTGCTTTTCCAGTTGACTCTTGGCCACAACGGGCACCAGCGCCCACAGCAGCAGCCACAGCAAAAGGAACGCCACAAGGGCGATGGCCAGCCTGCGCAGCCAGCGGTGCTTGAAGAGAGATTGCATGGGGCTCTGGTAACTAGTACAGCCCCATCCTGGGACACAGGACAGGGCAACGGCTGCATTGCACCAGAAATTGGGGCGGCAGCAACGGCTGGGCCCGCACCACGGCACATTTCTTGACGTTGCGGCCATCCTTGAACGACAAAGCCCGGAAGCCGTGAACCGGCTTCCGGGCTTTACGGCGGGCACAAGTCCCGACCGTTTTCCGCAGTCAAGGAGAGGATGGTCCTTGCTGCTTGGAAGCAAGAGATTGCTTCCAGGAAGGCCGCGGAAGAAGACTTGAACCACGGTGTCCGCACTATCGAACACCACTTTTACCTGTCTTCCACCTTGGCGAGACGACTGCAGGAGCAGTCGCCTCCAATATAGAAGGACGCAGGGTCGGCCTGCCAGTGCTTTTGCATTTCATTGCAATTTCATGACGCACTCTGAAAACGGCGGAAGCGGCGTACATCGGTAGCACGCCACCCGCTCTTCAAGACCTCAAAACTGTGTTTGCATCCATGGTTTGTTATTATTCATTGATCTAAAAAGTTGATTTCATAGTGTTGACCGTGTATTTGGTGAACTCCTAGAATCCGCCAGCGCTCGAATAGAGCGTTTTTTGTTTCTGCTGCCTCACGACTGAGCAGATCCCGCAGGCCTACAACGCAATGGCGCACCAAGCGCCAGCCTCCCGGATCCGCAGCACCCAATCCAGGGTGTCAGCCTCACCGGCCTTCGCTTCGGCGAAGGCCGTTTCGGGTTGGTGCCCCTAGAAAGGAAAAAGCTATGCCAGCGTCAGGAAAATTTTTCGCCGCCGCGCGAACGTTCGCCATCGATGTGGCCAACGGTTTTCTTGCCATCATCCACAACAGCTTCGCCCTGCTGGGCCTTGCTGTGGCCTTCATGGCCATCACCTTGTTCGCCCGTCCTGACCTGCGCGATGCCGGAGAGAGCCAGCTGCGCTCCTGGCTGACCGCTCGCCAGATGGCCGAACTGGGTGTTCCCGTCGAACTCGCTGCCAGCGATCGGGCGACGGCGACCAACCCCAAGAACCTGCCCAAGGAGCAGGCGGCCGTGGCCTTCTGGCTCAGCAAGAAGTACCGCGTGGCGCCCGAGCCCATCGCGGCACTGGTCAGCGAGGCCTATGACCTGGGCAAGGTCAACCGCCTGGACCCGACGCTGATCCTGGCCATCATGGCCATCGAGTCCAGCTTCAACCCGTTTGCGCAAAGCGCTGTCGGCGCGCAGGGCCTGATGCAGGTGATGACCACGGTGCATACCGACAAGTATGAGAACTTCGGTGGCCAGAATGCTGCCTTCGACCCGGTCAGCAATCTGCGCGTGGGCGTGCGCGTGCTCAAAGAATGCATCGAGCGCGCCGGCTCCATCGAAGGAGGCCTGCGCTACTACGTGGGCGCGGCCAACCTGCCCACCGACGGTGGCTACGCCGCCAAGGTGCTGGCCGAGCATCAGCGCCTGCGCATGGCCGCCGGCCTGCGTGCCGTGCCTTTGATGACCGCCAAGGTCGATCAGCCCCGGCAGGCCGTACAGATCGCCTCCACCAAGCCGGCCACCCCCGTGGCCGAGGCCTCGGGCCCGGCAGCATCGGCTGCGCCTGCAGCCGTGCCGGTCAGCTCGAGCAACACCTCTGCCCGCTCCGAGCAGGTGGCCCTTCAGTCCCAGGAGCCGGCGCTGTAGCCTACTTCCCGGCATAGTGAACGCACAGCTGGCCAAGGCCAGCTTTTTTCATGCCCGATCCAACTGCAGTTGGCTCACGCAAACGCCTTCTGCAACGCCCCTGCCAGGTCTTCGGCGCCACCGGCTCAGCTACACTAGCGGGGTACGCAACTGGCGATAGGCGCAGCCGCTTCACGCACCGCTGCCGCTGACGTGGAAACCAGCAGAAGGCCCGAGAAGGACCACCTTCTGTGAACCACCGGGGAGCGTACCGCCCAGCCTCCATGCGCACGCGGGATCTGGAGTGTTCCGCCGTTCGCCTGGGCAGCCCTTGGCCTCAAGGGAATTTCAAGTTCACAGGACTGCCATGTTTCAACGCACCAATACCGTCGAGAAGGTCGACGCCGAAGTCTTTGCCGCCATCCAGGCCGAGAACCTGCGTCAACAAGAACATATCGAGCTGATCGCCAGCGAGAACTATTGCTCGCCTGCCGTGATGGAAGCCCAGGGCTCCCAGCTCACCAACAAGTACGCCGAAGGCTATCCGGGCAAGCGCTACTACGGCGGCTGCGAGAACGTCGATGTGGTCGAGCAGCTCGCCATCGACCGCGTCAAGAAGCTGTTCGGCGCCGAAGCTGCCAACGTGCAGCCCAACTCCGGCTCCCAGGCCAACCAGGCCGTGCTGATGGCCTTTGCCAAGCCCGGCGACACCATCATGGGCATGAGCCTGGCCGAAGGCGGTCACCTGACGCACGGCATGCCGCTGAACATGTCGGGCAAGTGGTTCAACGTGGTCTCCTACGGCCTGAACGCCGAAGAAGCCATCGACTACGACAAGATGGAAGCGCTGGCGCGCGAGCACAAGCCCCGCATCATCGTGGCCGGCGCATCTGCCTACGCCCTGGCCATCGACTTCGAGCGCTTCGCCAAGATCGCCCGGGAAGTCGGCGCCATCTTCTGGGTGGACATGGCCCACTATGCCGGCCTGATCGCCGCAGGCGTGTACCCCAACCCCGTGCCCCATGCCGACGTGGTCACCACCACCACGCACAAGAGCCTGCGCGGCCCGCGCGGCGGCGTGATCCTGATGAAGGCCGAGCACGAGAAGGCCATCAACAGCGCCATCTTCCCCGGCCTGCAAGGCGGCCCGCTGATGCATGTCATTGCCGGCAAGGCCGTGGCCTTCAAGGAAGCGCTGTCGCCCGAGTTCAAGACCTACCAGGAACAGGTCGTGAAGAACGCCAAGGTTGTCGCGGAAACGCTGACGGCACGCGGTCTGCGCATCGTCTCCGGCCGCACGGAAAGCCACGTCATGCTGGTGGACCTGCGCGCCAAGGGCATCACCGGCAAGGCGGCCGAAGCCGCGCTGGGCGCCGCCCACATGACGATCAACAAGAACTCCATCCCCAACGATCCCGAAAAGCCGATGGTGACCAGCGGCATCCGCGTGGGCACGCCCGCCATGACCACGCGCGGCTTCAAGGAAGAGGAAGCCCGCCTGACAGCCAACCTGCTGGCCGACGTGCTGGAGAACCCCGCCGACGAAGCCAACCTGGCCCGCGTGCGCGCCCAGGTGGCCGAGCTGACGGCCCGCTTCCCGGTCTACGGCGCCTGAGTTGCACGCATAGAGGCCTGCCATGAAGTGCCCGTTCTGCAGCCATCCGGACACCCAGGTCGTGGAGACCCGTGAGGCCGAGGATGGGGGCTTCATCCGCCGCCGCCGCCAGTGCGGCGGCTGCGACAAGCGCTTCACCACCTACGAGCGGCCCGAGGTCAGCTTTCCCGCCATCGTCAAGAAGGACGGGCGGCGCATCGAGTACGAGCGCGCCAAGCTGCTGGGCTCGTTCAAGATCGCGCTGCGCAAGCGCCCCGTGAGCACAGAGCAGATCGATGCCGCCATCGAGCGCATCGAGGAGCGGCTGCGCAACCTGGGCGAGCGCGAAGTGCTCTCCAGCCGCCTGGGCGAGATGGTGATGCGCGAGCTCAAGCTGCTCGACAAGGTCGGCTACATCCGCTACGCCAGCGTCTACCGCAGCTTCGAGGATGTGGACGATTTCAAGAACGTCATGGATGAGGTGCGCAATCCCGGCTGATCAGGCCGGCAGGACGCAAGAAAGCCGCCCTTGGGCGGCTTTTTCTTTGGTGGCCTGGCAGTGCTTTCAGGGCGCGGCGGCAGGGATGGGAGCCAGGCCCGAATCCACGTCACCGCACTGTGCGCGGTGGCGCAGCGCATGGTCCATCACCACCAGGGCCAGCAGCGCCTCGGCGATGGGCGCTGCGCGGATGCCGACGCAGGGGTCGTGGCGACCCTTGGTGATGACCTCGGTGCTCTGGCCCTGCACGTCGATGGATTCGCGCGGCGTGATGATGGAACTGGTGGGCTTGATGCCTATGCGCACTTCCAGATCCTGACCCGTGCTGATGCCGCCGACGATGCCACCGGCGTTGTTGCTGCGAAAGCCTTCGGGACTCAGCGAGTCGCCGTGCGTGGTGCCGCGCTGGACCACGCTGTCGAAGCCGGCACCGATCTCCACGGCCTTGACCGCGTTCAGGCCCATCATGGCGTAGGCGACGTCGGCATCCAGGCGGTCATACAGCGGCTGGCCCAGGCCCACCGGCATGCCGCTGGCCTGCACGCGCAGCGCCGCGCCGCAGGAGTCGCCCGACTTGCGCAGCGCATCCATGTATTCCTCGTATTGGGACACATCGGCCACCGGCGCAAAGAAGGGGTTGTTGCGCACATGCTCCCAGCTCTCGAAGGGCAGCGACAGCTCGCCCACCTGGGTCATGCAGGCGCGGAACTCGGTGCCGAACTTTTCCTTGAGCCACTTCCTGGCCACGGCACCAGCGGCCACCGTGGGGGCCGTCAGCCGTGCCGAGGAACGGCCGCCGCCGCGCGGATCACGGATGCCGTATTTCTGGAAGTAGGTGTAGTCGGCATGGCCGGGACGAAAGCTCTGCGCAATGTTGGAGTAGTCCTTGCTGCGCTGGTCGGTATTGCGGATCAGCAGCGCGATCGGCGTGCCCGTGGTGCGGCCTTCGTAGACGCCCGAGAGGATTTCCACCGCATCGGGCTCGTTGCGCTGGGTCACGAACTTGCTGGTGCCGGGGCGGCGGCGATCCAGTTCTTGCTGGATATCCGCTTCGTTCAGCGCCATGCCGGGCGGACAGCCGTCGATGACGCAGCCTATGGCAGGGCCATGCGATTCGCCGAAGTTGGTGACAGTGAATAGGGTGCCGAAGGTGTTGCCGCTCATAGGCCGACGATTATGCCCGGGTAGCCCGCAAGCGCCGTGCCTGCGGCGGCGGTGCATTGCGCAGGCAGCCATCGCCCGGCGATAACAAATATAACTATCAGATTGCAAATATTCATAGTTAAAATTGCAATCTACCCTTTTTCAACCGCCTGCGGATCACCACACAGGCACCAGCCGCAAACTGCGGGAGGTTCGTGAAATGCAGGCCTCTTACGACTCAACGCAAAGCCAGGATCACAGCGACCCTGCGCGCAGCACTCCACCGGCATCGCCAGGCCTTCAGCACAAGGACGAGGAGCAGGACCTTCGCCCCTCGCTGCTGAATGTGCTGCTGACATCGTCCAGCCCTGGCGATTTCAGAACCCGCAACAGGCTTGCCCAGGCCAAGCAGTACATGCGGGCCCGGCTCGACGACCCCGAGCTCAAGCCCTTGCAGGTAGCCCAGGACATGGGCATGTCGCTGCGCAGCCTGGCGCGGCTGTTTGCCACCGAAGGCCTGACCCCTAGCCGCTGGCTCTGGAACGAACGGCTGGCCCAGGCGCACCTGCTGCTTCGGGCAGACAATGCGCGGCGCGTGACCGATGTGGCGCTGGCCTGTGGCTTCACCAGCTTCTCGCACTTCAGCCGCGTCTTCAGACAGGCCTATGACGTGCCGCCCAGCGCCTTGCTCAAGCCCAAACGCCGCCGCGTGCACTGACAGGTCCTGCGGCCCATCCATTCGCTGTTCACGCGACTGTCTGCTTTGCGTCCTGCGCGCAAAGACAAAGGCCTCCGCCGCATTTTGCGTTCGGAGGCCTTGCTGCCCAAGGTGAAACGGTCGAATGGTCGAAAGGTCGATATCGCCCCGACGATCAGTCCGCGCCCTGGCGCTCGCCCTCGGGCCAGTCGCGGATGTAGGCCTTGAGCATGCGGTTCTCGAAGTTCTGGCTGTCCACCACGGCCTTGGCCACGTCGTACAGGCTGATCACGCCCATGAGCATGCGCTTGTCCATCACCGGCATGTAGCGTGCGTGGCGGTCCAGCATCATGCGGCGCACCTCATCCATGTCGGTTTCCATGGTGCAGGTCATGGGAGCGTCATCCATGGCCGAGCGCACCAGCGTCTCGCCCACCCCGCCGTGCTTGACGAAGCCCTGGATCACTTCGCGGAAGGTCAGCATGCCGACCACGTCGCCATGCTCCATGACCACGAGGGAGCCGATATCGCGCTCCGACATCACCTGCACCGCGCTGGCCAGGCTTTCGTCCGGCGACACCGTGTAGAGGGTGTTGCCCTTGACGCGCAGGATGTCACTTACTTTCATGCCGTATCTCCAAATTTGTCTGTGTCGCCGTGGTTGCGGCAAGCCCGTGTCTGACAGGAAATATAGCCCACAATGCCCGCTTGCCTTGACAACCATGGAGACAGGAATGCCCGGCTACTCGGACCCCGGCTTTGACACCCTGGCGCTGCACGCGGGCGCACAGCCCGACCCCGCCACCGGAGCGCGCGCGACGCCCATCCACCTCACGACCTCGTTCGTGTTCGAGTCCAGCGACCATGCGGCCTCGCTGTTCAACCTGGAGCGCCCAGGGCACGTCTACAGCCGCATCTCCAATCCCACGAATGCCGTGCTGGAGCAGCGCGTCTCGGCCCTGGAAGGCGGCGTGGGCGCCATCGCCGTGGCCAGCGGCCAGGCGGCGCTGCACCTGTCGGTGGCCACGCTCATGGGCGCGGGCAGCCACATCGTGGCCAGCACGGCGCTGTACGGCGGCTCGCAGAACCTGCTTCACTACACGCTGGCGCGCTTCGGCATAGAAACCACCTTCGTCAAGCCCGGCGACATCGACGGCTGGCGCGCCGCGGTGCGCCCCAACACCAAGCTGTTCTTCGGCGAGACGGTGGGCAACCCGGGCCTGGACGTGCTCGACATTCCCACCATCAGCGCCATCGCACATGAGGCCGGCGTGCCGCTGCTGGTGGACTCCACGCTGACCTCGCCCTGGCTGATGAAGCCGCTGGAGCATGGCGCGGACATCGTCTACCACTCGGCCACCAAGTTCCTGTCGGGCCACGGCACCGTGGTCGGCGGCATCGTGGTGGATGGCGGCAGCTTCGACTGGGAAAAATCGGGGCGCTTCCCCGAGCTGACCGAGCCCTACGACGGCTTCCACAACATGGTGTTCAGCGAGGAAAGCAGCACCGGCGCCTTCCTGCTGCGCGCCCGCCGCGAAGGCCTGCGCGACTTCGGCGCCTGCATGAGCCCGCACACGGCCTGGCTGATCCTGCAGGGCATAGAGACGCTGCCGCTGCGCATGGAGCGCCACATCCGCAATACCGAGAAGGTGGTGCAATTCCTGGCCAGCCATCCGCTGGTGGGCCGCGTGGGCCACCCGCTGCTGGAGACCCATCCCTCGCACCAACTGGCAAAGAAGCTGCTGCCGCGCGGCGCGGGCTCGGTGTTCAGTTTCGACATCAAGGGCAACCGCAACCAGGGGCGCAAGTTCATCGAGACGCTCAAGGTCTTCAGCCACCTGGCCAACGTGGGCGACTGCCGCAGCCTGGTGATCCATCCGGCCAGCACCACGCATTTCCGCATGAGCGACGAAGCACTGGCCCAGGCCGGCATCGGCCAGGGCACGATACGCCTGTCCATCGGACTGGAGGATGCCGACGACCTGATCGATGACCTCAAGCGCGCCCTCAAGGCCGCTGAAAAGGCAGCGTGAGCCGACAAGGGAGACACCAACAATGAAGATCGATGTTCAGGGCCACGCCATCTACGCCTATACCGGCGGCAAGGCCTTCAACCCCGCCCAGCCCACGGCCATCCTCATCCATGGCGTGCTGTGCGACCACAGCGTCTGGGCCCTGCAAAGCCGCTACCTGGCCAACCACGGCTGGAACGTGCTGGCCATAGACCTGCCCGGCCACTGCCGCAGCGCGGGTGACGCGCCCGCCGGCGTGGAGGCAGCGGCGGATTTCATCGGCCAGCTCATGGATGCGGCAGGCATCGGAAAGGCCGCGCTGGTCGGCCACAGCTGGGGCAGCCTGATCGCCATGGAAGCGGCCGCGCGGCTGGGCGCGCGCGTCAGCCACCTGGTGCTGGTGGGCACGGCCTATCCGATGAAGGTCTCGCCCGCCCTGCTGGACTCCGCACTGAGCACGCCAGAGCAGGCCATCCGCATGGTCAATGTGTTCTCGCGCGCCACGCTGGCGCCACCCAGCGGCGCAGGCAGCTGGGTATTCGGCGCCGGAATGGCGCTGGGCCGGCGCGTGCTGGCCAGCAATGACCGCACCAACCTGCTGCACGCCGGCTTCAAGGCCTGCGACAGCTATGCGGGCGGCGAGGCGGCCATGGCGGCGCTGCAATGTCCGGTCCTGTTCGCCCTGGGCGAGCAGGACCAGATGACGCCGCCCAAGGCCGCCAAGGGCCTGATCGAGGCGGCCCGGGGCGCGCAGCGCCAGGTCAGCATCGTGCACCTGCCCAGCGGCCACAACCAGATGACCGAGGCGCCCGACCAGACGCTGTTCGCCATCCGGGATTTCCTGGCGCGCTGAGCCCGGCCGGGTCCTGCCCGCAGGGCCCGGACGCAGTCACGCGCCGCGCGCGGGGAAGATGCTCTTTTTCACGAGCGCGTGCACGCCCCAGTTGCCATCCACCACCTGGGTGATGCCGAAGTCCACGGCAATCGACATCAGCGAGATGGCCTCGTCCTCTCCCAGCCTCTGGGTGGTCATGAGGAAGTGGCGCATCTTGTGATAGGCGTCGCGCAGCGCCAGGTCCACGGAAGACTTCTTGAAGATCTGGTTTTGCGCATCTGGCCCCAGCTCCGCCAGGTAGTTGGCGTAGCTGAAGCCGTGCAGCAGCCATTCGTCCTGGGTTTCGAGCAGCGGATAGGCCAGTTCGGCCAGCGGCGTTCCAGGCAGATCCGCCTTCTTGTGCAGGACCAGTTGGAAGGTGCCGGTCAGCGAGCACTCGATGGCCGTGCCGCACAGCTCGGAGTCCCCCTGCGAGGCATGCGGATCGCCCACGGTGAAGTTGGCCCCTGGCACGGCCACGGGGAAATACATGGTCGCCCCCTTGCCGATGCGCCAGTTGTCGATGTTGCCGCCCGTGTGGTTGGGCGGAATGGAGCTGGCCATCTCCACCTCGGCCGGCGCCACGCCGATGGTGCCGAAGTGCGGGCGCACGGGAACGCGGATATTGCGCAGCACGTTTTCGTTCTTGCTGATCGTGCGGTGGTCCACGGGCACGCCCGGATAGTCGATGGTCGGGTGAACCACGCCGAAGGGGTCGGTCTGCGGCGTCCAGCGGTAGTTGTAGACGGCGCGGGCCCAGTTGCGCTCGCCGGTCGCATCCACCTCATAGATGGTGACCACCTCGCGCTTTCGGGGCTCGGTGAGCGTGTCGCCATAGTGAAAGCCCCAGTTCGCCGCCGCATTGCTGCCGAAGGTCCGGCCCTTGAACTGCGGGTTGCCCGAGGGGCGTGGCACCACATCAATGATGCGCACTTCCAGCACATCGCCGGGCTGGGCGCCCTTGATGCGTACCGGCCCCGTGCAGATGTGCACGCCCTGGCCGCCACCTGCGCCGTTCTTGGCATCCATGGGACCGGCGCCCCGGCGATCGACGTTCTTGCGCTGGCTGTCCCAGTGGAACACGCTCTCGGCGCCCGGGTCGCCCCGGACCATGCGTTCGGCATCGTCATTGGCATGGTGGGTGAGCGTCTCCATGGTCACGTAGTCACCCGATTCGACTTCGACCACCGGCTTGGCCGATCTGCTGAAGTAGCCCCAGAGCACGGTGCTGGCAGAGGCGGGAATGTAGTAGTGGCTGGCCATGCCCTGGCCGGCCCGGGCGCCAGGCGCGCCCTGGGCAAAGGCCCGGGACGGTGCCATCGCACCGCTGATGGCGCCGGCCGAGACCGCGCCGCCACCGACCACCATGGCGTCGCGCAGGAAGGAGCGGCGTGCAACCTGGAATTCCTCGCGGATCAGCTTCTCGTCGGCTGGCGAAGCACCGTGCTGGCAGCCCGGGCCGCAGATATGTTCTTGGTGGGGGATGGTCATCGAAAATACTCCTGCTGTTGTGGATCGGTGCCGGCAGCGCCAGTGTCCAGGCGCGCATGTCCAGGCCGGTTGTTCCTGCGCGCACAAAAACTTGTCGCGGCTGCCATCCGGTGCGCCGGGCTTGGACAGGCAGTACGCGGCAGTTCATAGTTCGCCCCTGATGCACGACGATCCAAGACGCTTTTCCACCCACGCATTTCCCGATGCCTTGCGGCAGGCTGCGCTCAATGAGGCGCTGTCCAGGGCAGAAATCCATGGCGAAGCGCCCACGCCGCCGGCCACCCACCTGGCGCTGCGCAGCTCGCCACTGGGATCGGTGTTCATCACGCTGGCCACCTCGCCGCTGACGCTGCAGGCCGTGGCCAAGCGGCTGCGCGGCCCAGGCCTGCTGCTGTGCGCCTTGCTGCAAGGCAGCGCCGATGCGGTGATCGAGGACGCCGCGTTCCCGCTCAAGGCCGGCTCGGCCCTGCTGCTGGAGTCAGACCGGGACTGGCAGCTGCAGTTGCCCGGCGACGGCCGCCTGCTGCTTGCGCGGCTGGAGTCCTCGAGCTTTCTGTTGCGCCTGCTGCGCTCGTGCCCGCCCGAGGCCAGGCACATCGGCGGGACAGGCGGTGTGGGGGCCATGTGCATGGCAATGGCGGCCTCACTGGCAGAGCAGATCGACACACTGGCACAGGACGATCTGCTGTCGGTGGAGGCCACGCTCACCGACATGCTGGTCACCTGCCTGACACCGCGCGCCGGCAACCCCGATCAGGAACAGGCCGAGGCGACCGAGCCGCCCAGCGCCGTACAGCTTGGCCATCTGCGCCGCATCTGCCGCGCCATCGAAACCCGGCTGGGCGATGCCGAGCTGTCCATCGATGCCATCGCCGACGCCGAGGGGCTGTCCACGCGCTATCTGCAAAAGCTGTTCAAGGGGGCTGCCACCAGCTTCAGCACCTACCTGCGCGAACGCCGGCTGGAGCGCTGCCGCATGGACCTGAGCAACCGCTCGCTGCAGCATTTCTCCATCGCCGAGCTGTGCTTTCGCTGGGGCTTTGGCGATGCCGCCAACTTCAGCCGCGCCTTCACGGCCCGCTATGGTCTGTCCCCCAGGGCCTATCGCGCCAGTCCGGCGCGCGTGCAGGATGCGCCGCCCGGCCAGCGCGGACGCCCCTCGCCCGCCGAGAGCGCTGCGCAGGCTGCAGAACCGGCCGCAGCGCGCCTGGCACACAGCCCGTTCCAGGCCCTGCTGCGCGACCATGCACGCTACGCCCAGGCGCTGGCCCTTGTGCCCAAGCGCTCGGCGCACGCAGACAATGGCGGTGCGTCGCCCCAGCACTACTACCTTCCGGTCTCCGACAAGACCGTGCACTGGGGCTACCTGAGCCGTTCACTCAAGCCGGTGCTTTCGGTGCGCTCGGGTGACGTGGTGACCATGGAGACGCTGACCCAGCATGCCTCGGACGACTGGGAGCGCATGATCGAAGGCGATCCGGGTGCCGAAAGCGTGTTCCACTGGACCGCAGCCCAGAAGGCCGTGGACCGGCGCGGTGCGGGCCCGATGGATGCCTCGATCTACGGCCGCGGCGCGGGCGAGGGCTTCGGCGTGCACATCTGCACCGGCCCCGTCTATGTGCATGAGGCCGAACCCGGCGACCTGCTGGAGATACGCATCCTCGACGTGCAGCCACGCCCCAGCTGCAGCCCCGCCCACCACGGCCGTGTCTTCGGCAGCAACGCCGCCGCCTGGTGGGGCTTTCACTACCGCGACCAGATCACGGAGCCCCGCCAGCGCGAAGTGGTCACCATCTACGAAATCGACCACGCACTGCCCGAGGAGCCCACGGCCCGCGCTGTCTACAACTACCGCTGGACGCCGCAGACCGACCCGTTCGGCGTGGTCCATCCGACCATCGACTACCCGGGCGTGCCCGTGGACCCCGCCAGCATCACCCGGCGCTTTGGTGTGCTGGACAAGGCACGCGTGCCGCTGCGTCCGCATTTCGGCATGCTGGCCGTGGCACCGCGAGAGGCCGGTCTGATCGACTCCATACCGCCGAGCTACTTCGGCGGCAACCTGGACAATTGGCGCGCCGGCAAGGGCGCGACGCTCTTCCTGCCCGTATCGGTGCCAGGCGCGCTGTTTTCGGTGGGAGACCCGCATGCATCCCAAGGCGACTCGGAACTGTGCGGCACGGCCATCGAATGCTCGCTGACCGGCAGCTTCGAGCTGCGGGTGCACAAGCGCGCCGCGCTGGACAACCGCTTCCTTGCAGAGCTGGACCACCCTTTCCTGGAGACCGGCTCCGAATGGGTGATACAGGGCTTCAGCTTCACCGACCACCTGGCCGAACTGGGCAGCCAGGCGCAGTCCCAGGTCTATCGCAAGTCATCGCTGGAAGGCGCCATGCGTGACGCCTTCCACAAGGCAAGGCGCTATCTGATGCTGGCCCACGGGCTGGACGAGGACGAGGCCGTATCGCTGATCTCCGTGGCCGTGGACTTCGCCGTGACGCAGGTGGTGGACGGCAACTGGGGCGTGCACGCCGTGATCAAGAAGACGCTGTTTCCGCCGGAACTCTCGGCGTCCGCCCAGGCGGGCCCATGAAGCCCACCCGGGATCAGACCCGTGCCAGGAAGCGGGCGATGCGCTGGGCAATGCGCTCGGGCTGCTCGCGGTGGGGAACGTGGCCGCCACCGGCCACAATCTCCACCTCCACCGGGCCGCTGGCGCGGTCGCGGATGCGCTCGGGGTGGACCAGGGAGCCGAACTCGTCGAGCTCTCCATGGATGGCCAGCACCGGGCAGCGCACGCGCTCCAGCGCCTCATCCAGCCGGTAGTCGGCAAAAGGCGGGGACAGCCAGGTATCGACCCAGGCAGACAGCACCCAGGCCGCCTTGTCGCCGTGGTATTTCTCCAGGCGCGCCAGCTGGCCGGGCCGGGCGAAATCCTGTTGGGCCGCGCGAATGCCCTGCAAGGTGCGATCTTCCACAAAGGCCTGGGCGGACTCCGTGATCACCGCCTTGCACTGCGCGCCATATCGGGCCGCCACCATGGCGGCCATGCCGCCGCCCACGCTGTGGCCCAGCACAATGAAATCCCCAAGGCCCAGCCCCTGGTGCACGGCCGGGAACACGGTCTCTGCCTCCCGGGCCACAAAGCCCGGCCCCAGCGTGCCCGGGTAGGGATCGGACTGGCCAAAGCCCAGCCGGTCATAGGCCAGCACATCGCGGCGCGTGGCCTCGGCCAGTTGCTGCGGGAAATCGCGCCACAGCGCCACCGAGCCCAGCGAGTCGTGCAGCAGCACGATGGGCGCGCGCGCCGGGCCTTGTTCGCCTTCGCCGGCCACTGGCGCCTGCCAGCGCCTGACGTAGATGCTGCCCTGCGGCGTGGGAATGCGGATTTCGTTCAAGGATGCGGGGATGTCGGTCATGCACGAGGAAGGCATCGAAAAAAACTCCATGCCGGTCGGCGCCGGCCCGGCAGACATCATGCGCCTGCATGCCGCCAGAGGGCGACACCGTGGCGACGCGCGGGGCGGAATGCGGCAGCTTTTGTTTCTCTCGGGGCAGCTTTTGCGAACCCGGGCGCGCGGGTTCCTCCGATGGTGAAAGGCCAGGCAGCGGCGTATAAGTTGAAGCCACCCCATGCACGCGAAGGCCTGCCATGTCACACGCTTCCGCTCCCCTGCCCGGCGCCGCACAGGCTGCCGTGGACCCGCGCCAGTTCAAGAGCTTTGCCGAGTTCTATCCGTTCTACCTTCAGGAACACAGCAACCGTACCTGCCGGCGCCTGCACTTCGTCGGCTCCACGCTGGCGCTGCTGTGCCTGTTCGCGCTGTTCCTGAGCGGCAATTTCTGGTTCCTGCTGGGCGGCCTGCTGTTCGGCTACGGCTTTGCCTGGATAGGGCACTTCGGCTTCGAGAAAAACCGGCCCGCCAGCTTCAAGCGCCCGCTGTACAGCTTTCGCGGCGACTGGGTGATGTGGCGCGACATCCTCACCGGACGCATTGCGCTCTAGCGCCGCGCCGGGCACTACGGCCGGGGCCGGCTCTCCAGCAGGCTGGCCAGCGTCATGCCCGCCAGGCCCGTGCGCTCCCACAGCGGCTGCACGGCCGCGGAAGGCGCCAGCAGCAGGCGTTCGACCAGGGGGGCCAAGGGCGTGTGTTGCGGGTCCACCAGCAGCATGTAGCGGGGCTCGGTGCCCTCGCTGCCCGCCGCAACGCCTGGCGCCTGCACCGTTCCCACCCAGTCGAGCACGGACAGCGCCTGCAGCACCGGATCGATCTGCTGCCAGTCCACATGCAGGCGGCGTGCCAGATCGCTGGCATACAGGCCCTTGGCGGGCGACTCGCGCTCCTGCTCCAGGTACTGGAGGATTTCCACGGCCATCTCGAACTGCCAGCCCTGCTGTCCGGGCATGCGTTGCACGCCGGCCATGACGATGGGCAGATACGCGGTGACCACGGCGCCCAGCAGCACGATGATCCAGGCCATGTAGATCCAGATCAGCAGGATCGGCAAGGTGGCAAAGGTGCCGTAGATGACCGAATAGGTAGGCACCGAGGCCAGGTACAGGCCCAGCGCCTTCTTGGCCAGCTCCATGCAGGTGGCCACGAACAGGCCGCCCACCCAGGCATGGCGCCAGCGCACCGCCGTATTGGGCACGTAGTGGTACAGGCCCGCCATGCCTGCGGCCAGCGCCAAATACTCGATGGAATCGAAGATGAAGCGCAAGCCTTCGGGCAGCGCATTGACCAGCCCGCGCGAGGCCGACATCACATAGGACGACAGCACCAGGCTCAGGCCCAGCACCAGCGGGCCCAGCGTGATCGCGGCCCAGTAGATCAGCACGCGCTGGCCCAGCGGCCGCAGCTGGCGCACGCGCCAGATGTTGTTGAGCGTGCGGTCTATGGTGAGGATCAGCGCGACCGCCGTGATCACCAGAATGGAAAAACCGGCCATGCCCAGCTGGCTGGCCTTGGAGGCGAACTGCGTCAGATAGCCCAGCACCTGGCGCGCAATGGTCTCCGGAATCAGGCTGTCGATCAGCCAGCGCTCCAGCACGATCTGCACGCGCGAGAAGATGGGAAACGCCGTGAACAGCGCCAGCGCCACCGTGAAGAACGGCACCAGGGCCAGCACCGTGGTGAAGGTCAGGCTGCTGGCGGTGACGCCCAGCCGGTCCTCGCGAAAGCGTTCGCGCAGCGTGTGCGCGGTATTGCGCCAGGGAAAGCAGCGCAGGCGCTCGCGCCAGGATGGGGGCACCACCGGCTCGGGCCGCTCCATCAGCGAAAGGCTGCGCTCCTGTTCGGGCGCGGGCAGTGCAACGGCACCGTCCTCCAGGCCACCGGCAGGCTCCTGCCCGGGGCCGCCGCTCATCGCCATATCTCCGCTGCAACGCGCGTGCCTGAAACGGGAACGCGCGTGACCATCCAAGCAATCACATGTTCAAAGGACAAGACCATGGCCGATATGATGCCACCCCGATGACTGATTCCATTTCTCGCCCCGGCGCCGATGTCGCCGCCACCCGCTGGCTGGCGGTCTCCAGCCTCATGGGCCTGATCGTGCTGAGCCTGGCCTGGGAACTGTGGCTGGCGCCCATGCGGCCAGGGGGCTCCTGGCTGGTGCTCAAGGCCCTGCCGCTGGCGATTCCGCTGATCGGCCTGCTCAAGCACCGCATGTATACCTACCGCTGGGTCAGCCTGCTGGTGTGGATCTATTTCACCGAGGGCGTGGTGCGCGCCTGGAGCGACGCGGCGCCCGGCCGCTGGCTGGCGCTGCTCGAAGTTTTCCTGTGCCTGATGCTGTTCACCGCCTGCGCCCTGCATGTGCGCTGGCGCCAGCGCAGCGCGCGCCGCGCGGCCCAGGCGGCCGGCGGCTGAGTCCCCGTTTTCATGCCTTCACGTCTTTGAAAGAAGTTGCAACATGACTGCACTGCTTGAACGCCTGCGCCAGATCGTCGGCGAAGCCCATGTCCTCACCGAGGGCGACCTCGTGGCCTATGAACAGGACTGGCGCCGCCGCGTGCGCGGCAAGTCCCTGGCCGTGGTGCGCCCGGCCAGCACGGCCGAGGTGGCTGCCGTGGTGCGCGAATGCGCGGCCGCAGGCACCAGCATCATTCCCCAGGGCGGCAACACCGGCCTGTCGGTGGGGTCCACGCCGGACGACAGCGGCACGCAGGTCGTGCTCAGCCTCACGCGCCTGAATGCCGTGCGCAACATCGACCGCGACAACCTGAGCTTCACCGTCGAGGCCGGCTGCATCCTGCAAAGCCTGCAGGAGCTTGCCGAGAAAGAGGGCCTGCTGTTCCCGCTGTCGCTGGCCGCCGAAGGCAGCTGCACCATTGGCGGCAACCTGGGAACGAACGCGGGCGGCACCCAGGTGGTGCGCTACGGCAACACGCGCGAGCTGTGCCTGGGCCTGGAAGTGGTCACCCCGCAGGGCGAGATCTGGGACGGCCTCAAGGGCCTGCGCAAGGACAACACCGGCTACGACCTGCGCGACCTGTTCATCGGCAGCGAAGGCACGCTGGGCATCATCACCGCCGCCACCATGAAGCTGTTCCCCCAGCCTGCGGCCCAGCTCACGGCCTTTGCAGCGGTGCCCTCCATGGAAGCGGCCGTGCGCCTGCTGGGCATGGCGCACCAGTACCTGGGCGCGGGCCTGACGGGCTTCGAGGTCATGGGCCAGTTCGCGCTGTCGCTGGTGATCAAGCACATGCCCCAGCTGCGCGTGCCCTTTGCGGGCCTGGACGGCGCGCCGCCCTATTACGTGCTGGTCGAGAACTCGGACAGCGAGTCCGAGCAGCATGCGCGCGAGCGTTTCGAGGCGCTGCTGGAGCTGGCCTTCGAGGACGGCTGCGTGCTCGACGCCGTGGTGGCCGAAAGCCTGTCGCAGGCCCATGAGCTGTGGCACATCCGCGAAAGCATTCCGCTGGCCCAGGCCGAGGAAGGCCTGAACATCAAGCACGACATCTCCATTGCGGCATCGCGCATTCCCGCCTTCGTCGAGCACACCGATGCCGTGCTGCAGCGCGAGATCCCGGGTGTGCGCCTGGTCAACTTCGGCCACCTGGGCGACGGCAACCTGCACTACAACGTGCAGGCGCCCGTGGGCGGCGACGCCAAGGCCTTCCTCAATGAGCGCGAGCACCTGGTCAACCACCTGGTCTACGAGGCCGTGGCCGAATTCGGCGGCTCGTTCTCTGCCGAGCACGGCGTGGGTGCGCTCAAGGTGGACAAGCTGGAAAAGTACCAGTCGCCCGTGGCCCTTGGCATGATGCGCGCCATCAAGCAGGCATTGGATCCTCAAGGCCTGATGAATCCCGGCTGCATCCTGGCGCGCGCCTGATCCGGCAGCGCCGGCTTATCAAGAAGGGGCGGGGCCGCGTGGCGGCGCTGCCCCTTCTTGCATCCAAACGTGGTCAGGTGCGGCCAAACTCGGCCAGGTGCGGCCAGGTGCAGATCAGGAAGCGGGCTTGTTGCTCTCGACCACGGCAAAGGACTTCTGCACCTGGCTGGGCCAGGCGATGTCGGCACCGGCCGCGTCGGAGAAGTCGGTCTGCTTGCCATCGGTCAGCAGCCACACGCGCAGTGCGTTGCGCGCGGGATCGATCACGATGGCGCCCATCTCCTCGCCGCCCTGGTGGGGGCGCAGGCCGACGATGCTCCACACATCGCCTTCCTTGGTCAGCGGGCCCACGGTGCGCATATTGCTCAGCAGGGTCGGGTAGCTGGTGCCCAGCAGCGCCTTGAGCCGCTCGGCCAGCACGCCTTGCTCCAGGTAGTTGGTGCCGTCGTAGGGATACTTGCCCACGTACTCGGCCAGGCTGTCCAGGCCGGGCTCCCCCGCCTTGGCGGTGGACGGCAGGCGCGTGCGCTCGGGAAAGTTCAGCGTCAATGCGGGCGCGGGCGCGGCCACATCGAGTGCCACGGACTGCACGGCCTTGGGAGTGGGAACGGTGGGAGAGCGCGGATCACAGGCTGTCAGCGCCAGCATGGCGGCACCCAGTGCGATTCCGGCCTGCCAGGGGGAGAGCATGGAAGACATGCGCAAGCTCCTTGTCAAAGCGGATGCGAAAAAACCATGGCGCCGGTGTGAAAGCCCAGGCAAGACACCGGCGCCCGTCGGCAGCCATTTTCGCACCGGGGGTTGCAAACCTTGTTTCGAGGGGCATGGATACCGTCGGACAAGGCGCCGTATTCATCAAGGGATAATCCCCGCCATGAACATGACTGCCGCGCCCCGCCCTGCCCGCTCACAGTACGAAGATTTCATGCGCCATGTCTACGAACATGGCGTGTCCAAGACCGACCGTACCGGAACGGGTACGCGCAGCGTGTTCGGGCATCAGATGCGCTTCGATCTGTCCGAAGGCTTTCCGCTGGTCACCACCAAGAAGGTGCACCTCAAATCCATCATCCTGGAACTGCTGTGGTTCCTGCGCGGCGACAGCAACGTGCGCTGGCTGCAGGAGCGCGGCTGCACCATCTGGAACGAATGGGCACGCGAGGACGGCGACCTGGGCCCGGTCTACGGCGTGCAATGGCGCAACTGGCCCACGCCGGACGGCGGCCACATCGACCAGATCGCCGAAGTGGTCAAACAGCTCAAGAGCAACCCGGACAGCCGCCGCATCATCGTCAGCGCCTGGAACGTGGCCGACCTGCCGCAGATGGCGCTCATGCCCTGCCACGCCTTCTTCCAGTTCTATGTGGCCGACGGCAAGCTCAGTTGCCAGCTGTACCAGCGCAGCGCGGACATCTTCCTGGGTGTTCCCTTCAACATCGCCAGCTACGCATTGCTGACCCACATGCTGGCCCAGCAATGCGACCTGCAGGTGGGCGACTTCGTCTGGACCGGCGGCGACTGCCACATCTACAACAACCACTTCGCCCAGGTCGAGACCCAGCTGGCGCGCCAGCCCTTCGCCTACCCGACGCTGCAGATCAAGCGCCGGCCCGACTCCATCTTCGGCTACGAGTACGAGGACTTCGAGGTCGTCGGCTACCAGCACCACGAGCCCATCAAGGCCCCCGTGGCCGTCTGAGGCTGCAGAAAGACCCGCCCGATGGCCATCCATCTCATCTACGCACGCGCCGCCAACGGCGTCATCGGCAAGGACAATGCCATGCCCTGGCACCTGCCCGAGGACCTGGCGCACTTCAAGCAATTGACCCAGGGCTCGGCCGTGGTCATGGGCCGCAAGACCTGGGAGTCGCTGCCGGCCCGCTTCAGGCCGCTGCCCGGGCGCACCAACATTGTGGTCACGCGACAGGCGGACTGGGCGCCCGAGCCGGCCGCCCCCGGCGTGCTGCATGCCACCAGCCTGGAGCAGGCCATGGAACTGGGCCGCCAGGCATCGGCCGACGTCTGGGTCATGGGCGGTGCCCAGATCTACGCCCAGGCCCTGCCGCTGGCCGACAGCATCGAGGTGACCGAGATAGAGCGCGACTACGAAGGCGATGCCTTCGCCCCCACGCTCGGCCCCGAGTGGCAGGAAGCGTCACGCAGCCGCCATGTGGCTGCCAACGGGCTGCCCTACAGCTTTGTGCGCCTGCAACGACGCTGACATACCCCTGTCGCACACGGGGCTGGCGGGCGCGGCGGGTCTGTGCAAATAATGTCGTTTTTCCACGCCTTCGCCGTCTTTCGCGCCTCTTCGCCATGAGCCTCGTCCAGCCCTTGCCCCCCGGTCCGCTCGACATCGTCGGCGACATCCATGGAGAGTCCGAGGCGCTGGACCAGCTGCTGGGGCACCTGGGCTACGACGCGCTGGGCCGCCATCCCCAGGGTCGGCGCCTGGTCTTCGTCGGCGACTTCTGCGATCGGGGGCCCGACAGCCCGGGCGTGCTCGCCCGCGTCGTGCCCATGCTGGAGTCGGGCCATGCGCTGGCCGTGCTCGGCAACCATGAAATCAACCTGCTGCGCGAGGATGCCAAGGACGGCTCCGGCTGGTTCTTCGACAGCCGCGTGGCCTCCGATACGCCCAAGTACGCGCCGTTCGCGCGCATGCCGCTGTGCGATATCCCTGACACCCTGGCCCTGCTGGAACGCCTGCCGATCGCCATGGAGCGCGAGGACCTGCGCGTGGTCCACGCGGCCTGGCGCCCGCAGCAGATCGCCATGGCGCGCGAGCTGCCGCTGGGCAGCGCACGCAGCGCCTACGACCACTACGAGGCCCTGGCTGCCCAGCAGGCCCAGGTCAACAAGGTGGCCGAGCGCATGCGTGCCGAACGCCAGCAATGGCCGCATGACCTGGAAGACCGCAACTGGCTGCCGCCCTTCCTGCCCGCGCACAGCGAGAGCGAACTGGCCAAGGCCATGGTCAACCCACTGAAGGTGCTGACCTCGGGCGTGGAGCGCGAATGCCGCAATCCCTTCTACGCGGGCGGCAAGTGGCGCTTCGTCGAGCGCGTGGCCTGGTGGAACGAATATGAGGATGCCCAGGCCGTGGTCGTGGGCCACTACTGGCGGCGCCTGAACCGGGGCGGCCCGTCCTTCCATGGCGCCCAGGCCGAGAACCTGTTCGGCCAGACCGGTCCGCTGTCCTGGCACGGCCGGCGCGGCAATGTGTTCTGCGTGGACTACTCGGTCGGCGGCCGCTGGAACGCCCGCCTGGCCGGCGAGGACCCGCAGCAGCGCTTCAAGCTCGCCGCCATGCGCTGGCCCGAGCGCCGCCTGGTCTTCGACGACGGTGCCCAGGCGGACAGCGAGGAGTTTGGCGTTGCGGCGGCCGCTGCCGCATAACACGCGCTAGATCCGCGGCGCGTAGCGCAGCGTCAGCAACAGCGACCTGGGCGCACCGTAGTAGTTGTTGCCCGACACCGTGTTGTAAGAAGGCACGTAGTAGCGCTTGTCCAGCAGGTTGCTGACGTTGAGCGCCACGCTCAGCTCGGGCGAGACCTGGTAGGCCACGCGTGCATTCCACAGCGCAAAGCCTGCCAGGCGGAAGGCGCGGTCGGAGCTGAGGGTGTCGGTCTGCGCATTCACGCCCGTGCCCACCGTCCAGCGGCCCAGCTCGCCCGGCAGGCGGTAGCTGCCCCACAGGCGCAGCATGTGCCGGGGCGTCCAGGTGTTGAAGATCTGGCCCTGGTAGTCGGGGTCGGACAGGTAGCGCGTGGTGTTGTAGGTGTAGCCGGCCGCCAGTTCCAGGCCTGTGGCGACCTTGCCGGAGACCTCGGCCTCCAGGCCCTGGCTGCGCACCTTGCCCGAGGAGCGCGAGCAGTACCAGTCATCACATGCAAAGCCGCTGTCGTAATCATTGACGGCGCGGTTTTTGTGCTCGTAGCGGAACACGGCCAATGCCATGTTCAGGCGGCCGTCGGCCATCTCGCCCTTGATGCCGGCCTCGTAGTTGCGGCCCTGCACCGGCTTGATCAGGTCGCCCTGCACGGTGCGCGCGGTCTGCGGCTCGAAGACTGTGGAGTAGCTGCTGTACAGCGACCAGTTGTCGTTGAGCGCATAGACGGCACCCGCGTAGGGGATGAAACGCCCCGTGGTCTTGCTGGTGGAAGAATCGCCCGATTGCGCACGGTAGGCGAAGTCATACCAGCCCAGGCGCCCCCCGGCGATCAGCGTGAGCGCCTGCGTGGGCCTGACACGCCAGGTGCCGTACAGGCCCTTTTGCGTGATGTCGTAATTGCTGCGCACATCCGCGCCACGCGCGGCGATGCTTTCCATGTCCTGCCAGGGGCGGTTGTGGTCTATATCGAAGATGTTGCCGCCCGCGGTCCAGGCGCGCACGAAGCGGTCGCTGGTGGTGTAGCCAGCGTAGTTGGCGCCCAGCAGCACTTCCTGCTCCATGCCCAGCGCCTTGAAACGGCCCGACAGCGACATGTCCAGGCCACGCTGCTGGTTGTTGAAGTCCACGCCGAAATCGCCGTAGCTCATGCCACTGCCATCGGGCTTGATGGGGCCCACAGCGCGCTGGTGCACGTTGGTGTTCTTCTCGTTCATGGCCATGCCCACCATCTTGAAGCGCCAGTCCGCATTGAAGCGGTGTTCCAGGTCGGCGAACAGCATGTTCTGGTCATTGCCTGCACGGTTCCACATGGCGCCTGTGTAGGTGGAGCGCGGCAGGCCGATGTCGCTGCCGTCGGCAAAGCGCGGCAGGCCCACGATCATGGGGCGCGATCGGCTGTGGCGCTGTCCCACGGCCAGGCCCACCGTGGTGCTGGCGCTGATGTCGTAGTCCAGCGCCGCGTAGATGTTGCGCGTGCGGTCGCGCGTGTATTCGGTGAACCCGTGGCTGTAGTCCCCGTCCAGCACCACGCGGCCGCGCAGCGTGCCTTCGGCATTGAGCGGCGTGCTGGCATCCATCTGCAGGCCGTAGTGGTCATGGGAGCCGAGCTTGCCCGTGAAGACCACGGAGCGCTCGCGGCCCGGGCGCTTGCGCACCAGGTTGATCGCGCCGCCGGGGCTGCCCGCACCCTGCAGCAGGCCAGCCGCGCCGCGCAGGATCTCCACGCGGTCATAGAACACCAGCGACTCCTGCTCCCAGTTGCCCAGGCTGTAGGTATTGCGCGTGAACGGCAGACCGTCGTACTGCAGCGAGTCCACCGCAAAGCCGCGCGCATTGATGGCCAGGCCTGCGCCCACGCCCTGCACGGCCACCATGCCGGTGGCGTTGTGGATGGCGTCGGGCAGGTTGGTCATGCCCTGGTCATCCATGCGCTGGCGCGTGAGCACGCTGACCGATTGCGGAATATCCTTGAGCGCCTGCGCGGTCTTGCCCAGCGTGACCGTGCCGCTGGTGTAGGAGTCCGAGCCTTCGGTGACGCCGTCACGGATGCGCGTGTCGGTCACCATGACGGCCGGCAGGCCCGCCTCTGCCCCAGCGGCGGCCTGGCCGCGCGATGTGCGCACCTCGGGCAAGGGGCGCAGCGCATAGCCGCCATTGGGCTGCGCATGGGCGGCCAGCCCCGTGCCGGCCAGCAGCGCATCCAGGGCCGCAGGCGCTGCATGGTTTCCACTCAGGCCCGCGCTGCGCCTGCCCGTGATGTCGGCCGCCGTGTACGACAGCATGACGCGGCTTTCCTGGGCGAAGCGGGCCAGCGCGCCCTCCAGCGGGCCTGCCGGTATGGCGTAGCTGCGCACTTCGGAGGGAGCCTGGGCCTGGGCCTGCGCGGTTTGCGGCGCAAGGGCTGCGCTGACGGCGCACAGCGCCAGCGTGGTGCTGGCAGCCAGTGCCAGCGAATGGCGCCGGAAGGCCGGTGCCGCAGTGTGAGCAAGTCGTTGGACCATGAAATATCTCTTCCCTGAAAAGTGGCTTCTTCAGGACTTGCCACGCGAGAAAAGAAAACACCTCATGCCAACGGGTCTCAGGCATCGATCAAATTGCAACAATTCGCAACAACAGCCATCCAGCCTGTCTTGGCTCATGTCCTGCTCTGCCGGGCACGCACGGTCAGCCAGTAGCGGCCAAAGCCGGTGAGCTCGATGGGCTGTGTGCGCACCAGCATGTCGAGCACACGGTCGGTATCGTCCAGCGGATACATGCCCGAGACGCGCAGCGAGGCGAGCGCGGGATCGCAGGCCAGGCGGCCCCTGCGGTGGCGCGCCAGCTCGGCAATGAAGTCGGTCAGCGGCATGTCCCGCGCGGCCAGCAGGCCTGTGCTCCAGGCGGCGGCCAGTTCGTCGGCGGGCTGGGGCGCGTCCACGGCAAGGCGGTCAAAGCCGGCTTGCTCGCCCGCGGCCAGAATGCGCACGGCCTGCGGGGCGTTGGCCGGCCGCACCTCGACCGCGTCCTCATAGACGGCCACATGGCTGGCGCCATCGCGCTGGCGCACCGCAAAGCGCGTGCCCAGCGCACGCAGCCGCCCTTGCGCGGTTTCAACCAGAAAGGGGCGGGCCTGCGGGTCGCTGGCCGTGGTGACCAGCACCTCGCCGCCCAGCAGCCGCAGCAGGCGCTGGCTGGCGTCAAAGCGCACGTCGATGGCGCTGGCCGTGTTCAGGTGGATGCGCGTGCCATCGGCCAGGGTCAGTGCCTGGCGCTCGCCGGTGGCCGTGCGGTGGTCGGCCGACCATTCGCGCCAATCGCCGCCTTGTATCCACCAGGCGCTGCTGCCCGTGAACGCGGCCAAGGCCAGCAGCTTCATGGCCTGGCGCCGGCCGCGCGCACGGCTGCGGCGCGGCTGCAGCGCCCCATGCGCCAGCGGTGCGGGCAGATCGCGCAGGTGCAGGCCGCAGGCCTCGATGTGCCGCCAGGCGCGCTCATGGTCGGGATGATCGGCACGCCAGCGCCGCCACGAGGCCTGCGTGTCCTCGCCGGCCTCGCAGGCCTGCAGGGCCACCAGCCATTGCACGGCCTGCAGGCTCACGGCTTCTGAAACGGGCGGGCCTTCAAAAACGGGCAGGCCGGTGGATGCGTGGCGGAATTCGGTCATGGGCTGGCGCTCAGCCGCCGAAGAAGCAGCAGTGCGCGGCCTTGGCGATATGGCGCTGCACGGTGGCCAGCGACAGCTGCAGCTCGGCCGCGATGTCGGCCTGCTTCATGCCGTCGAGCTGCGACAGCAGGAAGGCACGGCGCACGGGGGGTGCCAGCGTGTCCAGGCGGCGGTCCAGCTCGACCAGCGTCTCCAGCAGGATGGCGCGCGTCTCGGGGCCCGGCACCTGCGGCTCGGGCAAATGCGCCAGCGTGGCCAGATACGCCTCTTCGATCTGCCTGCGCCGCATGAAATTGGCCACCACGCCCTGCGCCACCGTGGTCAGAAAGGCACGCGGCTCGCGTGCGGCAATGGGCTCGCAGCGCGTGAGCAGGCGCATGAAAGTGTCCTGCGCCAGATCGGCCGCCTCCGTGGAATTGCCCAATCGCCGCCGCAGCCAGCCCTGGAGCCAGCCATGGTGGACGCGGTACAGCGTATCGACCTCTTGGTGCAAAGCGGCGGGGGCGGCGGGCAAGACAGGCTCCTGGTGCGGCAGCACGTGCAGGCGTGCGCCACATGAATGAGAAAGATTCTCATTCTATAAGGATTAGGCCTTGATGACCTCCCCTTCGCAAACCGGCGCGCTCCAGAACCAGAGACACCGAGGAAGAGCCGCCTCGCACCGAGGGTGTCGTCCCCCTTCAGGAGGAAGGCGCGCAGCGCCTCAGGGGGTCTTCAAAAGCTACCGCGCAGCGTCAGCATTACATTGCGTGGCTCGCCATACCAGTTGTTGCCGCCGCTGGTGCCCACTGTGCGGTAGTAGACCTTGTCGAAGAGGTTGTTCAGGTTGAGCACGGCCTGCCAGTTGCGGTTGATGCGGTACTGCACGCTGGCATTCCACACGGCATAGCCACCCTGGCTGAACTTGAAGGGCACGGCCGCGCCATCGAACTTGCCCGAGTCAGGATTGAAGGCCTTGGCCGTGCCGCTGACGAAATGTGCGCTCTGGATATTGGCGCCGCCGCCAATCGTCCATTGCGACAGCTCGCCCGGCAGGCGGTAGGTGCTCCACAGCTTGAACAGATGCTTGGGCGTGACGGAGTGGTAGATGCCTTCGATGCCCGGCGTCTTGTTGTGGTTGCGGTTGAAGGTGTAGCCGGCAAACAGCTGCCAGCCGCGCGCCAGCTCGCCCGAGATCTCGCCTTCCACGCCCTGGCTGACCACCTTGCCCTTGCTCAGCCAGCAGCAGTTCAGGCCCGCGTCCCCGATGTCGGTGTTGGGGTAGGAGGGATCGGCCACGGCCTCGCCATTGCGCTCTATGCGGTACAGGGCCATGGAGGCCATCAGCCGGCCCTCGTTGAACTCGCCCTTGGCGCCCAGCTCGAAATTGCGGCCCTTGATGGGGTCCAGCGGCGTGCCGGGCAAGGGCCCGCCCAGATTGCTGGCCTGGGACTTGTGGATCTCGGCGACGCTGCCGTAGGCCGTCCAGCGGTCGTCGATGTCGTAGACCAGGCCGCCATAGGGCGTGAAGATACCGCTCTCGCTATTGGACGACACGATGCGGCTGGTGAGATTGCCGGCCTGGTCGAAGCGCAGCCAGGGTGTCTGCGTTGCATAGCTGGCGCGGCGTGCGCCGACGATGGCCGTCAGCCGGTCCGTCAGGCTCAGGTTGAGCCGGCCGTACAGGCCCTTCTGCGTGGCGCCATAGCCCGCGAAGCTGCGTGTCTTCCAGACGAAGCTGGGCAGGGGAATGGCGCCCGGGTCGAAGCCGAACACGTTGATGCCCCCCGGCATGTCCACCTCGGACAGAAAGGTGTCCTGCGTGTCACGGATCTTGGCCCAGTCCGCGCCTAAAAGCAGCCGGTGCCTGCGCCCCAGCAGGGAGAACGTTCCGCTGACGTTGGCATCCAACGCCTTCTTGGTGGAATAGAAGTCGTTGGAGAAGCCGTTGAGCGTGGCTCCCAGGCCCGTCGTCGGATCGACCGCGCCGGTGACGTCGGCCAACCGGCTGTCGCTGTCCACCTTGACATAGTTGGCATGGGCGCGGACGCGCCAGTCGCCCTCCAGCTTCTGTTCCAGCTGGGCGAACAGCTCCTTGTTGGTCCTGTCGTAATGGCCCCAGCCCGCCATGAGTGCCGTATGGCGCGGCAGGTGCAGATCGTCGCCATTGGCCGCGCGCGGCAGGCCACCGCGCCAAGGCAGGCTGGCCGACTTGTCGTAGCTGCCGCCCAGGGTCAGCTTGGTCGCAGGCGTGAGATCGGCTTCCACGATGCCGTAGAGCAAGGTGTTGCGCGCATCGGCGTAGTCATAGAAGAACTCGCGGTCGCTGTGCGCCAGCACGGCGCGGCCGCGCACCCGGCCATCGGCAGCCAGGGGACCCGCCACATCAAGTTCGGCCCGGCGCTGGTTCCAGCTGCCCACCGAGGCCGAGGCCAGCACCTGGGGCTGGGCCGTGGGGCGCTTTCTCACCAGGTTGATGGAGCCGCCGGGCTCGCCATTGCCGCTGTACAGGCCGTCCGCGCCGCGGATCACCTGCACGCTGTCGTACATGGCTATGTTGGGGTCGAAGGTGCCCTGGCTGAAGGCATCCACCGCCGCTCCGTCGATCTGGACATTGCTGATCTGGAAGCCCCGCGCGTAGAAGCTGTTGGCCGTGCCGCCCAGGCCACCCGAGCCCGCGTAGTCCACCGTCACGCCCGTGGTCTGCTGCATCACGTCGCCCACGGAGACCAGGCCCTGGTCCTCGATGCGCTGGCGCGTGACCACGGAGATGGACTGCGGCGTCTCGCGCACGCTCTGCCCCTTGCCCAGCGACACGCGCGAGGCCGCATAGGAGCCCGAACCCTCCGTGGTATCGCCAGCGTGTGCCTGGGCCGTGACCAGCACCGTGCCCAGCGCAGCATCGGCTGCCGGCGACGGCTCCCTGGCGGGTGCCTTCAGCGTGTAGGCGCCCGGCACGGCATCGATCACGGTCACGCCCGTGCCGGCCAGCAGCCGGTCCAGCGCCTGGCGCGGCGTGAAGCGGCCCTGCAAGGCCGGCGAAGTGCGGCCTGCAACGATCTGCGGATCGAACAGCACCTGGTGCTGGGCCTGCTGCGTGAACTGGCGCAGCGCGCCGGCCAGCGGCTGGGGCGCGATGCTGAAGGCCAGCTCCCCTGCCTGCCCCGCCTGCACGGACGATGGCTGCTGCGCCTGCACCGCCGGCTGCGCCAGCGCAACCAGGGCTGCGGCCACCAGCGAGGGCATCCTTGCCCGCCGCCATGGCCTGCCCCTGTGCTGAAACTCTCCTCCCCAAATGCCCGCGCCCATGGCGGCGCTGCCGTGTTCTTTTCCTGCTTGCATCCCTGCTCCTGCTGCACTGTGTCCATTGCCCGCTGTCGCGGTGTGCGCGGCGGGTGGCGGGCAGACAGTTGAGCGTCCACCCGCCACGCGCGTGCGCGGCCGTCGCGGTTGTTGGCTGAGCTGTGCACTGGGCAGCGGCCTGGCTGGCAACCATGGAGGCGCGAGAAAACCCGGCCTCCATGAAGGTAAAACCCGCTACCTCGCCAAAGTGGGAACGTGGCCGAACCGAGAAAGCGAGTTGTTTACATTAATTTACAAATAGACAAGGCACTCAGTGCGCCGAGATTCGCCAGCCGCCCTGCGCTTCGGCCTGCACCCGCACCGGCAACAAGTGCGGCAGCGAGCGCAGAAACACCTCGGGCTTGCCGGTCAGCGCCACGCCGGACACGGACAGCGCGGCCAGCCGCGCATCGCCATCCACCCGTACGGGCTGGCCCAGGTAGCGCGCCAGATCGGCGGCGACCTCGGCCAGCGTTGCCTGCTGGAACACCATCTGGCCGCTGCGCCAGTCGCCCACCGCGTCCGCGCCGGCCGCCAGCGGATGCTGCGTGCCGTCGCGGGCATCGACGGACATGCCGGCACCCGCGCCCAGCAGCAGGCGCCTGCCGTCCGCAGCATGGCGGTCGGGACGCAGTTCCACCTTGCCCTCCAGCACCTTCACCACCAGCGCGGGCGGCCCGGCGCGCACATTGAAGGCCGTGCCCACCACCCGGACCTGGCTGGCGCCGCTGTCCACGGTGAAGGGCCGCGAGCGGTCGGCGGCGACCTGGAAGAAGGCCTCGCCCTGGTCCAGCACCGTCTCGCGGCGGCGCGGGTAGTAGCGCACCTGCAGCCTGGAGGAAAAATTCAGCGTGACCCGCGTGCCATCGGGCAGTTCGGCCTCGCGCACCTCGCCAGGGCCGGTGGCCATCTCGATCACATGGCTTGCGTGGTTGTCCCAGGCATACCAGCCCCCGCCGACGGCCAGCGTCGTGACCAGAGCCACCGACAGCAACGCAGGCATCAGGCCGCGGCGTGTGCGCTGACGTGCCGGCGCGGGCAAGTGGGCCTGTGTCTGCGCACGCGGCCCGCTCGCCCTGGCTTGCGGCGCAGCAGCCGCGTCGCAGGCCAGCGCCGGCCTGCGCAACTGCTGCAGGTCCAGCACCGTGCGCCCCAGGCTCTCGAAGATGCTGCGGTGCTGCGGGTCGGCGGCCAGCCAGGCGTCGAGTTCGCGCTCATCGGCGCCGGTCCAGTCGGCTTCGCGGCGGCGGGCGAAGTAGTCGGCAGCGCGGGCGTGCAGTTGCAGGCGTTGCGGGGTCAGCGTCATTCCCGGCCCTCCCCGTCCGTCGCGGCCTGCGCCAGCAGGCCCTGCATCAGGCGCATGTCTTCGGCGCTGCCGTACTGCACGCGCAGTTCGCAATAGGCCATGGCCAGCGTCACATGGTTGTGCACCATGCGGCGCGAGATGCCCATGCGCTGCGCCACCTCGGTCTGCGTGAGCCCGTCGATGCTGTGCAGCACGAAGGCCTCGCGGCGGCGCTCGGGCAGCTCGGCCATGGCCTGCTCCAGCCGGCCCAGCCGCTCGCGGTGGTGCGCCGCCTGCAGGGGGTCCGAGCCCTCGCCGGCCGGCAGTTGCTGCGCCAGTTCCATGTGTTCATCCAGCGAGACCGATTCGCGCCCCGGCGCGCCCGCCGAGCGGCGCCAGGCATCGTGCGAGACATGGCGGGCGATCACGCGCAGATAGGGTTCCTGCTCCTCGGGCGGCAGGGCCTTGCCCGAGGCCGCATAGCGCACGAAGACCTCCTGCACCGCATCCTCGGCATCCTCGCGGTTGCGCATCTGCCGGCCCAGCAGGCGGCGCAGAGGCTGGTGCCAGCGCGCATACACGCGGGCCAGCAGCGAGGGAGCGGCATCATCGTCCGCACCAGGCACGCGCGCGCTCACGGGCAGGCTCCCGGCACGGCGGTCTGGACGCGGGCAGGCACGCCAGCATGGGAAACGGACAGGACGAAGAAGAACGGCACGGGCGGCGATTGTACTGAGAATGGTTCTCATCAACGCCTTTGCGACCAGCACGCGCCATGCGATGCGGGTGCTGCGGATGCCTTACCGGCCCGCTGCCCCATGCAGCGCCACCAGCGTGGGCACCACCCAGTGCGGCGCAGGCTGCGCCCCGTCGAAGCACTGGTCCTCGGACGGCACGGCGATGACGGTCATGCCGGCCTGCCGCGCCGCATGTGTCCCCGAGACGGAGTCCTCGAACGCCAGGCAGCGCCCGGCCGGCACGCCCAGGCGTTGCGCCGCGAAGTGGTAGATGTCGGGTGCGGGCTTGCCGCGCACCACCTGCTCGGCCGAGACGATGGCGTCGAACGCCGGCCGCAGGCCCAGCGCATCCAAGGTGTGGTGGCACAAAGACAAAGGAGAGTTCGAGGCCAGCGCCACGCGCCAGCCCAGGGCGCGGCAGGCGCTCAGTGTTTCGCGCACGCCGGGCAGGGCCTGCCCATGCGCGCTGACCAGGGCCGCCACGCGCGCGACCACGCGGCTCTCCAGATCGCGCTGGCTGGGCCCCTGCCAGGGCCGGTGGGCATACCAGTGCGCGGCAACCTGCGCCGTGGTCATGGGCGCCGTCACGCGGGACATCTCGGCCGTGATGTCGATGCCGACCTCGGCAAAGGACTCGCGCTCGGCACGCTTCCAGAAGGGCTCGGAGTCTATGAGCAGGCCGTCCATGTCGAAGATGGCGGCGCCGAATCCGGCCTGGCCAAGACCTGCGAACGAGGGAGCGGCTTCAGGGATTTGCATGGCGCGCATGCTAGCGCAGGCGGCAAGTGAAAGCAGTTGCTGTTAGCCTGTGCCGGCTGGCGATGGATGCAGATGCATGCGATTGCCAGCCCTTCACAATCCTTAGCGAGCCCGCAATGACCAGCCCCCTGTACACCGCCTCCATTCCCGTCCTGCAGCAGATGCTGAAGGCCCTGTCCGACGTGCTCAAAAAGGCCGAGGAACACGCCGCGCAGAAGAACATAGATCCCGACGCCCTGCTGCAGGCCCGCCTGTTCCCCGACATGTTCCCGCTGGTGCGCCAGGTGCAGATTGCTGCGGACTTCGCCAAGGGCATCGCCTCGCGCCTGGCCGGCGCCGAGGTGCCTTCGTGGCCCGACACGCAGACCAGCTTTGCCGACCTGCAGGCGCTGATCACCAAGGCGCTGGACCATGTGGGCTCGTTCGCGCCCGAGCAGTTCGCGCAAAGCGAGTCCCGCGAGATCGTGCTGCGCCCCGGCACGCCCAAGGAAAAGAAGCTGAGCGCCAGCGCCTATCTGCTGCACTACGGCCTGCCGCAGTTCTTCTTCCATGTGACCACCGCCTATGCCCTGCTGCGCCACAACGGCGTCGAGGTCGGCAAGCGCGACTACATGGGCAGCTACTGAGCGTGCCGTGGCCGGTCTGGCCAGCGCTTCACTGCGCGGCCAGATCCCGGCCTCGCGTCTCCGGCAGGCACATGGCGAACATCACCACCATCACGTAGCCGGCCGTGGCGCAGATGCCGATGGCCGTGCCCAGCGACAGGCCCAGCCGGTCGCTGAACACGCCCACCAGCGCGGGGAAGGTGGCCCCGATGCCGCGGCCGAAGTTGTAGCAAAAGCCCTGGCCGGAGCCGCGCAGTTCGTTGGGGAACAGCTCGGCCAGGAAGGCTCCGGCGCCGCTGAAGATGCCCGACATGAAAAAGCCCAGCGGAAAGCCCAGCACCAGCATCCAGGCATCGGTGATGGGCAGCAGCGTATAGGCATAGGCCAGGCTGCCGGCGCCGATGGCGAACAGCGTGAAGGCCAAGCGCCGGCCCAGCCGGTCGGAGGCGTAGGCACCGCACAGGTAGCCTGCAAAGGCGCCGAAGATGAACATGAACTGGTAGCCGCCCGAGCCCAGCACCGTCAGATGGCGCTCGTTCTTCAGGAAGGTGGGCAGCCACACGGCGATGGCGTAGTAGCCGCCCTGCATACCCGTGAACATCAGGCTGGCCAGCACCGTGGTCTTGAGCATGCTGCCCTTGAAGATGTCCAGGAAGTGCCCGCTGCGCTCGCCCCGGCCCACGGCGGCGCGGGTCTTCAGGTAGACCTCGGGGTCCTTGACGGAACGGCGGATGAACAGGATCAGCAAGGCCGGCAGCAAACCCAGCAGGAACATGGCCCGCCATGAGATCTCGGGCGGCAGAAACGAGAACAGCGCCATGGACACCAGCACGGCCGCCCCCCAGCCTATGGCCCAGCTGCTTTGCACCAGCCCCACCGCCTTGCCACGGAAAGCCGGCCGTATGGTCTCGGCGATCAGCACCGAGCCCACGGCCCATTCGCCGCCAAAGCCCAGCCCCTGCAGCGTGCGGGCCAGCAGCAACTGGCCCGGCGTCTGCGCCAGGCCGCAGGCGAAGGTGAAAAGCGCGAACACGAGGATGGTCCACTGCAGCACGCGCACACGCCCGTAGCGGTCCGCCAGGATGCCGGCCATCCAGCCGCCGACGGCCGAGGCCACCAGGGTCGAGGTGCCGATCAGGCCGACCTCGGTCTTGCTCATGCCCCACAGCGACAGAAGGATGGGCGTGACCAGGGGCAGCGTGTAGTAGTCGAAGGAATCGACCGCGTAGCCGCCGAACGAGGCCGTCAGTGCGCGTTTTTCCCGGGGTTCGAGCTGGCCCAGCCAGCTGCCCTGCGACTGCTCGCCAGCCAGGGGCTTGGCATTGTCAAGGCTTGTCATTTTTCAGTCTCCTTGCGCTTCGGTATGAAGAAGCGTCTTGCCTTCAATGGCATTGCATCGGTGATGAACCAGGCCTGGCCGGGCGGCCCTCATCCACCACCCGGACAGACCCCTGCAGGCGGCGTGTCAGGCCGCCGTTCCGTAGCCGCCGCCCCCCGGCGTGCAGACCTCGAACACATCGCCGGGCTGCATCTGCACGGCGCCGATGTGCTCCAGCGCCTCGACCTGGCCATCTGCGCGCAGCACACGGTTGATGCCCGGCTGCCCCGGCTGGCCACCCGCCATGCCGAAGGCCGGGTTCAGGCGCCCGTTGGACAGGATGCTGGCCGTCATGGCTTCCAGGAAGCGCACGCGCCGCACACCGCCGCTGCCCCCATGCCAGCGCCCACTGCCGCCCGAGCCTTCGCGGATGGCATAGCTGTCCAGCATGACGGGGAAGCGGAACTCCAGCACCTCCGGATCTGTCAGGCGCGAATTGGTCATGTGCGTCTGGACGACGCTGGTGCCGTTGAACCCGCGCTCCACCCGGCCCTCGGCGTCCAGCACCGCGCCCGCGCCGCTGCCGCCGGCAATGGTTTCGTAGTACTGGTGGCGCGCATTGCCGAAGGTGAAGTTGTTCATGGTGGGCTGGCTGCCCGCCATCACGCCCAGCGCGCCGAACAGCGCATTGGTGATGCAGGTGGAGGTCTCCACATTGCCCGCCACCACCGAGGCCGGTGCATTGGGGTTGAGCATGCAGCCCTGGGGAATGATGACCTTCAAGGGCTTGAGGCAGCCCGCGTTGAGCGGGATGTCGTCGTCCACCAGCGTGCGGAACACGTACAGCACGGCCGCCATGCACACGGCGCGCGGCGCATTGAAGTTGTTGGTCTGCTGGGCGCTGGTGCCCGAGAAGTCGATGACCGCGCTGCGGCCCGCCGTATCCACGGTGACGGCCACGCGGATCTGCGCGCCGTTGTCCAGCGGCAGCGTGAACTGCCCGTTCCTGAGCCGCGTGATGACGCGGCGCACCGACTCCTCGGCGTTGTCCTGCACATGGCCCATGTAGGCCTGCACCACGGGCAGGCCGAACTGGGCCACCATCTTGCGCAGCTCCTGCACGCCTTTTTCATTGGCCGCGATCTGGGCCTTCAGGTCGGCCAGGTTCTGGTGCGGGTTGCGGCTCGGGTACTCGCCGCTTTGCAGCAGCTCGACCATCTCCTGGCCGCGCAGCACGCCGCGATCGACCAGCTTGAAGTTGTCGATCTGCACGCCCTCTTCCTCGATGCGCGTGGAAAACGGCGGCATGGAACCGGGCGTGATGCCACCCACGTCGGCATGGTGGCCCCGGCTGCCCACGTAGAAGGTGGGGGAGGCCTCGTCGGCCACGTACACGGGCGTGATGACCGTGATGTCGGGCAGGTGGGTGCCGCCCTGGTAGGGGTCGTTGAGCACATAGACATCGCCCTGGGCCATGCGCCCGGCGTTCTTGCGGATCACCGTCTGGATGCTCTCGCCCATGGAGCCCAGGTGCACGGGCATGTGCGGCGCATTGGCGATGAGGTGGCCCTCGGCGTCGAACAGCGCGCAGCTGAAGTCCAGCCGTTCCTTGATGTTCACCGAGTAGGCCGTGTTCTGCAGCTGCAGGCCCATCTGCTCGGCGATGTTCATGAACAGGTTGTTGAAGACCTCCAGCAGCACCGGGTCCACCGAGGTGCCGGCCGCGTACTCGGCCTTGCGCGCGACCACGCGGTCCAGCACCAGATGATCCAGCGCCGTGAGCCGCGCCAGCCACCCGGGCTCGACCACCGTGGTGGCATTGCGCTCGGCGATGATGGCCGGGCCGGGAATGGCGTCGCCGGGCCGCAGGTCCTCGCGCACCACCAGGGCCGCGTCATGCCAGGCACCGTCGGAATACATGCGCACGGTTTCGCGGCGCGGATGCTCGCGCGGCGGATGCTCCTGCAGCACCGGCTCGCTGGGCGCATCGCCCGCAATCACGGCTTCGACGGAAACGGCTTCCACCACCAGGCCCTTGCCCGCCATCAGGAAGGCGAACCGCTGGCGATAGGCCGACTCGAAGGCCGCCTGGATGTCGTCCAGCCCGCCGAAGGGCACGGCCAGGGCGGAATCCGTGCCCTCATAGCGCACATGCACGTTGTAGCGTACCTGCACGGGACTGGCGCCGACCTGCTGGCGCTCAAGCTCGGCCTTGGCCGCGTCGCCCAGCGAATCCAGCGATTCCGCGATCAGCGGCAAGGCCGCCGCAGACAGCGCCACCTCCATCGCCTGTTCACGGATGACGGTCTGGTCCGCCAGCCCCATGCCGTAGGCGCTGAGCACGCCGGCCAGCGGATGCACGAACACACGGGTCATGCCCAGGGCATCGGCCACCAGGCAGGCATGCTGGCCGCCCGCGCCGCCAAAGCACTGCAGCGTGTAGCGCGTCACGTCATAGCCGCGCGCCACGCTGATCTTCTTGATGGCGTTGGCCATCTGCTGCACGGCGATGCGGATGAAGCCTTCGGCCACTTCCTCGGGCCTGCGCCCCGTCTGCACCGCCAGTTCATCGAAGCGCGCCCGGACGGCCTCGCCATCGAGCCGCTCGTTGGCGGCCGGGCCGAACACGCTGGGGAAGTAGCGGGGCTGGACCTTGCCCACCATCACGTTCGCATCGGTCACGGCCAGGGGCCCGCCACGGCGGTAGCTCACGGGGCCGGGGTTGGCACCCGCGCTCTCCGGTCCCACGCGAAAGCGCGAGCCGTCATAGGCCAGTACGGAGCCGCCACCGGCGGCCACCGTGTGGATGCTCATCATCGGCGCGCGCATGCGCACACCGGCCACCTGGGTCTCGAACTCGCGCTCGAAGGCGCCAGCGTAGTGGCTGACATCGGTGGAGGTGCCGCCCATGTCGAAGCCGATGACCTTGTCGTGCCCGGCCAGCCCCGCCGTGCGGGCCATGCCCACGATGCCGCCGGCCGGACCGCTCAGGATGGCATCCTTGCCCTGGAAGCTGCCCGCATCGGCCAGCCCGCCGGAGGACTGCATGAAAAACAGCCGCACGCCCGGCATCTCGCCAGCGACCTGCTGTACATAGCGGCGCAAGATGGGCGAGAGGTAGGCATCGACCACCGTGGTGTCGCCCCGGCTCACGAACTTCATCAGCGGGCTGGTCTCGTGCGAGGTGCTGATCTGCGTGAATCCCGCCTGCCGCGCAATGCGCGCCGCAATCTGCTCGTGCCGCATGTAGCGGTAGCCATGCATGAAGACGATGGCCACGCTGCGCAGGCCCCGTGCATGGGCCTGCAGCAGTGCGGTGTGCAGGTGCAGCACGTCCAGTTCCTGCTGCACTTGCCCACGGGCATCCACGCGCTCAAGCGCCTCCACCACCTCGCTGTACAGCAGCTCGGGCAGCTGGATATGCCGGTCGAACAAGCGCGGGCGGTTCTGGTAGGCAATGCGCAGCGCATCACGAAAGCCCCGCGTGGTCACCAGCAGCGTGGGCTCGCCCTTGCGCTCCAGCAGCGCATTGGTGGCCACCGTGGTGCCCATCTTCACGCACTCCACAAGGTCCGGCGTGACCGGCTCGCCGGGCTTGAGGCCCAGCAGGTGGCGGATGCCGGCCACGGCCGCATCACGGTACTGCTCGGGGTTTTCCGACAGCAGCTTGTGCGTGGCCAGGCTGCCATCGGGCCGCTTGCCCACGATGTCGGTGAATGTGCCGCCGCGGTCTATCCAGAATTGCCAGCGCCTGTCATGGGGAGTGGAGCGTTCTTGCATGGTGTCGGAACCCGTTTGTCTCGAAGTTGAAGTCAGGAAAACCGTGGCCTGGAGCACGGCCCTCCGCCGGTGCCCACCACTGGCGTCCAATCTAAAAGTGACCCTGGACCGCGTCCATCGAGAAGTTTTCGCCCCCTCTGTTCACGAAAACTGAACAGGAGCGGCCCCTTGCCGGCCGGCGATGCAAAGAAAAAGGCCCGCCGAAGCGGGCCCCAAGCCAGGCAGCCAGGCAGGCAGGCCGTCAGAACGCGGCCAGATGGCTGTTGCGCAACTCCGTCACCAGCATGTGGCCCGGCTCGTGCGTGATGGCGAATGGCAGGGCCGCCGAGAGGATGGCCTGCTGGGGCGTCACGCCGCAGGCCCAGAACACGGGGATCTCCCCGGGTTTGAGCGCCATGGGCTCGCCGAAGTCCGGCCGCTCGATATCGGCAATGCCGATCTGCGCGGGGTCGCCCAGGTGCACGGGCGCCCCATGCACGCTGGGAAAGCGCGAAGTCACCTGGATCGCACGGATGGCCTGGGCGGCCGTCATGGGCCGCATGCTGACCACCATCCGGCCTCCGAACCGGCCCGCCTGGCCGTTGGCAATGTCGGTGATGAACATGGGCGCGCCCCGGCCCTCGTCGATGTGGCGCACGGGCACGCCGGCATCGCGCAGCGCGTCTTCGAAGGAATAGGAGCAGCCGATGACGAAGCCCACCAGGTCGTCGCGCCACAGGTCCGTGAGGTCATTCACCTGCTCGGCCCTGTGACCATCGCGAAACACCCAGTACGAGGGCAGGTCGGTCTTCAGATCGATATCGCCGAGCTCGGGCACGCGGCTGCTGCCGGGCTCGGTCACACCGATCAGCGGGCAGGACTTGGGGTTCAGCCGGGCAAAGCGCAGGAACTCCTCGCTGCACTCGCGCGGCAGTATCGCCAGATTGCCCTGGGTGTAGCCGGGGCACTGCCCGGCCGTCTGCCCGCGAAAGCGTCCGGCGCGCACCTCCTGGCGGAATTCGGTCGGATGGGTCCAATGCGTCATGGGGGAGCCTCTATTGAATGGAGATGCCCCCCAATGTAAAAAGCAGCAGGCCACCGGTCCATTCAGGAATTGTGCGCAGCCTCCCCCAGGAAAACTGAACAGCCACTGCAGCCCGCGCAGCCTCCCCATGAACATCCGCTTTCTGGAAACCTTTGTGCTGCTGGCACGCATCGGCAGCGTGCGCCGCGTGGCCGAACTGGTGCACGCCAGCCCCGGCGCCGTCTCCATGCGCATACGCGGGCTGGAGTCGGACCTGGGCGTGACCCTGTTCCACTGGGACCGCAAGACGCTGCAGATCACCGATGCCGGCGCCCGCTTGCTGCGGCATGCGGAAGCCGTCATCGAAGCCACACGCACCCTGGAGCGTGCCGCCAGGTCCGACGACGCCATCGGCTGCCGCCTGCGGGTCGGCGTGCTGGAGACGGCGGTACACACCTTCCTGCCCGAATTCGTCAAGGCGATGGGCGCCAGCCTGCCGCACATCGAGCTGGACCTGACCGTCGATCTGAGCACCCACCTGGCGGAGCAGATGATGCGGCGCGACCTGGACCTGATCGTGCGCACCGGCAGCGGCGTGGACCCCCAGTTCGCCGTGGTCGAGAACCTGCTGGAAGTGCCTGTGCACTGGATTGCCAGGCGGGGCCTGGTACCCAGGAAGGATGGACTGCACAAGGCGCTGGGCAAGCAATTGCTGACCCAGATGCGCGGCACCGGCCCCTACGAGCAGGCCGTGGCCATGGCACAGCAGCTGGCCGTGCAAAGCGGCATGGTCTCCAGCGACCTGCGCATCTCGGGATCGCCCTCGCTGGCGGCCCTGGTCTCGCTGGTGCGCGAGGGCCTGGGCGTCGCCATCATGCACGGCATGCTGGTGGCGCCGCAGCTCGAAAGCGGGGAGCTGGTGGAGCTGGAGTTGCCCACGCCGCCTTCCTTTCGCATCACCACCTGGTACCCCAAGAGCCCGTCGCCCGGCGTCACCGACACCGCCCAGGTGCTGCGCCGCGTCTGCAAGAACTACTGCAAGCGGGTCAGCCCGCATCTGGCGCGGTACATCGGCTAGGGCGCGGATGCCGGCGGCGGCTCCTGCCCGTGCAACAGCGCCAGAAAGCTGTCGGCCGCCTGGCTCAGCGGCCGGTCGCGGCGCACCAGGCTGCCGTAGGCCTGCAGGTTGCGGCGCATGCGATAGGGCAGGATGCGGACCATGCCGTGCGCGGCGCTGTCCCGGGCCACGGCCTGCGGAATCACGGCGATCAGGTCGGAATTGCGCACCAGGTTCATGGTGGTGAGGATGGAGCCCGTCTCGATCAGGCCGCGCGGCAGCGGCAGGCCATGGGCCTGGAATTCCTGGTCGATCAGCGCGCGCATGGGACTGCCGGGCGGCTGCAGCACCCAGCCATGGGCCTGCAGCTGCGCAAAGCCCACGCTGCGGGCACGCGCCAGCGGATGGTTGCAGCCAACGATGATGGACAAGGCCTCGTCATCAATCGTGCGGAACAGATGGGCGGGATCGGCCTGCCCGGTCTGCCGGCCCACCACCACCTCCAGCACGCCGTCCTGCAACTGGGCCAGCAGCCGGTCGCTGGTGTCCACGGCCACCTCGATGGACAGCAGCGGCCACTGGCGCTTGAGCGCCAGCAGCGCCTGTGTCAGCCGCCCCGGCGAGGCCGCCATGATGCTGCCCACGGCCAGCCGCCCCGCACAGCCCTCGCGCAGTTCCTGCAGCTCGCGGTTCAGCGCCTCCATGCCGCCGCGCAGGTGGCGGAAGTAGCCCGTCACGCGCTCGCCCGCCGCGTTCAGCTGCAGGCCGCGCCCCACGCGGTCGAACAGGGGCAGGCCCAGCGCGCCTTCCAGCTCATGCAGCATCTTGGTGGCGGCCGGCTGGCTCAGTCCCAGCTCGGCTGCAGCGCCGCGCAGCGTGCCCTTCTGGTCGATGGCCAGCATCAGCGCCACCTGCCGCATGCGCAGGCGGTTGAGCAGTTGCGGCGTGCTGTCCCTGCGGTCGATGGAGCCCATAGGAATATCCCGCGAATTGATTACCCAAGGTTATTGATTCATCAGCAACTTTCAGTTTACGGCAATCAATCATCTGCCTAGCATGGGTCCACAACAAAAGCACCGGAGACAAGACATGCAACGCCGCCCCCTGCTGCTGGCCGCAGCTGCCCTGCTGCCCGCCATCGCCCTGGCCCAAACCCCGCCGGACTGGCCCACGCGGCCCGTGCGCATGCTTGTGGGCTCGGCCCCGGGCGGCGGCACCGACGCCATGGCCCGCGCCGTGGCCGACCGGCTGGCGCCGCTGCTGCGCCAGCCGGTGATCGTGGAAAACCGCCCCGGCGTCTCCAACACCCTGGCCGTGGACATGACGGCCAAGTCCACGGACGGGCACACCATGGTGATGGGCGTCGTCACGGCCCATGCCATTGCCCCGCACCTGCTCAAGCTGGGCTACGACAGCAACCGCGACCTGGTGCCGGTGGCCTATGTGGGCGCAGTGCCCAATGTGCTGGTGGTGGGAAACAACCTGCCCGCGAACTCGGTGCAGGAACTGGTCTCCCTGGCCCGCAAGGAGCCCGGCAGGATCAACTTCGCCAGCAGCGGCACGGGCAGCACCCAGCACATCGCGGCCGAGATGTTCAAGGACGCGGCCGGCATTGAACTGACCCACGTGCCCTACAAGGGCAGCGCCGCAGCCCTGGTGGATCTGGTCAGCGGCCAGGTGCAGATGAGCTTTGACACCATGCCTTCGGTGATCGGCCAGATCAAGGCCGGCAAGCTGCGCGCCCTGGGCGTGACATCGGCCCGGCGCAACGCCCAGCTGCCCCAGGTGCCCACGCTGGCCGAGGCCGGCCTGCCCGGCGTGGAGATAGGCGCCTGGTACGGCATCTACATGCCAGCGGCCACACCCCGCGCCGTGCAGGCCCGGGTGCACGACGAGGTCAACAAGGTGCTGGCCCTGCCCGAGACGCGCACGCGCCTGGAGGCCGTGGGCGCCGAGCTGCAGCCCATGGGCCAGGCGGAGTTCATCGCCTTGCACAACGCCGAGTACCAGCGCTTTGGCGAAATCATCCGCAAGAACCACATCAAGATCGACTGAGCCGCACATGCCCGCATCCGAACTTCCCGTCGTCGCCCTGACCCTGGGCGATCCCGCCGGCATAGGCGCCGAACTGATCGCACGCCTGCTGGCGCAGCCCGAGGCCATGCAAAAGGCCAACATCGTGCTGGCCGGCGACCCCTGGCTGTGGCAGCAGGGCCAGCGCATCGCGGGCCTGCAGGTGGCCACCACACCCATCGCCGGCATGGCCCATGCACGTGGCCGCACCGATACCGCCCTGCCCGCCTTCCTGGCCCTGGACACGGTGGCCGCCGAAGCCGTGCACCAGGGCCGTGCCGAAGCCGCAGGTGGGCGCTCGGTGCTGCAGGTGCTGGACCGGTGCATGGACGCGGCCCAGGCCGGCCAGATCGACGCCATCTGCTTTGCGCCGCTCAACAAGCAGGCCATGAAGCTGGGCGGCCTGCGCCATGAAGACGAGCTGCACCACTTTGCCGAGCACCTGGGCGTGACCGGCTATTTCTGCGAATTCAATACGCTGGGCAATCTGTGGACCTCGCGCATTTCGTCGCATGTGCCGCTCAGGGACGTGGCCGGCTATCTGAGCCAGGAGCGCATCGCGCAGGCGGCCGAGCTGATCTACCGCGCGCTGCTGGCCAGCGGCATGGCGGCCCCCAAGGTGGCGGTGGCGGGCTTCAACCCGCACAACGGCGATGGCGGCACCTGCGGGCGCGAGGAGATCGACATCATCGCGCCGGCCGTGCGCGCGCTGCAGGCCCGCGACTGGCCCACGCCCGATCCGTTCCACGGCCCCTTCCCGGCCGACACCATCTTCCTGAAGGCCCAGGCCGGCGAGTACCAGGCCATCGTGACCATGTACCACGACCAGGGCCAGATCGCCATCAAGCTGCTGGGCTTCTCGCGCGGCGTGACCGTGCAGGGCGGCCTGCCGATCCCCATCACCACGCCGGCCCACGGCACGGCCTATGACATCGCGGGCCAGGGCCGGGCCAGCGTGGAGGCCACTTGGCAGGCCTTTCTGATCGCCTGCCGCATGGGCGCCGCGCGCCTGTGCTGACTGACTTCACTCCCTCGCCATCACCATCATGAAAATCAAATCCGTCCGCGCCCGCGTCTACGAATGGCAAGGCAAGACCGTGCCGCCCCAGGGCAACTTCTGCTCCAACGCCATGGACCTGCTCTATGCGCCGCAGGAGACCATGTCCACCTTCCGCTTCCATTCCTGGACGGTGGTGGAGATCGAGACCGACGACGGCATCGTCGGCCTGGGCAACGTGGCGCTGGCGCCGCGCATCGCCAAGGCCATCATCGACGAGTACCTGGCGCCCCTGGTCATCGGCTACGACCCGTGGGACTACGAATACCTGTGGCAGCGCATGTACCGCGCCACGCACGCCTGGGGCCGCAAGGGCGTGACCATGGCCGCCATCTCGGCCGTGGACCTGGCCATCTGGGACATCCTGGGCAAGAGCGTGAACAAGCCTGTGTTCAAGCTGCTGGGCGGGCGCACCAAGGAAAGGATTCCCTGCTACTACAGCAAGCTCTACCGCACCGACCTCAAGGCCATGCAGGAAGAGGCGCAAAAATTCCTGGACCAGGGCTTCAAGGCCTTCAAGATGCGCTTCGGCTACGGCCCGGCCCATCTGCAGGAAGGCGTGCGCGAGAACCTGCGCTCGGTCGAGGCCGTGCGCGAAGTCATAGGCTACGACTGCGACCTGATGCTGGAGTGCTACATGGGCTGGAACCTGGAGTACGCCAGGCGCATTCTGCCCAAGCTGGAGAAGTTCGAGCCGCGCTGGCTGGAGGAGCCCGTGATCGCCGACGACATCGACGGCTACGCCGAACTCAGCCGGCTCACCAGCATTCCGATCTCGGGCGGCGAGCACGAGTTCAGCCTCTACGGCTTCAAGCAGCTGCTGGACAAAAAGGCCGTCAGCGTCGTGCAGTACGACACCAACCGCGTGGGCGGCATCACGGCCGCGCACAAGATCAATGCGCTGTGCGAGGCGTTCAGCGTGCCCGTGATCCCGCATGCGGGCCAGATGCACAACTACCACCTGACCATGAGCACGCTGGCCTCGCCCATGGCCGAGTACTTCCCCATCTTCGACGTGGAGGTGGGCAATGAGCTGTTCTGGTACATCTTCGACGGCGAGCCCGTGGCCGAGAACGGCTTCCTACAGCTCAGGGACGATGTGCCGGGCCTGGGCCTCACGCTCAAGACCGAGTACCTGGACCAGTTCCGCATCGTCGAATGAGGGAGCACGCCATGCCCGGAATTTCTCGGCCGCGCTACAGCGGCATCTTCCCCGTGGTCCCCACCACCTTCCACGAGGACGGCACGCTGGACCTGGCCAGCCAGAGGCGCTGCCTGGATTTCATGATCGACTCGGGCGTGGACGGCCTGTGCATCCTGGCCAACTTCTCCGAGCAGTTCCTGCTGGCCGATGACGAGCGCGAGGTCCTCACGCGCACGGCGCTGGAGCATGTGGCGGGCCGCGTGCCCGTGATCGTCACCACCACGCACACCTCATCGCGCGTGTGCGCCGAGCGAAGCCGCCGCGCGCAGGACATGGGCGCGGCCATGGTGATGGTCATGCCGCCCTACCACGGCGCCACCTTCCGCTTCGGCGAGCCCCAGATCCAGGGCTTCTTCCAGGCCGTGTCCGATGCCATCGCCATTCCCATCATGGTGCAGGACGCGCCGGCCGCAGGCACGCCGCTGTCCCCCGCCTTCCTCGCGCGCATGGCCCGCGAGATCGAGCAGGTCTGCTACTTCAAGATGGAAACCGCAGGCGCCGCCGGCAAGCTGCGCGAACTCATCGCCCTGGGTGGCGACGCCATCGAAGGCCCCTGGGATGGCGAGGAAGCCATCACCCTGCTGGCCGACCTGCAGGCCGGCGCCACGGGCTCCATGACGGGCGGCGGCTTTGCCGACGGCATACGCCCCATCATCGAAGCCCACAGAAACGGTGACCCCGACACCGCATTCGCCCTCTACCAGCGCTGGCTGCCCCTGATCAACCACGAAAACCGCCAGGCCGGCTTCCTGGCCGCCAAGGCGCTGATGAAGGCGGGCGGCGTGATCGCCTGCGACGCGCCGCGCGCGCCCTGGCCGCCCATGCACCCCGAGGTGCGCCGCCAGCTGCTGGACATTGCGCGGCGGCTCGATCCGCTGGTGCTGCGCTGGGGGCGCTGAGGTTCCAAGGCCCCGCAAATAGCTATCTCGGGGCCTCCACGATCCCCGACACATCCAGCACATATATCTGCCGCTGGTGCTCGTGCACGGAGTCGATGCAGACCTGGCGCCCGTCACGGCTCCAGCGCGGGTGCAGGTCGCAGCGGTTTTCCTTGCTGAGATCGGGCGAGGCGTAGAAGCTGCCCAGGTCGTGGCGCTCGCCCGTGTGCATGTCGTACAGGAACAGGAAGCGCTCGTGCGTGCGGTCGTCGGGGTAGGTATCGCTGAGCAGCCAGCGCGTGTCCACGGGCGAGAAGCTCATGTGGCCGTTCTCCACCAGCACGCCTGCGCCCACCACTTGCACGTCACCGCCCTCCACATCGTCATAGAGGTGATAGTGGATCTCCCCGGCATGCGGGCCCCACACAATGATGTGGCTGTCGTCCTGCCATAGCGGATGCGAGATCTGGTATTCGGACTTTTCGTAGTCGAAGGTGCCCACGGCCATCGGGTCGAAGTCGTCGGCCAGTTGGGGCAGCGGATGGTCCGAGCATTCGAGCAGGCGCATGTCGGACCCATCAGGCGCCATGGTGACCAGGCGGTGCAGAAAGCAGGTTTCGTCCTTGACGCGTTCGGTCCAGCGGTGCAGGAACAGGATGCGCGATGACGAGGGGTTGACCTCTATATGGCTGACCCAGTGGATGGCCTTGTCCATCGATGTACGGTGATGAAAGGCCTTGAGCCGCGCATAGCTGGCCAGCAGCCTTGCCTCGCCCGTCGCGACCTCCATGCGCCAGATGCCGTCGTCCTCGGGCGCCAGGGGCAAGGCGAAGGGACCACCCTCTTCGCTGTAGCCAATGGTTTCGTGCGTGATGTAAAGGCGACGGTAGTCCACGCACAGCGCCCAGGCGCTGCTGGGCGCCACCACATAGACGGGCATGGGCAGGGTGCGCCGCTCGCCGCTGTCCACATCGATGACCACGGAGCCGAACCCCGGATAGCGCCCCCCGGAATCTGCCGTCCTGTCGTTGTGGATCAGTTGCCGGCCCGCCAGCCCGTCCAGCCACTGCAGCTGGCTGCCCATCTGCCAGTTCCAGGCGCCGGTCTCGCCCACGGCGTGGAAGCGGTCGCCGTTTTCGGTATCGAAGTAGCCGATGGACGCCCGCGCCTGGGGCGTGAGGTACTGGTCCATCCACGGCGTTTGCTGCGCCAGCACCAGGCGATTGCTGCGGTCCCAGCTGGACTTGTTGTAGTAGCCGAAGAAGTGGTGCTGGCGGCCATCGCCCAGGCGGCGGCAGGGGACGAAGGATGCGGGGGGGTTCGAAGTCATGGAGCGTTTCATTGGGCAGAGATGTGACCTTCGGCGATCACGCGGTCCCAACGCTGCTTTTCGCGGGCAACGAAGGATTGCGCCTCAGGCAGGCTGTTGGCGACGGCGCTCATGCCCTGCTCTTGCAGGCCCTTGCGGAACTCGGGCGTGGCCACGACCTTTCGGATGTCGTCATTGAGCTTTTTGACGATGGCCTCGGGCACCTTGGAGGAGACGGCCACCGTGGTCCAGGAGGTGGCCACATAGTCCTTGAGCCCGGACTCGGCCGCCGTGGGCACGTCCGGCAGGGCCGCCAGGCGCTGGCTGCCCGTGACGGCCAACGCCTTGAGCTTGCCGCCGCGTATGTGCGACAGCACCGTGGGCGGGTTCTCGAACATGAGCTGGATCTGGCCGCCCAGCAGGTCGTTGAGCGCGGCCGAGCTGCCGCGATAAGGCACGTGCACGATAGGCGCGCCCGCCTGCAGCTTGTACAGCTCGCCCATCATGTGCACGGACGAGCCCACGCCGGCCGAGCCGAAGTTGACCGTGCCAGGCGCCTTTTTGGCCAGCGCCGTCAGCTCGGCCAGGTTGCTGGCGGCAAGGCTGGGCGTGGCCACCACCACATGCGGCATCTCGGCCAGCACGGTCACCACGCGCAGATCCTTTGCGGGGTCATAGGCCAGCTTGCCGTATACGCCATAGGCGGCATGCAGGCCGATGGAGCCCACCATCAGCGTGTAGCCGTCGGCCGGCTGATCGGCCACATATCGGCCTCCCAGATGACCGCCCGCGCCGGGCTTGTTTTCCACCACCACCGGCTGGCCCCAGAGCCTGCTCAGGCGGTCGGCCAGCATGCGTGCCTGCACGTCGGAGCTGCCGCCGGCAGTGAAAGGCACGATGATGCGCAGCTGGCGCCCTGGCTGGGGAAAGCCATCCTGCGCGATGGCGGCGACGGGCGCCGTGCCTGCCACCGAGGCGGAGATGGCCGCAGCGAGCATGGCGGCTTTGCGGCCTGCGCTTGTCTTGATCATGGAATCCTTTCGATGGCGCTGCTGCGCCTGGGCAAACGATGCAATGGGGCCAGTGTAGAAATCCGGGCATCTTTGGAAAAATGCATTTTTCCGTGGCCTCTATACAAAAAAGATATACATTGCCAGCCACCCCGAGCAGGACCGAATCGCCATGTCCAGACCCCTGAGCGCCCGAGAGATCGAAGCCTTCCGTGCCGTCATGCAGACCGGCACCACCACGGCCGCGGCGCGGCTGCTGCACACCACGCAGCCTTCGGTCAGCCGGCTGCTGGCCCAGATGCAGGCGGCCGCAGGGCTCAAGCTGTTCGACATGCACAAGGGCCGGCTGCGCCCCACGGCCGAGGCCGTGGAACTGTTCGCCACCGTGCAGCAGCATTTCCTGGGGCGCGAGCGCATAGAGCGCGACCTGGCCGCACTGCGCCAGTCCGGCGCCGGCACGCTGCGCATAGGCTGCACGCCGGCCCTGGGCCTGAGCGTGATCCCGGCCGTGGTGCGCAGCTTCGCGCAGCGCTACCCGGGCACCCACATCAGCCTGCAGACCCTGGGCTCCACGCCCTTGCGCGAGGGCCTGCTGCATGGCCACTTCGACCTGGTGGTCAGCACCATGGCGCTGAGCACGCCCGAGCTGGATGCCACCGTGCTGCACCGCAGCCGCGCCGTCTGCGTCATGCACCCGGACCATGCGCTGGCCATGCGCACGCGGCTACATGTGCGCGATCTGCAGGGCCAGTTGCTGCTGACCCTCAACGCCGATGACGACATCTACCTGCAACTGCGCAGCACCATGCAGGAGCAGGGCATAGAAGCCGGCTCCACCATGGAGACCACCTACTCCTCCACCATCTGCAGCCTGGCCGCACAGGGGCTGGGGCTGGGCGTGGTCAACCCCTACGTGGCCTCGGTGTTCGCGCGCGACCTGCGTGTGCTGCCACTGCTTCCAGCCTGCGCGGTGGAGGTGGTGCTGGCCCTGCCGCCCCAATACGCGCCAACCGAAAGGGCTGACTGCTTCGTGCAGTTGCTGCGCGAGCAATTGCACGCCTATCCGCAGGCCCGCACGCCCTAAAATTGCGGCCGATTGGAGACAAGCGGTTTGCAAACGAGTACCCACGAGCCCATGCTCACCCCCGCCGAGCGCGAGGCCATCAATTCCGGCCAGTGGTTCTGCAGCCTTTCGCCCTCGCTGCGCCATGACATCCTGCGCCAGACCACGGTCCGGCGGCTCAAGGACGGGGCACTGATCTATGCACGCGGCGATGTGCCGCACAGGTGGTATGCCTGTGCGCAGGGCGCCGTGCGCATGAGCTCGACCAGCCTGTCGGGTCGGCAGACCACGCTGGCCTATGTGGAGCCGGGTGCCTGGTTCGGTGCCATGTCCACCTTTCTTGACGAGCCGCGCACGCGCGATGCCTATGCCCACGGGGACACCACGCTGCTGTGCGTGGACAAGGAGAGCTTTCACGCCATCCTGGCCACGCATGTGGAGTTCTACGACGCCCTGCTGCGCCTGCAGGCCCACCGCATACGCCAGACCTACGGGCTGGTGGAAGACCTCAACACCCTGCCCCTGCGCGCACGCCTGGCCAAGCAGTTGCTGCACCTGTCGCGCAGCTACGGCACACAGGTGCTGGACGACCCGCGCGAGCTGCGCATAGGCCTGCAACTGGTGCAGGAGGAGCTGGCCCAGTTGCTGGGCGCCTCGCGCCAGCGCGTGAACCAGGAGCTCAAGCGCATGGAGCGCGACGCCTGCATTCGCGTGGAAGCCCAGGGCCTGGTGGTCAGGGACCTGGTGGCCCTGCAGACCATCGTGCGCGAGGCCAGCCTGGCCGGCGCCTGAGGCCGGCGCCGGTTCAGCTGCGGTTCAGCGCCGCCAGTCGATTCTTGCCGGGCGGCCCGGCAGATGCAGCGCAGCCGTTGCAGCAGGCGCCTCGGCCAGCAACCGGCCCTTGCGGAACACCTTCAGGCGCGTGGCGCGCAGCCGTATCGCCTCGGCCGCATCGCGCGCCTGCAGCAGCACGAAGCTGGCATCGCAGCCGGCCTCGATGCCATAGCCGTCCAGGTGCATCACACGCGCCGCGCGCGTGGTCACGGCGTCGAAGCAGTCGCGCATGCCGTCCTGGCTGGTCATCTGCGCCACATGCAGGCCCATGTGGGCGACCTCCAGCATGTCGCCCGAGCCCATGCCGTACCACGGGTCCATCACGCAGTCATGGCCGAAGGCCACGTTGACGCCTGCGGCCAGCAGCTCGGGCACGCGCGTCATGCCGCGGCGCTTGGGATAGCTGTCCTGGCGGCCCTGCAGCGTGATGTTGATCAGCGGATTGGCAATCACGGCCACGCCGCTTTCGGCGATCAGCGGCAGCAGCTTGCTCACGTAGTAGTTGTCCATGCTGTGCATGGAGGTGCAGTGCGAGCCCGTCACGCGGCCCTGCAGGCCCAGGCGCTGCGCCTCGAAGGCCAGGGTTTCGATGTGGCGCGACAGCGGGTCGTCGGACTCGTCGCAGTGCATGTCCACCAGCAGGCCGCGCTCGGCCGCCAGCTCGCACAGCAGCCTGACGCTGTCGGCACCCTCGGCCATGGTGCGCTCGAAGTGGGGAATGCCGCCCACCACGTCCACGCCCTTGTCCAGCGCCCGCCGCAGGTTGGCGACGCCGCCGGGCGAGCGCAGCACGCCGTCCTGCGGAAACGCCACCAGTTGCAGGTCGATATAGGGAGCCACCTGGCGCTTGACCTCCAGCAACGCATCGACGGCCAGCAGGCGGGCATCGCTGGTATCCACATGGCTGCGGATGGCCTGCAGCCCCTTGGCCGCCGCCCAGTCGCAATACTCCAGCGCGCGCGAGATCAACGCCTCGGCCGTGAGCAGCGGCTTGAGCTCGCCCCACAGCGCAATGCCCTCCAGCAGCGTGCCGCTGCGGTTGACGCGCGGCAGGCCGTGGCTCAGCGTGGCATCCATGTGGAAATGCGGATCGACGAAGGGCGGCGACACCAGCTGGTGCTGTGCATCGACCACCTGGTGGGCAGGCGCTGAAAGGCCAGCCGCGACCTCGACGATGCGCCCGCCCTGCACGGCGATGGACATGTCCTGGCGGCCGTCGGGCAGCGTGGCGTGAATGACGAGTAGATCAAGCATCTGCGTATTCTGCGGGCATGGCCGCGCAACCGCAGACTTGCCTGACCACGCTGAATGGCCTGCCAGCGGTCAGACCGAAAGCGCAAGGGATCAGGGGGAACTACTGGTAGCTGATGGTGAAGGTCGCCGCCGCATTGGCACTGCCTATGGTCACGTTCTCTCCGGTCTTGACATAGCGCGCCGTCAGCGGGATATCCAACCGCGCCTGCCCGTAGGCAACAGCCCCTGCAAACCATTGATTCCTGTTGCCGGCGGCATTGGAGTCCGGGCCAAATCCCAGGATCTGCTCACCCTTGCGAATCTGGACTCCCACACCTTTTGCCACCGAGGTTTTGGACAGGGTCAGAGCATTGCCGATATTTCCAGGATTTGCCACATCCGTCAGCGTGACATAGGCGTTGGTCAACGAACCTGGGATGCCGCCCTTGCACAACAACGAGATGAGGAAGGAGCGGGGAGCACCGGTTGAGCCGATTGAGGTGAGTTTTTGAGTGACAGTCTGGGCCATGCGCACGGGCTCCGGCGCCTGTGGGGTACAGGTGGGCACCTTGGGCCGGAGGACGACGGGCGAGGAAAAGTTGTATTGAGCGAGAAGCTGGCCAAATGCATCATTCGCGCGTTCGTACATGAAATCGCTGTCCAGCACGCCACCTGCAGTGATATCGCCATCTGCGGTCTTGATCAACTCAACTGTGACATCGACAAGTGTATATGCAAAAGATCCGGGGTGATTGGAATACCCCAAACCACTTACAGGCGCAGCACCATATCTAGTCGAAACCCTCATGCCAATACCCTCGACTGTCGTCGGGTATATATTATTGACTGGTGTAGATTTACCTAAAATATAGCCCGTGACCGATGGAACACAATTCATCAATCTATAGCCAAACCCATTACTTATTACCGCTACAGCGGTTTTTGAGTAAATCACCGTATTCTTGGCCACATTGGGATTGAATTCTGGAGGATTGAAATTACTGAACATATACTTGTAATAGCCTGACCCATCACTTGTATCTTCAATTGCGCATGCGGACCATGCGGAGGTGGCCATCATTGCCAAAATAAATATCATGACAGCCTTGTTTATTCTGCAAAAAGCACCTATGAATATATGCATTTTGAATACCTCCGGATAATGAAAAAATTCCAAGGCCGCATTTCCTTGGCAAATTTTCAATCGTAGACACCTTTCATCCGAGATGAAATCAGATCAATCTGATTCAAGGTCTGCCCGGTGCCATGAAGGTCGTGGCGAGGCAGGCGATGGACATGTCCTGGCGGCCATCGGGCAGCGTGGCGTGAATGACGAGTAGATCAAGCATTTGCGTATGCTGCGGGCAGGGCCCGGCGTTCTCTCTTTCGGTGGGGTTTCATCAGGGCCTGCGGATAGCTGGCCCTGTGCTGCCGGCATGCGCGCGCCCTCCCCCGACGATACCTATCAGGGGCACAGTCCTGCGGCCTGCGCAGACTCGTGCTGGAGCCTGCGCTCCAGGTTTTGCCAGTCGCTATGAAGGTCGCGCGCCACGCGCGGGCTCCTGCAAAGCGCAACGTGGCGCGCCTGGGACAGCGGTTGCAACGCGGCCAGTGCCTGCATGCGCAGGGCATCGTCGTTCAGCAGTTGCGCGGCGGCCAGCCGGGCCTGGGCGATTCCGATTTCGGCATATGCACGGGGTGCAGGCAGCTGTTGCGCCAGGGCCTGGCGCACTTCAGCGGCATCACCCATGCCTATGGCAATCCAGAGCCAGGCGATCCAGCTGTCCTGGGAGGCGTAGTGGCCGGCCTTCTTCGGCGGGATGCGCTCCACGCTTTGGCGGGCCAGTGCCACGGCAGCGCCAGTCTGGCCGTGCTCGGCCATGAACCGGGCATGCAGGGTTTCGGCCTGCATCAATGAGAAGATTTTCCATTCACGGCGCTGAGCCGAATCCGCAGTCACGGCATGTGCAGCTTGCGGCGCTGCCTGAAGCGCGGCCTGGAGCGCGACAACATTGGCCTGCAACTGGGCTTGCGCCGCTTCGGGGTGGCCGCTGGCATCCAGCAACCGGGCGAGCTTGATGCGCGCGTGCAGCAGCAGGAAATCGTCCGGCGCATCGGCGTCGGCGCGGCGGATCTCCACGGCCTGCACCATCCGATCAAGCCTTTGCGCCACGGTCTGATCAGGCGGCCCCCAGAACGCAAGAACTTCCTGCACGCTGGCCAGCACCCGGCGTGCAGGGCCTTGCACGTCCCGCAGGTCGGCCACCAGTTGCTGGCGCAAATTCGTTGCCTGCTCGGCGGTATCCGCCGTGTCGGCCATGCCTTTCAATGCATGGGCACGCTGCAGATCACTCTGTGCCCGGGACTGCGTCATCGCCCAGGCCGATTGGTAAAGCGCTTTGGCGCGCGCCTCGGCCGGAGGATGGTCGTCCATGAGTTGCAGTTCCCGGGCGGCCTCCAGGTAAATCTCCACCCGTTGCTCTTGGGCAGACGGGGGCAGTTGATCGGCCTGGGCCAGGCGGGCCTCGATCTCGGCCAGGTGCTGCTCCGGTACGTAATCACGGCGGGCATACAGCTCCACATCCCACAGCGCAGCAAGAACCTGCCGCCCCTGCGGCGCAGCTTGATGAATGCCCATGACCATGGCCACCGGCAGCAGCAGGCAGGCCAGGTAGATTGCCAGGCCCGCTGCGCCTTCGGCCCAACCGGGCGCACGCGATTGCAAGGCAGGCAGCAGCGCGCCTGCAACGGCCGCGCGCCGGACAAAGGGCCAGCGCGCAAAAGCGGGTTGCTGCAGCACGCCGAATGCGCGGTGTACGGCATCGGCCTCGCTGACCGGGGCCTGGCATGCCTCCTGTTGAGGAAGCGTGTGCAGGGTGCGATGCACGGCCCGCTCCAGTTGCATCACCCGCCATTGCCAAGGCAGCCCCATCAGCAGCACGCCGGTGAGGATGGAGATCAGAGGGTCCCGGCTGAACCAGGCCAGCCCACCCAGCGCGGCCATGCCCGCCAGTGCAAACACCAGCCGCATTGCGGGCAGGCGAGCGAACAGCAGGCTCTCCACCACGCGGCCGCCATCCAACGGCGTGAGGGGCAACAGGTTGAAGGCGTTGACGACCAGGGTCAGCAGCAGCAATTGCATGGTCCAGGCGGGTGGCTGCGGGACCAGGCCCCAGCCTACGGCAGCCAGCGCTCCCACAGCCAGCAACAGCCCAGGCATGGGACCGGCCAGATAGACGCCCACTTTTTGCAGCGGCGTGGCGTCCGCCTTTTCTCCGGTGGCCATGCCGCCCAGGCCAGGAATGAAGAAGACGGATTGACGCTGGTAGCCCGCCCAGCGCATGGCCAGCCAATGCCCTCCTTCATGCACGGCGATCACCACCAGAAGCATCCACGCCATGTCCCATGAAAACAGCACGGCGCCTGCTGCCAGGAACAGCGCCGCCGTGATCCAGAAACTGCGGTGGCGGTTGTGCGCCATGCCCAGCCCGCGCTGCACGGCTTTCTGGTAGCGAAAGCGCAGCGCCTCGGACACTTGCCGGACCTGCGGCTCATGAAGGCATGCGCCGGCAGATGGGCTGGCGGGCACCGGCCTGTCTTCCTTGCGCACCTGGCGCAAGGAAGACAGGCCAGCCGCAGCGACTCGCGCCAGCTGAGCCGCCAGAACCCTGGCCCGGCAGGCAGCGCACGGCCCTGGGCCACCAATGCAGGGACCTGGCTCCGGCCCCACTCATCCAGGCGCTGTACCGCCTGGTCAAGGCCCTGGACCACGGGAGCCCGGTCGCCGGACAGGCGCTCGGCGTAGGCGGCCCAGGCCGATGCGGTATCGGGCTGGGCATCGTCCAGGTAGGTCCAGCCGGGCGGCGCAGGCAGGCTTGTCTGAGGTAGGCCATTGAAGCCCATCCAATTGCGCCCGTCGGCAAAGAATGTGAGCCAGGTCACGGAGCCCACGGTGCGGCCATGCCTGGCGCTTCCCGCCTGTTCGGCCTGGACCATCGCCCAGGCCCGCCCGTCGGCATGGACGAACAAGTCCACCTCCAGAGGCAGGTCGGGATCCATGGCCTGCGGATGCGTGCCCTGCAGGCTGGCACACCAGGTGAAGCCCAAGGCTTGCAACTCCGGCGGCATGGCATCCAGCACCGCCCGTGATTCGGGCTCCAGCGCCTGGCGCTCCACCACGGCCATGGGCGCAGCACGCAGGCGCAGGCGCATGCAGTTCAAAGTGGCCAGCAGCAGCGAGAGCGCATACAGCAAGGGAATCGCGCCCAGCAGCGCCAGCCAGGGCGCGGCTTGTGAGAGCCAGTTCATCATCTTGAATAGTCTTGTCGATGGAGTGTGACGGTTCTGATGTGCCCTCCCAAAAGCTCCTCCAGGCAGATCAGCATCGGGATCGTAGCCTTGCCACCCGTGATGCGACAATCAAATCAAAGGACCATTCTTCAAATGAAAATCGCCACTTGGAACGTCAATTCCCTGTCCGTGCGCCTGCCGCAGGTGCTGGCCTGGCTGCAGGCCAACCCTGTCGATGCGCTGGCGCTGCAGGAACTCAAGCTCACCGACGACAAGTTTCCGCTGCAGGCGCTGCAGGAGGCCGGCTACCACGCAGTCAGCCATGGGCAGAAGACCTACAACGGCGTGGCCTGGCTGACGCGCACGCCGGTGCGCGACGTGGTGCGCAATATTCCGGGCCTGGATGACGAGCAGGCCCGCATCATTGCCGCCACCCTCGATGCCGAAGGCGGCCCGGTGCGCCTGATCAATGGCTACTTCGTGAATGGGCAGGCGCCGGGCACCGACAAGTTCGCCTACAAGATGCGCTGGCTGCAGGCGCTGCAGGACTGGGTGAAAAGCGAAATGGCGGCCCACCCGCGCCTGGTGCTGGTGGGCGACTTCAACGTGGCGCCCGAGGACCGCGACTCCTACGATCCCATCGGCCTGAAGGACACGATCCACCACACGGTGGAAGAGCGCACGCATTTCCAGGCGCTGCTGCAACTGGGCCTGACCGATGCCTTCCGCATGTTCGACCAGCCCGAGAAAAGCTATTCGTGGTGGGACTACCGGATGCTGGGTTTCCAGAAGAACCGGGGCCTGCGCATCGACCATATCCTGGTCAGTGAGGCATTGCGCCCCAGCGTCAGCGCCTGCAGCGTGGACCGTGCGCCGCGCAAGAACCCGCAGCCCAGCGATCACGCGCCCGTGGTCGTGACCTTGGGCTGAATTGCAGCCAGCCGGCTACAGCATGTACCGGCGCAGCCAGTGGATGGCCTCGATCTGCCCGCGCAGCATCAGGGACTGGCGATGCAGCACTTCGCTGAGCGGCCCCGGCAGACGTACCTGCTCGGCAGCCTCATAGGCGCTCAGCCATTGCTGCTGGCAGGACTCGGCCTGGTCCAGCATGTAGTCCGCGCCCTCTTCCCTGCCCAGCAGCCCGTCCCAGAAGGCGTTGCGACGCAGTGCGGCACGGCTGTCGCGCACGGGCAGGACCACGCCGCCGCTGGAGCCGATGGCGCGTTCCAGGTCCTCGACCAGGATCTGGCTGGCATTGAAGTGCCGCGCCAGCACCTGCCCGATCAGCCCCTGGGGCATGGGATTCATGCATTCACCCAGGCGTGCATGGGCCTGGCGGCCCAGGGCCAGAACGGCATTGAGCAGGGCCGTGCTCTGCAATTCCAGCGTGGTGGCCACTGGCTGTGTGGGCGTGCGCTGGCGCGCCTGCAGCCATGAGGCCTCGACGGCCTCGCGCACTTGGCTCCAGCGCAGCAGGCTGCTGCCCCGAACCTGCTCCCAGCGCTCTTCGAGCTCGAATTCGACATCGTCGAAATCCTGCTGCGCGTGCTCGGGTTCAAGTGACGCTTTCCAGCCCAGTGCGTAGGCGGGACGGTATTGGTCGTAACCACGCCCCGCAACGAAGTAAGGCTCCAGGAAGTAGCGGTCATGCCAGTACGCATCGACCGGCTCGCCAAGCGTGCGCGGTGTCGATGGGTACATCAGGCCCGGACGAGCGGGCTTGGCTTTTTGCCAGAGGTTGGAGAGGACTGTGGGCACGATAGGTCGGGACGTAGGCCGTTCCAGCGAAGAGGACTCCATTGTCCCAAGCCCGGGCGGCCCGGCCCGTCAGCACCCCGGGCGCCGGCCTGTAGGAGCGGGACCCTTGCCAAGGCAAGGGCCCGGCCGCCCGCCGGCTTGCCTTACTCGAAGGCGTCCTCGTCCATGCCCAGCTCCTGCAGCTTGCGGGTGATGGTGTTGCGGCCAATGCCCAGGCGCTGGGCGGCCTCGACCCGGCGGCCGTGGGTGACGGCCAGGGCCGAGCGGATCAACTGCGCCTCGAAGCGACGGGACAGCTGGTCCCAGACTTCACCATGCCCCTGGGCGTGGGTGTGCTCCAGCAGCTGGCGCGCCTGTAGCCCCAGCAGATGGACCCAGTCCAGGTCGGAAGCGGCCAGGGCGGTGTCATGCGGCGGGGCCAGCGCGGACACGGGCACGGCCAGTCGGCCAAGGCCCTCTTCCGCCAGCGGTGCAGGCGCATGCGGCAGCGTGGCCGGTGCAGGCACGACGCCGTTGCCACCGCCCACGGGCGGGGCGGCTTCGCCCAGCACCTCGGGGGGCAGGTCCTTGACCGAGATGACCTGGGCAGGAGCCATGACGGTCAGCCAGTGGCAGATGTTCTCCAGCTGTCGCACGTTGCCGGGAAAGGCGAAGGTCTGCAGCCGCTGCATGGCATCGACCCCCATGCGCTTGGGCTCCACGCCCAGTTGCCGCGCACTTTGCTGCAGGAAGTGGCGAGCCAGCATGGGCACGTCTTCATTGCGCTCGCGCAGCGCGGGCAGGCGCAGGCGGATGACGTTGAGGCGGTGGAACAGATCCTCGCGGAAGCCGCCGTTGCGCACGCGCTGCTCCAGGTCCTGGTGGGTGGCGGCGATGACGCGCACATGGGCCTTGACGGCCTGGTGGCCGCCCACGCGGTAGAAGTGCCCGTCCGACAGCACACGCAGCAGGCGCGTCTGCAGGTCGAAGGGCATGTCGCCGATTTCATCGAGAAAGAGCGTGCCGCCCTCGGCCTGCTCGAAGCGTCCGCGCCGTTGCGTCTGGGCGCCCGTGAAGGCGCCGCGCTCGTGGCCGAACAGTTCGGACTCCAGCAGGTCCTTGGGGATGGCGGCGGTGTTGATGGCCACGAAGGGGCCGCCCGCCACGGGCGAGTGCTTGTGCAGCGCGCGCGCCACCAGCTCCTTGCCCGAGCCCGACTCGCCCGTGATCAGCACCGTGACCTGGCTCTGGCTGAGCCGGCCGATGGCGCGGAACACGTCCTGCATGGCAGGCGCCTGGCCCAGCATCTCGGCCTGCAGCGGGGCCTGGGCCTCCGCCACATCCTCGCGCAGGCTTTCCTCGACGGCGCGCCGGATCAGCTCCACCGCCTTGGGCAGGTCGAAGGGTTTGGGCAGGTATTCGAAGGCTCCGCGCTGGAAGGCCGAGACGGCACTGTCCAGGTCGGAGTACGCGGTCATGATGATGACGGGCAGGCCCGGCTGCTGGGCGCGGATCTGCTCGAGCAGCTCCAGCCCCGAGCCGCCGGGCATGCGGATGTCGCTCACCAGCACCTGGGGTGGCTGGCGCGCCGGGTCGCCGGCATCGACATCGGACAGTGCCGTGAGCACATCGCGCGCCTGGATGAAGCTGCGCGTTGCCCAGCCTTCCCGGCCCAGTGCCTTTTCCAGCACGAAGCGGATGGAAGGGTCATCATCCACGATCCAGATCGGTTTCATTGGTGGTGCATCCTTCCCTTGTTGCAGTGTTGACTTCCGTGGGCCTCAAGGCAGGGGAATGAGGATGCGGAAATCCGTGCGGCCCGGCTGGCTTTCACATTCGATCAGCCCCTGGTGGCGCTGCACGAAGGTCTGCGCCAGCGTCAGCCCCAGTCCCGAACCGCCATCCCTTCCCGATACCAGCGGATAGAAGATCCGCTCCTTGATGGCATCGGGAACGCCTGGCCCGTTGTCGATCACATGCAATTCCAATGCCAACCGATAGCGCTGGCGACCAAAAGTTACCTGCCGGGCCACGCGCGTTCGCAAAATGATCTCGGCATCACCGGCGGCGATGCGCTCCTGCAGCGCCTGCGCCGCGTTCTGGACGATGTTGAGCACGGCCTGGATCAGCTGGGCGCTGTCGCCCCGGAACTCCGGGATGGAGATGTCGTAGTCGCGCGTGATGGTCAGCCCGGCAGGGTGCTCGACCAGCACCAGCGAGCGCACGCGCTCGCAGACTTCGTGGATGTTGACGTCGCCCACCTCATGCGGATGGCGGTGCGGCGCCAGTAGCCGATCCACCAGCGCCTGCAGCCGGTCGGCCTCGTGGATGATGACTTCGGTGTACTCGCGCAGCTCGGGGGCGTCCAGATCCATCTGCAGCAGCTGGGCTGCGCCACGGATGCCCCCCAGCGGGTTCTTGATCTCGTGGGCCAGGTTGCGGATCAGCTCCTTGTGCGCCTGGGCCTGCTCGCGCAGCCGCTCCTCGCGGTCCTGGCGGGCCTGCTGCTCCAGCGGCCAGAACTCGACCAGCACATGGCCGGGCCGCTCGGCCAGCGAGACCGTGACGTGCACGGGCAGCGCATCGCCGCCCACGCGGTGCAGGCTGGCCTCGAAGCGCAGGGCCGCGAAGTCGTTGTCCTGGGCGCCACGCAAGGCCTTGTCCAGCAAGGCCGGCTCGGTGAAGCAGGCAGCCAGCTCGCTGCCTTCGAGCATGCGGCGCGACAGGCCCAGTGCGTTTTCAAGGGCGGCGTTGGCGAAAAGCACGGCACCCTGCTCGTCGAGCACGGTCATCAGCGTGCACAGCAGGTCAAGCGCCTGATAGGAGGCCGGGGGCGCCGGCCGGTCGTCCTGGATCATGGCCGGGCTCCGGTGGGCCGCGCGGGCCCGTCAGTTCTTGGGAAGTCGATCCAGCTCACGGCGGATGCCGGCGACATCGCCTTCCTGCCGCGAGATGCTGCTCTTGAGCTGCTCGACACGTTCCAGATAGCCCTGGGGATTGCGCAACTCCAATGCGGTGCGCTGGGGATTGCCATCGTTGTACTCCTGACGCAGCTGTGTCAGCTTCTCCTGGGCGCGGGCCAGCTCGCTTTCCAGAATGGTCCGCGCGTCGGAGTCGCGGGCCTTCTGGGCGCTGCTGTTGACCTTGGCCGGAGCGGGCGATCCTGCGGCCGGAGCGGCGGAGGTGCGCGGTGCCTGGCTGCCGCCCGAGGCCGCCGGCTTGCTGCCGCCATGGATCACCGTCACATGCCCGCCATCCACCGGCTTGCAGTCCTTGGCCTTGGCCTGGCTGACGTTGTTGGTGTACTCGTTGCCGCAGCGGTAGATCACGTCCTGGGACCAGGCTCCCACCGACAGCAGGGGCAGCAGCAGTGACACAAACAGTTTCTTCATTCCATTCCCTCGGGTAGCCAGATCGGAAGGGCCCAGCTTATCCGGGCAAGTATCGCTCCATCTTCCGGGCTGGACGTCATTTCTTGAGCGGGCCAACCCCTTTTGGTTCCGCGCCCAGCATACCCAGGTCCTGGCCGAAAGCAAAAAAGGCGGCTTGCGCCGCCTTTTTGCCGACTCGCCTTACAGCGAGAAGTACATGTCGTACTCGACCGGATGCACGGCCTGACGGTAACGGGTCACTTCGCCCATCTTCAGCTCGATGTAGGCATCGAGCATGCTGTCCGAGAACACGCCGCCCTTGGTCAGGAACGAGCGGTCCGCGTCCAGCGCTTCCAGGGCCTGGTCCAGGCTGTGGCAGACCGTGGGCACCAGCTTGTCCTCTTCCGGGGGCAGGTGGTACAGATCCTTGGTCGCGGCTTCGCCGGGATGGATCTTGTTTTCCACGCCGTCCAGACCTGCCATCAGCAGGGCCGAAAAGCCCAGGTAGGGGTTCATCAGCGGATCGGGGAAGCGTGCCTCGACGCGGCGGCCCTTGGGGTTGGCCACGTAGGGAATGCGGATCGATGCCGAGCGGTTCTTGGCCGAGTAGGCCAGCTTGACCGGAGCCTCGAAGCCGGGCACCAGGCGCTTGTAGCTGTTGGTGCCGGGGTTGGTGATGGCGTTCAGGGCACGGGCGTGCTTGATGATGCCGCCGATGTAGTACAGCGCGAAGTCGGACAGGCCGGCGTAGCCGTCACCTGCGAACAGGTTCTTGCCATCCTTCCAGACGGACTGGTGCACGTGCATGCCCGAGCCGTTGTCGCCCGGATAGGGCTTGGGCATGAAGGTGGCGGTCTTGCCGTAGGTGTTGGCCACGTTCCAGATCACGTACTTCATGACCTGTGTCCAGTCGGCGCGCTCCACCAGGGTGCTGAAGCGGGTGCCGATCTCGTTCTGGCCGGCGCCAGCCACTTCATGGTGGAACACTTCGACGGGAATGCCCAGCTGTTCGAGCAGCAGCACCATTTCGGCGCGCAGATCCTGGGTGCTGTCCACGGGGGGCACGGGGAAGTAGCCGCCCTTGTTGCGCGGACGGTGGCCGCGGTTGCCGGATTCGAACTTGGCGCCCGAATTCCAGGGTGCTTCGTACTCTTCGATTTCGTAGAAGGTGCTGCCGGGTTCGGTGTTCCAGCGCACGCCGTCGAAGATGAAGAATTCGGGTTCGGGTCCGAAGTAGGCGGTGTCGCCCAGGCCCGATGCCTTCAGATAGGCTTCGGCGCGCTTGGCCACGGAGCGGGGATCGCGGTCGTAGGCCTTGCCATCACCGGGTTCGATCACATCGCACTGCAGGAACAGCGTGGTCTCTTCAAAGAAGGGGTCGATGTTCGCGGTAGCGGGATCGGGCATCAGCTGCATGTCAGATGCTTCAATGCCCTTCCAGCCTGCCACCGACGAGCCGTCGAAGGCGTGGCCCGAGGTGAACTTGTCTTCGTCGAAGTGCGACACCGGCACCGTGACGTGCTGCTCCTTGCCACGGGTGTCCGTAAAACGAAGGTCCACGAATTTGACCTCGTTCTCCTTCACCATGTTCAACACGTCTGCAACGGTCTTTGCCATCAGATCTCTCCTGCCAATCTGGCTGATCAAAAAAGATAAATACTCTTAAGCAGTTTGCGTGCCAGGCTGCATCCATTGAGTGCATGCCTGCAGACTGGCACCTGCTTGGCGCGCCAGCCCCGTGATTCTGCCGCCTTGGGAAGGGCTTGTGGATGACATTGAGGCCTCTGTCGGCATTCGATCCACCGCCCGGCATCTTCACCAAATCGGTGCAGATTCAGGGACCGGCCCGTAAATCAGATATTGCGCACCAATTCAGGGCCAAGACTTGCACCAAATGAGTGCAAACCTTCCAGCAGCGTGGGCCAGGCCTTGGTGACGGCACCAGCTTCGCCCTTGACACCAAGTTCTATGTGCCGGCCGTGCTTGGAATCATCCACGCTGGGCAGGCTGAACACCTTGACGCCCGGGTGGTCGCGCTCTATGGCCACCATCAGCGGCGTCAGCGTGGCCTCCATGCCGCCGTAGACGATGACCGAATGCTCCCGCTGCACCGTGCTGTGGAAATGCTTGGCGTAGCGCTGCTCCAGCACCCACTCGACCATGGGCCAGGCCATGACAGGGAAACCGGGCACGAAGTGCACGGTGCCCGCTGCACCCGTTTTGCCCATTGCGCCCGAGCAGGAAAAGCCCGGGATCTTGTTGTAGACGTTGGGGATGATGCGCGCGCCTTCGGGGAAGTTGCCCATCTGCAGCCGGTGCAGGTTGTCGGCGCGCTGGGGTTCGTAGGGCTTGCCTTCTTCGGTGGCCACATCGCGCATGCGCTCGCGGATCAGGGCCACGGCTTCCGGGTGCAGTGCCAGCGGCACGCCCAAGGCCTCGGCCGCGCATTGGCGCGTGTGGTCGTCGGGGGTGGCGCCTATGCCGCCAAAGCTGAAGACCACGGCCTGCGATGCGAAGGCGCGGCGCAGGGCGTCGGTGATGCGCGCCCTGTCATCGCCCACGTACTCGGCATGGGCCAGGGACAGGCCACGCGCGCCCAGCAGCTCGATCAGCTTGGGAAGGTGCTTGTCGGCACGCTTGCCCGACAGGATTTCGTCTCCGATGATGAGTGCGCCTACTTGAAGGGTCATGAGGTCTTTTCTTGCGGGGTGGAGGGGGGAGAGGCCGCGCTGGCTCCGAGCGGCGCGTCGGGAGCGTAGGGCACGATGGGGGTGTCGGGCAGCGCCGGTTCCTCCTCGCGCATGCGCTGCAGCGCGGCCAGGCAGAAGTGGGCAAACCACAGCGAGGAGAAAGCGAAGATCAGCGCATAGATCCAGATGGCCACCGGAATCAGTATCCAGAAGGCCGCGATGAAGACCACGCCGGAGGCCCAGACAATGGCCGGCGCCGCGCCCAGATAGCCGCAGACCACGCCCATGAGCATCAGCGCCAGGCGGTGGCGCAGGAACAAGCTGCGGCGCTCGGGCTTGCTGGCGTGGGCAGAGAGCGCGTCAAAGGCCATGACGCGGTAGGTCAGCCAGCCCCAGATCAGCGGCGGGATCACCACCACCAGGGGCGGCACGAACCACAGCGGCACCGACACCAGCAGCGCGATCAAGGCAATCAGCGAAGAGCCTGCGGACCACACCAGGCTGCCGACCAGGGTGGCGCCCTGCCTGCGCTCCAGCGCGGGAAAACGCCGCTGGGCCACCAGCTCGACCAGGGCCGGCGTCATGAACAGCGCCACCAGCAGCAGCGAGACCACGACCAGCACCGGCGTGACCGAGAGCACGACCAGCACCGGCGCCACCAGCTCGGGCAGCGATTGCACGCCCATCCAGGACCAGACGGTGTGCAGCCAGCCCACGCCCTGCAGGACCCCTTCCGTCCAGACGACGGCATCGGCCCAGAAGAAATAGCCCAGCAGCCAGGCCGTGATGGCCATGAACAGCAAGGGAAACAGCGACCATGCAATCACCCGCTTATGCAGGCAATACGCCGTCGCACGCCAGAAGGAATCGAGTAGCAAGCCCATGCCGGCAAGCATACCCCGAGCCCAGCCTCAAGCGCGACCCATCAACCTTAGGAACCCACGCCATTGCTGGGCCCAAAAGCCCTGGCCGTAGTCGCGCAGCTGGCCCTGGGCATTGGGCTGGACCTGGTCGCGCACGCCGGTGGGATCGAAGCGCAGCTCGAAGTTGGCGGTGCCGAACAGTATGTCCCACCAGGGCAGCAGCACGCCGAAGTTGTTGCCATGCGCCTTCTTGTTGCGCACGGGCGCCATGGGCTCATGGCCTATGCCGATGGCGTGGTGGCGGCGGTGAAAGCGCGGGCTGATCCACAGCCGCTCGCCGATGGTGCCGAACCAGACGCGCAGGTTGGCGTGCTGGAAGCTCTCACTGAGCTGGGTGAAGGCCACGATGGCCACGAACTGGCCTGGAGCCACACCGATGAGCTGGGCCACGAGCACGATGATGGTGTCGCGGATCACATCGTCGAGCAGGTGGTTGCGGTTGTCGCTCCACACCGTCATCTGGCGCTGCGAGTGGTGCAGCGCATGCAGCTTCCACCACCAGCCGATGCTGTGCTGGCCCCGGTGTATCCAGTAGTCGAGGAAGTCGAAGGCCAGCAGGTAGATGATCAGGCTGACCCAGGCCAGATCGGTCACGCCGGGCCAGACACCGTCCAGGTGAAAGCTCGGCAGGCCCCAGACGTGCAGGCGGCCCATGAGCTCGTCCCACAGCGGGTCCAGCGTGAAGAACAGCGCCAGCCTGAACAGACCCAGCCGGTGCACCACGGTATAGATGATGTCCACATGGATGGCGCGCCGGTCGGTGACGGGCTCGACCGGCCGCCAGTACTGCAGCGGCGCGATCACCGCCACCATGATGAAGATCTGCAGCAGGCCCACCAGCAGCCAGCCCGTGGCGCCATAGGCGTCCTCCAGCAGGCTGGCCTGCCCCAGGCCGAACAGCAGGGGCTGGACAACGCCCTCGAACAGGCGCTGCTGCGCATTACCGAACCACTGAATCCACCAGTCCACACCACGCTCCCATCGCCCGCCGCGCTGCGCGCGCGGACACTATGCGAATTTTGCTACCCAATCCCGATAGTCGGGATGCTCCCGCAACGTGCGGAAGCAGAACCCCTGCTTGAGCAGGCCCGTGACCAAAGGTTCCAGCACGGCCGGTGCCCAGGGGTCCTTGCGTGACCAGATGCCCAGATGGGCCAGCAGGATGTCTCCGCTGCGGATGTTCTTGAGCGCCTGGGCCAGCAGCTGCGCATTCGGGTAGCGGTCGCTGGGCAGCTCATCGCCCAGAAAACCCGCGCTGGCCCAGCCCACATGCATGTAGCCGCCCTGCCGCGCGGCATCCAGCAGCGCGGGCGAGGTCTTGCCACCGGGCGCACGGAACAGCGGCAGGGGCTTGCGCCCGGTGATCTGCTGCAGCCGCTGTGCGGATCGGCGGATCTCGTCGCAATAGCCTGCCGCATCGACCGTGAAGTTCTCGTTGGCGCGAGGCCCTGCCGAGGGGCGCACGCGAAAACCCGTGACCGGCCCGTTCTTCGAGGCGCGCAGATCACCGCGCCAGTACATGTGGTCGTAGGTGTGCGAGGCGAATTCATGGCCTTCGGCAGCGCGTGCGCGCCACCAGGGCGCCCAGGTCTCGCCCAGGCTGCCATCGCCTTGCTGGGTGGGCTCGTTGGCCGCGAAAAACGTCACTGGCACCGCATGGCGCTTGAGCACATCGGCCACCAGGTCGGCAATGCCCATGTGGCCCGTGTCGAAGGTCAGATACACGGTCTTGGCACAGCCTGTGCCCTGCCCTGCCGCCAGCGCGGGGCGCAGCAGGCCGAAAGCCGCCGCACCGGCCAGCGATTGCGCAAAGAGACGGCGGTCCATCAGCGTTGCGCGTGGGCCAGCGTCCACACGCCGTGCGGCGACTTGCCGACCTTGACCTGCTGGACCACCTTCTTTTCCACGGTGTCGATCACCGACAGCTTGCGCGCCCAGCGCGAGCTGACCAGCAGGTAGCGGCCGTCGGCGGAGACGTCCATGCAGTCGGGGCCGCCCGGTGCCGGGTAGTTGGCCACGACCTGGTTGGTCTGCATGTCGATCTTGCTGATGGTGTTGGCCACGCGGTTGCTCACATACAGGTGGCGGCCGTCGCCGGCCGCGCGCATGGCGTGGGCGCCAGCGGCTGTCTTGATGCGGGCCACGCTGCGCGGCTCGGGGCCGGTGATGTCGAAGACTTCCACGCCATCGCTGCCGGTCAGGCCGATGAACAGCTTGGTGCCGTCCGGGCTGCCATAGAGATCGGCCGGCATGGGGCCGGTGGGCACGCGGGCCTTGATGGTCTGGGTGGCGATGTCGATGGCCACCAGGGCATCGCTGTCCTGCATGGTGGAATAGATGGTCGTGCTCTTGGCATCGATCCAGAGATGGCTGGGCGTCTTGCCCGTGGGCACGCGCTTGACCAGCTGCGGGTTCTGGCCATCCCAGCGATAGATGTCGATGTGGTTGAGGCGGTTGGCCGCCGTGACGAACCACTTCATGTCCGGGCTGAAGCGCAGGTGATAGGGGTCGATGATGTCGCGGATCACGCGCTGCACCTCGCCCGTGCGCGGATCGACCAGGGTCAGGGTGTCGCCCAGCGCATTGGCCACGACCAGCGATTTCTCGTCCGGCGTGAGGTACAGGTGATGCGGCTCCTTGCCCGTGGGAATGCGTGCCGTCTCCTGCCAGGTGACCGGGTCCACGATGCTGATGTTGGCATCAAGCGAGTTGAGCACAAAGATGGGCGTGGGGCCCTGGGTCTGCGGTGGCGGCGTGACACGCGCGACCGGGGCCGCGGGAGCGGCCGTAGCCGATGGAACGGAAGGCGCGGCAGGAACGGCCGCCGCCTGGGCCGATGCGGCTTGCGCCTGCACGGCAGCAGACGTGGCCGAGGCCGCGCGGGCCGATTTGGATCCGGGCAGGGATGCCACGGCCAGCCAGGCCAGCGCACCGCCGCCCACAACCAAAGCCACAGCCGCGCTCAAGCGCCCGACGGAAAGACGTTTCACAAAGCACCACCTTCTGAGAATCTGCGCAGTGTAGCTGCGCCAATCAGCCCCTCGGACGCTCTGGGGCATCGGCTTTTGCTGCTGTGCAAAAAACCGACATTTGCGCGACGTTGGCCCGAGATATCGCGGCAAGCGCGCCAATCCGTGACTTGCATCAAGGCATGACAACGGCGCATGGAAATACCCGCCACAACGAAAAAGGGAGCCTACAGGCTCCCTTCGCTGGCATGCGCCCAAAGGCGCAGTGGCGATCAGATCTTCCACTTCTCCATGAGCTTTTCGGGACGCAGGGTGTCGTAGTGCTCGAAGGGCTGGTGGATCCAGGGGTTGGTCGGCAGATAGTCCACCGAGTAGTCGGGCGTGAAAGCCGACAGGCCCTTGGTCCAGATCACGGCGCTGCGCAGCTCGGTGATCGGCGGGTAGTTGGTCTTGAGCATGGCGATCACGGCGTTCAGCGTGTGGCCCGAATCGGCCAGGTCATCGACCAGCAGCACGCGGCCGGCGATCTCGCCCTTGGGCGTGGTGATGAAGCGCGCGATGTCCAGATGGCCCTGCACCGTGCCGGCTTCGGCGCGGTAGGAGCTGGTGGACATGATGGCCAGCGGCTTGTCGAAGATGCGGCTGAGCATGTCACCGGGACGCAGGCCGCCACGGGCCAGGCAGAGAATGGTGTCGAATTCCCAGCCGGACTGGTGCACTTTGATCGCGAGCTTTTCGATCAGTCCGTGGTATTCGTCGTAGCTCACATACAGGTGTTGACCGTCTTCCGTCAGCATGGAATGGCTCCTGGTTCAATCTTGGGGTTCAGCCGCCAGCAGTTCACTGGGCAGCGTAGGGGTTTTGCATCAGGATGGTGTGATCCCGGTCGGGGCTGGTCGAAACCATGGCGATGGGCACGCCCGTCACTTCCTCGATGCGCTCCAGATAGCGGCGGGCATTGGCCGGCAGCTTGTCGTAGTCGGTCACGCCCACGGTGGAATCGGTCCAGCCGGGGATGGACTCATAGATGGGCTTGCAGCGGGCGATCTCGTCGGCGCCCATGGGCAGCAGATCGATCTTCTCGCCATCGAGCTCGTAGCCCACGCACAGCAGCAGTTCCTGCAGGCCGTCGAGCACGTCGAGCTTGGTGATGCACAGGCCCGACAGGCCGTTGACCTGGGCGCTGCGCTTGAGCAGCGCGGCGTCGAACCAGCCGCAGCGGCGCGAGCGGCCGGTGGTCACGCCCTTTTCGGCGCCCACGGTGCTCATGTGCCAGCCCGGCGTGCCTTCCTTTTCCCAATCCAGTTCGGTGGGGAAAGGACCGCCGCCCACGCGGGTGCAGTAGGCCTTGGTGATGCCCAGGATGTAGTGCAGCATGCCGGGGCCCACGCCCGAGCCTGCAGCCGCATTGCCGGCGACGCAGTTGGACGAGGTGACATAGGGATAGGTGCCGTGGTCCACGTCCAGCAGCGTGCCCTGCGCGCCTTCGAACAGCAGGTTGGCGCCTTCGGCGTGCGCGGCGTTCAGCTCGCGCGAGACATCGGCCATCATGGGCTTGAGCAGCTCCGCATGGCGCATGGCCTCTTCGTACACCGCGTCGAATTGCACTTCGCCATCCTTGATGTACGGCTTGAGCGCGTCACCGAAGGTGAAGTTCTTCGAACCCAGCACGTTGACCAGGATGTGGTTGTGCAGGGCCAGCAGTTCGCGCAGCTTGGTGGCGAAGCGCTCGGGGTACTTGAGGTCCTGCACGCGCAGTGCGCGGCGGGCAATCTTGTCTTCGTAGGCGGGGCCGATGCCACGGCCGGTGGTGCCGATCTTCTCGGTGCCGCCCTGCTCGCGCGCAGCTTCGCGCGCCACGTCCAGCGCGGAGTGGAAAGGCAGGATCAGCGGGCAGGCTTCGGACACGCGCAGACGGTCACGCACCTGCACGCCGGCCTTCTCCAGGCCTTCGATTTCCTCGAACAGCTTGGCGGCAGAGAGCACCACGCCGTTGCCGATATAGCACTTCACGCCGGGGCGCATGATGCCGCTGGGGATCAGGTGCAGTGCGGTCTTCACGCCGTTGATAACCAGCGTGTGGCCAGCGTTGTGGCCACCCTGGAAGCGGACCACGCCCTGGGCGCTTTCGGTCAGCCAGTCCACCAGCTTGCCCTTGCCTTCGTCACCCCACTGGGTGCCGACCACGACCACGTTGCGACCTTTGGTAGCTTTCATATTCAAATCCGATGAAATCCGAAGAAATTGACAAATGCGTCAGATGGCTTGCACGGCCCACTGCCCGGCAACCTGCACGAGCTCGCGGTCGCAGTGGAATTCGTCCACTTCGCTTTCATGCCCTGGCAGCACGCAGACCACGGTCTCGCCCTGCCGGCGCAATGCAGCAATGGCAGCCGCAACCTGGGGATCGTCGCCCCAGGGCGCGCGGATGGCAGCCTTGAGCGGGCGCTCGGGCACGACGGCGACGAGCTGCTTGATGTCCAGGCTGAAGCCGGCGGCGGGCCGGTTGCGGCCAAAGACCGCACCCACCTCGTCATAGCGGCCGCCGCGCACCAGCGCATCGCTGGCACCCGGCACATAGATGGCGAAGCGCGTGCCGCTGTAGTAGGCATAGCCGCGCAGATCGGCCAGATCGAAGCTCACGCTCACGCCTTCGAGGCGCTGCGCCAGCCAGCGCAGCTGGTCCAGCAGAGGCTGCACGCCTGCGGTGCGGGCCAGCAGCTTCTCGGCGCGGTCCAGCACCTCGATGCCGCCGTACAGCTGCAGCAGGGCCATCAGGCCTTCGCGCGATGCGGCAGGGAAGTCACGCGTGAGGCGCTCGAGCTCGCTCGCATCCTTGGCGGCCAGCGCAGCGTGCACGCCGCGCAGCACCTGCATGTCCACCATCACGCCAGCCAGCAGGCTGCGCACGATGCGCACATCGGCCAGATCGACGTTGATGTTGGTGACGCCTGCGCTGCGCAGGCAGTCCAGCGCCAGGTGCAGTGCCTCCAGGTCGGCTTCCATGCCCTGGTGGCCGTAGATCTCGGCACCGAACTGCAGCGGCTCGCGCGTGGCGCGGGGGCGGTCAGGGCGGGCATGGACGACGGGGCCGCAGTAGCACAGGCGCGTGAGGCCCTTGCGGTTGAGCAGATGGGCGTCGATGCGGGCCACCTGCTGCGTGGTGTCTGCACGCAGACCCATGGTGCGGCCTGTCAGCTGGTCGATGAGCTTGCAGGTCTGCAGGTCCAGCGCCTCCCCTGTGCCGGTGAGCAGGGATTCGAGGTACTCCAGCATGGGCGGCATGACCAGTTCATAGCCATAGCCACGCGCTGTATCGAGCAGGCCTCGACGCAATTCTTCGATGTGCCGGGCCTCGGAAGGCAAGACATCGGCGATGTGATCCGGCAGGACCCAAGCAGACATGGAAAAGGGGGAGGCTGTTAAAAACGTGATTCTACCGGCTGTTGCGGGCCAGCCCAAATTGGGGGTGACCCAAGGCCCACGGCGGGTGTTCGGTATTCCGAATCGATTCGGTGCACGGGCGACCGCGGCGGCGCAAGAAAAAACGGCGCCCCAACAGGGGCGCCGTGCAGGGGCCGGGCGGCGTTGCCGCTCAGGCGCGCTTATTTTCCAGAGCTTCCACCACTGCGGTAGGCCTTGAAGAAATCGGTCTGCGAAGGATCGAGCACGAGCACATCGCTCTTCTTGGCAAAGCTGGCCTTGTAGGCCTCCAGGCTGCGGTAGAACTGCGCAAACTGCGGGTCCTTGCCAAAGGCCTCGGCGTAGGTCCGGGCGGCCTCGGCATCGCCCTCGCCCTTGATCTTCTGGGCATCACGGTAGGCATTGGCGATGGTGATCTCGCGCTGGCGATCGGCCTCGGCGCGGATCTTCTCGCCTTCGGCGGCGCCGGTGGAGCGCAGCTCGTTGGCCACGCGCTTGCGCTCGGCTTCCATGCGGCGGTAGACCGATTCCGTGATCGTCTCGGCATAGTCCACGCGCGTGATGCGCACATCGACCACGTCCACGCCCCAGGGCTTGGCGCCGCGCACGGTCTCCAGCACTTCGCGCTTGACGTCGTTCATCAGCGCATCGCGCTTGCTGGACAGCAGTTCGCGCACGGTGCGGCGGTTGATTTCCTCCTGGAAAGCATTGCGCACCACGCGGTTGAGCTGCATGGCGCCAGCCGACTCGTCCAGGCCCACATTGCGGATGTACTCCGACGGATCGGAGATGCGCCAGCGCACGTACCAGTCGATGACCACGCGCTGCTTTTCGGCAGTGAGCATGGGCTCGGTGTCGGTGCTGTCCAGCGTGAGCAGGCGCTTGTCGATGTAGCGCACGTTCTGGAACGGCGGCGGCATCTTGATGTTCAGGCCCGGCTCGGTGATCACTTCCTTGATCTGACCCAGGGCATAGACCACGCCGAACTGGCGCTGATCGACGACGAACAGCATGGAGCTGAGCAGCGCGAGCGCCAGAAGAATGCTGGTGATGAAAAATCCAACTCGGTTCACTTGGGCTGCTCCTCAGCGTGCTTCGCGGTCACGGCTGCGACTGCTGTCGCGGCTGCGCGCATCGTTCGAAAGGCCGGGAATGGCGGCAGGCGCAGGCGCCTGGGTGCTGGGGGCCGCCGAGCTGTCGGCTGCCGGCACATTGCCGCTCACGCCTTGCATGATCTTGTCCAGCGGCAGGTACAGCAGGTTGGAGCCCTGGCGCGATTCAACCAGCACCTTGGTCACGTTGCCGTAGATCTGCTGCATGGTTTCCAGGTACATGCGGTCGCGCGTGACCTGGGGCGCCTTCTGGTACTCGGTGAACACCGAGCTGAAGCGCTGCGCATCACCCTGGGCCTGGGCCACGATGCGGGCCTTGTAGCCGTTGGACTCTTCCAGCAGGCGCGCTGCCGAGCCGGCTGCGCGCGGCACCACGTCGTTGGCGTAGGCCTGCGCTTCGTTCTTGGCACGCTCACGCTCCTGGCCGGCACGCAGCACGTCGTCGAAGGCCGCCTGGACCTGCTCGGGCGGACGCACGCCGCCTTGCTGCAGGTTGATGCCCACGACTTCCACGCCCACCTTGTAGCGGTCCAGGATGGTCTGCATCAGGTCGCGCACGCGCGGGGCGATCTGGTCGCGCTCCTCGGCCAGCGCCGTATCCATCTTCATCTTGCCGACGACTTCGCGCACGGCAGTCTCTGCGGCCTGGACCACGGCCTCGGACGGGTTCTTGCTCTCGAACAGCCAGGCGCGCGCGTCGCTCAGGCGGTACTGAACGGCGAACTTGATCTCGACGATGTTCTCGTCCTCGGTGAGCATGGCCGACTCGCGCAGGCCCGTGCTCTTGATGATGGTGTCGCGCCCCACGTCGGCCGAGCGGATCTGCGTCACGAAGACCAGTTCATGGCGCTGGATCGGGTACGGCAGCCGCCAGTTGATGCCGGCGCCCACCGTGCTCTTGTACTTGCCGAACTGGGTGATGACGGCCTGCTGGCCTTCCTGGACGATGAAGATGCCCGTGCCCATCCAGATGATGAAGGCAATGCCGGCGATCAGGCCCACGCCCATGCCGGCGCTGCGCATGTCCGGCGGCTGGCTGCCACCGCCATTGCGGATGGGCGGCTGGCCACGACCGCCGCCCGGCTTGCCGCCGAACAGGCCCGAGAGCTTGCGGTTGAGGTCGCGCCACAGCTCATCCAGATCAGGCGGCTGGCCGCCGCCCGACGAGGGGCGGTTGTCACGGCTGTCGCGGTTGTCGCGTGCAGGCTCCGCAGGCGGGGGCGGCGGCGCGGGACGGTCGGCATCGGGGCGCGAAGCATCGTCGTTCTTGTCGTCGCCACGTCCCCATCGCGGATCATTCAGGTTGAACATCCCGCGAAGGCGCTGCGGCAGCATCGCCCAGCGATGGGCGCGTTGTGAAAGATTCATGCGAGAAGTCTCGGTTTCTTCGGTAAAGACAGGGACCCAATCGGCATTTTGCCCAATCAGGGCGCTAGCCCCTAGTATTCGGCGTCCTGCCCAGGGGGCATCGCGCCATCCACCTCCTCCTGATCCCGCTCATCACCACCGTGCGCTTCGGCGTGTTCCGCCTCCGCGCGCAGCGCATGCTCGGCCAGCAACTGCCGCAGCTGTGGCAGTCCCTCGCCGGAGCGGGCGCTGACGAACACCCGTGAAACAGGCAGCCCGTCAAGCTCGTACTGGTCCTGCAACTGCGCTGGAAGCCGCTCCGGATCGACGGCGTCCAATTTGTTGAAAACCAGTACCAGAGGCACCTCCTGGGCACCGATTTCCTTCAGAACTTTCTGGACTTGTTGGATTTGCTCTGGGAAATTCGGATTGGAGGCGTCGACCACATGCAGCAGAAGATCGGCATCGATCGCCTCCTGCAACGTGGCCTGGAATGCATCGACCAGGCCATGCGGCAGGTCGCGGATGAACCCCACGGTATCCGACAGGGACACCGATTGCTGGGCTTCATTCAGGTACAGCTGGCGCGTGGTCGTGTCCAGCGTGGCGAACAGCTGGTCGGCCGCATAGGCGCGCGCCTTGACCAGCGCATTGAACAGCGTGGACTTGCCGGCGTTGGTGTAGCCAACCAGAGAGATATTGAAGATGCCATGGCGCTCGCGCCGCCGACGCTGCGTGGCGCGCTGCTTCTTGACCTTCTGCAGCCGCTCCTTGGTGCGCTTGATCGACTCGTCGATCATGCGGCGGTCCAGCTCGATCTGCTTCTCGCCAGGGCCGCCACGGCCGCCGATGCCGCCCATCTGCCGCTCCAGGTGGGTCCAGCGCCGCACGAGGCGCGTGGCCACGTATTGCAGGCGCGCCAGCTCCACCTGCAGCTTGCCTTCATGGCTGCGCGCGCGCTGGGCGAAGATCTCCAGGATCAACAGGGTGCGGTCGTTGACCGGCATCTGCAGATGGCGTTCCAGATTGCGCTGCTGGGCCGGGCTCAGGGCCTGGTCGAACAGCACTTCCTGGGCACCGTGCATCTGGGCGAGCATGCGGATTTCGTCGGCCTTGCCACTGCCCACGAACAGCGCCGCATCGGGCACCTTGCGCTTGCAGGTCAGGCGTGCAACGGGACGCAGGCCGGCCGTGCCGGCCAGCAGGCCCAGCTCTTCCAACTCGCCATCGAAATGGGGAAAGCCGAAATCCACGCCCACCAGCAGCACTGGCGTTGGCGTGGACCGGTCAAAAGATTCAGAACTCAAGAAAAACCTCTCCCGAAGGGTGAGGAAGCTCCCCGGCAGTGCGGGGAGGCATCAGGGCGCAGCGAGCTCAAGCGCTGGCGTCGCTGCCGGCAGCTTCGGCCGTGGAGAAGTTCACGGCGCGGCCGGGAACAATGGTGGAGATGGCGTGCTTGTAAACCATCTGCGTGACGGTGTTGCGAAGCAGAACCACGTACTGGTCGAAGGATTCGATCTGGCCTTGCAGCTTGATGCCGTTGACGAGGTAGATGGACACCGGAACATGTTCGCGGCGAAGCGCGTTCAGGAACGGGTCTTGGAGGAGTTGGCCTTTGTTGCTCACGATATTCTCCGTGTTCGAAGAGTGTTGTTGTAAACCGACACCTTACCACAGTGTTTTGGGGCCCTTGTTCGCACAAGGGTTTTCCCGAAATCCCGTAGCTTGTTACTTGTCCTTGTCGGCAAAAGGATTATGAGAGGTTTTCAACTCGATCCGCAACGGCGTGCCAACCAAATTGAATTCCTTGCGGAATCGCCCTTCGAGGAAGCGCTTGTAGGCTTCCGTCACATGCTCGAGCGAATTGCCGTGTATGACGATGACCGGAGGGTTCATGCCACCCTGGTGCGCATAGCGCATCTTGGGGCGGTAGATGCCCGTCTTCTTGGGCGTCTGGAACTGTACGGCCTCCATCAGCAGGCGCGTGAGCACCGGCGTGGGCATCTTGCAGGTGGCAGCCTTGTGCGCCTGGATGATGGAGTTCCACAGCGGGCCCAGGCCCTGGCGCTTTTCCGCCGAGATGAAATGCATGGGAGCGAACTTGAGGAAGGACAGGCGCGTCTCGATCGAGCGCTCCAGCATCTGGCGCTGGTAGTCGTCCACCGCATCCCATTTGTTCACGGCCAGCACCACGGCACGGCCGCTTTCCAGCACGTAGCCGGCAATGTGCGCATCCTGGTCGGTAACTCCCTGCGTGGCATCGATGAGCAGCAGCACGACGTTGGCGCTCTCGATGGCCTGCAGCGTCTTGACCACGGAGAACTTCTCGATGGCCTCGAACACCCGGCCCTTGCGGCGCAGGCCTGCCGTGTCGATCAGCTCGAACTTCTGGCCGGCGCGCTCGAAGGGCACCGAGATGGCGTCGCGCGTGGTGCCCGGCATGTCGAAGGCGACCAGCCGCTCCTCGCCCAACCAGGTGTTGATCAGCGTGGATTTGCCGACGTTGGGGCGCCCTGCCACGGTGAGGCGGATGGGCTTTTGGGCCACATCGTCGAAGGGGTCGTCTTCCTCGGGCTCGGGCAGATTGAGCTGGCCCAGGGCCAGGTCGAGCAGGTCGCGCACGCCCTGCCCGTGTGCTGCGGAAACCGGCAGCACATCGCCCAGGCCCAGTTCGTAGAACTCGGTCAGCTGCACGCCTTCCTTCATGCCCTCGGCCTTGTTGGCCACGAGCACGCAGGGCTTGCCCAGCCGGCGCAGGTACTTGGCGATGTCGTGGTCCTGGGCGGACATGCCCAGGCGCGCATCGACAACGAAGACCACGACGTCAGCCTCGGCAACAGCCTGCTGCGTCTGGCGCGCCATCTCCTTGAAGATGCCGCTGGATGCATCTGGCTCAAAACCGCCGGTATCGATCACGATGTACTCGTGCTTACCCTGGCGGCCCTGTCCATAGTGGCGGTCACGCGTGAGGCCCGCGAAATCCGCGACGATTGCATCCCTCGACTTGGTCAGCCGATTGAACAGCGTCGATTTGCCCACATTGGGTCGCCCTACCAGGGCAATAACTGGCTTCATTCCCGAAAATACCTATCAATCCGGCCTGAAGCCGTACACAGTTCCGCTGCGGCTTACCACCACCAGCGTATTGGCAGCCGATACCGGGGGCGAGGCCACGCCGGAGTCGTCCGTCTTCAATCGTGCCAGCGCCTGTCCGTCCGTCTTGGACAGCAGGTGCACCACACCATAGTCATCACCAAACACCACCGAGCGGCCCAGCATCAACGGCGCCGTCAGGCGGCGGTGCTGCAGCTGGTCGATGGACCACACGCGCGAGCCGTCGCCGCGGCGCCAGGCCTGGACGGTGCCATTGCTCTCGGCGCCGAACACGGCATCACCATCACCGTCGATACCATCGGCACCCTTGGACGGCTGGGTCCAGCGCACCGATGCGTTTTGCGTATCCACACAGCCCACGGCAGCCTGGAAGGCACGCGCGCAGACGCTGTCACCGACACGGCTGACGCGGCCCACGAGGTCCACCAGGCGCTCCACGTCATTGGTGCCGCGCGGGCTGGCCAGCGGGGCCTCCCAGCGCACGGCGCCGGTGTCGGGATCGATACCCACCATGCGGCCCGACAGGCCGGCCACCAGCGTGTTGCCCACGGCGATCAGCACGCCGGGCTGGCGCAGCACCAGGGGCTCGCCCGGGCGCTGTGCGGTCCACAGCTTGCGGCCGTTGGCGGCATCGAAAGCGGCCAGCGAGCGGTCGGCTGCCAGCACGAAGACGCGGCCTCCCGCGACCAGCGGCGGCGTGTAGGCGGCTGCGGGCAGCGGCTGCTTCCACAGCTGCTTGCCTTGCGAGTAGACGATGACCTGGTTGCTGCGCGTGAGCACGGCCTGGCGCTCGGCGTCACCGCCCACGCCCGCGGTCAGCGGCTCGCCAACAGTGAAGCGCGACAGCTGGCTGCCGTTGCGTGCATCGAGGGCCGTGACGCTGCCATCCTTGGCAGCGATCAGCAGCGTGTCGCCCTGCACATGGATGTCGGTGGCCAGCGGCACTTCGGCGCCGAGCTTGGCGGTCCAGGCCTGGTGCACGGCCAGCAGGCCGGGGTTGGCACCCAGCTCCTGGGGCTTGGGCTTGGTGTCGCTGCTGAACCACGAGGACACGGTGGAGCAGCCACCCAGGGCACCGGCCAGCAGGCCCAGAGCCATCCAGCGCGCAACGCCGCGCGGGCGCGAAATCGCCATCAATTGATCAGCCGAGGTTTTCAAGGTTGCTTCTCCGAAGTCGACGTCTTGGCCTGTGCCAGCACGGTGGGTTCAGCACCCAGCGCATTGAGCTTGAACTCGATCAGACGGCCATAGTCCACGCCCTTATCCAGGGCGGCATGGGCGCGCTGGTAGGCATCAATGGCTTCGGCCTGTTTGCCCTGGGCCGCAAGAATGTCGCCACGGCGATCGGCCACGATGCCGGCGAAGGATTCGGGCATGCTGCCTTCCAGCGCCTTGAGGGCTTCGTCGTATTGCTTTTGCTGCTCCAGCACGGCGCTCAGGCGCAGCTTGGCCAGGGCCTTGTAGCCTTCGTCGCCCTTGTCTGCCACCCAGCTCAGGGCTGCCTTGGCGTCATCGAGCTTGCCTTCGTCCACTGCAGCCTTGGCCAGCAGCAGGCCGGCCTGGGCCGCCTGCGTGGTGCCGGCGTACTTGTCCTTGAGATCGGCGAAGGCCTGGCCGGCGCGCGCCGCGTCCTTGCCAGCCAGCGCCACGTCAACGGCATGCGCCAGAGCGGCAGCCTGCGTGGCCTGGCGCTTTTCCCAGTACTGGTAGCCATTCCAGCCGGCAAAGCCGACGAAGATGACCACGAGCACGCCGGTGATCAACGTGCCCCAGGTATTCCAGAAATGCTTGAGCTGCTCTATCTGCTCTTGTTCTTCGAGATCGAAATGGTTTGCCATGGATCGCCTGTGTCGCTTTATGTATGGAGGTCGCCGCTGGAGCGGTCGCTTGAAAAGCTGCGGATGCTGGTCAAACCGCCGATTGTAGGGTGGCAGCCCATTGGGCCGCATCAGCCAGGGCTTGCTGCACCTGCTGGCCCGCGCCGTCGCGCAGCGACTTGACGGTGACCAGGCCCTGCTGCAGCTCATCGGAGCCGAAGATCAGCGCGAAATGTGCGCCGCTGGCATCGGCCTTCTTGAACTGCGACTTCATGCTGCCCATGCCTTCGGCGCTGGCCGCGTGCATCTGCACGCGCACACCGGCCTCGCGCAGCTGCTGCAGGGTGCGCAGCGCCACGGGCATGGCCGCCACGTCGGGGACGATGGCGTAGGCATGCAGCGTGGGCGCGGGGATGTCGGTGCCGAGCTCCTTGACGAGTTCCAGCACGCGCTCCACACCCAATGCCCAGCCCACGGCAGGCGCGCTCTTGCCTCCCACCTGTTCGATCAGGTAGTCGTAGCGGCCGCCCGCGCAGATGGTGCCCTGCGAGCCCAGCATGTCGGTGATGAACTCGAACACCGTCAGGTTGTAGTAGTCCAGGCCGCGCACCAGGCGCGGGTTCACGGTCCATGGCACGCCATTGGCGTCCAGGATGGCCTTGAGCCCGTCGAAGTGGGCCAGCGAGCCCTCGCCCAGGAAGTCCAGCAGGCGCGGCGCGCCGTTGACCATTTCCTGCATGGCGGGGTTCTTGGTGTCCAGCACGCGCAGCGGGTTGCTGTACATGCGGCGCTTGGCCTCTTCGTCCATCACGTCCTGGTGCTGCTCCAGGTAGGCGATCAGGGCCTGGCGGTGTGCCTGGCGCTCCTCGGGCTGGCCCAGGCTGTTGATTTCCAGGCGCCACTGGGTCAGGCCCAGCTGCTTCCACAGGGAAACGGCCAGCATGATGAGTTCGGCATCGACATCGGGGCCGGCAAAGCCCAGGGCCTCGGCGCCGATCTGGTGGAACTGGCGGTAACGGCCGCGCTGCGGGCGCTCATGGCGGAACATGGGGCCCATGTACCACATGCGCTTGCCGCCGTCGTACAGCAGATTGTTCTCGATGGTGGCGCGCACCAGGCTGGCCGTGCCTTCGGGGCGCAGCGTCAGGCGCTCGCCGTTGAGCTTGTCCTCGAAGGAGTACATCTCCTTCTCGACAATGTCCGTCACCTCGCCGATGCCACGAACGAACAGCTGCGTATGCTCGACGATGGGCGTGCGCACGTTGCGGTAGGCAAAGCGCGCCATCAATTCACGCACCTGCGCTTCCAGCCATTCCCAGCGAGCGGACTCGGCGGGAAGAATGTCGTTCATGCCTTTGACGGCGGAAAGTTTTTCGGGTTTGGCCACGTTGTTCTCGTTCGATGAATGCTCGGAAACAGGCGCTGACCCCGCTTTTTTTCGCCCCATGCTCTCAACGCCTGTTTCGCGTGAAAGCCAATGAGGCAAAGCGTGGTGCGCTATCTATTTTGCAATAACTGCAATGCTCGATGCAGCCGATCAGGCGGGTGCAGCGGCGGTGGCGCCATAGGTGCGCGCCACATAATTTTCGACCAGTGCCTGGAATTCCTCGGCAATCCGCTCGCCGCGCAGCGTGAGCGCCTTTTCGCCGTCGATGTAGACGGGGGCGGCGGGCGCCTCGCCCGTGCCGGGAAGGCTGATGCCGATGTTGGCGTGCTTGCTCTCGCCGGGACCGTTGACGATGCAGCCCATCACGGCCACCTTCATCGCCTCGACACCGGGATACTTCATGCGCCACAGCGGCATCTGGCCACGCAGATAGTCATCGATCTGCTTGGCCAGTTCCTGGAAGGTGGTGCTGGTAGTGCGGCCGCAGCCCGGGCAGGCCGTGACGCTGGGCACGAAGATGCGCAGGCCCAGGGCCTGCAGGATTTCGGAGGCGACCACCACTTCCTGCGTGCGCGCCTCGCCGGGCTGGGGCGTGAGCGAGACGCGGATGGTGTCGCCAATGCCTTCCTGCAGCAGCACGGACAGCGCGGCGGCCGAGGCCACCGTGCCCTTGGTGCCCATGCCGGCTTCGGTCAGGCCCAGGTGCAGCGCATAGTCGCAGCGCTGCGCAAGGGCCCGGTAGACCGAGATCAGGTCCTGCACGCCGCTGACCTTGCACGACAGGATGATGTTGTCGCCGTTCAGCCCCATGGACTCGGCCAGGCGCGCGGAATCGACGGCCGAGGAAATCAGCGCCTCGAACATGACCTGGCGCGTGTCCCAGGGCTGGGCGCGGCGCGAGTTCTCGTCCATCAGCCGGGCCATCAGTTCCTGGTCCAGCGAGCCCCAGTTGACACCGATGCGCACGGCCTTGTCGTAGCGGGCCGCCGCCTCGATCATCTGGCCGAACTGCTTGTCCTTCTTGTCGCCCTTGCCCACGTTGCCGGGGTTGATGCGGTACTTGGACAGCGCCTCGGCACAGGCCGGGTATTCGGTGAGCAGGCGGTGGCCGTTGTAGTGGAAGTCACCCACCAGCGGCACGTACTCGCCCATGCGGTCCAGCTGCTCGCGGATATAGGGCACGGCGGCGGCCGCCTCGGGCGTGTTGACGGTGATGCGCACCATCTCCGAGCCGGCCTGGGCCAGCTGGCGCACCTGTATGGCCGTCTCGACCGCGTCCACCGTATCGGTGTTGGTCATGGACTGCACGCGCACAGGCGCATCGCCGCCCACGGTGACGACGTTGTTGCGCCAGACCACACGGGCCTGGCGGGACTTGCGCGGCAGCGGCGAGGCAATCGCTATCGGCTGCTGCGTGATGGGGAGATCTTGCACGGTCACTTCACCTCAAAGCGGGCCACATTGTCGCGGGTGGTCTTGGCGACTTCCAGCAATTCGCCACGCACACGCACCTCGGTGCCGCTGGCATTGCCGATGATGACCGACAGCGGCAGTGCGCCCTCGGCGCCAATGGATTCACCGGCCGCCAGCGTCTTTTGCAGCACCACGCGGCCGCTGGAATCCTTGACCTGCACCCACGATTGTGCGTTGGCCTTCATGACCAGCACGCCACCAGGAGTTTGCGCCGCAGTGGCTGCCGATGTCGCTGCGGCGCCCTCGGCAGGCGCATCGGCGGCAGGGGCAGCAGGCGTTGTGGTGGACGCAGGAGCCGGAACGGCTGCCGCTGCAGGCGCTGAAGTTGCCGGTGCAGATGCAGATGCAGATGCAGGGGCAGATGCAGCCGGCACATCGGCCGGCGTCGTCGCCGCAGGCGCAACGGGCTCCTGGGCGGCCACGGGCTCGGACACAGTCCCTGCAGGCTGCACCAGGGCAGCGGCATCGGAAGCGCCGGCCTGCGGCTCTTCGGCGTCGCCTTCATGCTTGGGCAGGAAGTAGACGGCAGCGGCAGCAGCCAGCAGCAGCAGCACGATGATGGCCACCTTGCGCGAGCCGTTTTCACGCCCCAGCGATGTCCCGGTGGCCTTGAAGGAGCGCTCCTTGAACGTGGCGTTGATGCTGCCGCGATCATCGGCCAGGCTCTTGAGCTGGGTGCGCGGCAGCAGGGCCAGCACCGATGCCGAGTCCATGCGCAGCGTGCGGCAGACGCTTTGCGCCAGGGCCCGCATGAAGACATGGTCCTGGAATGCGGCGTAGTCATCCGCCTCCAGCGCCTCCAGCTTGGGGGCTGGCACCTTGAGTGCCGCCGCCAGCCCGGCCAGAGACAGACCCGCCGCCTCGCGCGCCTGGCGCAGCAGCGTGCCCGCCGTCATGGAAGTTTGTGCGTTCTCGCCTTGCGTACCTGCTTCGTCATGCACCGCCAACACCTCACTCATTGAATGCTCCACGCTCGTAGGCCAGCCATTGGCGGGACTCGGGGAAGCGCTGGTGCAGCTGGTCAGCCAGCTGCCGCATCGCTGCAGATTGCTGCAGCGCCCTCTCTATCTTGATCCCCAGCCACAGGCTTTCCGCATTGGACTGGGGACTGCTGTTCAGGCGCCGGATGTAGAACTGCGCCCTCTTGGCGTCGCCGCCCTGCAGCATCACGTTGCTCAGGTGGTAGGCGATCACCGGGTTGGCGGGATCGAGTTCATAGCCCTTGAGCAGCGCCTGCTGGGCCTCGACCAGCAGGCCGGCCTGCTGCAGGCACAGGCCCTTGGCCATCCAGGTCTTGGGGCGCTCCAGGTAGCCGGGCTGGGCCAGGGCCTTGTCCAGCCATTCCTGGGCTTGCGCGTATTGCTTGCGCTGGCACAGCAGCCAGCCGTAGTTGTGCTGCAGGTCGCCGTCCTGGGGACGCAGCGACATCGCCTTGCGCAGGCTGGCGTCGGCCTGGTCCCAGTCCTGGTTGCGCATGTAGATCAGGGCCAGCAGGCCGTAGCCGTCGGCGGAACTGGGGTCAGCGGCCAGCGCCTGGTTCACCTCTTCCAGGGCCACATCGATGCGGCCAGCCTGGAAATAGGAAGCCGCCAGCTCCAGGCGGATGCTTGCGCGGCGGCGGGGATCGGCCTCGGCGGCAGAAGCCATCGAGGCATTGGAGACGGAGGAAGCGTTGCCGGAGCCAGAATTCGTCGGGGGCACCAAAGGCTGCTTGCCTGCGCAGCCCGCCAAGAAAAGAACCAGCGCGGGCACTGCCCAGCGCATGCCTGTACCGAAATCCCCCGTTCGCAGCCGCCGAGCCACTGACTTCATGAACTGTCCTTTGTTCCGTCGGGGCATGCCAGGCATGCCCCAGGTCTTCTCAAGGCACCTGCTTGAGAACAATGGTGCGCTGCCTGGCCATGCGCTCGGCAGCGCGCGTGCGGTCCTTGACATCGCCAGCCAGCTGTCCGCAGGCTGCGTCGATGTCGTCGCCACGTGTCTTGCGCACCGTGGTCACGATGCCGGCATTGCTCAGCAGGCTGGCGAACTCCGTGACCCGCGCTGCGGGTGAACGCAGCAGCCCCGATGCCGGGAACGGATTGAACGGAATCAGGTTGAACTTGCACCAGCTGCGGCCATCGCCACGCGCGCGGACCAACTCTATCAGTTGGCGCGCATGCTCAGGCTGGTCATTGACGCCATCGAGCATGCAGTATTCGAACGTGATGAAGTCACGGGGCGCGAATTCCAGGTAGCGCTCGCAGGCATCGAGCAGCTCGTGGATGGGGTACTTGCGGTTCAAAGGCACCAGCGGGTCACGCAGCTCGTCATTGGGCGCATGCAGCGACACGGCCATGGCCACGGCGCAGTCCTGGGACAGCCGGTCGATCATCGGCACCACGCCCGAGGTGGACACGGTCACGCGGCGGCGTGAGAGGCCGTAGCCATGGTCGTCGAGCATGGCGCGCAGCGCCGGCACCAGGGCCGTGTAGTTCTGCAGCGGCTCGCCCATGCCCATCATCACCACGTTGGAGATGACGCGCTCGCCGCCCGTGCCCAGGCGCTTGCGCAGCGCATGCTCGGCATACCACAGCTGGGCCAGGATCTCGCCCGTGCTGAGGTTGCGGCTGAAGCCCTGGTGACCCGTGGAGCAGAAGCGGCAGCCCACGGCGCAGCCCGCCTGGGACGACACGCACAGCGTGCCCCGGTCATCTTCGGGAATGAAAACGGCTTCGACGGCATCGCCGCCTCCCACGTCGAACAGCCACTTGACTGTTCCATCGGCAGACACATGCTCGGTCAGAACCGGCAGGGCCGTGATGTGGGCACACGCCTTGAGCTTTTCGCGCAGGGACTTGGCCAGATCGCTCATCTGGTCGAAGTCGCTGGCGCCTCGCTGGTGGATCCAGCGGAACAGCTGCGTCGCGCGGAAACGCTTCTCGCCGAGTTGCTCGCAGTAAGCGGCAAGTCCGTCGAGATCAAAATCTAGCAAATTGGTATTCATGTCGGCAGGCCGGTGCCACGCCGCTCTCGGCTCTTCCGCGGCAGGCACGGCCTGCACCGGACAGACCATGACGGCCGCGGAAGACGCGGGGATTAGCGCGAGTAGACGTTCATGCCGGGGAAGAAGAAAGCCACTTCCACGGCTGCAGTTTCAGCGGCGTCAGAGCCGTGCACGGCGTTGGCGTCGATGCTGTCGGCGAAGTCGGCGCGGATCGTGCCCTTCTCAGCCTTCTTGGGGTCGGTGGCGCCCATCAGTTCGCGGTTCTTCAGGATGGCGTTCTCGCCTTCCAGAGCCTGGATCATCACGGGGCCGGAGACCATGAAGTCCACCAGGTCCTTGAAGAAAGGACGCTCCTTGTGGACGCCGTAGAACTGCTCGGCTTCGCCGCGCGACAGGTGCACCATCTTGGCAGCGATGACCTTCAGGCCAGCGCCTTCGAAGCGTGCGTAGATCTGGCCGATCACGTTCTTGGCAACGGCGTCGGGCTTGATGATGGAAAGAGTGCGTTCGATGGCCATTTGAATGGTTCCTAATCAGGGTTACTATGGATTTTTGTCAATTGGACAAAACCGTTGATTCTAGCTGTGCCATCAAAGTCCTTGATGACATGGTGCTGCCAAATGGCAGGCTTACAGGGCGGGCCGACCACCTCTGGATGAAACAGAAGGCGGACGGCCCGGCCGCCTTTCAGCGGCGTCCTCCCGGCTTGCGCTTGGCGTTCTGGCGTGCACGCGACAGGCTGTCGGAGCCGATGTAGCCCACCGATGTACGCATCGGATCGGGCTGCTGGCTGCCGCCGCCCTTGCCCCGCCCGCCTGCGCCGCCCTGCCCCTTTCCCTGTCCCTGGCCGCCGTCAGCCTTGCCGCCCTTGGCGGCAGGCTTGGCACGCGGGCCGTCGAGCATGGCGTTGGGCGCCGGGCGATTGCCGTCGAAGTAGCGGCCGCCGCCTTCGCGGCGAACGGTGTTGCGGTCAGCCGGGCCACCACGGCGGCCTCCGGCCGGTGGCTTGGGTGCAGCGGGCGCACGCGCCTGCATGCCGGCTGCCGAAGCCAGGGACTGGATATCGGCCTGGTCCAACTCCACCCAGGCGCCGCGCTTGAGGCCGCGCGGCAGCACCATGGCGCCGTAGCGGATGCGGATCAGCCGGCTCACGGCATGGCCCACCGCCTCGAACATGCGGCGCACTTCGCGGTTGCGGCCTTCGGAAATGGTCACGCGGTACCAGCAGTTGGCGCCTTCACCACCGCCGTCTTCAATGGAGCCGAAAGCGGCCACGCCGTCTTCCAGCTGCACGCCGTCGGTCAGGCGCTGCTTTTCTTCCTTGCTGAGCGCGCCCAGCACGCGGGCCGCGTATTCGCGCTCCAGGCCGAAGCGCGGGTGCATCAGGGAGTTGGCCAGCTCGCCCGAGCTGGTGAACAGCAGCAAGCCTTCGGTGTTCAGGTCCAGGCGACCCACCGATTGCCATTTGCCATGCTGCAGGCGAGGCAGCTTGCGGAACACCGTGGGACGGTTTTGCGGATCGTCATGCGTGACGACCTCGCCCACGGGCTTGTGATAGGCGATGACACGCGCCGGCGGCGGGTCGATGCGAAAGCGGATGGGCTGGCCATTGACCTTGATCTGGTCGCCGAACTGGATGCGCTGGCCCACGTGGGCAGGCTCGTTGTTGACCGAGATGCGGCCTTCAAGAATGAGCTGCTCCATTTCGAGGCGCGATCCCAGCCCGGCCTGGGCCAGCACCTTGTGCAGCTTGGGCGAATCGACCTGGGGCAGCAGCACGCGCTTGGCAGGCGCGGCATCGTCGCGTTCTTCGGCGGCGTCGAGTTCGCCCGAGATGACGTCCGCAAAACCGTAGCCTTCGACAGACCCTGAGTCGATTGACTCTGATGCGTCAGCCGTCACCAGCTCTTGCACGGTGTCTTCGGCATGCACCGCCTCGGCGGCCGGACGCGGCTTGCGCACAGGCTTGGCGCCGGGCCGCGCCCCGGCCTTAGGAGCGCGCGAGCGCGCAGGGCGGGCCTTGCGCTGCGCGCCGGCCTCATCGGACGCCGGCTGGGCGTCCTGGTCTTTGGAGATATCACTACCCGTCATGGCTTTCCTTCTTCGGCCTGCTTTGCAGCGCCGTCCGTATCCGTTGTATCCGCTGTATCCGTTGCGTCTGTTGTCTCTGCCGCATCCGCTGCATCTGCCGCATCCGACAGGTCTGCTGTATCTGCTTGAGCCGTATCTGCTGCCATTGCGGCATCTGCCCCGTCCGATTCCGTGGCATCTGCCTCGCCCTGGGGCTCTTCGGGCAAGGGAGCGTCACCGGCTGGCGCGGCCTCGTCCGCTACCAATTCCTGCGCACCCGACTCTTCCAGCGCCTTGAACAGGCTTTGCTGGGATTCGGGCTCCTCGAGCATGGGCAACTGGTCCAGCGACTGCAGGCCCAGGTCGTCCAGAAACTGGCGCGTGGTGGCGAACAAAGAGGGCCGGCCCACGGTTTCCCGGTGGCCAATGACCTCGATCCATCCCCGGTCTTCCAGTTGCTTGATCAGCAGGCTGTTGACCGTCACGCCGCGTATGTCCTCGATATCGCCGCGCGTCACTGGCTGGCGGTAGGCGATGATCGCCAGCGTCTCCAGGGTCGCACGGGTGTAGCGTGGCGGCTTTTCGGGATGCAGCCGGTCCAGATAGACCCGCATCTCGGGCCGGCTCTGGAAGCGCCATCCAGACGCCACCTGCACCAGCTCCACACCCTTTTGCGCCCAGTCTTTCTGCAGGTCCAGCAGCAGGTCCTTCAGCGTGTCGGAGCCCAGCACGTCATCGAACAGCGAGCGCAGCTCACGCAGCGTGACAGGCTGCGGCGCACAGATCAATGCAGTTTCCAGGACCCGCTTGGCATCTACCGTATTCATGGCTCAGCGTCTCGGGAACAAAGGCGCGCGTGCCACCAGAGGTGGCAGCCAGGGTGCGCCGAATCAAAGAAGAGGAAGCAAGCGCTCCACGGATGCCATGCGAGAGATGGTCAGAGGCTTTCGGCGGGATTGTAGCTCAGCCCCCAATTTTCCAGCGCCTGTGCCATATCGGGCGGCAGCGGCGCGCGCAGCACCAGGGCCTGGCCTGTCATGGGATGGGTGAAGGCCAGCCGGAAGGCGTGCAGCGCCTGGCGCGCCATGCCGCCAGCCTCCTTGCCGCCGTAGACGGCATCGGCCACCAGCGGGTGGCCCAGCGATGCCATATGCACGCGGATCTGGTGGGTGCGGCCCGTGTGCAGCGTGCAGCGCACCAGACTGACTTCCTCGTTGCCGGCCAGCAGGTCGATGTCGGTGCGCGCGGTCTTGCCTGCATGCTGCGCCAGGTCGACCACGGCCATGCGCAGGCGGTTGCGCGGGTCGCGGCCGATGGGCGCATCGACCTCGCGGCGCTTGCGCGGGCCCCAGGCCTTGTGGGCCAGCGCCAGGTACTGGCGGCTGACATCGCGCGCGGCGATCATGGCCACCAGCGCGTCCATGGCGGCGCGGCTGCGCGCCACCACCATGAGCCCGCTGGTGTCCTTGTCCAGGCGGTGGACGATGCCGGCGCGCGGCACCTCGCGCGCCTTGGGGTCGCGCCCCAGCAGGCCGTTGAGCAGGGTTCCCGTCCAATTGCCCGGAGCCGGGTGCACGACCAGGCCAGCCGGCTTGTTGACGACCAGCAGGTGCTCGTCCTCATACACCACGTCCAGCGCCATGTCCTCGGGCTGGAAGGCCATGCTCTGCTGCGTGGGCCGCATCTCCAGCACCATCCGGTCGCCGGCGGCCACCTTGGTGGCCGGCTTGACCAGCACACGCCCATTGAGCGTGACCGCGCCCTGCGCCAGCAGTTGCTGCAGATAGCTGCGGGAGAACTCGGCCACGCATTCGGCCAGCACCTTGTCGGCGCGCAGGCCGTGCTGGGCCGGCGGCACGGTGATCTCGCGCAGCTCGGCCGCGGCGGCCTCGACCTCGCCGCCTTCGGCCTCGTCCTCGACCGGCTCCCACGGCGATTCGCCGGGCGCAGAAGAAACAAGCCCCTGCGGGGCAGGGGCTTGTCCGGTTTGCCTGGTGCTGCGGCTCATCAGCGCGAAGGCAGGTAGCGCGAAGGATCGACAGGCTTGCCCTGGCGACGCACCTCGAAGTGCAGCTTCACGCGGTCCGCGTCGGTGCTGCCCATCTCGGCGATCTTCTGGCCCTTGCGCACGGTCTGGTCTTCCTTGACCAGCAGCGTCTGGTTGTGCGCGTAGGCCGTGAGGTAGGTGTTGTTGTGCTTGAGGATGATCAGGTTGCCATAGCCACGCAGGCCGGCGCCGGCATAGACCACGCGGCCATCGGCAGCAGCCATCACGGGATCGCCGGCCTTGCCTGCGATGTCGTAACCCTTGTTGCGCGCCTCGTCAAAACCGGCGATCAGGCTGCCCGATGCAGGCCAGATGAAGTCCACATCGTCGGCGCCCTTGCCGGCTGCGGGTGCAGGGGCGGGTGCCGGGGTCGGTGCGGGTGCAGGCGTTGCCGTGGTGCCGCCCGACGATGCCACGGGCGGCAGCGGCGTTGCCACCACGGGCGAGCCGCTGGGCGTGGAGGAGGCAGTGGACGAGGGGCGCGTGCCGACGCTGTCCGAGCTGGTCGGCGGCACGACGCGCACCACCTGACCGACTTCGATCAGGTTGGGGTTCTCCAGATTGTTCCAGCGCGCGATGTCCTTCCAGCTCTGGCCGGTTTCCAGGCCGATGCGGATCAGCGTGTCACCGGGCTTGATCGTGTAGTAGCCGGGCTTGCCGGCGTTTTCGACGCCGGGCAGCGGCTTGACGGCTGCCGATGGCGAGGAAGAGGTGGAGGAGGTGGTGGTCGTTCCACGGTCCTCCACGGGAGCCCTGTTCACTTGGGATGTGCAGCCTGCCAGAACCATGCCGGCCAGCACCACCGTTCCCCAAGCCCCAAGACTTCGCGATACCAACATAAGTTATTCCCTTCTAGGCGATGCCCGATTTTAGGGGGACAAAGTTCACGGCCTCCAAAATCGACTGCGTAAACCCGTGTGAACTCTTGTCAATCACCAGCAGTGCCTGCTTACCACCCGTAACCACCATGGGCGCGACAAGCCGCCCGCCCACGGCCAGCTGGTCGCACCAGGCCGAGGGCATGCTCTCGCCGCCAGCGGCCGAGATGATGCCCGCATACGGCGCGCCGCTGCCATAGCCTTCCATGCCATCTCCAAAGATCAGATGGACATTGGTCAGCCGCCAGGGACGCAGGTTGCTGCGCGCTTTCTCGTGCAGGCCGCGCAGGCGCTCGATCGAATAGACCTCGCGTGCCACGCGCGCCAGCACCGCCGCCTGGTAGCCGCAGCCCGTGCCGATTTCCAGCACGCGGCCCAGGCCCGACTTCGCGGCCTCCGAACCCAACAGCAGCTCGGTCATGCGGGCGACCACGCTGGGCTTGGAGATCGTCTGGCCCAGGCCAATGGGCAGGCTGGTGTCTTCATAGGCCTGGTTGACCAGGGCGCTGTCCACAAAGCGGTGACGCTCCACCGATCCCATGGCGGCCAGCACGGCCGGCGACTGTATGCCGGTGGCAGCCAGCCGCTGCACCATGCGAGCGCGCACGGCGGCCGAGTCCAGGCCGATGCCCGAAGGCTGTTGCGGGGCACGGGCACCGGCCGGCGCCAGCGCAGAGCGCGCAGGCGCCGCGCGCGAGGCCGGCGCAGGGGTCTGCACCGAGCGCGCCACCCACGAGGGAACTCCGGGACGGCGCTCGCTCACGGTTGCACCGCCCCGCCCTGGGTTGCCTGCACGCCCTGGCCGGCCGACGCCAGCCTGGCCGCCGTCTGTGCCCAGTAGCCCAGGTTGTCATGGTCGGTCAGGTCCACCTTCAGCGGCGTGACGGACACATGGCCGTGCGCCGTGGCGTGGAAGTCCGTGCCCTCCGAGTCATCCTTGGCCGCGCCTGCGCTGCCTATCCAGTACATCATTTCGCCGCGCGGGCTCTCCTGGGTGATGACGCGTTCGGCCGCATGGCGGCGGCCCAGCCGGCACAGCTTGAGGGGCTTGAGCGCGGACAAGGGCATGTTGGGAATGTTCACGTTGAGCAGCCAGGGCGACAGGCCGATCAGCTCCTGCGATTGCATGTCCATGACCAGCTGGCGCGCGGCGGCGGCAGCGGCCTCGATCTCGGACCAGCCCTTGTCCACCTGCGAGAAGGCAATGGAGGGAATGCCGAACAGAAAGCCCTCCATGGCGGCGCCCACGGTGCCGGAATAGATGGTGTCGTCGCCCATGTTGGCGCCGTTGTTGATGCCGGAGACCACCAGGTCGGGCCGGTAGCCCAGCAGGCCGGTCAGGGCGATGTGCACGCAGTCCGCAGGCGTGCCATTGACATAGCGAAAGCCGTTGTGGGCCTGGTGCACATACAGCGGCGCGTTCAGCGTCAGGGCGTTGGACTTGGCACTGTTGTTGTGCTCCGGTGCCACCACCTCGACGTCTGCCACCGTGCGCAGCGCCTCGTACAGGGCCTGGATGCCGGGCGCCTGGTAGCCGTCGTCGTTACAAATGAGAATCTTCATGGATACAGCAGGGATTGCGGGCGATTGTAGGCGGGCGTCTCGTCGCCCGAGGGACAGGAGGCATTCCCACCACACTCCTATCATCGGCCAGGCATTCAATCACAGGAGACAACCACCATGCACGCTTGGCTTTGCACCACGCCCACAGGCGTCGATCAACTGCAGTGGACGCAGCTGCCCACGCCCACGCCGGGCCCGGGGCAGGTACTGCTCGAAGTGAAGGCGGCCAGCCTGAACTTTCCCGATCTGCTGATCGTGCAGAACAAGTACCAGATGAAGCCTGAGCTGCCGTTCGTGCCGGGCTCGGAGTACGCGGGCGTGGTCCAGGCCGTGGGTGAAGGCGTGAGCCACCTGGCCGTGGGCCAGCGCGTGGCCTGCCTGTCGGGCACGGGGGGCTTCGGCACCCATACGCTGGCGCCGGCCGCGCTGTGCATGCCGCTGCCAGACGGTTTCAGCTTCGTCGATGCTGCGGCCTTCATCATGACCTATGCCACCTCGCACCATGCGCTGATCGACCGCGGCCAGCTGCGCGCGGGCGAGACCGTGCTGGTGCTGGGCGCAGCGGGCGGCGTGGGCACGGCCGCCATCCAGATCGCCAAGGCGGCGGGTGCGCGTGTAATCGCAGCGGCCTCCACCGACGAGAAATGCGCACTGTGCAAGGCACAGGGCGCCGATGCCACCATCAACTACAGCCAGGGCGATCTGCGCGCCGCCATCAAGGAAGCCACCGACGGCAAGGGCCCCGACGTGGTCTACGACCCCGTGGGCGGCGACTTCGCCGAGCCGGCCTTCCGCTCCATCGCCTGGCGCGGCCGTTATCTGATCGTGGGCTTTGCCGCAGGCCCGATTCCTGCCCTGCCGCTGAACCTGCCGCTGCTCAAGGGCGCATCGCTGGTGGGCGTCTTCTGGGGCGAGTTCTCCCGGCGCGAGCCCAAGGCCAATGCGGCCATGATGCAGGAGCTGGCGCAGTGGTACGGCCAGGGAAAGATCAAGCCCGTGATCGACCGCACCATGCCCATGGCCGAGCTGCACGCCGCCTATGCGCGCATGGGATCGCGCCAGGTGCAGGGCAAACTGGTGATGGTCAACGAGCAGTGAACCGGGCGCTGGCCATGCCACACTGGAGGGCATTGCATTCTGAAACAACTGCCCACCCATGGCCGAGCGCTCCGCTTCCGAACTGGCACGCGAAACCCTGCGGCAACTGGCGCTGAACCGCCTGCCGCCCACCCCGGAAAACTACACCCGCCTCTATGAACAGGCGGCCGGCGAGCCCGGCCCCGCCAGCTTTCCCCAGGGCCCGCTGCGCCATGTCCATGCGCTTTTGCCTGCGCAGACACCCGGACAGAAGCGCCTGCGCGACCAGTTGGGCGCCGCCATAGAGCGCAGCGACTGGCAAGGGCTGCAGCAGGTCATCACCGCCTATGCCAACGCGGCCCTGCAGCCGCCTGCCCATGAGGCCCGGCCCGTGGAGCTGCCCGTGCCGCCGCCCGTCCAGGCCCTGCCCGACGACCTGACCCAGCAGTTGGCGCGGCGCTTCGAGGCCTTGTCCACGCTGCTGGACACCCAGGACACCAAAACCGGGCAACTGCACCAGCAGTTGATGGAGCAACTGCAATCGCCGCCCGTGGATGCCAAGGCCCTGGCGCGGCGTCTGCACGACCAGCACTACCAGCTGTCGTTCGCCATCGCCGACCAGCTTCAGGTCCTGCAGTTGATGCAGGAGTTGCTGCAGACCCTGGTGCAGCACCTGGCCCAGGACCCCACGCATGGCAGCTGGCTGGTACAGCAGCTCACGGCCATCGAGCAGGCCATCACCCCGCCGCTGTCGCCCGCGCCTCTGGCCGATGCACGGCGCGAGCTGCAGACCGTGATCCACCGGCGCCTGCAGCTGCAGGACGGCATGGCCGCCGCGCAGCAGGCGCTCAGGGACATGCTGGGCGGCTTCGTCCAGCACCTGGCGCAGATCACGAGCAGCAACGAAACGCTGGGCGCCCGCATGGAAGAGGCGGCACGCCAGCTGGACGGCATCCAGCGCCTGGAAGACGCAGCCCCGCTGCTGCAGCAGGTGCTGGAGGCCACGCGCACCATGGCCGCCGGCAGCCGCGTGGCCCAGGAGGAGCTGCAGGCGCTGCGCGCCCATGTCGATACCTGCGAGGCCCGCATCGAAACACTGCAGCAGGAGCTGGACGAGGCCGCGCGCCGCGCACGCCACGACCCGCTGACCGGCCAGCTCAACCGCCTGGGCGTGAGCGAGGCGCTGGACCGCGAGGTGGCACGCGCCCAGCGCCATGGCCAGCCGCTGAGCGTTGCCCTGGTCGACATGGACGGCATGCAGGCCCTCAATGCCGAGCTGGGGCATGCCATGGGCGATGCCGCGCTGGTGCATGTGGCCCAGCTGGCGCGCCAAGGGCTGCGCCCGGAAGACGTGGTGGGCCGCTATGAAGGCCAGGCCTTCGTGCTGCTGCTGCCGCAGACCCCGGAGACGGCGGGCGCCCAGGCGCTGCAGCGCCTTCTGCAGCTGCTGGAGCAGGCGCCTTTGCCCGCATCTGCGCAGACCCCAGGCCAGCCCGCACCCCGGCCCCTGAGCTTCAGCGCGGGCGTGGCCCAGTTGCAAAGCCACGAAAACGGCATGGACGTGCTGCGCCGCGCCGACACCGCCATGCTGCAGGCCAAGGAGCGCGGCAAGCACTGCATTGCCACGGCATCAGGCGCACAATGGCAGCCAGTTGGAAATGCAGGCGCCGGCCTTTGATCCACCCAGGGCCACGCCCCGTCTTTCCCCGCTTTTTTGCGCCACCTGCCCCGAACCGCCATGCACCTGCCCTTCAGCGCCTCCGTCCCTGCACCGCGGCGCCAGTTTCTGGTCGGCTCGGGCCTGGCCACGGCGCTGGGCCAGTTGCCTGCCTGGGCCCGGCTGGGCGAGCGGCCTGCGCACAACCCCTTCACGCTGGGCGTGGCCAGCGGCGACCCCGAACCCGACAACGTGCTGCTGTGGACGCGGCTGACGCCACCGCTGGCCCAGCTGGGCGAGACCGACACCACGGCCATGCCTGCGCTCAAGATCCGCTGGGAGCTGGCGCACGACCCGCTGTTCCGCCAGATCGTGCGCAGCGGCGAGGCCATGGCCCAGCCCGAATGGGGCCACGGCGTGCATGTGCAGGTGGGAGGATTGGCGCCCGACCGCTGGTACCACTACCGCTTCATGCTGGGACAGGCGGTCAGCGGCACGGGCCGCTGCCGCACGGCGCCCGCCCCCGGCAGCATGCCGCAGCGCCTGCGCCTGGCCTATGCCTCCTGCCAGCGCTGGGAGCACGGCTACTACGCGGCCTGGCGCCAGGTGGTGCAGGACGCGCCGGACCTGGTGATCTTCCTGGGCGACTACATCTACGAATACGCCACGCCCGCCATGACGCTGGGCCTGGCCCGCACGCACAACCTGCGCGCCGCGCAGACCCTGCAGGACTACCGCGACCGCTACGCCCTGCACAAGAGCGACCCGCTGCTGCAGGCCGCGCACGCCCTGTGCAACTGGTCCGTGGGCTGGGACGACCATGAGGTGGAGAACAACTACGCGGGCGACCAGGGCCAGGGCGATGCCGCGCGTTTCCTGGCCCGGCGCATGGCCGCCTGGCAGGCCTTCTACGAAAACATGCCGCTGCGTGCCAGCGCGCTGACGGGCGCCGGGGCATCGCATGGCGGCGGCGGACTGCAGCTGTACCGCAGCCTGCAATGGGGCCGGCTGGCCCGGCTGCATCTGCTGGACGGCCGCCAGTACCGCAGCGCCCAGGCCTGCCGCACCGAGGGCGAGGCAGACAAGGGCAGCGTGCGCCCTGCGCAATGTGCGGCCCTGTCGGATACGGCGCGCAGCTTCCTGGGCTGGACCCAGGAGCAGTGGCTGTACCGCCAACTGGCCGAGGACGCACGCCACCAGGGCAGCGAGGGGCCGCGCTGGAGCATCCTGGCCCAGCCCACCCTGCTGTCGGCGCACCGGCCGCCCTCGGGATCGCAGGCCACGGACAGCTGGGACGGCTACCCGGCCGCGCGCCAGCGCCTGGTGCGCCACCTCACGCCGGGCGCCCAGCCCACGCCGCGCAACAGCGTGCTGCTGGGCGGCGACCTGCACCAGAACTACGTCTGCGCCGTGCATGCCGATCCCGAGGCCGCGCCCGAACGGCGCAACCCCATCGTGGCCAGCGAGTTCTGCAGCACCTCGATCACCTCGCGCAGCGGCACCACACAGGCCAAGGTCGATGCCATCGTCGCCCACAACCCGCAGGTGCTGTACGCACGCTGCGAGGAACGCGGCTATGGCCTGGCAGACATCACGCCCGAACGCTGGACCAGCGAGCTGCGTGCCGTGGCCAACCCCATGCGCGCCGACAGCCGCATCTACACGCTGGCCCGCTTCACCGTCGAGGACAGGCGGCCCGGCCCCGTAGCCAGCTGACAGGGCACTGACGCAGGGCACAACCGAAGGGCACTTTCAGCAGGCCTCGGAATCAGTGGCTATCCTGACATCGCCACCCGGCATGCCGCCTATCGTATGGTGAGCTGCCTTGCCCCGCCCACCAGAACACGGAAGCCATGCACCTGACTTTCAGCGCCTACTACACCCTGATCTTCGCCGCCCTCGTCCTTTTGCTGGGCAAATGGCTGGTGCAGCACCTGCGCCTGCTGCGCGAATTCAACATCCCCGAGCCCGTGGCCGGCGGTCTGGTCGTCGCCGTCGCCCTGTTCGTGCTCAACCAGACCCTGGGCTACACCTTCAGCTTCAGCAGCGAGCTGCAGATGGCCTTCATGCTGGTGTTTTTCTCCTCCATCGGGCTGAGCGCCAATTTCGCCAAGCTGCGCGAAGGCGGCCGTTCGCTGCTGCTGTTCCTGGCCGTGGTCGCCGTCTTCATCGGCCTGCAGGACCTGGTGGGCGTGAGCCTGGCCACGATGCTCGGGCTCGACCCGCTGTTCGGGCTGATCGCAGGCTCCGTCACCCTGACGGGCGGCCATGGCACGGCAGGCGCCTGGGGCCAGGTTTTCGAGCGCGAGTACGGCATCCAGGGCGCGGTCACGCTGGGCATTGCCTGTGCCACCTTCGGACTGGTGATCGGCGGCCTGATCGGCGGCCCGCTGGCCAAGGCCCTGATCACGCGCCGCAGGCTTGCCGTGCACGACCCCGCAGCCGCCCCCGAAAAACAGCCACCGCTGGGCGAAAGTGCAAGCCACGGCGGCTTCGAGAACCCCGAGCAGACGCGCCTGATCACCACCAGCGCGGCCATAGAAACACTGGCCCTGTTCGCAGGCTGCCTGGGCTTTGCCGAGTTCATGGCGCAGTTCACCGCCGGCACCCTGTTCTCCCTGCCCACCTTCGTCTGGGCGCTGGCAGGCGGCGTCGTGATCCGCAATACGCTGGACTATGTCTTTCACTTCCAGGTATTCGACCGGGCCATCGACGTCTTCGGCAATGCCTCGCTGTCCATCTACCTGGCCATGGCCCTGCTGTCGCTCAAGCTGTGGGAGCTGGCGGGGCTGGCGGCGCCGCTGATGGTGATCCTGGCGGCCCAGACCCTGGTGATGGGCCTGTATGCCGCGCTGGTGACCTTCCGCATCATGGGCAGCAACTACGATGCGGCCGTGCTGGCCGCCGGCCACTGCGGTTTCGGCATGGGTGCCACGCCCACGGCCGTGGCCAACATGCAGGCCATCACCAACCAGTACGGCCCCTCGCACAAGGCCTTCCTCATCGTGCCGATGGTGGGCGCCTTCTTCGTCGACATCGTCAACGCCACGGTGATCCAGCTGTTCATCCGCTGGCTGCACTGACCATCGCAAACACCGAACGCACCATGCCCCTGCTGCGCCGCGCCCTTGCCACCACCCAGGCGCTCGTCCTGGCCCTGCTGCTGGCAGGCTGCAGCCTGCCGCCGCTGGCCGGCCGCAGCGAATCCACGGCGCTGGCGCCCGAGGCCGCACAGGCCACGCTGCTGGGCCAGGCGCTGGCACCGCTGCTGGACCAGCATCCGGGGCTTACCGGCATCCACGCGCTTTCCGATGCACGCAACGCCTACGCGGCGCGTGCCCTGCTGGCCCGCGTGGCCCAGCGCACGCTGGATGTGCAGTACTACATCTGGCGTGACGACACCACGGGCCACCTGCTGCTTGACGAACTGCGCCAGGCCGCCGACCGGGGCGTGCGCGTGCGCCTGCTGCTGGACGACGGCGGCACGGCGGGGCTGGACACGCAGCTCAGCGCGCTGGACCGGCATCCGCAGATCGAGGTGCGGCTGTTCAACCCCTTTGCGCAGCGCACGCCCAAGGCGCTGGGCTATGTGACGGATTTCTCGCGCACGCAGCGGCGCATGCACAACAAGAGCTTCACGGCCGACAGCCAGGCCAGCATCGTGGGTGGACGCAACATCGGCGACGAGTACTTCGCGGCCACCGACGGCGTGCTGTTCGCCGACCTGGACGTGGTCGCCATGGGGCCGGTGGTGGCCGATATCGCGCACTCGTTCGACCAGTACTGGGCCAGCGCCTCGGCCTACCCCGTGGCCAGCCTGCTTCCGCCGCTGCCCGACTATGCGGTGGCGCGCGCCAGCGAGGCCCTGGCCACCGAGGTGCAGCGGCCCGAGGCCCAGGCCTATGTGCGCGCCGTGGCGCAAAGCCCGTTCACGCAAGAGCTGCTGGCCGGCCGCCTGCCACTGCAATGGGCCCGCACCACCCTGGTCAGCGACGACCCGGCCAAGGTGCTGGGCCAGGTGCCCAGGCAGGGGCTGCTGATCACGCAGCTGGCACCCGCCATCGGCCAGCCGCAGCGCCAGCTGGACCTGGTCTCGCCCTACTTCGTGCCCACCGAGGCCGGTGTGCGCGCCCTGGCCGGCCTGCGCCGCCAGGGCATTGCCGTGCGCGTGCTCACCAACAGCCTGGAGGCGACCGACGTGGCCGTGGTCCACGCCGGCTATGCCCGGTACCGGCGCCCGCTGATCGAGGAAGGCGTGCAGCTGTACGAGCTGCGCCGCCAGATCGGCGAGCCGGACACGCCCGCCGCCGATGCAGGCGTGCCCCGGCAAGGGCTACCATCGCCCGCCGCGTCCTCGGGCGGGAAGTCGGGCGGGAAGGCGGGCGTGGGTTCGGGCAGCCGCCCCGGCAGCTCGGGCTCCAGCCTGCATGCGAAGACTTTTGCGGTCGATGGCGAGCGCATCTTCGTGGGCTCGTTCAACTTCGACCCGCGCTCGGCCCACCTCAACACCGAAATGGGCCTGCTGATCGACAGCCCCGAGATGGCTTCGCAGATGAGCCGCATGCTCGACCAGAGCCTGCCGTCCGCCGCCTACCACGTGCAGATCGATGCACAGGGCCGCCTGAGCTGGACCACGGAAAGCGGCACGCCGCCTGAGCCACTCACCACCACCACCGAGCCCGGCAGCAGTGCATTCAAGCGCCTGATGCTGCGCGTGCTGGGCTGGCTGCCCATCGAGGGGCTGCTTTGATGCCGGGCCCGGCCGCTCAGTCCAGCCGGATCGACGGGCGCAGGCGCGAATTCATCAAATCGATCAGCCACAGCAGCCCGCCGCGCCAAAAGCCGTAGATGCGGGCCTGGTGCGAGCGGTACAGCATGATGTGGCTCAGCATGGCCATGCGCCCGCGGATCACGCCGCCGTTGAACAGGCCGAATTTGCCCAGCGATCCATAGGCGTCGTAATGGGCCAATGACACCAGGGCGCCAAAGTCGCGGTAGGCAAAGCCTTCGGGACGGAAACCCGGCTCCTTCAGCAGGCGCGGCAGCGTCTCCACCAGATAGCGGGCCTGCTGGTGCGCCACCTGGGCAGTGGGCGGCAGCGGCACGCTGGCGCCGGGCAGGGTGAAGCTGGCGCAATCCCCCACGGCGTAGACATGGGGGTCGCTGGTCTGCAGCTGGCCGTTGACCTTGAGCTGGTTGCCTTGCGTGGTCTCCAGTCCCAGCTGCGCCAGGAAGGCCGGGGCCTTCACGCCCGCTGCCCAGACGCGCAGGCCTGCGGGGACGAACTCGCCGCTGGCCAGAACGAACCCCTCTTCGCTGGCCGACTGCACGCGGCCGTTGACGATCACCGAAACGCCCAGGGCCTGCAGGCGCAGGCGCGTGGCTTCGGAAATCTCTTCAGGAAAACCGGGCAGCAGGCGTGGCCCGGCCTCGATCAGCACGATGCCGAAGCGCGCGGCCTCGCCCAGCGCGCCATAGGCCCGGGCGCTCTCGGCCAGCTGCACCAGCTCGGCCGCCAGCTCCACGCCCGTGGCGCCGCCGCCCACGATGGCCACGCGCAGCTGCTCGCCGCTGGTCATGCAGCGCACCATGCGCAGGCGGATCTCGCTGTTGAAGGCATCGGCCTTGCGGCGCGAGTCGATCATGAAGCAGTGCTCGTCCACGCCCGGCGTGCCGAAATCATTGGCGCCGCTGCCCACGGCGATCACCAGCCGGTCGTAGGCAATGCGCCGGCCCGGCACGATCTCGCGGCCATCGGGCGCCTCGATGGGGGCCAGCAGCACCTCGCGGGCCTCGCGGTCCAGGCCGCACATTTCGCCGGGCTGGTAGGCAAAGCTGGCGTCGCTGGCCTGGGCCAGGTAGGTGGTCTGCTGCTGGGCCAGGTCGCGCGTGCCGGCCGCAATGGTGTGCAGCATGGGCTTCCAGACATGGGCCGAATCGCTGTCCACCAGGGTCACCGAGCCGATGGCGTCCGTGCGTCCCTTGCCCAGCGCCGTGGCAATCTCCAGCCCCGCCACGCCACCGCCCACGACGACGATGCGCGCCCCGCCCGATCCCGTTGCCGAACCCGCTTCTTGTTCCTTGCCCATTGCTGCTCCCTGCCGGAAGGCCCGGCCGGCCGCACCATGCGCCGGCTTGCAGGACATTCGCTTCCAGACAGTCTTGATTCTTGTCAGTTTGGGTAGCAGGCGACTTGCTAGGGGTAAGCCCCAGATCTGCAACAGATATCTGATAGAAGACCGCCGATCGCGCAAGGCCCAGTCTTGTACAGGACCGCGCTGCAGGAAAAACATCATCCCTGCCGGATGGCCAGCCGGACGTGATCATTGCGCTATCAACACAAGAGCACTCGCACCGCCCTTCGCGCAGCCTGGCAGACGACATGGCGGCCTGCATCTGCAGGCCTGCACGAATGTCCCGCCGCCGGGCCCGCGATTTGCGATTGTCAATATACGAAACGTATATTCCCCGTATGATCGCCACCCCATGGGAATCGTCAAAATATCCGACCAATTGCACGACCAGATCCGCCTGTCCAGCGCGGCCCTGGGTCGATCCATCAACGCCCAGGCCGAGCATTGGCTGCGTGTCGGCCAGTTGGCCGAACACCATCCCCATCTCGACTACGCAGGCATCTGCGCCCTGCTGCTGCAAGAGGCCGCGGCCACGCTGAAGCTGGGCGAGCCCGAAGCGGCACCGGCTCCCGCCGATACGGCAGCACGCCGCCCGCGCCCCGTGCGCCTGTCGGGAGGCCTGCAATGAGGGGCGCCAAGCTGCGCAGCGTCCCGCTGCACGACGCCCTCGATATCGGGCAATCACGCAAGGCCGGTGGCCTGGCCGCCCGTGTCCTGCAGATGCTGGTGCCCCACGTGCAGCCGGGCGTCAGCACCGAGCACCTGGACAAGCTCTGCCATGACTTCATCGTCGACGAACTGCGCTGCGTGCCCACCAACGTGGGCTACCACGGCTTTCCGAAGACGGTCTGCACCTCGCCCAACCACGTGGTCTGCCACGGCATCCCCGACGCCCGGCAGATCCTGCGCGAGGGCGACATCCTCAATGTCGATGTGGCCGTGACCACGCCCGAGGGCTGGATCGGCGACACCAGCCGCATGTACTACGTGGGCCAGCCCTCCAACCAGGCGCGCCGCCTGGTGGAGACCACCTACGAGGCCCTGCTGGCCGGCATCCGCGCCGTGCGCCCCGGCGCCACGCTGGGCGACATCGGCCATGCCATCCAGACCGTGGCCCAGCGCGAGCGCTTCAGCGTGGTGCGCGAGTACTGCGGCCACGGCATCGGCAAGGTCTACCACGACGACCCCCAGGTGCTGCACTACGGCCAGCCCGGCCAGGGCATGGTGCTGGAGGCCGGCATGATCTTCACCATCGAGCCCATGCTCAACGCCGGCAAGGCGGCCACGCGCGAACTGGCCGACGGCTGGACGGTGATCACCAACGACAAGTCGCTGTCCGCCCAGTGGGAGCACATGGTGGTGGTGACCGACACGGGCTTCGACGTGCTCACGCGCTGGCCCGAGGGCACGGGCAGCTACGCGGCCATCTGAGCATGGCGTCCAACTACCTGTACCTGGGCCTGGCCATCGTCGCCGAGGTGGCGGCCACCTCCTGCCTCAAGCAGTCCGAAGGCTTCACGCGGCTGTGGCCCAGCGTGGTCACGATCCTGGGCTACGCGCTGGCCTTCTACTTCCTGTCGCTGACGCTGCGCACCGTGCCCACGGGCGTGGCCTATGCGATCTGGTCGGGTGCGGGCATCGTGCTGATCTCGCTGGTGGGCTGGCTCTGGCAGGGCCAGACGCTGGACCTGCCCGCGCTGGCGGGCATGGGCCTGATCGTGGCGGGCGTGCTGGTCATCCAGCTGTTTTCCAAGACGGCCGGACACTGAGCCGCTGCCCGCGCTGCGGCCCGGCCTTCAGCCCGTGATGGCCTGGACCGATCCGGCCTGCCGGCGCAGCTCGAACTTCTGGATCTTGCCCGTGCTGGTCTTGGGCAGCTCGCCAAAGACCACGGCGCGCGGCACCTTGTAGCCGGCCAGGTGCTTCTTGCAGTGGGCCACGATGTCTTCGGCCGTGGTCTGCGCGCCGGCCTTCAGCTCGATGAAGGCGCAGGGCGTCTCGCCCCACTTGGGATCGGGCTTGGCCACCACGGCGGCGGCCAGCACGGCCGGGTGGCGGTAAAGCACGTCCTCGACCTCGATGGACGAGATGTTCTCCCCGCCCGAGATGATGATGTCCTTGCTGCGGTCCTTGATCTGTATATAGCCGTCCGGATGCTGCACGGCCAGGTCGCCCGTGTGGAACCAGCCGCCGCGGAAGGCCTCGTCCGTGGCCTGCGGGTTCTTCAGGTAGCCCTTCATGGCGATGTTGCCCTGGAACATGATCTCGCCCATGGTCTGGCCGTCATGGGGCACGGGCTCCATGGTCTCGGGATCGAGCACGCTGGCCGAGCGCTGCAGGTGGTAGCGCACGCCCTGGCGGGAATTGAGGCGCGCGCGTTCGCCGATGTCCAGCGCATCCCAGGCCGCGTGCTTGGCGCAGACCGTGGCCGGGCCGTAGACCTCGGTCAGGCCGTAGACATGGGTGATGTCGAAGCCCAGCTGCTCCATGCCCTCGATCATCGACGCCGGTGGCGCCGCGCCCGCCACCATGGCCTTGACTCCGGCGGGCACTCCCTCCTTCATGGCGGCCGGCGCATTGACCAGCAGGCCGTGCACGATGGGCGCGCCGCAGTAATGCGTGACGCCGTGGTTGCGGATGGCGTCGAAGATGGCCTGTGCCTCCACCCGGCGCAGGCAGACATTGACCCCCGCGCGCGCCGCCACCGTCCACGGAAAGCACCAGCCGTTGCAATGGAACATGGGCAGAGTCCACAGGTAGACGGCGTGCTTGGGCATGTCCCACTCCAGCACATTGCTGATGGCATTGATGGCCGCGCCCCGGTGGTGATAGACCACGCCCTTGGGGTTGCCCGTGGTGCCGCTGGTGTAGTTCAGCGCGATGGCATCCCATTCGTCGGCAGGCAGCTGCCAGTCGAAACCGTCATCGCCACCGGCCACGAAGTCGTCGTAGTCCAGGCTGCCGACCTGCTCGGCGGCCGGGCCGTACAGCGCGTCCTCGACCTGGATCACCAGCAGCGGCGCGCTGCGCTGGCGCAGCTTCAGCGCCTTGGCCACCACGCCCGTGAACTCCGGGTCCACGATCAGCACCTTGGCCTCGCCGTGGTCCAGCATGAAGGCAATGGTTTCCGCATCCAGCCGCGTGTTCAGCGCATTGAGCACGGCCCCCGCCATGGGCACGCCGAAATGCGCCTCCACCATGGGCGGCGTATTGGGCAGCATCACGGCCACGGTGTCGTTCTTGCCCACGCCCGCCTTGTGCAGGCTGCTGGCCAGCTGGCGGCAGCGCGCATAGGTCTCGCCCCAGTTGCGGCGCAGCGTGCCGTGGACCACGGCCAGCCGCTCGGGATAGACCTCGGCCGTGCGGGCGATGAAGCCCAAGGGGCTGAGCGGCGCATGGTTGGCGCTGTTGCGCTCCAGATGCTGGTCGTAAATGTGGGTCATCGTGGTCTCCGGTTCGCTGGGTTTTCTGGTGAGATGCCCGCCTGCCGCCGCAGGCTGGCGAAACCTGAAGATATAGCAAGACAGGCTTACACAAGCTTGATGCGCATCCACCCGGCTCGCCACCGCACAGGCCCGGGCAACCAAAGCGGCGTGCATGGTCTTTGCAGGGCATCACAACTTTCAGAATTTCATGGAAATTGAAAATACCTATGCAGAACAATCACTTGACCTGCGTGCGGACACGCCTCCGGCTGTCCCCCAGGCGACTGCACAACCACAGTCCTCTATAAGACATCATTTATCAGATGACTCGGCCGCACGGCCCCGGCTTCACTCGTAGAATCGCCGGTTGGATTCGCCGGCCAGCACCGCTGGAAGGCGAACAAGGAGTTCCTAGAGGAGTCGCCTGGCAACGCTCCAGGCATCGTTGGAGACGAGCCTGCACCCCACCGGTGCAGGCTTTTTTTTGCTTCAGCGCAGGCTCAGGGACTGGCGCTTCCAGGCTGGGTCCTGCCAGCGCTGGAACAGCGGCAGGGCCGATACATCGCCGGTCACGCGCTCGGTGGCCAGGCCGTCCAGCCGCACCACTTCGAAGCTCTTGCGGTAGCGGCCCTGGCCACGGGCCTCGCGCGCCACCAGCATCAGCTGGCCGCCAGGCACCCAGCCCGCCCATTCGGCCACGCCGGTCTCCGGGGCGGTGGCGGCCGGGGGCAGCACGTCGGCCAGCCAGCCGCCTTCGGTCTTGCGCAGCACCCACAGTTCGCGCCAGCCTTCCAGCGGCTGCACGGCCAGGGCCACGGCCGTGCCCTCGCGGTTGGTGCTGGCCGATGCGGCCCACACCACGCCATAGGTGCAGCGGCGCAACAAAGGGGCCTTGGCGCCGTGCTGGGCGTCCACCAGCAGCACGCAGGTTTCGCCGGCAGCACCGGGCTCGGTCAGCAGCGTCGGGCGGGCTCCGGCAGCAGGAGCCGCAGCAGCAACAGGCGACAGCGCCCAGCGCACGGCGCTCACCCGCATGGCCGCGTCGTTGTAGGCGCTCTGGTCTTCATCGGGCAGCTCGGACTTGCTGACGCCCGTGAACTCGGCCAGCGCCCGGGCGGCCGATGCCGCCACGGCAGGGTCGGCCATGCTCTTGCGCGCCTGCTGAAAGGCCAGCGCCGCCCACACGCTGGCGCGACGCATCTGCACGCGGCCGCGCAGGTAGGGCGGCAGGCCGGTCACGTCCACGCGCTCCAGCACATCGGCCTGCCAGGCATGCATGCGGGCGCGCTCATGGGCCGGCAGATCGGGGTCCACGCATTCGGGCCGTGTCAGCGCCAGGGCGGCGCGGGCGCGCTGCGGCGCGTCGGCAGCGGGCATGGCCAGCAGGCGGCGGAAGAATTCGCCTTCATAGCAGACCTGCATGCGGCCTTCGACCTCATAGGTCGCAAAGCGCATGCCGTAGCCGTTGGCCACATCCAGGTGGGCCGACAGCGTGGCGCCCGAGGCCTTGCCGGGCGCAGCGGCGGAGGCGCGCCGCGCCAGCCGGTCGGCAAAGCCGCCCAGTGCGTCGAAGGCCTGCGCGCCTTCGGCGCCGGCCAGGGTCCTGGCAGGCGCGGCCTGCAGGTAGGCGGCCGCAAGGCCGATGCCCAGCGCCTCGGCACCGGGCGTGTCCTGCACGAAGCGCAGCACGGCCAGCAAGGCGGGGGCATCGGCCTCGGTCATGGCCACGCGGCGCACATCGCCGGCGCGGATGAAGCCGCCGCGCTCGCGCTTGTGGTCCCAGACCTGGAGGTAGTCCAGGCGTTCACCCCTGATCTCCAGCACCTCGCCCTGCCACAGGCTGGCCTGCTGCTGGGCGCCATCGCGCGGCGCGGCGCGCAGGCTGGCCTGGTCCTGCACCACGATGGCGCTGCCCATGCCGGTGGCCAGCGCTGCGGCGGCCAAGGTCGATACGGTCAGCATGGCTTATTGCTCCTGAACGGCTGCGCTGGCATCTTCGGCCGCCACGGAGGCTGCGCCGGCCTGTGCATTGCGGCTGCCACCCAGCAGGGCCGCACCGATGAAGTCGCCATTGGTCGGCGGGGGCGCGATGATGACCTGGATCTTGTCCGAGAGCTTGTCGGCCAGCGTCTTCTGGATCAGCAGCGGGTAGCGCGTGACCAGGGTGCCTTCGCGCGCCATCTGCTCGGCGTTGACCTTGCCCAGGCGGTCCATGCGGAAGGCCTCGGCCTCGGCCAGCTTCTGGCGTGCATCGGCTTCGCCGTTGGCCTCGATGCGGCGGGCCTGGGCGCTGCCCTCGGCGGCTTTCACGCGGGCCACGCGCTCGGCCTCGGCCTCCAGCTGGCGCTGCTCGATCTGGCGCTGCTTGAAGGGCAGCACATGCTTCATGGCCTCTTCCTGGGCACGCGCCGCAATCACCTGCTCGCGTGCGGCGGCTTCGGCGGCCACTTCGCGGCGCACCTTGTCGGCATTGGCGTCCAGCTCGGTTTCCTTGACGCGCTTGTCCTTGAGCTCCAGCGTGTAGCGCATCTTCTCGGAGGCCAGCTCCTCGGCCAGCAGGCTGTCCATGCCGCGGCGGTACTCGGCGGGCAGGTCCACCTTGCCGATCTGGATGTTGCGCAGCGTGACGCCGTCGGCCGCCAGGCGCGTGCGCAGTTCCGTTTCCATGATCTGGGCGATCTCGGCGCGCTTGGTCGAGAAGATTTCGCGCACCGTGTAGCGCGCAAACACCTTGTAGACCAGGCCCTGCACGGCGGGCTCCACGATGTCGCCGCCTATGTCCAGAGGCAGGTTGCCGGCCTTGACGGCGGGCGATGCGGGATCAAGCGCATAGCGCACGTTCAGGTCCAGGCCCAGGGACAGGCCCTCGACCGACTGCAGGGGTGCGCTGCCATTGGCCTGGCGCATGGCCTCCGGGCGGTAGCTCTGGTCGCGCAGGGAGAACACGCGCACCGTGTGCAGGCCCGGCACCACCCACACGCTGCCATCGCGCCACAGGCTGACGGAGCCCGTGAACTGGTTCAGGCGCACGCCCAGCGTGCCCTGCTCCAGGTGCTGCACGGGCGGGTTGCGCACCACCACCAGGCCGGCCGCCACCACCACGGCGCCGATGGCCAGCCAGCGCACGGTACGTGCCGTGGGCAGCAGGACTGCCCAGTCCACGGGCTGGCGGCGGGGCGCGTTGCCCGGCAGCGTGCCGGCGTCGGCTGCAGGCTCGGAGGAATCGGCAGAGCCGGCTTCGTCCAGGCGGGCGGACTTGCGGCCCGTCAGGGCCTGCATGATGCGGTTCCAGGTGGCTTTCATGGTGTTCTCTCTCTCGGCTGTGATGGCTGTTGTTGGCTGTTGTTGGCTGTTTCTGAGGCACCGGAAACAGGGGTGGCTCATTGAGGACCGATTGTTCGGATCCACCCCGGAAGCAACAACGCAGCGCACGGACCAAAGCGCTCACACCGGCGGCGCAAACGCTCCGGCCCCGGAAGAAAAACTCACACCCGGGCCGGCGCAGGGCCGAGATAATCCCGCGAACACCGCCACGGCGGCCTCCCCCGACCCCACCACTGCACAGCCCCATGACCCGTATCGCCGTGATCGAAGACGACCTGCCCACCAGCAACCAGTTGGCGGGATGGATACGCAGTGCGCGCAGCGGCATCGTGATCGACCAGTGGTTCACGCGCGACGAGGCCGAGGCCGCCCTGGCCCGCGAACACTACGACGCCGTGGTGCTGGACATCGAGCTGGGCCGCGAGCGCCATGCGGGCGTAGCCCTGATCAACGCCATCAACAAGCTGGGCCAGGGCACGCCGGTGCTGGTGGTCTCGGCCATGCCGGCCGCCATCTACCGCAGCATCATGAAAGCGCTGGACGCCTGGGACTACCTGCAAAAGACCACGTTCGAGGAGGCGGACTTCATCGAGACCTTCCTGGACATCCTGCGCACCACGCAGCGCGCGGCGCCCGTGGCCGCGCAGGCCGCCGCAGCGCCCGCAGGCGACGCCCTGGTGCTGGACCCGCTGTGGCAGCGCACGCCCACCTGGCGCGGCGAGCGCATCAACCTGCCGCTGACGGCCCAGCGCATCCTTGCCACGCTGCACCAGCGCAGCGGCGAAGTGGTGTCCTACGACGAGCTGTTCGAGGTGGTCAAAAGCGGCCGCAACCGCGACAACGTGCGCAAGCACGTCAGCACCATCCGCGAGGCCCTGCGCGAGGTGGACCCGGGCTTCGAAGGCATAGAGAACGTGCCCATGCGCGGCTTTCGCTGGGTGGGCCAGGCCGGCGCCGCCGTCCGCACATGAAGCGCCTGCTCAACCCCAGGCTGGAGCTGCCCCGGCTGGAAGTGCCTCGCCTGGGCCTGGCCGCCTTCCGCCAGCGCATCCTGCTGCGCGGCGTGTTCGTGCTGCTGGCCGTGGCCACGGTGTCCTTGAGCGTGGTGGTGCTCAAGGACGAGAAGGAACGCGCCTGGCAGGCCTACCAGCACGGCTTTGTGCGCAGCCAGGCCGAGGTCATGGCGCGGCTGCGCCATCCTTCGGGCCGGCTGGCCCTGCTCAACGCCGGCCACCTGGGCCAGGGCGTGACGCCGCTGGCGCCGCTGCTGCTGCCCTACGCGGCCATCGACTTCGACGATCCGCAAAAGTCCCAGCAGGCCGTGGAGATGGCCGGCTGCTCGGTACAGTATCCCGATGGCGCCTCGCTGTGCGCAGCCATTGGCAACAACCCCTACGCAGGCGGCTTCATCTATCTGGTGGGCAGCTTCTTCGCAGGCGAGCTGACACCGCGCGAGCGCGGCTCGCGCGAGCCCGCCCAGGCGCACCGCGCCCGCATCACACTGGACATGCGCGGCAGCACCTACCGCTGGATCGCGCCCTATGAGGCCATGCCGCAGCAGGGAAACAAGTCCGGCAACGGCGAGCACGGCCGGCTCACCGGCTTTGTGGACAACGGCACGCCCCAGCTTGAGGCCCGCGCGCGGCCCGTGCGCGATTTCCGTGGCTGGCTCTGGCAGAACGGCCATTGCCGCGACCTGCCGCCTGGCGTGCAGGGCAATGCGGGCAATGACAAGACGTCCCCTGCAGCCGACTGCCTGCGCCGCACGCACTACTCCATCCGCCTGCCGGTCGAGCTGTTCCGCGAAGCCCTGTTCCGCAGGGACGTGCGCCCCGTCTGGCCGCCTGAAGACCTGGGCCGCATGCGTGTGCGAGTGGAAATGCTGGCCCCCGGCGACACGGAGCCGCCGCTGTTCGACAGCAATGCGCCGGGAGCGCAGCTTGCGGCCTCGCTCAACGACATCTCGCGCAGCCTGCTGCCCGGCGAGCGCGTGCAGATCCGCAAGGTGGGTGCCGACGAGGCCAGCGCCATCACCCTCAAGGGCGTGGATGTGCAGGCCGCGCCGTCGGCACCCTGGCTGCTGCGCCTGATCAGCTGGCTGCCGCTGGATGCGGCCGGCGTCTCCGCCGCCACCATGACCCCGGCCGTGCCCACGGGCCAGGACATTCTGGACACGCCCACGGGCAACTACACCGTCAGCTTCACCGGCCACCCGCGCGATGTGGAGCAGGGCCTGGCCGCCGTGGCCACGCGCCTGTCCTGGTACCTGGGCGCCATGCTGGCCGCCATTGCGCTGGCCTGGCTGATCGTCGAGCTGGGGCTGATCCGCCGCGTGACCGCCCTCACCCGGCGCGCCGCCGCCGTGTCGTACAACGTGCAGGACGGCCATGTCGGCCCACGCCTGGGCGACCTCGAAGTGTCGGACCTTCGTGGTTCCGACGAGCTGGGCATTCTGGCCGGCGGACTGGCCGACCTGCTGCAGCGCGTGAAGGACGACCTGCAGCGCGAACAGCTGCGCGCCCAGCAGGAACGCGACATGTGGCATGCCGTGGGCCACGAAATCATGTCGCCCCTGCAATCGCTGATGGTGCTGTACGGCCCCGACGACCCCGGCCACCGCTACGTGCAGCGCATGCAGCAGGCCGTGCATGTGCTCTACGGCACGGCATCGCCGGCCGAGGCGCTGCAGGCCGCCAACGTGCCCGAAGGCCGGCTGGACCTGAACGCCTTCCTGTCCCACGTGGCCGCCAACGCGCACTTTGCGGGCATTGCCAACGTGGTCTACGAAGGCGGGAGCGGGGGCGGGAACAGGGACGTCACGGGCGCCGTGATCGTGCGCGCCGACGAGTTTGCGCTGGAAGACGTGGTCACCCACATCCTGCGCAATGCCGACAGCTACCGGCCCGCGGGCACGGCCATCACGCTGTCGCTGTCGGCCTCGGAGTCCGCCGCCAGCGCCACGCTGCACAACCAGGGCGCCACCATTGCGGAGGACCTGCTGGAGCGCATCTTCGAGCTGGGCGTGTCCGCCCCCCAGGAGCCGGCGGCCGCCGGCGGCGCCGAGCACCGGGGCCAGGGCCTGTTCGTGGCCAGGACCTACATGGCGAAGATGGGCGGCACGATCAAGGCGCACAACACGCGCGATGGCGTGGCCTTCACGCTGACCTTCCAGCGCCTGGGCTGAGGGCCGGGCACCGCCGGCCAGTGCCCCCGGGGCACGGCCGGATGGCCCCGCGAAGGCACAATACGCGGGTGTCCATTCCCCAATCGTTCATCCAGGAATTGCTCTCGCGCGTCGACGTGGTCGATATCGTGGGACGCTACGTGCAGCTCAGGAAGGGCGGCGCCAACTTCATGGGCCTGTGCCCGTTCCACAGCGAGAAGTCGCCCTCCTTCACCGTCAGTCCCAGCAAGCAGTTCTATCACTGCTTTGGCTGCGGCAAGAATGGCAACGCCATCGGCTTTCTGATGGACCATGCCGGCATGGGCTTTGTCGAAGCCGTGCAGGATCTTGCCGGCCAGGTCGGCCTGCAGGTGCCGCAGGACGACATCAGCCCCGCCGAGCGCGAGCGCCAGGCCGCGCAAAAGCAGAAACAGGCCACCCTCACCGACGTGCTGGAGAAGGCAGGCGACGCCTACCGCAAGCACCTCAAGGCATCGCCCCAGGCCATCGACTACCTCAAGCGCCGCGGCGTCTCGGGCGAGACCGCCAAGCGCTTCGGCCTGGGCTACGCGCCTGCGGGCTGGCGGTCGCTGGCCAGCGTGTTCCCGCAGTACGACGATCCCCAGCTCGAAGAATCGGGCCTGGTCATCGTTGGCGAGGGCGACGACAAGCGCTACGACCGCTTCCGCGACCGGCTGATGTTTCCCATCCGCAACGTCAAGGGCGAGTGCATCGGCTTCGGCGGCCGCGTCTTCGGCGACGAGAAGCCCAAATACCTGAATTCGCCCGAAACCCCGGTCTTTCACAAGGGGCGCGAGCTCTACGGCCTCTTCGAGGCCCGCACCGCCCTGCGCGACATGGGTTATGCGCTGGTCACCGAAGGCTATATGGACGTGGTGGCCCTGGCCCAGCTGGGCTTTGCCAACGCCGTCGCCACGCTGGGCACGGCCTGCACGCCCGACCATATTCACAAACTGTTTCGATTTACCGAAGCCGTCGTCTTCAGCTTCGACGGCGACGCGGCAGGTCGGCGCGCCGCGCGCAAGGCGCTCGATGCCGCCCTGCCCTATGCCAGCGACACGCGCAGCGTCAAATTCCTCTTCCTGCCCGCCGAGCATGATCCGGACAGCTTCATCCGCGAGTACGGCAGCGAAGCCTTTGCCCGCTACGTGGGCGACGCGCTGCCGTTGAGCCGCTTTCTCATCGAAGCCGCCAGCGAAGGCTGCGACCTGGGCCAGGCCGAAGGCCGCGCCCACATGGCCAGCAATGCCCGCCCGCTGTGGACGGCACTGCCCGACGGCGCGCTCAAGCGCCAGCTGCTGGGCGAGATCGCCGAACTCGTGCAGCTGGATGCGCGCGATCTCTCGGACCTGTGGTCGCAGGAAGCCGCCCGCAGCGGCCCCGCACGGGGCTCCATGGCCGGTGGCGCCCACCATCCGGGCCAGGCCAGCCATGCACCGGCCGCGGCCGACTGGGGCCAGCCGGCCGAATACAACGCGCCTTCGGGCTGGCCCGAGGGGGGCAGCCAGGGCGGCGGCACGGGCGGCTGGCGCGCAGGCGAGCCCGGGCGCGGCGGCAAAAAGCCCTGGCCGCGCAAGCCCTGGGACAAGAATGGCCGCAGCGACTTCAACCCGCCGCCCATGGGGCCGCGCGTAGCCCCCGCCACGCGCACGGACCAGGCGGCGCGCCTGCTCATGGCGCACATGGAGTTCATGGAAGAACTCACCCACGAAGACTTCGAGGCGCTGGCGCGCTGCGCCGCCGGGCACGGCGCGCTGTTCCGCTGGATGGAAGCACAGTTCCAGGAATCCGGCCCCCGGCCCTTCGCCGTGCTGCGCGAGCAACTGCGCGGCCTGCCCCATGAGGTGCTGGCCGACAAGCTGATGAGCGGCCCCCACGCCCATCCCGAAGGCGAGCTGTCCGAGCTGCGCCGCGAGCTGCGCGGCGTGCTCAACCGCATCGTCATCGACCACATCAAGGCCCAGATCGACGAAGCCGTGCGCGACATGGCACGGGACCCCAGCGCCGCCCAGCGCTATCGCGATCTCTTTGCCCGACAGCAGGTCCTGGAAAACCAGATGCGTACTTCCTCTTGAAATCGAGGTAAGCAGATATAATTAGGGGCTATCGGCAAGAGCGACAGCAGCACCTCCGGACCGGGCCCCGTGAAGAACTCACGTGATTGCAGCAACTGCACGGCCCAATTTCCCGCAAGGACTGCACACCAAATGTTCGCCCAGACATCTTGCCTGGAACGTTTTTCGCTTCCCTGGCGGACCTAGTCCGTCCGCGCGTGCGCCTAGGCGGCGCTTGTTTGAGTTTCCCTTTGTGTGTGTTCGCTCCTGACCGTGAGGTGTTCATGCCCGTTTCAAAGTCCGTGAAGTCCAAGCAGGCCCCCGAAGCTCCAGCGAAGCCCAAGACTTCGACAACCTCTTCAGCCCCGGCCAAGGCCGGTGCCGGCAAAGCCGCTGCAGGACCGAAGAGCGCCGCATCTGCGGCCAAAGCAAAGAAAGATACCGACGTGGTAACCAAGTCCCAAGCCGAACTCAAAGCCATGGCCGACGAGCTGCTCGCCGCCGCGACCCCCAAGCGCGGCCGCAAGAAGGCAGCCGAAGGCGACGACGCCCCCGCCCAGACCGAAAAGAAGCCTGCCGCCGCCAAGAAGGCGCCGGCCAAGGCAGCCGCAAGCTCCACCGCCGCTGCCAAGACCCCCGCCAAGCGCGGCCGCAAGCCCAAGGCCAAGGAAGGCGGCGACGACATCGATGATGCCGATCTGTCCGATATCGATGGCGACATCGACGGCGAAGGTGAAGGCGAGTCCGAGGTCGAGACCGAAGTGGAAGTCGAGGTCGAGACCACTTCGGCCCCGGCCGAAAAGGTCAAGCCCCTGCGCATGAAGATCAGCAAGGCCAAGGAACGCGCCTTGATGAAGGAATTCGGCCTGGACGAAACCGTCCTGACCGAAGAGGAAATGTCCACCCGCCGCCAGCGCCTGAAGGCGCTGATCAAGCTGGGCAAGACGCGCGGCTACCTGACGCACAGCGAAATCAACGACCACCTGCCCGACAAGCTGGTCGATGCCGAGACGCTGGAAGTCGTGATCTCCATGCTCAACGACATGGGCGTGGCCGTCTACGAGCAGACTCCCGATGCGGAAACCCTGCTGCTGAACAACACGGGCCAGTCCGCCACCACCGAAGAGGAAGCCGAGGAAGAAGCCGAAGCCGCCCTGTCCACGGTGGACTCCGAGTTCGGCCGCACCACCGACCCCGTGCGCATGTACATGCGCGAAATGGGCACGGTCGAGCTGCTGACGCGCGAAGGCGAAATCGAAATCGCCAAGCGCATCGAAGGCGGCCTGATGGACATGATGGAGGCCATCTCGGCCTCGCCTGCCACCATCGCCGAGATCCTGGCCATGTCCGAGGAAATCCGCGAAGGCAAGGTCGTCATCTCCACCATCGTCGACGGCTTCGTCAACGCCAATGAGAACGACGACTACGTGGCCGAAGAAGACTTCGACGAATACGACGAAGAGGATGACGACGACGGCAAGGGCGGCTCCAAGGCGCTGACCAAGAAGCTCGAAGAACTCAAGAACGAGGCGCTGCGCCGCTTCGACGCCATGCGCGAGAACTTCGACAAGATGCACAAGGTGTACGACAAGGACGGCTACGGCACGCCCGTGTACATGAAGGTGCAGAAGGCCCTGACCGAAGAGCTGATGACCATCCGCTTCACGGCCAAGACCATCGAGAAGCTGTGCGACCTCGTGCGCGCCCAGGTGGATGACGTGCGCAAGAAGGAACGCGAGCTGCGCAAGATCATCGTGGACAAGTGCGGCATGCCGCAGGAGACCTTCATCGCCCAGTTCCCGCCCAACCTGCTGAACCTGCAGTGGGTGGTGCAGCAGGTCGCGGCCGGCAAGCCCTGGAGCAACGTGCTCGAGCGCAACATCCCGCCCGTGCAGGAGCTGCAGCAGAACCTGATCGACCTGCAATCGCGCGTGGTCGTGCCGCTGGACGAGCTCAAGCGCATCAACAAGCGCATGAACGATGGCGAGCGCGCCAGCCGTGACGCCAAGAAGGAGATGATCGAGGCCAACCTGCGCCTGGTGATCTCCATCGCCAAGAAGTACACGAACCGTGGCCTGCAGTTCCTGGACCTGATCCAGGAAGGCAACATCGGCCTGATGAAGGCGGTGGACAAGTTCGAATACCGTCGCGGCTACAAGTTCTCGACCTATGCCACGTGGTGGATCCGCCAGGCCATCACGCGCTCGATCGCCGACCAGGCGCGCACCATCCGTATCCCGGTGCACATGATCGAGACCATCAACAAGATGAACCGCATCTCGCGCCAGCATCTGCAGGAGTTCGGCTTCGAGCCCGATGCGTCCATCCTGGCGGCCAAGATGGAGATCCCCGAGGACAAGATCCGCAAGATCATGAAGATCGCCAAGGAGCCGATCTCCATGGAAACGCCGATCGGCGACGACGACGATTCGCACCTGGGCGACTTCATCGAGGACACCAACAACACCGCTCCCGTGGACGCCGCCATGCAGGCCGGCCTGCGCGACGTGGTCAAGGACATCCTCGACGGCCTCACCCCGCGCGAAGCCAAGGTGCTGCGCATGCGCTTCGGCATCGAAATGTCCACCGACCACACGCTGGAAGAAGTGGGCAAGCAGTTCGACGTCACGCGCGAACGCATCCGCCAGATCGAGGCCAAGGCCCTGCGCAAGCTCAAGCACCCGAGCCGCTCGGACAAGCTGCGCAGCTTCATCGACTCGCTGTAAGGCGCTGTGGATGCCGGCCCCCCCGGGCCGGCAAACGCCCCCTGGAAAGCCCCGCACTCCCCTGCGGGGCTTTTTGTTTGTGGCGGGCCATCTGCCGGGCAGGGCGACGGTGGCGCGATAGACTGCCGCCTTTGTCTGCATGGGCAACAGCATGGCTCTCGAAATCGAACGCAAATACCTGGTGGCCGACCCTGGCATCGTGGCAGGCCTGACGGGCGTGCGCATGGCGCAGGGATACATCGCCGACAACGGCATGTGGGTGCGGGTGCGCATCGCCGGAGACACCGGATTTCTCACGCTCAAGGGCCCGGCACGCGGCATGAGCCGGGCCGAATTCGAATACCGGATCCCGCTGGCCGATGCCGAGACGCTGCTGGCCCAGCACTGCGCACATGGCGCCATCGACAAGGTGCGCTACATCGTGCCGGTGGACGGCTTCGACTTCGAGGTCGATGTGTTCGAAGGCCCCCTGGCCGGCCTGGTCACGGCAGAGATCGAACTGGCCAGCGAGGATATCCAGCCGCCATCGCCCGCCTGGCTGGGCGCGGAGGTCACCTCCGACCTGCGCTACAGCAATTCGCAACTGGCCAAGACCCGGCAGTTGCCTTCGCCGGCCGTGCTGCCGGGTTGACGCAGGACGGCCCTGTGGACGCCCCGGGGCTATAGGGACTGACTGCCGGGACTGACTGCCGGAACTGCCTGCGCCGTGCAGCAGTTCAGCCGCCGGCGCGGTCCAGGGCCATGGCCTGCACCTGCAATCCGGAGCCCTCGCGCAGCGGCTGCAGACCGCCCTGCGCCCGGAAGCCATGCGCCAGATACAGCCGCATGGCGGGAGAGTCTGCTGCGGTCACGCCCAGCCGCACACGCTGCATGCCCATCTGCCAGGCCCAGGCGACGGCCTGCGCCAGCAGCGCCTGGCCCGCGCCCCGGCCACGCGCGGCAGGATCGACCCACATCTGAAAGAGGTCGGCCACGCCGGGCTCGTCGGCACACAGCTTGCACCAGACCAGGCCGCAGGCCTGTTCGCCGTTGACAGCGAAGAGCACCCTGTCCCTGCCCCCGGCAGCAGCGGCCTGCAGCCGTGCAGCCCAGTCCGCGTCCGCCCTTGCAGCCTCTGCCGCCCAGGTGCTGCCGAAGGCGTCGGGGGCATCGCGCAGGGCACGCAGGCGGATATCGCGGTACTGCGGCCATTCATGGGGATCAACGGGGCGGATGGAGATCATGGAGCTTTGTGCGTCAGGCAAAGGGGTTGGGAAAGAGAACCTCAGCCCCGGCCATGCCGGGCTGCGAGCACCGCCAGCATACGGAAGAAGGCGGCACCGATCTCCTCCTCGCAGACGCAGGCGTATCCCAGCAGCAGGCCGCGCCGCTTGTGCGGGCCTGCGTAATAGCGCGACAGCGGCTTGACGAAGATGCCCGCCTGCCGGAGATCCTCGGCAAGCGCCACATCGTCGTCCTGGCCCGGCAGCTGCATCACGAAATGCAGGCCTGCGCTGCTTTCCACCCAGGGCAGGTGGTCGGCGCCCAGGTAGCGCTCGATCAGGGACAGCAGCATGCGGCGGCGCTTGCCGTAGAGCAGGCGCATCTTGCGGATGTGGGCGGCGTAGTGGCCTTCGGTGATCAACTCGGCAATCACCTGCTGGGGCAGCTGGTGCCCCTCGCGGTACAGCTCGGAATGGATGCGCCGCAGGGGCTCGGCCAGCGCCGGTGGCAGCACCATGTAGCCCATGCGCAGCCCCGGATAGAGGGTTTTGCTGAAGGTGCCTATGTAGATCACGGGCGCACCCTCCTCCATGCCCTGCATGCTGGGCACGGGACTGCCGGAGAAGCGGAATTCGCTGTCGTAGTCGTCCTCCACGATCCAGGCGCCCACGCGGCGCGCATAGGCAATCAGCGCACGGCGCCGGGCCATGCTCATGACGGCGCCCAAGGGATATTGGTGCGAGGGCGTGACGAAAATCAGCCGGGGCGCGGGCAGGCCTTCGGGCAGTTGCATGCCCTCCTCGTCCACGGGCACGCTGTGCAGGTGCAGCCCGTGCTGCATGCGCAGCACGTTGGCAATGCCCCAGTAGCCGGGCTCCTCCATCCACACGCAGTCGCCGGGATCGGCAAGGCTGCGCACCACCAGGTCGATGGCCTGGTGCACGCCTTCGGTGATCAGCACCTGGCCCGGCCCGCAGTCCACGGAGCGCGCCACGCGCAGGTGCTCGGCCAGGGCCTGCTTGAGCGCGTCCACGCCGCCGCGCGTGCCGTAGGTCAGCAGTTGCGGCCCGGCGTGGCGCAGCAGGCGGTTGTGGATGCGCGCATAGGTGGCGCGCGGAAATTCGGTCACGTCGGGCACGCCGGGCATGAAGGCGCCCCATTGCTGCTCGGAGGCCTGGGCCGTTTTCAGCAGGGCCTGCGCCTGTGCAGACAGGCCGCCGCCCGGTGCGGGCGCCGCAGCGGTGGCGCGGCGTGCGGGCGCACGCCCGCCGCTCAGCAGCAAGGCCGCAGGCAGGGTGTCCACCACATGCGTGCCCCGCCCCACCTGGCTGCGCACATAGCCCTCCACCTGCAGCTGCTCATAGGCGTGGTTGACGGTGTTGCGCGACACGCCCAGCTCGCGCGCCAGGTCACGCGAGGCAGGCAGACGGCTGCGCGGCAACAGGGCCCCGCTGTCTATGGCCTGGCGGATGGCCAGGTACAGGCCCCGGTTGAGATGGGTGCGGTCGCCGCCCAGCCCGCGCCAGTCCATCTGGAGGATGAGATCCGCGCACACGGAGGGTTTTGCCATGCCTGCCTTGGTGGAGTGAGGATAGAGGTGGAGGTGGAGGCGCGCTCAATTGGCACCACCATCTTTTCAAAAGATGGCTCCAGTCATGGAACCAATGGCCACTATAACGGGAAGCCTTGCATCCCCATCAACGGAGAACCCTCTCATGTCCAGCGCCACCGCCTCTTCCCCGAACCAGCAACTCCAGAACCGGCGCAACGCCGCCATGCCGCGCGGCGTGGGCGTGATGTGCGGCTTCCATGCCGTGCAGGCCGACAACGCCCTGCTGACCGATGCCGAGGGCCGGCAGTACATCGATTTCGCGGCCGGCATTGCCGTGCTCAACACGGGCCATCGCCATCCGCGCGTGGTCCAGGCCGTGCAGCAGCAACTGGAGCGCTTCACGCACACGGCCTTCCAGATCGTTCCCTACGAAAGCGCGATTGCGCTGGCCGAGCGCATCAATGCGCTGGCGCCCATCGACGGCCCGGCCAAGACCGCCTTCTTCACCACGGGCGCCGAGGCCGTGGAGAACGCCGTCAAGATCGCGCGCCATGCCACGGGCCGCTCGGCCGTGATCGCCTTCCAGGGCGCCTTCCATGGCCGCACCCAGCTGGGCATGGCACTGACGGGCAAGGTGGCACCCTACAAGCAGGGCTTCGGCCCCATGCCGGGCGAAGTCTTCCACGCGCCCTTCCCCGGCGAGCAGGCCGGCGTGAGCGTGCAGCAGTCGCTGGACGCCATTGCCATGCTTCTCAAGACCTCGGTGGACCCGCAGCGCGTGGCCGCCATCATCGTGGAGCCCGTCCAGGGCGAAGGGGGCTTTCACCCCGTGCCTGCCGCCCTGTTCACCGGCCTGCGCCAGCTGTGCGACCAGCACGGCATGCTGCTGATCGCCGACGAGGTGCAGACCGGCTTCGCTCGCACGGGCAAGCTGTTCGCCATGGAGCACTACGGCGTGCAGCCCGACCTGATCACCATGGCCAAGAGCCTGGGCGGCGGCCTGCCGATCTCGGGCGTGGTGGGCCGCGCGGCCATCATGGACGCACCCCACCCCGGCGGCCTGGGCGGCACCTATGCCGCCAACCCGCTGGCCGTGGCCGCGGCCCATGCCGTGCTCGACGTGATCGATGAAGAACGGCTGTGCGAGCGCGCCCATGCACTGGGCAACCAGCTGCGCGCGCGCCTGCAAGCCCTGCAGGCGCAGGATGCCGGCATTGCCGACGTGCGCGGACTGGGCTCGATGCTGGCCGTGGAGTTCCGCCTTCCCGGCAGCGGCGAGCCCGATGCGCAGCGCGTGGCCGCCGTCGTCCGGCACGCGCAGGAGCAGGGCCTGCTGCTGCTGACCTGCGGCCTGTACGGCAACGCCATCCGCTTTCTCTATCCGCTGACGATTCCACAGCCGCTGTTCGCCAGGGCCCTGGACATCATCGACAGCGCCATCACCCAGAACGCGTCCCAGCCAGTCGCCGCCTGAATCCCCATCCCAGCCACACCCTGCTGCACCATGAGTCTTTCACTGCAACGCCCCGATCTGTTCCGCCAGGCCTGCCTGCTCGCCGAGGGCTGGCGAGCCGTGGGCTCCGGCCCCGCCATCGACGTCTTCAACCCCGCCACGGGCGAGCGCCTGGGCCAGGTACCCACCCTGCAGGCCGGCGAGACCGAAGCCGCCATTGCCGCCGCACAGCGCGCCCTGCCCGCCTGGGCCGCGCTGACGGGCAAGCAGCGCGCCGGCATCCTGCGCCGCTGGTTCGACCTGATGCTGGCGCACCAGGACGATCTGGCGCGGCTGATGACCCTGGAGCAGGGCAAGCCCCTGGCCGAGGCACGCGGCGAGATCGCCTACGCGGCCTCCTTCATCGAATGGTTTGCCGAGGAAGGCAAGCGCGTGGACGGAGAACTGCTGCAGTCGCCCACGGCCGGCCAGCAGCTGCTCACGCTGCGCGAGCCCATTGGCGTGTGCGCCGCCATCACGCCCTGGAACTTCCCGGCCGCCATGATCACGCGCAAGGCCGGCCCGGCGCTGGCCGCCGGCTGCACCATGCTGGTCAAGCCGGCCGAAAGCACGCCCTTCACCGCACTGGCCCTGGGCGTGCTGGCCCAGGAGGCCGGCATTCCCGCCGGCGTCTTCCAGGTGCTGACCGGCCACCCGCAGGACATCGGCCAGGCGCTGACCCAAAGCCCCGTGGTGCGCAAGCTCAGCTTCACGGGCTCCACGGCCACCGGGCGGCTGCTGATGCGCCAGTGCAGCGACACGGTCAAGAAGCTGTCGCTGGAGCTGGGCGGCAATGCGCCGCTGATCGTGTTCGACGATGCCGATATCGACCAGGCCGTGGCCGGCATCCTGGCCTCCAAGTTCCGCAACGCCGGCCAGACCTGCGTATGCGCCAACCGCATCTATGTGCAGGACGGCATCCACGACGAACTGGCCCGCCGCCTGGCCCGTGCCATGGCGGGCTTCAAGGTCGGCAACGGCCTGGAGCCCGGCGTGACGCATGGCCCGCTGATCAACGAGGCCGCCGTGCAGAAGGTGGAAAGCCATGTGGCCGACGCGCTGTCCAAGGGCGCACGCCTGCTGGCCGGTGGCAGGCGCCCGGTGCCGGGCAAGCTGTTCTTCGAGCCCACGCTGCTGGCCGATGTGAACGACAGCATGCGGGTCTGCGAGGAAGAGACCTTCGGCCCGCTGGCGCCGCTGTTCCGTTTCCACGACGAGGACGAAGTAGTGCGCCGCGCCAACGACACCATCTACGGCCTGGCCGCCTATCTGTTCACCAACGACAACCGCCGCATCTGGCGCGTATCGCGTGCGCTGGAGTACGGCATGGTGGGCATCAATACCGGCCTGATCTCCAACGAGGTCGCGCCCTTCGGCGGCGTCAAGCAGTCCGGCCTGGGCCGCGAGGGCTCGCGCCACGGCATCGAGGAATACCTGGAAACCAAGTACCTGTGCCTGCAGACGGCATGAGCACGGTATGAGCACGGCATGAGGACGGCCTGAAGTCCGCAGTGCCTCCCGGCAGGGAAGACAGCATGGGCCCTTGACGGCAGCCTGGCTAGACTGGGCGCCATCAAAGGCCTATCCGATTCGCACCATGGACGCTTCTTCCGCCAGCCCCTCCTCCCCCACCGCGCCGCTGCGCATCGCCGTCATGGGCGCAGGCGCCGTGGGCTGTTATTTCGGCGCACTGCTGGCCCGCGCCGGCCACCAGGTCACGCTGATTGGCCGTCCCGCCCATGTGCAGGCCGTGCAGCAGCATGGCCTGCGGCTGGAGACGGCGGCGCTGGACATCCAGGTGCCCATGCAGGCATCGACCGAGGCCAGCGCCGTGCGCGATGCCGATGTGGTGATGTTCTGCGTCAAGTCCACGGCCACCGAGGAAGCGGCCCGCGAGATGCAGCCGCACCTGGCGCCGGGCGCCCTGGTGCTGACCATGCAAAACGGCGTGGACAACGACGAGCGCGTGCGCGCCGTGCTGGGCCCGTCCGTTGCCGTGGCGGCCGCCGTGGTCTATGTGGCCACGGCCATGGCCGGTCCCGGCCATGTGCGCCACTTCGGGCGTGGCGAGCTGGTCATCGCGCCCTCTGCACTCAGCGAACAGGTGGCCCTGCAGTTTGGCAAGGCGGGCATTGCCGTGCAGGTATCACCCGATGTGCGCGGCGCGCTGTGGGCCAAGCTGGTGATCAACTGCGCCTACAACGCGCTGTCGGCGCTGTGCCAGCTGCCCTACGGCCCGCTGGTGCAGGCGCCCGGCGTGGCGCACGTGGTGGACGATGTGGTGGCCGAATGCCTGGCCGTGGCAAGGGTCGACGGCGTGGCCCTGCCCGGCGACGTGCCCGCTGCCGTGCGGGGACTGCCGGCCACCATGCCGGGCCAGTTCTCGTCCACCGCCCAGGATCTGGCGCTGGGCAAACCCAGCGAAATCGACCACCTGAACGGCTATGTGGTGCGGCGCGGCGAGGCCCTGGGCGTGCCCACGCCGCTGAACCGCACGCTGCAGGTGCTGGTCAGGCTGGCCCCGTCACGCGTGCAGGCCAGCCAGGCGCCCCGGAACCCGCCTCAGAACTCGTAGTTGGCGGACACCCACAGGCGGCGGCCTTCCTGGTTGTTCGCGTAGCGGTTGCCAAAGATCACGGTACCCTGGACCTGGCCCGGTACGTTGTAGGGCTGGTAGTCCACGAAATCCTTGTTGAACAGGTTGTAGATGGCCGCGTTGATGGTGAACTGCTTGCTCACGCGGTAGCTGCCGCCCAGGTGGAACTGGGTATAGGCCTTGTAGTTGCCCAGCGCGGCCTTGGCGGCCTGGGAGCTGGCGCTGGTGCCGGGGTCGCGGAAGCGCTCGCTGCGGTATTCGGCACGCAGCCACAGGTTCCACTGGGCACCCGGCTCCCAGTTCAGGCGGGCGTTGAGCGCATGCTTGGGCGTGTCGCTCAGCGGGTTGCCCCGGTTGGGGCCGCTCTTTTGCTCGCTCCTGGTGAAGGTGTAGTTGGCGCTGGCGTTCCAGCCGCGCGCCAGCGGCATGCGCGCGCTCAGCTCCAGGCCGCGCGTGACGGCCTCGTCCACGTTGATGGACTGGCCGAAGGCATCCACCAGGGGCCAGTTGCCGAAGCTCACGCAGCCTGGGCGGTTGGGCGCTGCCGCGAAGTCGCAGTTGATCAGGCCCGGGCCGCTGGTGATCTTGTCCTTGAACTCGTTGTTGAACACCGTGGCGCTGCCCGCAAAGCCCGTGGGGCTGTCGAAATAGACGCCCAGTTCGGTGGTGCGGCTGGTTTCGGGCTTGAGGTTGGGGCTGCCCACCAGCGGCAGGCGGCCCTGCTGGCCGAAGCCGTTGATGCCGGGCGCCAGCTGCTCCACGCGCGGCGTCTTGTAGCCGTTGCTGATGCCGCCCTTCACGGTCCACTGCGGCGCGGCATTCCACACGCCGTAGATGCGCGGGCTGAGCTTGCCGCCGAAGAGACTGTGGCGGTCATAGCGCGCGCCCAGCGTGAGCTTGAAGGCGTCGGTCAGGCTCCATTCGTCCTCGGCAAACAGGGCCTTCTGAGTGAAGGCGAATTTGTTCGGCGCCACGCCGTCCTTCATCTCGGCATCCCACCACTGGCCGCCCAGCGTGGTCAGGTGGGCACCCCAGGGCAGGACCAGCTTGCTGTCCAGCACCTTGCTTTCCACCTCCAGCGTGCGCGCAGCGCCCGGTGTCGCGCCCGGCGTTCCCGGGGGAACGGTGCGGCCCATGGTTTCGGTGCGGTTGACCATGAAGCTGGTGTCCCAGGTTCCGAAGCCGAAGCGGCCCGTGTGCGCCAGCGTGAGCTGGTCGCGGTTGTATTTCTGCTCGGGGCCGTAGCCGCCCTGCAGCCCCAGCGTGCCGAGCTGGCCGCGCGAGTTGTCATAGGTCTGGCGGCCCGAGTCCAGGTCCAGAGTGATGTCGTGGTACCTGTTGGGCGTGAGCGCCAGGCGCAGGCCCAGGTTGTTGATCTCGGACTTGACGGGGTTGCCGCCCATGAGGGGAACGGCTGGCTGGCCGTTGGCGCCCGCATAGGTGATGTCCGAAGCGGCCCGGCGCTGCGTGCTGCCGCGGATCGACAGGCCCAGCAGGTCCTCCTTGATGGGGCCGCTCAGGTAGAACTTGCCGGATTTGATGTCGCCGAACTCCGACTCTTGCTGCAGCGTGTAGTCGGCGCTGACGCTGCCCGTCCAGGTCTTGCCGACCTTGCGGGTGATGATGTTGATCACGCCGCCCATGGCGTCGGAGCCGTAGAGCGTGGACATGGGGCCGCGGATGACCTCGATGCGCTCGATGGCGCCGATGGGCGGCATGAAGCTGGTCTGCGTCTCGCCAAAGCCGTTGGGCGTGACGTTGCCGGCCGAGTTCTGGCGGCGGCCGTCGATGAGCACCAGCGTGTAGTCGCTGGGCATGCCGCGGATGCTGATGTTCAGGCCGCCGGTCTTGCCTGCGGGGGCGCCTACGTCGATGCCTTCCACGCTTTCCAGCGCGTCGGTCAGGCTGCCGAAGCGGCCCTTGGCCAGTTCCTCACGCGGGATGACGGTGATGGAGGCCGGCGCCTCCTTGATGTCCTGCTCGAAACCTGAGGCGGAGACCACGACTTCGCGCAGCTCCGTGGCGGGCGCGGCATTGCCTGTTGCCGTCTGTGCAGAGACGGCGCCCGAAGCGCAGACGGCAGCCACCACAAGGGCCAGATGGGAAGGACGCGACGGAAGAACTCCGCGCAGATCGCGATACGACATGCAAACACTCCAGAAACGGAAAACGGGCTGTGGGGCCCGTGCAACTCGCTTTGAAATGTTTGGTTATGCGATGGGATGGGGATATGTAACGAAATTATATGAACATTGAGAATCATTTCCATTCTCATGATCACAATAGGATTTATCTGTCGTGCCGATGCTACGTTCCTAGGAGCAAACCGGCCCATCTTTGCGCTGGCGCAAGCGGGGTTCAGTACACATCGCGCCGGTATCGGCCGCTGCGCACCAGCAGCTCCATCTGCGCCTCGCCCAACACGGCGTGCAGCGCCTGGTCCACGCCCTGGGCCATGCCCTGCAGGCTGCCGCACACGTAGATGGCTGCGCCCTGCGCCACCCATTGGCGCAAGACATCGCCGGACTGCGCCAGCAGGTCCTGCACATAGGCGCGCGGCGCGCCTTCGCTGCGGTCGCGCGAGAAGGCCAGGTCCAGGCGCTGCAGCACGCCGCCATCGCACCATGCCTGAAGCTCGTCGCCGTACAGCCGGTCGTGCGCCGCATTGCGCTCGCCGAACAGCAGCCAGTTGGGACCCAGGCCCGCCGCCGCACGCGCGCGCAGGTGGCTGCGCAGGCCGGCCAGGCCCGTGCCATTGCCGATCAGCACCAGCGGGCGCTGCAGGTTGTCTTCCAGCCGGAAATTGCGGTGCGCACGCAGCCTCAGGGTGATGGCTGCACCCAGGGGCGCGCCCTGCGTGAGCCAGCCCGAGGCCAGGCCCGGCGAGCCATCCTCGCGCCGCGCCTGGCGCACCAGCAGGTGCACGCAGCCATCCTGGGCGATGGAGGCGATGGAGTACTCGCGCGGATGCTGCGGGTCCGCAGGAATGCAGACCTGCGCCAGGTCGCCGGACTCCCACAGCGCGGGCTCCGTTGCAGGGGGCTGCAGCTCGATGTGGAACACCGGCTCGCCTGCGCTGCCCGGGTTCATGTGCCGGCGCGCGGCCAGCGTCCATTCGCTGAAGACCGGCTGCTCCCATGCCGGCATGTCGCCCAGGCTGCTGATCTGGGTCAGCTGGTGCTGCCAGGCAGTCAGCGCCTGCGGCGCGCCGTTGTCCATTTCAATGCGCTCGAACCAGGGCCTGGCGCCACCGGCACGCAGCCAGCTGTCCAGCGCGCGGCCAAAGCCGCAGAACTGCGCGTACTGCCGGTCGCCCAGCGCCAGCAGGCCGTATTGCAGATGGGACAAGTCCTGCGCCTGCGCCATGGCGTGCGCCAGGAACAGCGCCGCGTTGTCGGGCGGATCGCCCTCGCCATAGGTGCTGGCGATGAACAGCGCCCTTTGCGTGCGCGCCAGCAGGTCGGCATCCACAGCGTCCAGGGCGCACAGGTGCACGCTTTCTCCGGCCGTGTGCAGCAGCCTGGCGGTTTCGCGCGCCAGCTCCTCGGCCTGGCCGGTCTGGCTGGCATAGGCCACGAGCAGGGGCAGCGCGCCCTCGCGTGCGCTGGTCAGCGCAGCCGCTTCCTGCAGGGTCCGCATGCGCTGGCGGCGCTCGCGCCACCAGATGGCGGCGCACATGGCCGCATAGAGCAGGACCAGCACGGCGGCTGCGAGTACGCGCAGCCCAGGGTCGGACAAGGTCATGGCAGGACCGGGAATCTACACGTCGGAAAAAGGGAAGGAAACGCTCACGGCAGCAGCGCGGCAAAAGCCGTTGTCATCGCCATGGCAGGGCCTTGCGCAGTGCGCTCGCACAGCAGCGCCGCCACGCCGCGCTGCTCGGCAAAGTCCAGGCCCTCGCGCGGCCCCAGCACGGTGAGCACGGTGGCCAGGGCGTCGGCCTGCATGCATTCGGCATGCAGCACGGTGACGCTGGTCAGGCCATGCGCCACGGGCTCGCCGCTGCGCGGATCGATGGTGTGGGAATAGCGGCGCCCGCCCTGCTCGAAGGCATGCCAGTGGTCGCCCGAGGTGGCGATGGCCATGTCGCGCAGCGGCAGCGCCAGCGGCGTGGACGGGTCCGCCATGCTGGCCACGGCCACGCGCCAGGGATGGTTGCCAGGGCGCTGACCGCAGGCACGCAGCTCGCCGCCCACCTCGACGAGGAAATCGGTATGGCCCAGCGCCTGCAGGCGCTCGGCGACCAGGTCCACCGAATAGCCTTTGGCGATGCCGCTGAAGTCCACATGCACGGCGCCGGGCTGCAGCGCGCGCCGGCCCGCCAGGTCCAGCACGATGCGCTGGTAGCCCACGCGCTCGCGCACCCGCCGCAGCGCATCGGCATCGGGGATGCCGGCGCCCTGCGCCTTTTCCGCACGCGGGCCGAAGCCCCACAGATCAACCAGCGGCCCCACGGTAGGGTCCCAGGCGCCGCCGCTGGCCTGTGCCCACTCGAGTGCACAGGTCAGCACGGTGAAGAATTCGGGCGGCAGTGCATGCCAGCTGCCGGGCTCGGCGCGGTTGAAGCGCGAGATGTCGGAGCCGGCTTCCCAGTTGCTCATCTGGCGCACGACCAGGGCCAGCGCAGCCTCTATGGCCTGGCGCGCCTCATCGAGCGGGCGGAAATCCGGGTTGTGCAGGCGCACGCTCCAGGTCGTGCCCATGGCCTCGCCGGTGAGTGTTTGCAGCGCGGCGGGGTCTGCGCGCCGCACCGCCTGCGGCGCGTAGCCGGAGACGGCAAAGGACGCCGCGCCTGTGGACACAGGCGCGGCAAGGCCCCGGCCTGCGCTGCCCTGCAACAGGGCGGGCGCGAAGCTCACGCGCACGAGCGCGGGCGCAGACGGAGCCCCGGGTGGGGACGCAAGGCTCAGGGCAGCACCTCGAACGTGCCCACGTAGGACAGGCGGCGCTCCTTGGCCTGGGGCAGCGATGTCTTGCTGTCCTGCGCGTCGGCATCCACCCAGTACATGCCGGCGGTGGGCCAGGTCACGCTGAACTCGCCCTTGGCGTCGGTCGTGGCCTTGATCTCGCCCTTGTTGTCGCGGTAGCGCGTGGCGCCGGGCACCAGCACGACTTCCAGGTTGGCGGCAGGCTTGCCGTCCACATGGAAGGCGAAGGTGGCCTTCTCGCCCTTGACCAGGTCGTTGGGATGGGTCACGGGCACCAGCTCCAGCCCCTTGCCGGAAGGCTTGACGGCGCTGGGCTTGCCCACGGTCACGAAGGTCTCGATGCGGCCCACGGACTGGGTCACCTTCAGGTCCTGCGCGTCGGCGGGCACATCGGCGGCGAACTTCTCGGGCGAGCCGCGCCAGCGGCGGTTCTGGCCCGTGGCCTTGTCCTTCCAGGAGGCAAACAGGCCGTCGTTGACGATGGCCAGGCGGTAGGTGCCGCTTTGCTGCAGGTCCAGGTCGAACACGCTGCGCAGCTTGCCGCGATGGGCATTCTGCGGCGCGACGGCCGAGCCGTCCGGCGCCGAGACAACGAGGTTGTCCAGGCCCAGCGGCACGTGGTTGAAGAAGAACAGGTCGTTGGAGACAGCGGCATCCACCGTGATCCATTCGGCCTTGGACAGCACCGTGGTCGAGGGCAGCAGCCACAGGTTGTGGGCCTGGGCGGCCTGGAAGGCGCCGCAGGCAATGGCGAGGCTGGCAGCCAGACGGACGGCAAAGCGGGTCTTGGACTTCATGAAAAATCTCCTTGGTTCGTGGATGGGTCTGGCACGTGCAGCGATGGCGTCGTCCCCCTCGTGAGAGGGAAGGCGCACAGCGCCTCGGCGGCTTTCAATTTCAAGGCTTGAGCTCGACGCTGATCTCGCCCAGCTCGCTGCTGCCCTTGGCGCTCAGTTGCTCGGCCTTGGCCACGGGCCACTTGAAGGGCACGGTGACCACTTCGCGGCCGCCGACTTCGCGCGCGGCCTCGACCACGAGCTTGTATTCACCGGGCGGCAGCTTGGCGAAGGGATTGGAGCCTTCGGTGAAACTCAGCTGGTGCTTGCCCACGGGACGCGTGGGGCTGGTCACGCCATCGATCGGCAGGGTCAGGTCACGGCCCGTGCGGCGCCACCACTGGCGCATGTCCTTGAGCCACTTCGTGCCTTCGGCATTGCGCATCTTCACGTCGTACCAGACCGATAGCGTGGAGGCCACCGAGGCGTCGGCGCGCTCGATCCACACGGCCACGTAGGGGCGGTGGTATTCGGCGACATCCAGGCGCGGAATTTCCACGCCCACGTTCAGGCCGGCGGCAAAGACCGGGACCGCGCCCAGGCAGGCGCCAAGCGCCATGGTGTAGCGCAGAGAGAAGTGCGGATTCATTGGCAAGGCTCTTTCGGTTCTCAGTGGATCAACAGGAGGGCCAGCAGCATGGGAATCACCAGCCCCATGCCGACCATGGGCCAGGTGAAGGGGCGGTTGCCTGCATGCATCTTCAGGATGAACAGGCCCGTGACGGTGAACACCAGGCAGGCTGCGGCAAAGATATCGATGAACCAGCTCCAGGCGGCGCCCGTGTTGCGGCCCTTGTGCAGGTCGTTCAGATAGGCGATCCAGCCCCTGTCGGTGCGCTCGTATTCGGCCTCGCCATCGGCCAGGGCAACGCGCACCCAGGCATCGCCGCCAGGGCGTGGCAGGGAGACATAGAGTTCGTCGGCCGTCCATTCGGCCTCGCGGCCCTCGGCCTCAAGGCCCCACTGGCCGCGCACCCAGTCCGCAAACGGCGCAGGCACGGGCGCCCGGTCGCGCGGCTGGCTGGCCTGCTGCTGGACCAACTGCACGCGCAGCGCATCGGGCAATGCCGCCTCGCCCCGCACGATGCGCGGCTTGGACTCGATCTGCCCCGCATGGTTGAGCGTGAACCCCGTGACGGCGAACAGCAGCATGCCGATCAGGCACAGCGCGGAGCTGACCCAGTGCCACTCGTGCAGTGTCTTGAGCCAGTAGGAACGGCGCCGAGGGTCCGGTTTGGGGGATGTCATCGCAACAGAAAAAGGCGGCAGCGCCACGCGGCGTCAACCATCACGGATGGCGGGCACGGGAGCCCAGGAAAGGAAAGGCCCGGGGATTCTACCGCCCACAAATAAGAATTGATCGCATTTACACAAGCTTTACCGGCTTAATCGTGCGCCACGCCAAGGCGGTGCCAGCATCACCCAAAGTAAAATAAGAATGCTTATCACTTGCATCTCTCCTCTTCACCCTTCGTGTCCTGTCCCGCCGTGACTCCCCACCAGGCCCTTGCCCATCTCTACCAGCAGCACCATGGCTGGCTGCGCACCTGGCTGCAGCGCCGGCTGGGCCATGCAGGCGATGCGGCAGATTTCGCACAGGACACCTACGTGCGCGTGATGGAGTCCCGCACGGAACTGTCCGAGATCCGGGAGCCCCGCGCCTTCCTCACCACGGTGGCCAAGCGCGTGATGGCCAACCACCTGCGCCGCCGAGAAATTGAACGTGCCTATCTGGACACGCTGGCGCTGCAGCCCGAGCCGCTGGCGCCCTCGCCCGAGGAACGCGCCATCGTGCTGGAGACGCTGTGCGAGCTGGACCGCCTGCTCGACGGCCTGCCGCCCAAGGTGCGCGCGGCCTTTTTGCACGCCCAGCTGGACGGCATGGCCTATGCCGAGATCGCGTTGCTGCTGCAGGTCTCGGTCAGCTCGGTCAAGCAGTACATGGCGCGCGCCATCCGGCATTGCTACTTCCCGGAACATGCGGCATGACGCAGCGCTGCGCTGCCGGGCGCGTCCATGGCGCCGATGGCTCCACCCATAGTGCCGACCCCGCGCTGCCGCCTGACGTGGTCCACAGCGCCGTGGACTGGCTGGTGCAGCTGTGGTCAGGCGAGTGCACAGAGGAACAACGCGCGCAATGGCTGGACTGGCGCGCGGCCCATCCGCTGCATGAGCGGGCCTGGCAGCGCATCGAGGCCACGAATGCGCGGCTCAGGCTGCCTGACGCACGCCCGGACAGCGGTCCCCTCAATGGACCCCTTGCCACGGCCACGCTGGCGCGCAGCCTCAAGACCGCCCAGTCACGCCGCCGCCTGCTGGCCAGCGTCGCTGGCCTGGCCGGCGCAGGTGCTGCGGCATGGACTGCGCATGAGAGCCTGCCGTGGCAGGCCTGGAATGCCGATGTCAGCACCGCCAAGGGCGAGCGGCGCCCCCTGCAGTTGCCCGATGGCACGCAGCTGCTGCTCAACACCGAGACGTCCGTGGACCTTGCCTTCGACGACCAGCTGCGCCGCGTGCTGCTGTTGCGCGGCGAGCTGATGGTCACCACCGCCCATGACACGGCCCAGCCCGCGCGCCCCTTTGTGGTGGACACGCCCGCGGGCAGGCTGCGCGCCCTGGGCACGCGTTTCACGGTGCGCCATGACATGGAGACTGCGGATACGCGCGTGGCCGTTTTCGAGGGTGCGGTCGAGGCCCGCAGCCGCACGGGCGAGTTGCTGCGTGTCGACAGCGGCGAAGCGGCAAGGCTCAGTGCCACGCAGGCGCTGCCGGCCGGCGCGGCCGGCGAGGGGCCGGGCTGGGACGAAGGCGTGCTCGTGGCCTCGGACATGCGCCTGGACCGCTTCATCGACGAACTGCGCCGCTACCGACCCGGGCTGATCACGCTGGCACCCGAGGTGGCCGGGTTGCGCCTGTCGGGCGTCTTCCCGCTCGCCGATACGGACCGCATCCTGCAGTCCCTGGTACAGGTGCTGCCCGTGCGCATCCATGTGCCGGTGCGCTACTGGGTGCGCATAGGTCCGGCATGAAGAGAAGGCGGCGGGACAACGCGGCCCGGTGACATCGGTCTGTACCTTTTCCCATCTCGCGTGACAAGCAGGGGAGAGGCGCTTTGCGGCGCCATGTTTCCTCCCTGATCCAAAGACCGCACCAACATGTCCGACCTCCATCACCAGCGCCGCCTCGCTACCGCGGCGGCACGCGTCCTCCGCCGCGCGCAGCCTGCGCCCGTGTTCCACCTGTCCGCATTGACCCTGGCCCTGGCAGCCGCACTGGCCAGCCTGTCCGCCATGCCCTTGCCCGCGAATGCCCAGGGCCAGGGCCAGGCCCAGGCCCAGACAGGTACCGAGCGCACCCAGGCCTACGACATTCCGGCAGGACCGCTGGAGGCCGCGCTCACGCGCTTCGCCAAGGCCTCGGGCGTGCTGCTGGCCTATACGCCCGAGCTGGTGCGCGATCTGCAAAGTCCGGGCCTGCAGGGCAGCCATGCGCCGGCCGAGGCGCTGACCCGCCTGTTGGCGGGCTCGGGCCTGGCGGCCGCGACCTCGGGCAACGGCGGCTATACGCTGCGCCGCTCGCAGGCATCGCCTGCGTCCTCGACAGCGCCTGCCGCATCAGCCGTGGGCGCCACCACGCTGGGCGAGGTGCACGTCACCGCCAAGGCCGAGGTCGGCAGCGCCACGGAAGGCACGGGCGCCTACACCGCGACCGGAGCCAGCAGCACGGCCACGGGCCTGGGCCTGTCGCTGCGCGAGACGCCGCAGTCGGTGAGCGTGATGACGCGCCAGCGCATGGACGACTTCAAGCTGGAGACGCTGACCGACGTGCTGGAGCAGACGCCCGGCGTGGCCGTGGTCCGCCAAAGCGAGATGACCACCTTCAACGTGCGCGGCTCCAGCGTCAACCTGCAGACCGATGGCAGCCGCCAGCTCACCAATGGCTGGGGCTGGAACACGCACATCATGTACTCGCTGGACGATCTGGCCGAGATCGACCGCGTTGAAGTGCTCAAGGGCTCGTCGGGCCTGATCAATGGCGACGGCGCCTACGGAGCCACGGTCAACCTGATCCGCAAGCGCCCCACGCGCGACTTCCAGGCCAGCGCAATGGCCAGCGCGGGCAGCTGGGGCACCTACCGTGCCGATGCCGACATTGCCGGTCCGCTGAACCAGGAAGGCAGCCTGCGCGGCCGCCTGGTGGCCTCGCGCAAGAGCGGCGACAGCTTCCGCGACCACCAGCACAGCAACAGCTCCATGCTGTACGGCACGCTGGAATACGACCTCACCCCCGACACCCTGCTGAGCGCCGGCATCACCTACCGCCAGCGCGAGCTGCGCGGCTCGGGCGGCACCACGCCCATCCAGGGCTACACGGGCACCGGCCAGTTCGTCGGCTGGATGCCGCGCTCGCTGAACATCGCAGCGCCCTGGTCGGGCTACGAGCAGGAGTCGCTCAACAGCTTCGCGCGCCTGGAGCACCGCTTTGCCAGCGGCTGGAAGGCCAAGCTGCAGATGTCGCATGAAGAGGTGAAGACGCCCGACATGCAGATCGGCCTGCTGCGCTACGCCCTGCCCAGCTCGGCCCAGTTCGCGGCCTACAAGGACATTGAGTCCCGCAACCAGAACATCAGCATCGACGTGCAAGGCCCGTTCACGCTGTTCGGCCGCCAGCATGAGTTGCTGGTGGGCGCGGGCGCCGCACGCAACCGCACCACGCTGCTGCGCGGCGCGCGCCCCGGCCTGGACCTGCCGCAGGTGGACTTCAGCCAGGGCGGCGCAGCCATCCCGGCGCCAGCGGACAACATCCCCTATTCCAACGACCTGTTCAGCAACAAGCGCAGCTATCTCTACAGCGCGGCACGCTTCAATCTGGCCGATCCGCTGAAGCTGATCGCCGGCCTGCGCGTGACCAACTACGACCAGAAGGATGTGACCGACATCAGCTGGTACAACTACAACATGCGCGAGCACGGCGTGGTCACGCCCTATGCGGGCCTGGTGTATGACGTCAGCCCGAACATCTCGCTGTATGGCAGCTACGCCAGCATCTTCAAGGCGCAAAGCGCCAAGGATCTGCAGGAACGCACCCTGCCGCCCGAGGAGGGTCTGACCTACGAGATCGGCGCCAAGGGCGAATTCTTCGACAAGCGGCTGAACGCCAGCGTCGCCCATTTCTGGATGCGCACCGACAACACGGCCGTGGAAGACGGGCTCATGCCCAATGGCGAAACGGCCTACCGCGCGGTCCAGGGCGCGCGCAGGCGCGGCTTCGAACTGGAACTGTCTGGCGAGCTGGCCAAGGGCTGGCAGGCCCAGGGCAGCTACGTGACCATCAACAGCAATCTGGACAACGCCGCCACCAGCCCGCGCCACCAGTTCAAGCTGGGCACCACCTACCGCTTCGCGCAGGGCGCGCTGTCCGGCCTGACCGTGGGTGGCGCCGCGCGCTGGCAGAGCGCCATCTCCACCAGCCGCGGCGCCGCCACGCTGCGCCAGGACGCCTACTGGGTGATGGACCTGATGGCGCGCTACCAGATCAACCGCCATCTCAGCATCGCGGCCAACGTCAACAACCTGTTCGACAAGCACTACTTCTCTGGCGTGACCAACTTCAATGCCCAGGGCCTGTACTACACCTGGGGTGCGCCGCGCAGCGTCAACGTGAGCATGCGTTACGACTTCTGAGCGTTGCAGGACCGCACCGGCCCAGGGACCCCAGAGCCGCGCGGGCCGGACTGCGCTGTACTGTGTTGTGTCAAGCAGCTGACGCACATGCTTACATAATCTGCTTTTCTGATTCATTTGCGCCCACAATGGCGCGCGAACCCGATTGGAGACTGCATGCGCCTTCCGAGCTTTTCGCAAACCGCCGCCAACGCCGCCCATACCGCCGCCCATACCGCCGATGGAACGCGCCAGAACCGCCGCCAGATGCTGGCCCAGGGCGCTGCCCTGGCCATGCTGTGCTCTCCTCTGGCCCATGCCGCACCGCCAGCGGCAGCACCTGCAGCCCATGCGCCACGGGCTGCCGGCAGCGCCCAGCGCGTGGCGACCAGCCTGCGCATCGTCATTCCAGCCAATGCCGGTGGCGGCTGGGACCAGACCGGCCGCGCGCTGGGCGCGGCCCTGGTGGCCAGCGGCGCGGCCGAGCGCGTGGAGTATGAAAACGTGGGCGGCAAGGGAGGCACCATCGGCCTGGCCCAGTTTGCCGAGCGCCATGGCAAGGACCCCGACGCCTTGCTGATCGGCGGCATGGTGATGGTCGGCGCGGTGGCACTGCAAAAGCCGGCCGTCAACATGTCGCATGTGCAGCCGATTGCCCGCCTGACCAGCGACTACCTCGTCGTGGCCGTACCGGCCGACTCCCCCATCCGCAATGCCAAGGACCTGGTGGCCGCGCTGCGCAGCGACCTGGCCCACCAGTCGTTTGCGGGTGGCTCGGCCGGTGGCGTGGACCACATGTTCGCCGGCCTGCTCACGCGCGCGGCCAAGGCGGCGCCCGAGCAACTGGTCTACAAGCCCTTTCCAGGCGGCGCCCAGGTGGTGGAGGCCTTGCTCAAGGGCGATGCGCGCATGGGCGTGTCCGGCTACAGCGAGTTCAGCGAGGCGCTGGCCAGCGGCAAGCTGCGCGCCATCGGCGTGTCCTCGCGCCGCAGCCTGTTCGGCCTGCCCTCGTTCCGCGAGCAGGGGCTAGATGCTGACATGGCCAACTGGCGCGCCGTCTTCACCGGCAAGCAGGTCAGCGCCGCACGTGCCCAGGCCCTGCTGGGCGCCGTGGAGCAGGCCACGCAGCACGAGAGCTGGCAACGCGCCCTGCGCCAGAACCGCTGGGAGCCTTCCTGGCAGGCGGGCCGCGATTTCAACGGCTTTCTGGAGCTGGAGCACACCACGGCCAGCGTGATGACCTATCTGCTCAAACTCAAGAGCTGAGAAACCGCCGCGCAGCGGGCAGGCCACGTGGCGGGCCTGCAACACTGGCTTGGTCATACGCGTATTCCTCTAGCGGGGGGCATTGCCGCTGTGGGTTTTGAGCTACCAAACTTGTAGCAGAATGGATCCAGAGCTATAGTTCCCCGGGACTTGGCTCGGCGCGCGTCCCACCCGGACGCACCCGCCGGCTCACCCACACCATTGCGCAAGGAGAAGCGTCATGAGCTCCAAGGAAAACGCCGCCATCAACCAGCTGTTCGAGAAACTCGAATGCCGCTACGCGTTGCGCGTGCTGTGGGCGCTGCGGGACGGCCATCCTCAGACCTTTCGACTGCTGCAAGACAGCGTGGGCGGCATCACGCCCAACACGCTGAACACCCGCATCAAGGAGCTGCGCGAGTGCGGGCTGCTGGAGCATGGCTCCGACGGCTACACCGTGACGCTGGCCGGCCAGGACCTGCTCAAGCGCCTGTCCGATGTGCAGGCCTTTGCCAACCGCTGGGTGGCCGCGCGCGCCAAGAAGTGATGTCAGGCCGGGCGCGGCACCAGGCGCCACGGCCTCTTCCCGCGCAGGGCCTCCGTCCGGCCCGCCGGGTCGTCTCCTTTCCCCCTACCGTTTCTCTCTCAAGGAATACCACCATGGCTTTCACCACCACCGCATCCGGCCTGCAGTATGAAGACACCGTCGTGGGCGACGGCGCCGAAGCCCAGCGCGGCCGCAGCGTGACCGTGCACTACACGGGCTGGCTCTACAACAACGGCGTGCAGGGCGCCAAGTTCGACTCCAGCAAGGACCGCAACGATCCCTTCGTCTTCCCCCTGGGCGGCGGCATGGTGATCAAGGGCTGGGACGAAGGCGTGCAAGGCATGAAGGTGGGCGGCCAGCGCACCCTGATCATCCCGGCCGAGCTGGGCTATGGCGCCCGCGGCGCCGGCGGCGTGATCCCCCCCAACGCCACGCTGAAGTTCGACGTGGAGCTGCTGGCCGTCTGAGCCTGCACCCACGGATTCATGCAAGGGCAAGGTGCGAAGGCGCCTTGCCCTTTTTCATGGACGGTACGCCCCAACCCCTCTCGGGCCGCGTGCGGGCCATTCCTCATTCAAGGTGCCTTGCCGAACAGCGCCTCGTGCAACGGCAGGTAGCTGGCAGGACTGGCCGCCTCGCGCAGGCGCGGTGCCAGCGCCACCAGCTGGTCGTAGCCCATGGCCGCTTCCACGGCAAGGTTGAGCCGGAACCCCTTCAGGCCCAGGTTGGCCGTGATGGCCACGGCCAGCGGATAGGCGTTGCGATAGCGCACGGCCAGCGATGGCTCGGACTGCGTGGGGGCATCGCCAGCCGAATCCGTGGAAGAAGCCGCTGCAGCAGGCGCGGCAGGGACCGAAGGCACCGCAACGGCCACCACGCCCAGCCGGGGCTCGGCCGCGTCGCGCGGTGCCAGCCATTCGCGCTCCACCAGCGCCAGGATCTCGTCCTGCGTCACGCCCATGCCGGCAACGGCCTGCAGCACCTGCGCCAGGCTGCGTTGCCCGTCAAACAGCAAAAAGGCCGAGCGCAACCGGGGCGAGAGATCGGCATGGCGTTCCTTGAATGCCTGTTGGCCGGCGGACGTTTTCACAAAATGCATGGCGGACGGGATTCTCTGCAAGGGATCGGATCGGACACGGCTCGCAGCGTGTCATGAGCCTCCGGCTCCCAAAAGCGGGTTTTCCAGCACGCACGGGCTTCAGTGGGGCCGGCAATGATCCAGATCTGCCAAAAGCGCAAAAACGGGGCAGAAAATGGCCATCCTCCCGCCCGGCGGCCTCTGTCGTCAGGACGCTTTTGCGGGCACGGAACGCGCCGGTGCCCGGCGGCGCGGGTCCAGGCAGCTGACCAGCCAGGTCACCAGCAGGCCGGCCGGCACGCCGAAGACGCCCGATGAAATCGGCTGTATGCCCCACCACAGGCGCGCGTGCAGTGCTTCGGGCAGCACGGGCTGCAGTGCCGGCACATGCGAGACCATGTAGTACAGCGTGACGCCCAGCCCGGCCAGCATGCCGGCCACGGCGCCCCGGCGCGTGGTGCCACGCCAGAAGATGCCCAGCACCATGGCCGGCACGAAGGCCGAGGCCGCCAGCGAGAACGATGCCGTGACCATGGGCAGGATGTCCGAGGAACGGCGCGAGGCCACGAAGGCGGCCGACAGCGCCATCACCAGCAGCGCGAACTTGGACAGGATCACGCGCTGCTCGGGCGAGGCGCGGCGGCGGCGCTCGCGAAAGTACAGGTCGCGCACCAGCGCGTTGCTGATGGTCAGCAGCAGTCCATCGGCCGTGGACAGCGCCGCAGCCAGGCCGCCGGCCGCCACCAGGCCGGAGACCACGTAGGGCATGCCGCCCAGCTCGGGCGTGGCCAGCATGATGAGGTCGGCGCCCATGCGGATTTCGCCGAACTGCAGCACGCCGTCGCCGTTGACATCCTCCACGGCCAGCAAGGAGGCATCCACCCTGGCCCACTGCGCCATCCAGTTGGGCAGCTCGTCAAAGCGGATGCCCACGAGGTTGTTCATGACCTCGAACTTGACCAGCACGGCCAGGGCCGGCGCGCTCATGTACAGCACGCCGATGAAGAACAGCGTCCAGCCCACCGAGGCCCGCGCCCCCGACACCGAGGGCGCCGTGTAGTAGCGCGTGAGCAGGTGCGGCAGGCCGGCCGTGCCGGCCATGAGGCAGAACATCAGCGCCAGGAAGTTGCGCCGGCTGTCCTCGTAGATCTGCTGCTCCTGGGGCGATCCGTCGGGGTTGCCGGCGAATGGCAGGCTGTGCAGCGGGATGCCGCCCAGCGGCTTCTCGCGCTCGCGCATTTCCTGTAGCTGGCGTGTCCACAGCGCGCGCGCGGCGGCTTCGTCGCGCGGCATGGCGGCCAGTTCGCGGCTGGCGGCCATGATGGCGCCGATATCGCCGCTGCGCGTGCGCAGATCGCGTATGCGCTCGGCCAGCGCCTGGCGCTCGGCGGCCAGAACGCGCGGCACGTCCTTGAGCTTGTCCTCCAGCACCTCGGCGCGCAGGCGGTAGGCGGCGATCACCTCCTGCTCGGCCGGCGAGTCCAGCAGGCGCTGCTCCATCTCCGCAATCTGGCTGAGCTGGGCCGTATAGGCCAGCGGTGCCACGGGATTGCCCATCTGCCGGTAGGCCAGCCAGGACACGGGGATCAGAAAGGCCAGCAGGATCACCACGTACTGCGCGACCTGGGTCCAGGTGATGGCGCGCATGCCGCCCAGGAAGGAGCACAGCAGCACGCCGCCCAGGCCCAGCATGATGCCGATCTCGAACTGCACGCCCGTCAGCCGCGAGGCGATCAGCCCCACGCCGTAGATCTGCGCCACCACATAGGTGAACGAGCAGATCACGGCCGCCAGCGCCGCGATCACGCGCGGCCAGCGCCCGCCGTAGCGCTGCTGGAAGAAATCGGGAATGGTGTAGAGCTTCATCGCCCGCAGGTGCGGCGCGATCAGCATGGCAACCAGGCAAAAGCCGCCCGTCCAGCCCAGCAGATAGGCCAGTCCGCCGGCCTGGCCCGGCACGCCGGCAAAGCCCTGCAGGTACAGCGCCCCCGACAGGCTGATGAACGAGGCCGCGCTGACCCAGTCCGCCGCAGCCGCCATGCCGTTGTAGAAGGGCGGAATGCGCCGGCCCGCGACGTAGTACTCCTCGGGGTCGCTGGTGCGCAGGTACACGCCGATGGCCGCATAGACCATGACGGTGAAGAACAGGAAGATGGGGCCTATCCAGTGGCGCGACAGGCCTTGCTGCTCGGCCCAGAACATGAGGGCCAGAAAACCCAGCACGCCCAGCGTGTACAGGGCCACGATGCGGTGCAGCCGCCAGTGGGAGGCCGCCGTCAGCGGTGCGCGCTCAGCCATGGCCGGGAGGCGATGGCGGTGCGGACGGTTGCGTATCGGCCGATGGGGATGCGGGAGCCGGTGCCGTCGCAAAAGCGGCCCGGGCCTCGCGGCGCTCGAAATGGTCCATGGACAGACAATAGACGATGACGATGGCCAGGAACATCAGGACTGCCCCCTGGGCCGCGAACCAGTAGGCCAGCGGCCAGTCCGGCATCAACGCCTGCAGGTCGCGCGCGTAGTAGCAGGCGCCAAAGGAGACGGCCACCCAGACCGCGAACAGCACGGCCTTGAGCCACAGATGGCGGATGTCGTGCAGGTCGGGGGCGAAGGTCTCGCCTTCGGACGGTCCCCCGACCGCGTCGTCATGCAAGTGCGCTTTCGGCGTATGCATGGCGACGCTGCCAGCCCTTACTGCGCCAGGCGCTGCCAGGTGGCGACCACGCTGTCGGGATTCAGCGAGATGGAGGCAATGCCTTCGTCAGCCAGCCATTGGGCGAAGTCCGGGTGGTCCGAAGGGCCCTGGCCGCAGATGCCCACGTACTTGCCCTGGTCCAGGCAAGCCTTGATGGCGCGCGACAGCATCTTGCGCACGGCGGGGTCGCGCTCGTCGAAGTCGGCAGCCAGCAGCTCCAGGCCGGAGTCGCGGTCCAGACCCAGCGTCAGCTGGGTCAGGTCGTTGGAGCCGATGGAGAAGCCGTCGAAGAACTCGAGGAACTCGTCGGCCAGGATGGCGTTGGAGGGCACCTCGCACATCATGATGAGCTTGAGTTCGTTGTCGCCGCGCTTGAGGCCGTTGGCCGCCAGCAGCTGGGTGACGCGCTCGGCCTGCTTGAGCGTGCGCACGAAGGGAATCATGATCTGCACGTTGGTCAGGCCCATGTCCTCGCGCACGCGGCGCAGTGCCTCGCACTCCATGCGGAAGGCCTCGCCGAAGTCCTCGGAGATGTAGCGCGCGGCGCCACGGAAGCCCAGCATGGGGTTCTCTTCCTCGGGCTCGTAGCGGCTGCCGCCGATGAGCTTGCGGTACTCGTTGGACTTGAAGTCCGACATGCGCACGATGACGGGCTTGGGCCAGAAGGCGGCGGCAATCGTGGCCACGCCTTCGGCAACCTTGTCCACATAGAAGGCACGGGGCGAGGCATGTCCGCGGGCCACGGACTCGACGGCCTTCTTGAGGTCGGCATCGACGGCGGGGTAGTCCAGGATGGCCTTGGGGTGCACGCCGATGTTGTTGTTGATGATGAACTCCAGGCGGGCCAGACCCACGCCCTCGTTGGGCAGCTGGGCGAAGTCGAAGGCCAGCTGGGGGTTGCCCACGTTCATCATGATCTTGGTCTTGATGGCGGGCATCTCGCCACGCTGCACTTCGGTGATCTCGGTCTCGATCAGGCCGTCGTAGATCTTGCCGGTATCGCCTTCGGCGCAGCTGACGGTGACCAGGGTGCCGTCCTTGAGCAGGTCGGTGGCATTGCCGCAGCCGACCACGGCCGGAATGCCCAGTTCGCGCGCAATGATGGCCGCGTGGCAGGTACGGCCGCCACGGTTGGTGACGATGGCCGAGGCGCGCTTCATCACCGGCTCCCAGTTGGGATCGGTCATGTCGGTCACCAGCACGTCGCCGGGCTGGACCTGGTCCATGTTGGCGATGTCATTGACCAGGCGCACGGGGCCCGTGCCGATCTTCTGGCCAATGGCGCGGCCTTCGGCCAGCACATTGCCCGTGCCCTTGAGGGCGTAGCGCTGCTCGGCCTGGCCCTTGGCCTGGCTCTTCACGGTCTCGGGGCGGGCCTGCAGGATGTAGAGCTGGCCGTCAGTGCCGTCCTTGCCCCACTCGATGTCCATGGGGCGGCCATAGTGCTGCTCGATGACCAGGGCATAGTGGGCCAGCTGCTGCACGTCCTCGTCGGACAGCGAGTAGCGGTTGCGCAGCTCATGGGCGACGTCGGTGGTCTTGACCAGCTTGCCGCTGGCGGCCTTTTCCTCGGGCGAGGCAAAGACCATCTGGATCAGCTTGGAGCCCAGGTTGCGGCGGATCAGGGCCTTCTTGCCTGCCTTGAGCATGGGCTTGTGCACATAGAACTCGTCAGGATTGACGGCGCCCTGCACCACGGTCTCGCCCAGGCCGTAGCTGGAGGTGATGAAGACGACTTCCTCGAAGCCCGATTCGGTGTCGATGGTGAACATCACGCCGGCCGCGCCCAGGTCGGAGCGCACCATACGCTGCACGCCGGCCGACAGGGCCACCACGTCGTGGGCAAAGCCCTTGTGCACGCGGTAGGAGATGGCGCGGTCGTTGTACAGCGAGGCGAACACTTCCTTCATCTTGTGCAGCACCGACTCGATGCCCACCACGTTCAGGAAGGTTTCCTGCTGGCCGGCGAACGAAGCGTCGGGCAGGTCTTCGGCCGTGGCCGAGGAGCGCACGGCGAACGAGGCCGCCTCGTTGCCGCCCTGCAGGCGCACGAATTCCTCGCGGATGGCCTGCTCCAGATCGGCCGGGAAGGGCTGGTTCTCGACCAGGGCACGGATTTCGGCACCGACCTGGGCCAGGGCGCGGACATCTTCCACGTCCAGGGCGGCCAGCTTGGCGCTGATCTTGTCGGCCAGGCCGTCGTGGGCCAGGAACTGGCGGAAGGCGTGTGCCGTGGTGGCAAAGCCCGTGGGAACGCGCACGCCCTGCGGCAGCTGCGAGATCATTTCGCCGAGCGAGGCGTTCTTGCCGCCTACGGACTCGACATCGGTCATCCTCAGTTGTTCAAACGGAACGACGAGGGCGGTGGCCTCGAACAGTTGAGACATGGGAAAGCTCCAGAAGTTGAAAACCGTCGTGCGCCGCCCCGGCTGCCAAAGCCGGGCACGGTCGATCCATCCACGCAGGCATGCGCGAGGCTTTGCTGTTCTGGTTGGAGGCCGGCAGCGAGCATGGATGGGAAATTGGGAATAATGGGCGCCATTGTAGGCGTTTGCCGTGAACCGACGGCAGCCCCCCTGTCCAGAGTCCGACCACCATGCACACCCACACCATCTTCGTCATCTCCGATGGCACTGGCATTACAGCCGAGACCTTCGGCACGGCCATCATGGCCCAGTTCGACACCAAGTCGCGCCTGGTCCGCATCCCCTTCGTGGACACCATGGACAAGGTCCACCAGGCCGTGCGCCAGATCAACCATGTGGCCGAGTCGGAAAGCCACAAGCCCATCGTCTTCACCACCCTGGTCAACCAGGACATGCTCGACCTGATCGAGAGCCAGTGCAAGGGCAAGGTGTTCGACATGTTCGGCACCTTCGTGCGGCCGCTGGAGCTGGAGCTGGGCCAGAAATCGCTGCACCGCGTGGGCCGCTTCGCCGACATCAGCGAGAGCAAGGAATACCTGGAGCGCATGGAGGCCATCAACTACACGCTGGCCCATGACGACGGCCAGACCCACCAGGACCTGACGGGCGCCGACGTGATCCTGGTCGGCGTCTCGCGCAGCGGCAAGACCCCCACCAGCCTGTACCTGGCCATGCAGTTCGGCCTCAAGGTGGCCAACTACCCGCTGATCCCCGAGGATTTCGAGCGCAAGCAGCTGCCGCCCGCCCTGGTTCCCTCGCGCAAGAAGCTGTTCGGCCTGACCATCGATCCGCAGCGCCTGTCCAGCATCCGCAACGAACGCCGGCCCGACTCCAAGTACGCCAGCCTCGTCAATTGCCGCTACGAGGTGGCCGAGGCCGAATCCATGATGCGCCGCAGCGGCATACCGTGGCTGTCGAGCACGACCAAGTCCATCGAGGAAATCGCCACCACCATCCTGCAGGAGGTGCTGCCCCAGCACCTGGGGCACTAGCCTCCCCTGCGCTGCTCAGGCCGGTACGTTCCAGCGCAGCATGGGCTGCTGCGGCAGCGTCTCGACCAGGTAGTCCACCAGGGCACGCACCTTGGTCGGCACGTACTGGCGGTCGCGAAAGCAGGCGAAGAAATCCAGCGTGGTGTCCTCGAAATGCAGCTGCCCCTTGCGCGCCGGGCCCAGGGCCAGCGGCTGAAGCAGTCCTTCGCGCATGTAGCGGTGGGCAATGAAGCTGCCGATCCAGACAATGCCGCCCCCGGCCACGGCCATCTCGGTCAGGGCATCCACGTCGCTGGCGATGGCGGTCACGCGCAGCTGCGGGTCCACACGCTTGCCGTCGCGTGAGAACGGCCAGCGCATGAAGCGGCCATCGGCCTCGCGCCGGTACAGCAGGCAGGCATGGTCCAGCAGATCCTGGGCCGTCCGTGGCCTGCCATGGGCCTGCAGATAGGCCGGTGATGCACACAGCACGCGCGGCACAGCCGCCAGCTGGCGCACGGCCATGCCGGGCTCCAGTACATCGCGGTAACGCACGCTGATGTCCACGTCTTCCTTGAGCACATCCACCTGCCGGTCCACCACCAGCAACTCCAGCTCCAGCCGGGGATGCTGCGCGGCAAAGGCCGGCAGCAGCGGCGCCAGCACATGGCGGCCAAAGGCTGCCATGCAGGCGATGCGCAGCCGGCCCTGCAACTCGCCGTGCAGCTGGGACAGGTCGGACTGCGCTTTTTCCAGCTCCTGCAGCACGGGACCCACGCGCGCCAGATAGCGCTCGCCCGCCTCGGTCAACGCCATGGATCGCGTGGTGCGCGTGATCAGCCGCGTGCCCAGCTCACGCTCCAGCCGGGCGATGTTCTGGCTGGCCGCCGCCGGAGAAATGCCCAGCTGGCGCGCAGCCGAGGCAATGGAGCCGCCTTCCAGGGCTTTGACGAAGGTCTCGATGGAGCGCAGATTAGGCACAAAAAACTATGGATGAAAAATCAATTCATCAATATAGCTTACGAGTGCACCAAGCTGCAGCCCTCTACACGGCAGCACGGGCCTTGCCTACAGTCCTGCACTTGCCGCGCCGAATCGACAAGCGGCCTGACCGGATCCGCGTCCATGCCTCCTACCTCCGCATCTACCTCTGCCTCTGCCTCCATTTCCCCTGCAGCCCCCCGCAGCCGCAAGCTGCACCGCCGCTTCGCACCCATCGTCTTTGCCTTCTACATGTCGGCCATCATGGCGTTTCTGATGTGCTGCGCCATCGTCGGCGCCAACAGCGGCCTGGGCGCCGACTACCTGCGGCGCGTGATACAGGCCTATGCGCTGGCCATGCCCGTGGCCTTTGTCTGCGTGATGGTGGTGCGTCCGCTGGTGGGCAAGCTGGTGGCTGCCACCGTGCACCTCTGACGCGGCCCGACGCAGGGCCGGACCGTTGTTTTCAGGGCCTGGGTGCGCTCAGGCCAGCGCCTGCACTGCCAGGCGCGGCAGACCCGCCACCAGTTCGCGCCAGCCGGGCAGCTCGGCCCGGCCCGGCTTGCGCTCGCCAAAGAACATGGCCATCAGGTCGCCCTGGGCATCGAAGGCCTCGACCGAGGTGACCACGCCATCGGCCGTGGGCTTTTGCACGGCCCAGACGCTGGCGATCAGATCGCAGCGCAGATGCAGGTTGAAACTCGGGTCCATCACATTGATCCACTGTGCGCCGCCGGGCGTGTCCATGGGCTGGATGTTGTGCACGGGGCCGGTGTGGATCTGTATGCAGCCGCCGCTGTCCACGAAGACCATGATGGGCAGGCCGTCCATGGCCGCATCGCCCAGCAACTGGGCCACGGACTCGGGCGCCAGCCGCGCGCAGTGGCCGGGCACCAGGCGGAAGGCCTGCTGGCGCTCGGCGCCAAACCGGCGCAGCAGATCGAAGAATTCATGCGTGTCCTGCATGGCGGCCCAGGCAGTGCTCAGGCCGGGCACGTCGATGGCCTCGTCGGCCTGCGGCAGCGCACGCGGGCGGGCACGGCGGAACAGGTAACCAGCGCTGGGCTCGGCGAAACGCTGCACCAGCGCCTCCCACGCCTGCAGGTCGGTGGACTCGCGCGCATGGACCTTGTGCACGGCACGGCCCTGCGCATTGAAGAACTGCAGGCTGCGCATGGCCGGCCTGCCGGCCTGTGCAGGCTGCTCGGTCACGGCATAGCCGGCATGCCATTGGGCAAAGAACATTCGCAGGTCGATGTCGCGGCCCAGGGCAAGGCCCACGCCGCCGTTGGCCGAAAGCTTCTGGTAGACCCCGGTCTTTTCGTGGACCGTGGACTCGTTGCGCGTCAGCGCCATCACGGGGCCGCAGTCCTGCAAGCCCTTCAGGATGGCCAGCCATTCGGCGCGCAGCGGCACGGCCTGGAGGCTGCCCTCATGCTGGCCCGCATGCGCGGCAATGGCGGCGCCTTCCGGCAGGCCCAGGGAATCGGCGGCCTCCTTGGCGCGCAGGCCACCCTGGCGCGCCCGCGCAAAACGTTGGCGGACTGCGGGAGCATCGACGGGAATCAGGAGCCCGCCCTCCTCGGCATCGTGGACGGCGCTGCTCATTGCAGGGTGTCCAGCGGTGCGTGCCAGAGCGCATGGGGCACCGGCTGGGCTGCATGGACTCCAGGCAGGGCGACTCCGGCATCGGACACGGCGCGGTGCGAGCGCGACGGCGCGCCCGCATCGGCCACTGCCTGCCAACGTTGCTGCAGCCGCCCCAGCAGGGCGCGCATGTCATGGGACAAGCCGCCCGCGCAGGCCAGGTTTTCGAGCTGCTCGGCCACCCGGGCGGCCATGGCCGGCCTATGGGTGTCGCAGCAGCCGTGGCCGAAGCCGGTCATCAGGGCCAGCGTGGCAGCCAGCGCGGCCTCGTTCTCAGGCAGCAGGTATTCCTCGTCCTGGGCAAGGCTCTCACTCTTGGATGGATGCATGGGGTTCTCCTTGCGTTTCAGTTGGCAGCGTTGCACATGCATGCGCCCGCGCCACAGGCGCATGCTTCAGAAATCCTTGACCATCGACACCCGCACATGGCGGCCGGGCTGGCTGTAGGCGTCGGCAATCGCCGTGCTGGCAGCCAGGCCGCGCACATCGGCCCAGCGCCAGTACTTCTTGTCGGTCAGGTTGTAGATGCCGGCGTTCAGGCGCAGGTCGGGGCGTATGCGCCACTGGGCGCTCAGGTCGGCCACGGTGGCCGAGGGGCTGAGCCAGGCGGCGCTGCCGTTGGACACGTCGCCGGCCTTCTTGCCACTCCAGTGCGAGACGTTGAACTGCACGCCCACGGCAGAGCGCTCATAGCGCACGCCCAGCACCAGTTGCTGGGGCGAGATGGTGTCCAGCGGCTTGTCGGTCTGGGTGTCCTTGCCGTCGGTGTAGCCGTAGGCCAGGCGCGTCTGCCAGTCGCCACCGGCCCAGCGGCCCCAGTCGTAGTCGGCCTTGAGTTCGAAGCCGCTGATGCGGGCGCGGCCCACGTTGATGGACTGGTAGATGGCGGGGTTGGCCGCGTTGCCGGGCTGGCCCGCAACCAACTGCTGGTCGACGATGAAGTCCTTGTAGCGCCCCGTGAACACGGCGGCGTCCAGGCGCAGCCTGTCCATGCGCCCGCGCAGGCCCAGCTCGAAGGTCTGGCTCTTTTCGGGCCGCAGATTGGGGTTGGGAATGTTCCGGTAGAACGCCACCGGGTTCTCGAAGAAAGCGTTGATCTGGCCGGCATTGGGCGCCCGGAAGCCCGCCGCATAGTTGCCATAGACGGACCAGACCGGGCTGGCCTGCAGCATCACGCCCAGCTTGGGCGAGAGCGCGGAGTCGGAGTTGCTGACCACGGTGGGCACAAAGCCGTTCTGCCGGGGCTTGATGCTGTAGTGCTCGGCGCGCAGGCCCGGGGTCACGCTCCAGGGGCCGCTGTGCAATTCGGCCTGGGCGAACAGGGCGGTGGAGCTTTCGGTGGTGTCGGGAAAGCGCTTGAGCGGGAAGCTTTCGCCCACGGGCGGCGTGATGCCGTTTTGCGCGTTGACCACCTTGTTGCGGAGGTAGTCCAGCCCGTAGGTGAACTTGCCGCTGGCCGAAGAACTCCAGCGCAGCAGGCGGCTGGCCTGGGCGTGCAGCTGGATCGCGTCCTCGTCATAGGTCACGTCGCGCTCGCGGTAGGGCAGGCCGATGCGCGTCTCGGTGACGAATTCGCGCGCGTCGGACTTCTGGTAGCTGGCCATCAGCTGCAGTTCGTCGGCCAGCGCCGTGCCCAGTTGCTGCCACTGGCCCTGCCAGCTGGCCCGCCAGCGCTTCATGTCGGTGCGCGAGTCCGAGTTGGCCACTGTGGCCGATCGCACGGACAGCAGGGCGTAGTCGGCACGCTTGTCCACGTTCTCGAAGGTGAAGACATGCTTTTGCACGGCGCTGGGCGTGAAGACCAGGCGGCCCATCAGCGATTCGCTGCGGTCTTTCTCGGGATTGGGCGTGGTGCGCGCCGCGCCCGTCACGTTGTTCGTGCCCATGTTCTCCAGCGCGTGCGAGCGGCCCAGGCCCGCCGACAGCAGCCATGCCCATTCGGGGCTGGCACGGCCCGCCACGGTGGCGCCCAGCTTGCGGCCGTTGTCCGAGCCGTCGTAGCCGGCAGCCACGCGGCCGGCGATGCGCTTGTCCTTGCCCAGCAGATCGTCCGGCTGCACGGTCACGAAGTTGACCAGGCCGCCCATGCCGTCCGAGCCATACAGCGCGGGCGTGGAGCCGCGCAGGATTTCCACGCGCTGCACCAGGCCCAGGTCCAGGTAGTCGCGGCCGAAGCTGTTGGCGCTGAAGCTGTAGCTGCGCGGCAGGCGCACGCCATCGACCAGCATGAGCACGCGGTTGCCATCCAGGCCACGGATGTTGAAACCGCTGTTCTGGTCGCGCCCGGCCGACGAGGCCGCCAGCGAGAAGCGGGCCGGGGCACGCGGCACCTCGACATTGGGCAGGAGGTTGACCATCTCGCGGATGTCGCTGGCCTGCTCGCGTTCCATGCGGCCGGCGTCGATCACGTCGATGCTCATGGGCAGGGTGTCAGGGTCCTGCACCTCGCGCGAGGCGCTGATCACCATCTCCTTGAGGGCCGGGGCACGGGTCCGTGCCCCGGACGCGGCCTGCGCCAGCAATTGCGTGTCGGCATCTCCGGCATTTGCAACGTTTGCGACGTCTGCGGCGGCCTGCCCCGGCTCCTGGGCCAGGGCAGCGGAGGCGCACAGCAGCGCGCAGGCGGCGGCCAGGGGATGGCGCGCCCGCCGGGCGCTTGATTGCATTGCGAAGTCGTAAGCCATTGCGAAGCCCTCTCTCTGATCAACATGGATGTGCGAGAGCTGGCTTCTGCTTGCAGCGGCTGGCGGGTGGCCCGCCAGCCGTTGGCGCGTCATGTGCTGGCTGGATGAAGAAAAATTATATGCGAATAGTTCTCATTTATTGGTTTGATCTGGCGCATGGGCCCCGGAACAAACCCTGCTGGCGCTGCGTGCCGCCAGGCAGCTATCTGTGCGACACCCACAGCGACAAGGCCCGCGCCTGAAGACGCGGGCATGAAAAACAGCCCCCGCCCTCCCCTTGCTGCGCCAGGCCTTCCGCCCCTGGTCGGGCGATGAAAAAAGGGCCTGGATGCCATGGCATCCGGGCCCTTTCTCCGGCCTGCTCCGCGCCATGGCGGAGCAGCAACTGGTCAATGGCTGGTCAGTGGCGGATCAGGTGGTCGAAGGCCGACAGCGCAGCCGTGGAGCCGGCACCGGCAGCAATGATGATCTGCTTGTACGGCACGTTGGTGCAGTCGCCTGCGCCAAACACGCCGGGCACGCTGGTGTGGCCCTTGGCATCGATCACGATCTCGCCGAAGCGTGTCAGCTCCACCGTACCCTTGAGCCAGTCGGTGTTGGGCAGCAGGCCGATCTGCACGAAGATGCCTTCCAGCGCCACGGTCTTGACCTCTTCCGTCGTGCGGTCCTTGTAGGTCAGGCCGGTGACCTTCTTGCCATCGCCGTTGACCTCGGTGGTCTGGGCGTTGAGGATGACCGTGACGTTGGGCAGGCTGCGCAGCTTCTTTTGCAGCACGGCGTCGGCCTTGAGCTCGCTGGCGAACTCCAGCAGCGTCACGCTGCGCACGATGCCGGCCAGGTCGATGGCCGCTTCCACGCCCGAATTGCCGCCGCCGATGACGGCCACATTCTTGCCCTTGAACAAGGGACCGTCGCAGTGCGGGCAGTAGGTCACGCCCTTGGTGCGGTACTTGTCCTCGCCCGGCACGTTCATGTTGCGCCAGCGCGCGCCGGTCGAGAGGATGACGGTCTTGGCCTTGAGGCTGGCGCCCGAGGCGGTCTGCACCTCGATCAGCCCGCCTTCCGTGGCGGCCGGAATCAGTTTGGACGCCGTCTGCAGGTTCATGATGTCCACCTCGTAGTCGCGCACATGGCGCTCCATGGCGGCGGCCAGTTGCGGGCCTTCGGTCTTGGAGACCGAGATGAAGTTCTCGATGTCCACGGTGTCCAGCACCTGGCCACCGAAGCGCTCGGCGGCGATGCCGGTGCGGATGCCCTTGCGTGCCGCATAGATGGCAGCGGCCGCGCCGGCCGGGCCGCCGCCGACGATCAGCACGTCGAAGGCATCCTTGGCGGAAATCTTGGCCGCTTCACGCGAAGCGGCGCCGGTATCGACCTTGGCCACGATCTCGGCCAGCTCCATGCGGCCCTGGCCGAAGCGCTCGCCGTTCACAAAGACGGTGGGCACGCCCATGACTTCGCGCTGCTCGACTTCCTTCTGGAACAGCCCGCCGTCGATGGCGGTATGGCTGATCTTGGGATTGAGCACGGACATCAGGTTCAGCGCCTGCACCACGTCGGGACAGTTGTGGCAGGACAGCGAGTAATAGGTCTCGAAGTGCAGCGGCACGTCGATATTGCGCACCTGCTCCAGCAGCTCGGCCGATTCCTTGGACGGATGGCCGCCGACCTGCAGCAGGGCCAGCACCAGCGAGGTGAATTCATGGCCCAGGGGGACGCCTGCGAAACGCACGCCGCTGTCCACGCCGGGATTGGTGATCAGGAACGAGGGCTTGCGCACCTCGGCGTCGTTGTGCTCGACGACGGTGATCTTGTCGCTCAGCTCGCGGATTTCCAGCAGCAGTTCCTTCAGCTCGCGCGCACCCTGGCTGTCATCCAGCGAAGCCACCAGCTCCACCGGACGCTGCAGGCGCTCCAGGTAGGCCTGCAATTGGGCTTTCAGGTTGTTGTCAAGCATGTCGGACTCCTAGGGAAATACGAATTTTCGGAAAAAAAAGCCCGGGCGCCAGGCACCCGGGCGTCTTCAACAGTTCAACTGTGAACAGGAAGCGGTGTACCGCTTAGATCTTGCCGACCAGGTCGAGCGAAGGAGCCAGGGTCTTGTCGCCTTCTTCCCACTTGGCGGGGCAGACTTCACCGGGGTGGTTGCGGACGTACTGGGCAGCCTTGACCTTGCGCAGCAGATCGACGGCGTTGCGGCCAATGCCTTCGGCGGTGATTTCCACGGCCTGGATCACGCCATCGGGATCGACGATGAAGGTGCCGCGGTCAGCCAGGCCCTGGCCGGGGCGCAGGACTTCGAAGTTGTTGCTGATTTCCCAGGTGGGGTCGCCCAGCATCGTGTACTTGATCTTGCGGATGGTGTCCGACGTGTCGTGCCATGCCTTGTGCACGAAGTGGGTGTCGGTGGACACGGAGAAGACTTCCACGCCCAGCTTTTGCAGTTCGTCGTAATGGTCGGCCACGTCGCCCAGTTCGGTGGGGCACACGAAGGTGAAGTCAGCGGGGTAGAAGAAGAACACGGCCCACTTGCCCAGGACGTCCTTTTCGGTCACTTCGATGAACTTGCCATTCTTGAAGGCCTGCGTCTTGAAGGGCTTGATTTGGGTGTTGATCACGGACATTGCTGTTTCCTTTGTGGTTGGTGAGTGAACACAGGACGAAGTCTAGGCCCAGGCAATCGATTGATCCAATGAATTGATTGAATTCGTCCGATTGCCAAAAACTATGTGAACATCCTTGGTCTCCAGGCCTGCGGGCTTGACCAGCCTGCCACCGGCCTGAAGAGGCTATTTTGGGCCGAAATATGACAAGGCAATGCAGCAACCCCGCAGCCGCGTCGGCAGCCGGCCCGCAAACGAGAACGCGCCTCATAAGCAGCCAATGCGCGATAACAGGGGTTTGCTTGATCTGACGCAGAAACCCTAGACAATCCACCCCTATAGCGGCCGGCGATCGGCGCGGTCCCCCACGTACAACAAAGGAGTTCCCCATGCAAGGCGACGCACAAGTCATCACCTGGCTGCAAGCCCAGCTCAAGAACGAGCTGACGGCCATCAACCAGTACTTCCTGCACTACCGCATGTACAAGCACTGGGGCTTCGACAAGCTGGCCAAGAAGGAATACAAGGAGTCCATCGGCGAGATGAAGCACGCCGACTGGCTCATGGACCGCATCTTCGTGCTCGACGGCCTGCCCAACCTGCAGGACCTGGGCAAGCTGCAAGTCGGCGAGGACGTGCCCGAAGCCCTGGCTTGCGACCTGAGCAGCGAGAAAACCGCGCAGCAGACCATCAAGGATGGCATCGCCCACTGCGAAAGCGTGCGCGACTATGTCTCGCGCGATCTGCTGCAAAAGATCCTGGACGATACCGAGGAGCACATCGACTACCTCGAAACCCAGCTGGACCTGATCGACAAGGTCGGCATCCAGAACTACCTGCAGTCGCAGATGGACGAAGAGTCCTGAGCATCGGACTCAGGGGCGGCGGCACAGGCCGCACCCCGCACTCGAAACGACGGGCCTGTGTGCCCGTTTTTTCATCTTCTGGCCCGGCTATCGGTCACTCGTCGGCATACCGCAGCGGAAACAACAGAAGAAAGGTCGTGCCGGTCTGCGCGGCCGACTGCACCTCGATGGTGGCGTCCAGCAATTCCGCCAGCCGCTTGACGATGGACAGGCCGATCCCCTCGCCTGCACCGCTGCGGTAGCTGGCCGCCACACCGCCTTGCTGCGGCACGCCCCCGGTGCGGACCTCCCCGGACGCCGCCGTCCCCAGGTGGCCCGAAGGGTCCATGTCCGTGGCCTGCTTGAGGGCGGCAACCAAAGGCGCCGCAGGCGCCATGCCAGGGCCCGTGTCCCCGATGGAGAGCATCCAGCGGCGCCGGTCCTCCCCATCGCCCAGAGCCCACTTCACCGTGACACCGCCCTCCTGGGTGTACTTGAGCGCGTTGAGTATCAGGTTCTGCGCGATGCGGCGCAGTTTCAAGGCATCGCCTTCCACCGGCATCGTCCCCGGCCCCTGCAGGTGCAGGTACAGGCCGCGATCGTTGGCCAGGGCCTGCAGTCCCTCGCACAGATGGGTGATCACCTCGGCTGCGTCAAAGGAGGTCAGCTGGCGATGCTCGCGCCCGGCGTGCAGCTTGGCCAGCTCCGTCACGTCATCCAGCAGATGGCGCAGCGACTGGACGTTGCGGTCCAGCATGCGCAGGAGTTTCTCGCGCGACTGCGCCGGCGCATGCTGCATGCCCAGGCCATGCGTCACATTGGCCACCACGCCGACGTTGCTGCGCAGGTCATGCGCGACCTGCTCCCACAGTTGCGAGCGCTGCAGGTCCAGCGTGCTCACGTCATGCAGCGCCGCTTCCAGGTCCCGCACATGGCCCTCGGCCTCCTGCTGCTGCAGGCGGAAATACTGGGTGCTGCTGTCCTGCACGTCGCGCGTGTAGGTGGCGGCCCAGGCCTTGCGCGCAACGGGCATGGCGCCATGCGCATCGGGATGCTCCTCGGCATAGGCCTCCAGTTGCGCCACCATGACTTCGTTGAGCAGGCCCAGCTCGCGCACGACTTCATGCAGGTCATAGCCCTGTTGCCAGCGGTGCAGGCCGTGGGCGGCGGCCTGCTCGCCATCGACCGGCGGCTCGGCAGCGCCTGCCGGGGCACCGCCGAGGGCCCGCAATTGCTGCTCGAACGCGGCCAGCACGGCCGGAATGTGATCGTTCAACTGGGTGCGGGGAAGCGCCTCGCCGGCGGTCAGTGCCGGGTCCCGCCTGACGGCCTTGCGCCATGTCTGCAAGAGTCCTTCGCGCTGCGCCGCGAGGGCGTCTGCCAGTCTGCAGAGTTCATTTCCTTGGCTTGTCATGGATCGGCATCCGTGGCGGTCTGTAGAGAGGGAAAAAATGCGTTGCGCCAAGGATGGTAAGGCCAAAAACCCGGCCGATCGGGCTCGTGCCGGCGCGCCTACAGGCCGGTGGGAAAGTGCACGCCCGCGCGCTGGGCAGCCTGCACGATGTGCGTGGCCATGGCCTGCTGCGCCAGCTCGGGCCGGCCCTGGGACAGGGCCTCGATGATGGCGGCATGCTCCTCGGCGGTCGCATGGCGCGCGCCGCGCTTGTAATACGGCAGGCGCTGGCTTTCCTGCATGACCTCGCCGCTGCCGCGCAGCACGTCGGCAATCGCATGGTTGCCCGAGATGGTGGCGATCTGCAGGTGAAACTCGAAATCCAGGCGCGTGGCCTGCACGAAATCGGCCAGCTCGATGCTCTGCTGCATGGCCTGCAGGTTGGCCTGCAGGGCCGCCACGTCTTCGGGCTGCACCACCAGGGCGGCCAGGCGGGCGACAAAGCCCTCCAGCGCATAGCGCAGCTGATAGACATCGGTGAGCGCATGCGAGTCGGCAAAGCGCCAGGCCTCTGCGGCAGAGGCCGGGGCGTCGGTGGCCTCGGTCACGTACATGCCCTTGCCGGGCCGCGCCACGACCAGGCCCAGCCCCTGCAGCGTGGACAGCGCCTCGCGCAGCGAGGTCCGGCTGATGCCCAGTTGCTCCGACAGGTCGCGCTGCGACGGCAGCAGCGCGCCCACCGGATACACGCCGCCCTCGATCCACTCGCGGATCACGCGGGCGGCATTGCCGGCAACGGCGGTGCTGGCGGAAGGACTGGAAGCGGTGCTGGGTTCCATGCGTTGGCAGGTCTCAGGGTCGGGGGCGGCAGGTGCGCTGATCTTAGCGACTGCGCACCGCTGCCGCACGGTCGTGTGGTCGTGTGGTCGTGTGGTCGTGTGGTCGTGTGGTCGTGTGGTCGTGCGGCGTTGGTGCCTCTACTTGTTGACCAGCTTGGCCGGCACCGTATAGGTCAGGAAGGCGCCGAACAGCAGCACGCCGGCCAGCACGAACATGGCGGCATTGGTGCTCTGTGTCGCATCCTTGATGAGGCCGATCATGTAGGGACTGATGAAGCCCGCCAGGTTGGCAAAGGAGTTGATCAGCGCAATGCCGGCTGCCGCACCCGCGCTGGACAGGATGGCCGTGGGCAGGCTCCAGAACAGCGGAGAGGTCGCCAGGCTGCCGCCCGCGGCCAGCGCCAGGGCGGCCAGCGACAGATAGACGTTGCCGCTGAAGATGGCCGACAGCATCAGGCCCGCTGCGCCCACGCAGAACGGCACGATCAGGTGCCAGCGGCGCTCGCGCATGCGGTCCGAACTGCGGCTGACCAGGTTCATGGACACCACGGCCACCGAGAACGGCACGGCCGTCAGCAGGCCGATGTGAAAGGCGCCTTCCACGCCCGACTGGCGGATCAGGCTGGGCAGCCAGAACGTGAGGCCGTACTGGCCCATGACGGTGCAAAAGCAGATCAGGGCCATCTTGATGATGCGCGGGTCGGAGAACAGCGCGCGCAGCGTCACATGGCTATCGCTCTTGCTGGCGTTCTCGCGGGCGATGTTGCGCTCCAGCAGGGTCTTTTCCGCCTCGGTCAACCAGCGTGCGGCGCGGATGCCGTTGTCCAGGTACCAGAGCACGGCCAGGCCCAGGATCATCGAGGGAATGGCCTCGAGCAGGAACAGCCATTGCCAGCCGCGCAGCCCCGCCACGCCCTGCATCAGGTCCATGATGCCGCCCGACAGCGGGCCGCCCAGGATGCCCGAGACCGGAATCGCGCACATGAACAGCGCCACCATGCGGGCGCGCCGGTACGACGGAAACCAGTAGGTCATGTACAGGATCATGCCGGGGTAGAAGCCCGCCTCGGCCGCGCCCAGCAGAAAGCGCAGCACGTAGAACTGCGTGGGCGTGCTCACGAACATCATGGCCGCCGAGATCAGGCTCCACATGATCATGATCCGCGAGATGGTGGCCTTGGCGCCTATGCGGTGCATCAGCATGTTGCTGGGCACCTCGAAGAAGAAGTAGCCGATGAAGAACAGCCCCGCACCCAGGCCGTACATGGCCTCGCTGAACTGCAGGTCGGCCAGCATGTGCAGCTTGGCGAAGCCCACGTTCACCCGGTCCAGGTAGGCCGCCACATAGCAGGCCATGATGAAGGGCAGCAGGCGCCAGGCCACCTTGCGGTAGACGGCGGCCTCGGCCGGCGTTTCGCTGGCCAGCGCCGGCGCCGCGCCGGCGACCTCGGCAGATGCGGGAAGAGATGACATCAGGGAGTCCTTGGTTTAGGAGTTGCGACCAACTGGTATTACCGGTATGAAATTACGAAGCGAACGGTACCCCCAGCGCTTTGCCATGTGCACTCGCATTTACCCCAATTCAACGCAAGCAAAACTAATTCCCCGAGGTTTGACAAAAATCCGATCCAACTGCAAACTGGTATTACCAGTACGAAAACAAGAGGCAAAACTTCGTGAACACCTTGTCAGAGACCCGCCCCGCCAGCCTTTGCCTGCGCGCCCAGCCGCTGACCGCCGAGGCCTTTGCCGAGTTTGGCGAGGTCCTGGACAGCACAGGCCACACACCGCTGCTCATCAACGATGGCATGACCGAGCGCTACCACGCCCTGGCCCGCGTGGACACGGGCGGCAGCGAAGGCCATGGGCTGATCAACCTGTTCCATGCCCGGCCCTATGCGCTGCCCCTGCGGCTGACCAGCATGGAGCGCCACCCCCTGGGCAGCCAGGCCTTCATGCCGCTGGATGCACAGCCCTTCATCGTGGTGGTGGCCCCCCTGGGCGAACAGGTGGCAACCGCCGACCTGCGCGCCTTCATCACCAACGGACGCCAGGGCGTGAACTACCGGCGCGGCGTCTGGCACCACTCGCTGATCGCGTTGAATGCGCCGGCGCGCTTCATCGTGATCGACCGTGGCGGCCCTGGCGACAACTGCGACGTGCTGCCCATCGGCGGCGCCGAGGGCGTTGTGCTGGACCTGGACAGCGCGCAGGCCTGAATTCGGCCCACCCAATGAACCAATGAACAAAGCCGCCCGAGGGCGGCTTTGTGCTGCATGGCGGCCGGCGGACTCAGGCGGGCACCAGAAAGTCCCGGCTGATACCCTGGCCCAGGTCGTGCACGCGGTCCAGGAACTGCGTGAGATAGGCGTGCAGGCCCGTGGCCAGGATTTCGTCGATGCGCGCATAGCGCAGGTCGGCCAGCAGGCGGCCTGCCTTGCGCTGGGTCTCGCGCGACTGGGCGTTGGCCACGCTTTCCAGGTTGGCCACCACCTCCAGCATGCTGGCCAGCAGCGAGCGCGGCATGTCGCTGCGCAGCATCAGCAACTCGGCCACGCGCTCGGGCGTGATCACGTCGCGGTAGACCTTGCGGTAGACCTCGAAGGCCGAGACGCTGCGCAGCAGCGCGCTCCAGTGGTAGAAGTCGAACGGCGTGGCCGCCTTGCCCGATGCGCCATTGCGTGCGCTGCCGTGGTAGTCGCGCTCGATGGCGTGGAACTTCACGTCCAGCAGGCGTGCCGTGTTGTCGGCGCGCTCGATGAAGGTGCCCAGGCGCAGGAAGTGGAAGGCCTCGTCCTGCAGCATGGTGCCCAGCGTCACGCCGCGCGACAGGTGCGAGCGGTGCTTGACCCATTCGAAGAACTGGCCCGGATCGCGCTCCCAGTCGCCCTCGGCCAGCAGGCGCTTGAGCTCCAGCCAGGTCTGGTTCTGGGTCTCCCAGGCCTCGGTGGTCAGGGCGCCGCGCACGGCGCGCGCGTTCTCCCGCGCAGCGCGCAGGCAGGAGGCGATGGACGAGGAGTTGCTCTCGTCGCGCACCATGAAGTGCAGCACGGCCTCGCGCTGCACCTCGCCGTGGCGGGCTGCGTAGGAGGGGATCAGCTCGCTGATGGACAGCACGCCCTGCCAGGCCTTGCGCGCCACCTGCGGCGCCTGGGGCAGCATGGAGGTGTCATAGGAGACGTTGAGCATGCGGGCGGTGTTCTCCGCACGCTCCGTGTAGCGGGACATCCAGTACAGATGATCGGCAGTACGGCTGAGCATTCAATGTCCTCCCTCGTTTGACTCACCGGCCCCGAGCACCCAGGTGTCCTTGGTGCCGCCGCCCTGTGATGAATTGACCACCAGCGAGCCCTCCTTGAGCGCTACGCGCGTGAGGCCGCCGGCCACCATGCGCACCTGGTTGCCGCTGAGCACGAAGGGCCGCAGATCGATGTGCCTTGGTGCGATGCCCTGCTCCACCAGGGTGGGGCAGGTGGACAGCGCCAGCGTGGGCTGCGCGATATAGCCGCCGGGATTGGCGATGAGCGCGCGGCGGAAATCCTCGATCTCGCCGCGCGAGGCGGCAGGCCCGATCAGCATCCCGTAGCCACCGGCGCCGTGGACTTCCTTGACCACCAGCTCGTCCAGGTGGTCGAGCACGTAGCGCAGGTCATCGGGCTTGCGGCACAGCCAGGTCGGCACGTTCTGCAGGATGGGTTCCTCGCCCAGGTAGAAGCGGATCATCTCCGGCACATAGGGGTAGACCGATTTGTCATCGGCCACACCCGTGCCCGCGGCATTGCAGATGCTCACGTTGCCGGCACGGTAGGCGCGCATGAGGCCGGGGCAGCCCAGCGTGGAGGTGGGGCGAAAGACTTCGGGGTCGAGAAAATCATCGTCCACGCGCCGGTAGATCACGTCCACGCGCTGCGGGCCGCGCGTGGTGCGCATGTAGACAACGTCCTTGTCCACCACCAGGTCCTGGCCCTCGACCAGCTCCACGCCCATTTGCTGGGCCAGGAAGGCATGCTCGAAGTAGGCGCTGTTGTGCATGCCGGGCGTCAGCACCACCACCGTGGGCTCGGGCGTGCCGGCCGGCGCGCTAGCGCGCAGGGTCTCCAGCAGCATGTCGGGATAGTGGGCCACGGGCTCCACGGGATGGCGCGAGAACAGGTCGGGGAACAGCCGCATCATCATGCGCCGGTTCTCCAGCATGTACGACACGCCTGAGGGCACGCGCAGGTTGTCCTCCAGCACGTAGTACACGCCCTCGCCCTGGGCATTGGCGGCGCGCACGATGTCGATGCCGGCAATGTGGGCGTAGATGCCGCCCTGCACCGCCAGGCCCCGCATCTCGGGCCGGTACTGGCTGTTGTTCAGCACCAGTTCGCGCGGCACCAGGCCCGCGCGCAGGATCTCCTGGTCGTGATAGACATCGTGCAGGAAGCGGTTGAGCGCCGTCACGCGCTGCACCAGGCCCGCCTGCATTCGCGACCACTCATGTGCGGGAATGACGCGCGGTATCAGGTCGAAGGGGATGAGGCGCTCGTTGCCGGCGCCGCTTTCGTCCTTGTCGCCGTAGACGGCGAACGTGATGCCGACGCGCCGGAAGATGATCTCGGCCTCGGCGCTGCGCGCTCGCAGCGTCTGTTCGGACTGGCGCGCAAGCCATTGCGCGTAGTCCTTGTAGTGCAGGCGCACATCGCTGCCGTCGAACGGCGTCATCGTGTACATCTCGTCAAATGGATGCATTCGTCACCTCCTGTCGCTGCATGTGTACGGGGTCTAGCAAGCTACGGGCCAGCCCTCGTATCGCACCAGTGTAGCGATAGGTAACCTCAATCCGGACAAGCGGTATCCAGCATATGCATCCTGCTTCGCCATCGGCGCACGCCCTATCCGCCCTGCCCCTGCGTGACGTGCACATCCCAATAGCGGCGTGCCCTTTCCCGCTCGCAGACCAGGTGCACGGGGTCCGAAGAGCGCCAGTGCGCCGCACCGCAGCGGGCCGACTGCACCACGCCGGCGCCATGGGCCTCATAGCGGCGCACCACCTCGGGGACAGGATGGCCATAACGGCTGCGATATCCCGCCTGCACCATGGCCCAGCGCGGTGCCAGGGCCTGCACCAGGGCGGTGCTCGATGAAGTGCGGCTGCCGTGGTGGGGCACCAGCAGCCACTGCACGGGCGTGAGGGCGCCGGCCCTTGCCAGGGACCGCTCCTGCGCAGCCTCGATGTCACCGGCCAGCAAGGCCTGCACGCCAGATGCCGAGCGCAGCAACAGCACGCAGCTGCCCGCATTGGCATGGGCCAGCGCCAGTGCGGAGGGCAACCGTTCGCTGGCAGACGGATGCAGCACCTCCAGCCGCACGCCATCCCATTCCCAGTGCTGGCCCGCCTGGCAGCGGCGCACAGCGCCCAGGCCGGCCAGCGCAGGGTCAAGGATCACGGAATCCGATCCCCAGACCTCCGCTTGCGGCTGCGCGGCATGCACGGCTAATGCACCGCCCGTGTGGTCATTGTCGCGGTGGCTGAGCCACAGGGCATCCAGCCTCAGACCCAGAGCCTGCAGCAGCGGCACCAGCACCCGGTCGCCTGCATTGCTGTCCAGGCCGTACTGCGGCCCCGCGTCATACAGCAGGCTGTGCCGCGCCGTGCGCACCAGCACGGCATTGCCCTGGCCTATGTCCACGGCCATCAGATCGAACTCGCCATGCGCCGGTGATGGCGAGGGCCACCACAGGGCCGGCAGGCACATGGCCAGGCCCCAGCAGCGCCATCCGGCAGGCAGCGGAGCCACCAGCGCCAGGCCACCGCACAGCGCAGCCAGCCCTGCCCACAGCGGCGGCTGCGGCAGTTGCACCACGGCCCATGCCCACTGGTCCAGCCATTGCAGCAGCTCCAGCAGCGGGGCCAGCGCCAGCGCCGCGCCTGTCCACAAGGGCGGCCACAAGGCACCCAGCAGGGCCAGCGGCGTGACCACGAAGGTCACCCAGGGAATGGCCGCCAGATTGGCCAGCAGCCCCGACAGCGACAGCTGGCCGAACAGCATCAGGCCCAGCGGCGCCAGCGCCAGCGAGATGCGCCATTGCTCGCCCCACAAGGCCAGCGCACGGGCAGGCAGCGAAGGCCGCTGCGCGCCCTGCATGCGCGCATCGGTGGCCAGCAGCACGCCCACGGCCACAAAGCTCAGCCAGAAGCCGGCCTGCCACAGGGCCCAGGGGTCCAGCACCACGACCACGGCCAGCGCTAGGCACCACACGGCGGGCCAGGGCCAGCGCAGTCCGGCGCCGCGCAACGCAGCCACGCTGGCCAGCATGCAGACGGTGCGCTGTGCCGGCAGGCCCCAGCCGCTGAACAGCGCATAGCCGCCCGCCAGCAGCACGCCGGCCAGCAGGGCCGCCTGCGGCGCCGGGCACCACAGGCAGGCCCGTGCGCTGCAGCGCCACAGCCGCCCAACCACCAGTGCTGCCAGCCAGGCGAACAAGGTGATGTGCAGGCCAGAAATGCTCATCAGATGGGCCACGCCGGTATGCCTAAACAGCGCCCAGTCATCCCGCGCAATGGCCTGCTGATCGCCCATGGCCAGGGCGGCCACCACACCCAGCATGCGCGGCGCATGGGCAGGGTCCAGGCCGATGCGCTGCAGGGATGCCGCAAGCGCGGATGTGCGGCCCAGGATGGCGTCGCGCATCTGCTGGCGCCAGCGCTGCAGGGCATGGCTGCCGGTGTCGGCCAGTTGGCGTGCAGCGGGCTGTTCGCGCACATGGCCCGTGGCCTGCACGCCCTGCTCCCACTGCCACAGCTCATAGTCGAAACCATGGGGGTTGCGCGCGCCATGCGGGCGCTTGAGCCGCACGGTCAGCGCCCAGCGCTGGCCCGGTCGCAGATCGGGCAGCATGGCAACACCCCTGGACTGCCGGCCCCGGGGGGTGTACCAGGACAGTTCGATCAGTGCAGGAAACGGCGCCAAGACCTCTTCGCTGCCGGCGATCCGAGCCTGCTCCACCTCCATGCGCCAGCGCATGCCCTGGACCATGTTCTGGGGAAGCGATGCCACGACGCCGACGATGCGCAGGTCACGCCCCTCCAACGGCGCAGACAGCGCCTGGCCCGCAAAGTCCTGGGCCCGCCAGCCGGTCAACCCGCCCACCAGCAAGGCGGCGCAGACAGCGGCCCACAGGCGGTGCACACCACGGCCGCGCCGGCCCGCCCATGCCCGCCACGCCCTCCATGCCATGCCTGCCAGCCCCAAGCCCGCCAAGAGCAGATACATCCACAGCGGCCACAGGCGCGACTGCGTGACCTGCCAGGCCGCACCGGCCACGCAGCCGAGCAGCAGGGGCGTCCAGGAAGACGGCGAGAGGGTTTGGGCAGGTGCCGCAGGGTGCATCCACACATGCTAGGAGCGGATGCCGCGCAGCCACCCTGCACCGCCTCGGAATCAGACAACAATCAGACTGACGGAAGCCCAGGCCCTGACATGCCAGGGTGCAAGGGGCTGTGTCACACTGTCCGCCACCCCGGCACTGGTGCCGGATTTTTCTTGTCTCGAAGGAATCAACGATGAGCGTTTACGAACAACTGAAGGCCCTGAACATCGAACTGCCGTCGCCTGCCATCCCGGCGGCGGCCTACGTGCCCTATGTGCAGACGGGCAATCTGGTGTTCCTGAGCGGCCATATCGCGCGCAAGGACGGCAAGGTCTGGGCCGGCCAGCTGGGCCGTGATCTGCAGACTGCCGACGGCCAGCAGGCCGCGCGCGCCATCGCCATCGACCTGATGGGCACGCTGCAGCATGCCGCCGGCGGCGACCTGGGCCGCGTGCGCCGCATCGTCAAGCTGATGTGCCTGGTCAACTCCACGGGCGACTACACCGAGCAGCACCTGGTGGCCAACGGCTGCAGCGAGCTGCTGGGCCAGGTCTTCGGCGATGCCGGCACGCATGCGCGCAGCGCCTTCGGCGTGGCCCAGATCCCGCTGGGCTCCTGCGTGGAAATCGAGCTGATCGCCGAACTGGCCTGATCGGCATGCCGCCGCACGGCACCGCCGTGCTCGCAGGCGGCTAGAAACTCTCCCATTGGCCATCCTCGGCTGCCGGTGCGGCAGGCCGGGGCGCCGAGGCCAGCTTGGGCGCCGCCGCCCTTGCTGCGGCAGGCCGCGCGGCAACCGGCCCGACAGCCGCAGGCGCCACGGCTGCTGCCGGCCGCCTTGGCACTGCGGCCGCGCTGTGCGCAGTGCGCGCCGCCGACGCAGCCTGCCTTGCGAGCGTCGTCGGCGAAGGCGCCAGGTGCGCCACCTTGAACACCGCCACCGTGCGCGACAGCTGCTCGGCCTGCTCCCGCAGGCTTTGCGCCGCGGCTGCGCTTTGCTCGACCAGGGCCGCGTTCTGCTGCGTCATCTGGTCCAGCTGTCCCACGGCCTGGTTGACCTGGGCCACGCCCGCGCTTTGCTCCGAAGAGGCCGCCGTGATCTCGCCGATGGTGTCGGCCACACGCTGCACGGACTGCACGATGCCCTCCATGGTGGTGCCGGCATCGCCCACCAGGCGGGCGCCGTCCTCCACCCGTTCCACCGAAGCGCCGATGAGCTGGCGGATTTCCTTGGCAGCCGCCGCGCTGCGCTGTGCCAGCGTGCGCACCTCGCTGGCCACCACGGCAAAGCCCCGGCCCTGCTCTCCGGCACGGGCCGCCTCCACGGCGGCGTTCAGCGCCAGGATGTTGGTCTGGAAGGCAATGGAGTCGATGACGCCGACGATGTCGGCAATCTGCCGGCTGCTGTCGTTGATGCCCTTCATGGTCTCGACCACCCGGGCCACGACCTCGCCGCCGCGCTGCGCCACCTGTGACGCACCCGCCGCCAGGCTGCTGGCCTGCTGGGCACTGCTGGCGCTTTGCTGCAGCGTGCTGGTGAACTGTTCCATGGCGGCAGCCGTCTCCTGCAGGTTGCTGGAGGTCTGCTCGGTGCGCACGGACAGGTCCTGGTTGCCGGTGGCGATCTCGGCGCTGGCGATGGCGATGCTGTCCGTGCTCTGGCGCACCTGCTGCACCATGCCCGACAGCGATTCGCTCATGGCCTGCAACGAGCGCAGCAGGTCGCCGAATTCATCAGCACGCTGTGCCTGTCCCTGCACGCCTGCGCTCAGGTCGCCTGCGGCAATGCGTTCGGCCAGTTCGCTGGCCTCGGCCAGGGGCCGGCGGATGCTGGCAATCAGGAAATGGGCGCCGATGACGATGCACAGCAGCAGCAGGCCCACGGCCGCAGCGGCAAAGCCCACAGTGAGCCTGCGCGAGGCAGCCATCTCTTGCTGGCTGGTACGCGCCACCTGCTCCTGCATCTGCACGAAGTCGCGCAGCGACTGCAGGTAGGCATCCACGGCAGGGTTGTAGGACTGCTTGACCAGGACCAACGCCTGCTCCTGCCGGCCATCGGCCTTGAGCTGGCGCGCCTGGGCACGCAGTTCGATCATGGTCTTGCGGGCTGCCGCGATCCTGGCCATCTGCGCCTTGTCTGCGTCGGACAGGGGCATGGCTTCCAGTGATTTCTGCACCTCGGTGATCCGCGCCGAGGTGGCGCTGATCACGTCCTTGAACTCGGCCTCGACGGCGGCATCACTGCTGACCACCACGGCCTGGGTGCGGGCCGCGTTGGTTTCGGTCAGCCCCATCCAGCGCACGGCGGCCTGGACCCGCGCCTGCATCTCCTGGGTCACCGCCTCGGACCGGGCCTGGACCTGGGCCGAGCGATAGCCCGACAAGCCGACCACGCCCACCAGCGCCACCACGATGGCGGCCACTGCAAGCCACAGCTTGTGTGCCATGCGAAGTCGCAGCATATCCAGTCTCCCTCATTTTGGAAGACTCCATGTTGAGGCCTGGAAGAAGGCCTGGTGGGCGGAAAAACCCAGAGGAAACCCCTGATCCGCCCCTTTCGCGGAGGGCATTGCAGGGGCGGCCGCGCTCTTACTCCACGCGCGTCACGCTCTGCGGCTTGAAGCCCAGGTCGGCCGACTTGCCCTTGCGGCCGCGCGTGCCACGGGCATTGTTGAGACTGCGGATCTCCAGCGTCTCGCTGCGCTCCTTGCCGCCGCGGCCCAGGCCATCGATGCGGATGCTGCGCGTGTAGGCGGCAGCGCCCGCCAGCGTGTCCTTGTCCTCCAGATCGAGCAGCATCAGCCCGCGACCGCCCTTGGCCATGTGCTTGAGGCTGGCGATCTCGAAGGTGAGGATGCGGCCACCCGTGGAAGCGCAGATCACATGCGTGGCCGGCAGCAGCAGGCCCGCGCCCTGCTCGCCTTCCTGCGGCTCCGCACGTGCGCCCATGGGCACGCCGTAGGCCGTGGACGGGGCGCACAGCGTCTCGCCGTCGGCCAGCGTGACGAAGGCCTTGCCCGCCTTCTGGCGCGAGACCATGTCGCTCACCATGGCCACGAAGCCGTAGCCACCCGATCCCGACAGCAGCAGCGCCGTGCCCTCGGCACCGGCGAAGTAGTACAGGATCTGGGTGCCGGCCTCCAGCTCGATGAGCGTGGTCACGGGCTGGCCATCGCCGCGCCCGCCGGGCAGTTGGGCCACCGGCACCGAATAGATGCGGCCATTGCTGCCAAAGGCCAGCAACTGGTCCACGGTGCGGCATTCGAAGGTGCCGTGCAGGCTGTCGCCGGCCTTGAAGCTCAGCGTGCCCGCATCGACGCCATGGCCCTGGCGCGTGCGCACCCAGCCCTTGTCCGAGATGATGACCGTGGTGGGTTCATCGACCACCTTGACTTCGGCGACGACCTTCTTTTCCTCCTGGATCAGCGTGCGGCGCGCATCGGCGAACTGCTTGGCATCGGCCTCGATCTCCTTGCAGATCAGGCGGCGCATGGTGCTTTCGCTGCCCAGGATGTCTTCGAGCTTGCCTTGCTCCGTGCGCAGTTCCTTGAGTTCCTGCTCGATCTTGATGGCCTCCAGCCGCGCCAGCTGGCGCAGGCGGATTTCAAGAATGTCGTCGGCCTGGCGCTCGGACAGCGCAAAGGCATCGATCAGCGCCTGCCGGGGCTCGTCGCTGGCCCGGATGATGGCGATGACCTTGTCGATGTTCAGCAGCACGGCCTGGCGGCCTTCGAGGATGTGGATGCGGTCCAGCACCTTGGCCAGCCGGTGCTGGCTGCGCCGCGTGACCGTGGTCTGGCGGAAGGCGATCCATTCCTCGAGCATCAGGCGCAGGCTTTTCTGCACCGGGCGGCCATCGAGGCCGATCATGGTCAGGTTGATGGAACTGGACGACTCCAGGCTGGTATGCGCCAGCAGCGCCGTGATCAGCTCCTGCTGCGGCACCTTGCCGGTCTTGGGCTCGAAGACCAGGCGCACGGGCGCATCCTTGCTGGACTCGTCGCGCACGCCGTCGAGCACGGCCAGCATGCTGGCCTTGAGCTGGGTCTGTTCTTGGCTCAAGGCCTTCTTGCCGGTCTTGACCTTGGGATTGGTGATGTCCTCGATCTCTTCGAGCACCTTCTGCGCCGAGACGCCGGGCGGCAGCTCGGTCACCACGATCTGCCACTGGCCGCGCGCCAGCTCCTCGATCTTCCAGCGCGCGCGCAGCTTGAGGCTGCCACGGCCCGTGCGATAGGCGTCCTGGATGTCGGAGGCGCTACTGATGATCTGCCCGCCACCCGGATAGTCGGGGCCGGGGATGATCTGGAACAGTTCCTCGTCGCTGAGCTGGGGCCGCTTGATCAGGGCCACGCAGGCATCGGCCACCTCGCGCAGGTTGTGGCTGGGGATTTCCGTGGCCAGGCCCACGGCAATGCCGCTGGCGCCATTGAGCAGGGCGAACGGCAGGCGCGCGGGCAGTTGCTGCGGCTCCTGCGTGCTGCCGTCGTAGTTGGGCACGAAGTCCACCGTGCCCATGTCGATCTCGTCGAGCAGCAGGCCCGTGATCTTGGACAGGCGCGCCTCGGTGTAGCGCATGGCGGCTGCGCCGTCGCCGTCGCGGCTGCCGAAGTTGCCCTGGCCATCGACCAGCGGATAGCGCTGGTTGAAGTCCTGCGCCATGCGCACCAGCGCGTCGTAGGCCGACTGGTCGCCGTGCGGGTGAAAGCGGCCCAGCACATCGCCGACCACGCGTGCGCTCTTGACGGGCTTGGCTGCCGTGTTGTGGTTGGGACCGCTGTAGCTCAGGCCCATGCGGTCCATGGCGTACAGAATGCGCCGCTGCACGGGCTTGAGGCCGTCGGTCACATCGGGCAGTGCCCGGCCCTTGACCACGGACAGTGCGTATTCGAGATAGGCCCGTTGCGCGTACTGGCCCAGGTCCAGTGCATCGCCGGCCGCCTGTTGTGCCAGATCCAGAGAGGTTTGGTCGCTCATGAAGAAATTCGTGATCTCAAAAAATGCAATGAATACCGCTCATTGCGGCGTGGGCAGTCCTGTGGGCAGCGTCATGCGCACCCGGGGCGTGGTGCCCGGCAACGCCGCTGCTGCAGGCGCTGCAGGGCCCGCGCGCTCGCGCCCGCCCTGCAGCTGCTCGTAGATGCCGAGCACGGCCTTCACGTAATTGCGGGTTTCCTGGAAGGGAGGGATGGCCTGGCCCGCGCGCCGCACGGCGCCCTCGCCTGCGTTGTAGGCGGCCAGCACCAGGTCCAGCCGGCCGGGGAACAGCCCCATCAGATGGTTGAGGTAGCGCGCGCCGGCCGGCACGTTGACGGCCGGATCGGCCAGTTGCTGCTGCACGCTGCACTGGCGGCTGGCCTCCACGCCGAAGCGCTGGGCCGTGGCCGGCATCAGCTGCATCAGGCCGACCGCCCCCTTGGGCGAGATGGCCTGCGCGTCAAAGCCCGACTCGACGGCGATCACGGCCTTGAGCAGGTCGTAGTCCACGCCCGTGTGGTCCGCCGCCTTGCGCAGATGGCCGCGCACGCTCTTGTAGCGCGGCGAGATGTCGAAGAAGCTTTGCAGCCGCGTATGCGCCTGCAGCCTGCGGCCGGCATCGCCGCTGCCGTCAGCGTCGGCAGCGGCCTCGGCCTGCACCATCGGGGGCTTGAGCCCCTGCTCGGCGCTGTCATAGACCGAGCCGCGAAAGTACAGCCTGTAGCGCTCGTCCAGCGCCTCGGCAGCGAAGTGCGTGATGCCGCGCTCGTCCACGAAGGCCCAGAGATCGGCATGCGCCGGCCGCGCCAGCCCCCACAGCGCCAGGGCCAGGCCCAGCGCCGCCAGCGCGCGCACCCCGGCGCCGCGCGCCAGGTGCGGGCGGTGCTTCGGGGCGGCGCGGAGCACAGTCATGGGTCAGATGTCGACTTCAATGGCGTCGCCATGGAGCTCCATGAGCTCGCGGCGCGCTGCGGCCTCGCCCTTGCCCATGAGCTTGGTGACGACCTGCTCGGCCGCCGCGAAGTCCAGGTTCATGAACTGCACGGGCAGCAGGCGGCGCGTGTCGGGGTTGAGCGTGGTCTCCCACAGCTGCTCCGCATTCATCTCGCCCAGGCCCTTGAAGCGGCTGATCTGGCATTTCTCGCGCGGCACGCCATCCTTGGCCGATTTGTCCAGGATGGCGGTCAGCTCGCCCTCGTCCAGCGCGTACATCTTGGCCGCAGGCTTCTTGCCGCGCGCAGGCACGTCCACACGGAACAGCGGCGGCAGCGCCACATGGATGTGGCCGGCCTCGATGAGCTTGGGGAAATGGCGGAAGAACAGCGTCAGCAGCAGCACCTGGATGTGCGAGCCGTCCACGTCGGCATCCGAAAGAATGCAGACCTTGCCGTAGCGCAGGCCCGACAGGTCGGGCGTGTCGTTGGGGCCATGCGGGTCCACGCCGATGGCCACCGAGATGTCATGGATTTCGTTGTTGGCGAACAGCCGGTCGCGGTCCACTTCCCAGGTGTTGAGCACCTTGCCGCGCAGGGGCAGCACGGCCTGGGTTTCCTTGTTGCGGCCCATCTTGGCGCTGCCGCCGGCCGAGTCGCCCTCGACCAGGAAGACCTCGTTCAGGCTCAGGTCGCGGCTTTCGCAATCGGTGAGCTTGCCCGGCAGCACGGCCACGCCCGAGCCCTTGCGCTTTTCGACCTTCTGGCCCGCCTTCTGGCGGGTCTGCGCGGCCTTGATGGCGATCTCGGCCAGCTTGCGGCCCCATTCCACGTGCTCGTTGAGCCACAGCTCCAGCGCGGGGCGCACATAGCCGCTGACCAGGCGCACGGCATCGCGCGAGTTCAGGCGCTCCTTGATCTGGCCCTGGAACTGCGGGTCCAGCACCTTGGCGTTGAGCACATAGCTGGCGCGCGCAAAGACGTCATCCGGCATGAGCTTGACGCCCTTGGGCAGCAGCGAGTGCATCTCGATGAAGGCCTTGACCGCCTGGAACAGGCCGTCGCGCAGGCCGCTGTCATGCGTGCCGCCAGCGGTGGTCGGGATCAGGTTGACATAGCTTTCGCGCAGCGGTGCGCCGTCCTCGGTGAAGGCCACGCACCAGGCGGCGCCCTCGCCTTCGGCAAAGCTGTCGTGGTGGCGGTCGGCAAAGCCCTCGCCCTCGAACAGGGGGATGACCGCCTCGCCATGCAGGCTTTGCTGCAGGTAGTCGCGCAGGCCGCCCTTGAACTGCCAGGTCTGGGTGTCGCGCGTCTTCTCGTTGACCAGGGTCACCGACACGCCGGGCATGAGCACGGCCTTGCTGCGCAGCAGATGCATCAGCTCACCCATGGGCAGCTGGGGCGATTCGAAATAGCGGGCATCGGGCCACACGCGCACGGTCGTGCCCTGCTTGCGTTCGCCCGCGGCCAGCGGCCGCGACTGCAGGGGCTCGACCACGTCGCCGCCCGAGAAGGCGATGGTGGCCACCTTGCCCTCGCGGTGGATGCAGGCCTCAAGGCGCGTGGCCAGCGCATTCGTGACCGAGACGCCCACGCCGTGCAGGCCGCCCGAGAAGCTGTAGGCGCCGCCCTTGCCCTTGTCGAACTTGCCGCCCGCATGCAGCCGCGTGAAGACCAGCTCCACCACGGGCGCCTTTTCCTCGGGATGCATGCCGAAGGGGATGCCCCGGCCGTCGTCTTCGACGCTGTAGGAGCCGTCGGAATGCAGGGTGAAGCGGATTTTCTTGCCGAAGCCGGCCAGTGCCTCGTCGGCCGCGTTGTCGATCACCTCCTGCAGCACGTGCAGGGGGTTGTCGGTGCGCGTGTACATGCCGGGACGCTGCTTGACGGGCTCAAGGCCCTTGAGCACGCGTATCGAGCCTTCGGAGTATTCGCTGGCGGAAGTGGGAGATGGTTTGACTGCCATGGGGGCGGATTGTAGTGCGCGGCCCGGCTCAGTGCTGGATGCATTCACAGTCATTGACAGTGACTATCCCGAAAAAGCCGCTGCCATCAAGGGCCGCGCTGGCGCATGGGCGACCCAAGCGGCACAGCGCAAAACCCGGAGTTTCGCTAAAGTTTGCCGCATGCACAAAAACAACCAACCCATGTCCATGGTGCAGATACTGCTGTGCGGGGGCGCAGTCGTGACGCTGTCCATGGGAATCCGCCACGGCTTCGGCCTGTGGCTGCAGCCCATCACCCAGGAGATGGGCTGGACGCGCGAGTCCTTCGCGCTGGCCATCGCCATCCAGAACCTGTCCTGGGGCGTGCTCGGCATCTTCGGCGGCATGCTGGCCGACCGCTTCGGCGCCTTCCGCGTGCTCTTGGTGGGCGCGCTGCTGTATGCGCTGGGCCTGGCCGGCATGGCCATGGCACCCACGACAACCTGGTTCGCCCTGACGGCTGGCGTGGTGATCGGCGCAGCCCAGGCAGGCACCACCTATGCCGTGATCTACGGTGTGCTGGGCCGCCAGATTCCCGTGGCGCGGCGCAGCTGGGCCATGGGCGTGACGGCGGCGGCGGGCTCCTTCGGCCAGTTCTTCATGGTGCCCGTGGAAGGCAGCCTGATCTCGAACTTCGGCTGGTCCAACGCCCTGCTGCTGCTGTCGCTGTGCGCGCTGATGATCATTCCGCTGGCCTTCGGCCTGCGCGAGCCGGGCTTCCAGCCCGGCAACGCCCGTCCCGTGCGCGACCAGAGCGCGGGCCAGGCCGTCGCCGAGGCCCTGCGCACACCCAGCTTCGTGCTGCTGACGGCCGGCTACTTCGTCTGCGGCTTCCAGGTGATGTTCATCGGCGTGCACATGCCCAGCTACCTCAAGGACTACGGCCTGGCACCGCAGGTGGCCAGCATCTCGCTGGCGCTGGTGGGGCTGTTCAACATCGTTGGCACCTACGTGGCCGGCAACCTGGGCCAGCGCCTGCCCAAGCGCTACCTGCTGTCCACCATCTACTTCACGCGCTCGGTGGTGATCGTGCTCTTCCTGCTGGCGCCGCTGACGCCCTGGTCGGTCTACATCTTCTCTGCCGCCATGGGCCTGCTGTGGCTGTCCACCGTGCCGCTGACCAATGCCACCGTGGCCCAGATCTTCGGCGTGCAGCATCTGTCCATGTTGAGCGGCATGGTGTTCTTCAGCCACCAGGTGGGCAGCTTCCTGGGCGTCTGGCTGGGCGGCTATCTCTATGACCACACAGGCAGCTACCAGGTGGTCTGGTACCTGGCCATCGGCCTGGGCGTGGCCGCCGGCCTGCTGAACCTGCCCATACGCGAAGCCCCCGTGGCACGGTTGCGCGCAGCCCAGGCCGCTGCCTGACATGACGACATCCATGACGACATCCACCAGGCCCCGCCCACGCATCCTGCGCAGGCTGGCGCTGTGGGCCGCCGTGCTTATGGTGCTGGGCCTGGTCTTCATGCTCTATCTGCAGCCGCAGTTCATGCTGGGCATGGCAGACCAGATCTGGGCCTGCTTCTGAAATGGAAGCGGGAGCGGCGAAGGCCTGGCGGCACAATGTCGGCCGCTTTCACTTTATTTCCAAAATTGCACATGCACGCAGCCACGCCGCCCTCGCCCTGGATCCAACGCTGGTCGCACCTTCTGGCGCCCCAGGCCTCGGTGCTTGACGTGGCCTGCGGCCCCGGCCGGCACATGCGCTGGTTCCATGCGCGTGGCCACGCCGTCACCGGCGTGGACCGCGACGCCCAGGCCCTGGCCGGCCTGCAGGGCGTGGGCGAGCTGCTGTGCGCCGACATCGAAAACGGCCCCTGGCCCCTGCCCGGCCGGCAGTTCGGCGCCGTGGTCGTGACCCACTATCTGTGGCGCCCGCTGTGGCCGGCGCTGCTGGACAGCGTGGCCCCCGGCGGCGTGCTGCTGTACGAAACCTTTGCCCAGGGCAATGAGGCTTTCGGCAAGCCTTCCCGCCCCGATTTCCTGCTGGCGCCCGGCGAGCTGCTGCAGGCCTGCGCGGGCTGGCACATCGTGGCCTACGAGCACGGCCAGCTGGGCGAGCCCGATCGCATGGTCCAGCGCATTGCGGCACTGCGCCCCGATGCAACAGGCCGGGAACCCGTGGCCATGCTGGCGCATCAGAAGGCGTCAGGCTCTGCAATCGCCTGAATCCCTACAGGCGCCCGCCTTGGGCCTGCCTCCGACACTCGTTAGAATGATCCTTTCCCGTTTTTTCTTGCGGACATGACATCCTCCTCCGTCGCTCTCACTGGCAGCATCGTTGCCCTCATCACGCCCATGCACGAGGACGGTAGTGTTGACTACCCGGCGCTGCGAAAACTCATCGATTGGCATGTGGCCGAAGGCACGGACTGCATCGGCGTGGTGGGAACGACAGGTGAATCCCCCACCGTCAACGTGGAGGAGCACTGCGAAATCATCCGCGTGTCCGTCGAGCAGGCCGCAGGCCGCGTGCCCGTGATGGCCGGCTGCGGCGCCAACAGCACGCACGAAGCCATCGAGCTGGCCCGCTACGCCAAGAAGGTCGGCGCCGACAGCCAGCTGCAGGTCGTGCCCTACTACAACAAGCCCACGCAGGAAGGCCAGTACCAGCACTTCAAGGCGATTGCCGAAGCGGTGGGCGACCTGCCGGTGGTGCTCTACAACGTGCCCGGCCGCTCCGTGGCCGACATGCAGCACGACACCGTGCTGCGCCTGGCGCAGATCCCCGCCATCATCGGCATCAAGGAAGCCACGGGCAACATCGAGCGCGCCCAATGGCTGATCCGCGAAGTGCCCAAGGACTTCGGCGTGTACTCCGGCGATGACCCGACCGCTGTGGCCCTGATGCTGTGCGGCGGCCATGGCAACATCAGCGTCACGGCCAACGTGGCGCCACGCCTGATGAGCGATCTGTGCAAGGCGGCCCTGGCCGGTGATGTGCGCACCGCCATGGACATCCAGCTGCGCCTGATGCCCGTGCACAAGAACCTCTTCGTCGAGGCCAACCCCATTCCCGTCAAGTGGGCCGCAGCGCGCCTGGGCCTGTGCGGCCCGGCCATGCGCCTGCCGATGACACCTCTGAGCAAGAACCTGGAAGCCACCGTGGAAGCCGCCCTGGGCTCCGCTGGCCTGCTGTGAGGCGCCCCGCCCCACCGACCGAACGCACCAAGGATATTCGCGTGAAACAGCCCATTGCACGTCTGAGCCTGCTGAGCCTGGCCATCGGCCTGACAGCCTGCACGACCACGTTCCAAGAGAGCAAGATCGACTACAAGAGCGCCGGCAAGCAGCAGGCGCCCACCCTGGAAGTTCCCCCGGATCTGACCCAGCTGTCCACGGATTCGCGCTATGCCGTGCCCGGCGGCGTGGTCTCCGCCGCAGCCATGGAAGCCAACTCCAAGGCGCAAAAGCCCAGCGAAGGCCGCACGGCCACCGTTGCAATGGGCGATGTGCGCATCGAGCGCAACGGCGAGCAGCGCTGGCTGGTGATCAAGCGCCCGGCCGACCAGCTGTGGGAGCCCGTGCGTGACTTCTGGCTGGAAAACGGCTTCATCTTCACCACCGAAGACCGCCAGCTGGGCATCATCGAGACCGACTGGGCCGAGAACCGCGCCAAGATCCCGCAGGACGTGATCCGCAAGACGCTGGGCAAGGTCTTCGACGGCCTGTACTCCACCAGCGAGCGCGACCGCTTCCGCACACGCCTGGAGCGCTCGGCCGACGGCTCCACCGAGGTCTACATCACGCACCGCGGCATGCAGGAGGTCTACACCAGCGCCCAGAAGGACCAGACCATCTGGCAGCCGCGCCCCTCCGATCCGGAACTGGAAACCGAATTCCTGCGCCGCCTGATGGTCAAGCTCGGCGTAAGCCAGGAGCAGGCCGATGCCGTGGCCAAGGCCAACACCACCACGGCAGCCGCCACCGGCAGCGTGCGCATGGAATCCGCCAACGGACAGCCTGTGCTGCAGATCGACGAAGGCTTTGACCGCGCATGGCGCCGTGTCGGCGTGGCCCTGGACCGCACGGGCTTCACCGTGGAGGACCGTGACCGCAGCCGCGGCATCTACTTCGTGCGCTATGTCGCGCCTGACGCCAAGGTCGAGCCCAAGGGCTTCTTCGGCAAGCTGTTCAGCCGCTCGCCCGATGCGGCCGCGCCGGTCAAGTACCAGATCCAGGTGCGCAGCGAAGGCGACAAGTCCACCGTCACCGTGCTCAACACCCAGGGCCAGCCCGAGACATCGGCCAACGCCCAGCGCATCGTGCGCGTCATCACCGACGACATGAAGTAAGCAAGCCTCTTTTCGGGCCTTGGGGCGGCAGCGTCCGCCCTTGGCTTGCAGCCACCGCGCAGTCATTTGCCGGTGGCTTTTTTACTGGACCAAAGCAAAGCGAAGACGAAAAAAAACCGCAGCCCGAAGAATGCGGTTCTTTCGCGGCAGAGGCCGAAACCTCTGCCATCGGCGAGGGCCGAATTACTGCTTGGTGGCTTCCTTGGCGGCAGCGTCGGCAGCAGCCTTGGCGGCGTCTGCAGCGGCAGCGTCAGCAGCGGGAGCAGGTGCTGCAGCGTCGGCGGCAGGCGCTGCGGGAGCGGCTGCGTCGGCGGCGGGAGCAGCAGGAGCTTCTGCGGGAGCGGGAGCTGCCGGTGCGGGAGCTTCAACGGCGGGTGCGGGAGCGGGGGCCGGAGCCTCTTCCTTCTTGCCGCAAGCGGCCAGAGCTGCAGCAGCGATCACGGTAGCCAGGATCAGAGAGTTCTTCATCACAGTTTCCTAGAGAGTAGGTAAGAAGACAGTACACAGGAGGGGCCCCGCCACTTGCGCCACCGGATGCGGGCAACCGGTACGCGGCGGCCAGGCCACGTCAAACACATTCATTCGACTTGGAGCGAATTATAGGGAGATTTTTTCGAGGCTGACTGAAACTGACAACCTCTGAACAATTCCGCACAAATCCTCTTGCCAAGTCCGAATGGGGCAGCAAGAAGCTGCCTTGGCGTCCACTGTGTAACAAAACCAGGTTGCTGTCAATTTACTGACGAACCCAAGACAATTCTTTACAAATCTATCGGAGTCCGCCTTGAATCAGCAGAACGCTGTCAACGGTGAATGCCCGAACTTAGCATGACTGCGTCACAGCGTCTACCCGGTTCAGGACAGCGGCCCGCCTCGCACCCAGCCGGCGTCAAACCAGGAGGACAGCAGCTCCAGCGCGTCATCGCTGGCCTTGGCAAGATCGGCGCGGGACAGGGCGCGCGTATCGGCCAGCTTGCGCATCAGGGTGGCATCGCGGCCACCGGCCAGATAGCTTTCGCCGTTGATGAAGATGTGTTTTGCGTCATACATCATGCGCGTGCGGCGGTCGAGGACCACGCTCTCGAACATGCCGTGTTCCTCGCCATGCTCGAACCAGACATTGGCCTTGGGCTCGGTCATGTACTCGCCCAGCGCGCGCTCCAGCGCCAGCGGCTCGGCCAGCGCGCGCTCCAGCGCCTTGCGCGCGAAGTCGTGCAGGCTCGACGGAATCTCGCCCGGGGCCTCGACGGCGGGCTGGTCGGGGTCGCGGTAGACCATGGGCGCTTCGGGCTCATCGGGCTCGTCGGACATGCGCAGCAGCAGCTCGCGGGCCAGTTCGTCGCGCGCGGGCGAGCGAAAGCCGATGGAGTAGGTCATGCATTCGCCCTCGGCGATGCCGTCATGGGCCCACTTGGGCGGCAGGTAGAGCATGTCGCCGGGCTCGAGCACGAACTCCTCCTCGGGCTCGAAATTCGAGAGCACCTTCAGCGGCACATCGGGCTGCAGCGACAGGTCCTTCTGGCGGCCGATGCGCCAGCGCCGACGGCCATGCGCCTGCAGCAGGAAGACGTCGTAGCTGTCGAAATGCGGGCCGACGCCGCCCTGGTCGGTGGCAAAGCTGATCATCAGATCGTCCAGCCGCGCCTCGGGCACGAAGCGGAACTGCTGCATCAGCTGGTGCACGCCGTCGTCGTGCAGGTCCACGCCCTGCACGAGCACGGTCCATCCGGGCTTTTGCAGCGAGGGCAGGCTGCGGCGCGACAGCGGGCCGTGGCTGAGCTTCCAGTGGCCACCGTCCTGCTGCTGGATCAGGCGCGACTCCACACCGTCCTCACCTGCCATGGCCAGCAGCCTGGCGCGGGGAATCAGGGGCTTGAAGCCCGGGATTGCCTGGCGCACCAGCAAGGGCTTCTTGTGCCAGTGGCGGCGCATGAATTGGGAAGCGGTAAGCCCGCCCAGCAGGGCAAGCGGTGTGTTGGTGTCCATGAAATGGTCCGAAGTGAGCGAAGAGACAGGGCGGCATTGTCCTATGCGGGCATTGCCCTGTCCTGGCGCCAGCGCAAGCTGCCCCGCAATGGCTTCGTGGCAGTCAGCCGGCCGGCTTGCGCATGGCCCTGAAATCCGAGGGCGACAGACCCGTATAGATCTTGAAAGCGCGGCTGAAATGCGCGGTGCTGCCAAAGCCGCAATCCATGGCGACCTCGGTGATGGTGCGCTGCGCCTGGGCGGGCTGCAGCAGCTCGCGCATGCACAGCTCCAGGCGGCTGTGCTGTATGAAGGCGCCCAGGCTGGTCTGGCTGTCCGCGAAGGCGTTGTGCAGATGGCGCTTGCTGCAGTTGAGCGCGGCGGCCACGGACTCCACCGACAGGCCCGGGTCGCGCAGATGGGCCGCCACATGGGCGCGGATGCGGTCCTGCAGCGCCAGTTGCTGCGTGCCTGCCGTGCCCTGCCCGGCCAGTTCCTGCAGCGACAGATGGACCATGTCCACCAGCAGCTCGCCCGCGCGGCGCGCCAGATGCGGCGCCATGCCGGGCAGCTCCTGGTAGGTGCTGCGCATGGTTTCCAGCGCGATGCGGGCAATGCCCGAGCTGCCGCCCACGTTGCGCCCCATCAGCCCTTCCAGCCGGATGCCCCGTTCCACGATGGCCTGGCGCGGCAGCATCACGATGAGGTGTTCGGACCATTCGGGGTTGGTGACCTCGTACTCCTGCGCCGTGTCATAGATTACCCAGCTGCCCTTGCGCACGCTGGCCTCGCGGTTGTGCTGGCGCACGCTGGCCACGCCCTCCCAGGGCGCGACGATCTTCAGATAGGGGGACTCATGGGCGCGCAGGCCCTGCATGCTGCGCATGACGCGGTGGCGGCCCGCCTCCAGACGGGTCAGCACCACATCGCCGGCATTGGCCACGCGCACATGGCCTTCGAACAGGCGATCGCCATAGACATCGGTATCCAGGCCCGCAAACAGGCGCGACATCCAGGCGTGCCAGGCCGACGCCGTCTCGCCGGGCGGCAGTCCGTCGGTGCTCAACACCATGGCATCGGTCATGTGCGGTCTCTCCTGCTCGCCGCACGGGTGAAGGATCTGTGTGCGGCCATGGACGTGATTATGGGAAAGTGCAGGCCCATCGCGCCCCATGGCTTTCCCCGCGGACAGCCAGGACAAGGGTAAACCCCGGAGCCTGTGCACGATCCGTCATGCGCTTTGTGCGCGCAGCGGGCTGCCTGTGCCATCGCCTGCTTCTACGATGACGGGCACGCCCGGCAGCGCCAACGCCCAGGCCACAACCGCATACCAAGGAGACAGTCATGATCGAACAAACCATGCTTATCGCAGGCCAGGCCGCACAGGCCGGCAATGGCGCCACCTTCGAGCGCCGCAATCCGCTGGACGGATCGGTGGCAACGCGCGCCCCGGCCGCCACCCCCGAAGATGCCGTGCGCGCCGTCGAGGCCGCGCAAAAGGCCTTCCCCGCCTGGGCCGCACTGGGCCCGACCGAACGCCGCCAGATGCTGATGAAGGCATCGCAGGCGCTGGAGGCCAAGACCGAGGCGTTTGCCGCCGCCATGGCCGCCGAGACGGGCGCCTCGGGCATCTGGGCCGGCTTCAACGTGCACCTGGCCGCCAACATGTTCCTGGAGGCCGCATCGCTGACCACCCAGATCAACGGCCAGATCATTCCCTCTGACGTGCCCGGCAGCCTGGCCATGGCCGTGCGCCAGCCCGCTGGCGTGGTGCTGGGCATTGCGCCCTGGAATGCGCCCGTCATCCTGGCCGTGCGCGCCATTGCCACGCCGCTGGCCTGCGGCAATACGGTGGTGCTCAAGGGCTCGGAGCTGTGCCCCGCCACGCACGGCCTGATCATCGAGGCCCTGCAGGAGGGCGGCCTGCCGCCCGGCGTGGTCAACTTCGTGACCAATGCGCCCGAAGATGCGGGTGCCGTGGTCGAAGCCATGGTGGCCCACCCGGCCGTGCGCCGCGTGAACTTCACCGGCTCCACGCGCGTGGGCCGCATCCTCGGCCAGACCTGCGCCAAGTACCTCAAGCCCGCCATCCTGGAGCTGGGCGGCAAGGCGCCCTTCGTGGTACTGGACGATGCCGACATCGACGCCGCCGTGGCCGGCTGCACCTTCGGTGCCTTCGCCAACTCGGGCCAGATCTGCATGTCCACCGAACGCATCATCGTGGACGAGTCCGTGGCCGGCGATTTCCTGGACAAGCTGGTGGCCCGCGCCACCTCGCTGCCGCTGGGCGATCCGCGCAAGGGCCCCGTGGTGCTGGGCTCGGTGGTGGACATGGCCACCGTGGAGCGCGCCAACCGCCTGATCGACGACGCGCTGGCCAAGGGCGCAAAACTGCTGTGCGGCGGCAAGGCCACCAACACCCTGATGGCGGCCACGCTGATCGACGGCGTCACGCCCGAGATGGACATCTTCCGCGAGGAAACCTTCGCCCCCGTCAAGGCCATCGTGCGCGTGCGCGGAGAGGAGCAGGCCATCGCCATGGCCAATGACAACGAATTCGGCCTGTCCTCGTCCGTCTACACCCGCGACACCGCACGCGGCTGGCGCGTGGCCGCCCGCATCGAGGCCGGCATCTGCCACATCAACGGCCCCACCGTGCATGACGAGGCACAGATGCCCTTTGGCGGCGTGAAAAACTCGGGCTACGGCCACTTCGGCGGCCAGGCAGGCATCGATGCCTTCACCGAGACTCGCTGGATCACCATGCAGACCACCCCCCGCCACTATCCGTTCTGATCGGCAGGACTCGCCGCCCGGCCTGCGCAGCAGCCGGGCAGCCGTGGGAAAATCGCGCCAACGCGGCCGCCGGCACGCCTTCGTCAAACACGGGCGCGCGCGGCGGTCTTTCTTTTTCCCCACCGCGGCATGGGCCGCACAAGCTGCACACCATGGAAATCACAGAACAATGCGTGGTCGCTCTGACCTGGACCCTCAAGGACACCCTGGGCGAGGAACTGGACGTGCTCGATGAGCCCGTGGAGTTCCTGGTCGGCGGCGACGATCTGCTCAAGCGCATCGAGGAAGCCCTGCAGGGCCACGGCCAGGGCAAGACCCTGGACCTGCACCTGGAGCCCGAGGAAGCCTTTGGCGACTACAACGAAAGCCTGATCTTCCTGGAGCCGCGCGCCCTGTTCCCGGCCGAGCTGGAAGAAGGCATGAGCTTCGAGGCCAGCGCTCTGCCCAAGGGCTGCAGCGCCGTGCAGCCCGATCTGCTCTACACCGTCACGGAAATCTATCCAGAGCACGTGGTGCTGGACGGCAACCACCCGCTGGCCGGCATTGCGCTGCGCCTGCACCTGAAGGTCGAAGGCGTGCGCGAAGCCACCGAGGAAGAAATCGGCCGCGGCTCGGCCGGTACCGGCTTCTTCCGCATCCAGCCCATGGCGCCGGGCAACGACACGCTGCACTGAAATTGCCGCGCTGAAATGGCAAAGGGCTCCCTGCGGGGAGCCCTTTTGCATGGAGCGAGCCTGGTACTCAGCGAATCAGCTGGTTGTTGTCCACGCGCACGCTCTCGCCTATGCGCAGCTGCGGATTGTTCTGGTAGTCGAACACGCGCGTGCTGCCGTCGTTCAACTGCACGGTGACGCGGTAGACATCGCGCAGGTCGCCAGGGCCGGTGTTCTTCTCGATGGCATTGCCCGCCATGGCACCGCCCACCACGCCCGCAATGGTGGCGATGTCGCGCCCACTGCCCTTGCCCACCTGGCGGCCCAGCACCCCGCCGACCACGCCGCCCACCACGGCCCCGGCGCCTATGCCCGAGCCGCCAATGCCGCTGGGCTGCTGGATCTGCACCAGTTGCACATTGGTCACGCGCCCCTGCTGCACATAGCCACCGCCGCCCGGGTAGGCCGTGCCGGGCTGGCCGCCGTTGGGATAGCCACCGCTGGGGTAGCCGCTGGTCGGATAGCCTCCGGCTGGATAGCCGCCAGCCGGATAGCCACCGGCAGGGTAGCCGCCACCCGGGTATCCGCCCTGCTGGGGGTAGCCCGCGCAGGCGCTGAGCAGCAGCGCGGCAATGCAGCCGGCGCCCAAGGCGCTCAAGCGATGAATGGAAGGCATGAGAATCTCCTGTGTACTGTCCGTGGATCGATCAAGGGCAGCCACCGGCCCGGCCGGCGGCTGCATACCGCTTCAACGTCCCAGGCCGCATGCCTGCCGACCGGACAGAACACTTGCTGACAAAAATCAGCCTGCCCGCCAGGCCTCAATTGCGTGCGCGGATGCTGAGCACGTTGCCGTTGTTGCCATCGACGTAGAGCTTCACAGGGCGGCCATCGCCGGTCTGGCCCTTGACCTGGTAGAGGCCGTCCTCCCACTCGATCTCACGCAGGTCGCGGTAGCCCAGGACTTCCATGCGCTCGAAGACTTCGCGGATGCTCAGGCCCGGCCCCTGGAAGGCGCCGCGCACGGAGGCCACCGTGGTGGCCACGGCCTCGCCGGCCTGTACGGTCACGGATGGCCCGCCCGTGGCGGCTGCCTGGGCCTGCACCTGGGCGACCAGCCCGGCAGTGGCGATCAGAACAATGCCCAGGCCCGTCAGGCCATGGCGTGCAGCGCGGGAAATCAGTTGTCGGATGGAAGGCATGAGGTTCTCCTTGGCATGTGAAGGTCGGCGACTGGGCCGGCGATTGGGTCGGCGATTGGGCTGGCGATGCATCTGAAAAGGCCGCATCTGCCGGCTGCTGCGCCTTCGTTTCCGTTGAATTGCGACGGCGTGCAGCCATTGTTCGATGCAGGCCATGAACGCAAGCTGAAGCAGCCGTTCATCCGAGGTTCATCCACGCTGGGCTATAAAGTTTTCCATGCCCACTCCATCCTTCTCCATTCCTCGCAGGTCCTGGATGCTGCTGGCCGCACTGCTGCTGATGGCGGCGGCCCTGGCCTCCTGGACCACGCCCTCGGACGCCGGCGACAGCGACCATGAACTCGCTCGCCAGGCCCTGCAGCAAGGCCGCGTGCTGCCGCTGCGCACCGTGCTCGATCAGGTCGAGCGCGACTACCAGGGCCAGGTCATCAAGGTCGAGTTCGAGCATGACGACGGCCGCTTCATCTACGAGATCCGGCTGCTGCAATCGGGCGGCCGCGTAGCCAAGCTCAAGATCGATGCACGCGATGGCAAGGTGCTGAGTTTCAAGCGCAAGGACTAGACGCAGATGCGAATCCTCGTGGTGGAAGACGAGCCCACGCTCTGCGGGCAACTGGTACAGGCCTTGCAGCAGGCAGGCCATACGGTGGAGACGGCCGCGGACGGCGCAACGGCCCAGTACCTGGGCGAGGTCGAGGAATTCGACGCCGCCGTGCTGGACCTGGGCCTGCCCGTGCGCGACGGGCTCACCGTGCTGCGCGCCTGGCGTGCGCAGGGCCGGGTCATGCCCGTGATGATCCTCACGGCGCGCGGCGCCTGGCATGAGAAGGTGGCCGGCATGGATGCCGGCGCCGACGACTATCTGGCCAAGCCCTTCCACATGGAAGAGCTGATGGCCCGCCTGCGCGCCCTGCTGCGCCGGCTCAGCCCGCACGCCAGCGCCCAGTGGCAATGCGGCCCCATCGTGCTGGACTCGCGCCATGCCCGCGTGAGCGTCGCCGGCCAGCCGCTCACGCTGACCAGCCATGAATTCAAGGTGCTGGCCCTGCTGATGCAGCGCGTGGGGCAGGTGATATCGCGCACCGAACTGTCAGAACACATCTACCCGCAGGACAGCGACCGCGACTCCAACACCATCGAGGTCTTCGTCGGCCGCCTGCGCAAGAAGCTGCCGGCCGGCAGCATAGAGACCGTGCGCGGCCTGGGCTACCGGCTGGTGGAAGGCGCGCCCGCTGCATGAACGCGCCACAGGAAAGACAGGTATCCCGGCTTGGCGATTCGCTGCGCCTGCGCCTGCTGGCCGGCACATTGGCCTGGGTGCTGGCGGCCGTGCTGCTGGCCGGCTGGGGGCTGCGCGGCCTGTTCCGCGACCACATCGCGCAGCAGTTGCAGGCGCAGCTGGTGCTGCAGCTCGACCAGCTCAGCGCAGCCGTCAACAGCCTGCCCGGCGGGCGCATCGAAGTCGGACTGGCCGTGGGCGATCCGCGCCTGGCGCAGCCGCTGTCAGGCCTGTACTGGCAGATCGACCAGGTGAGCGATGGCGCGGGTCCACCCGAGAAGGCCGGCTTGCTGCGCTCTCGTTCGCTGTGGGACCAGACGCTGGACTGGCACCAGTTCCGTGCCGATGCCGGCCGCCCGGATGAGCACCACGAGGACACGGCGCTGAACACCGGCATGCTGCCCGATGGCCAGGGCCACCAGCTCGTGGCCGTGGCACGCCCCCTGCAATTGCCCGAAGCCGACGCGCCGCCGCTGCGCCTGATCGTTGCGGCCGACAGCGCCCTGCTGGCCGAACCCATGCAGCGCTTCACCACCATGCTGATCGCCGCACTGGGCACGCTGGCGGCCGGGCTGGTGCTGGCCGTGGTGCTGCAGCTGCGCCTGGCGCTGCGGCCGCTGCAGCTGCTGCGCAAGGGCCTGTCCGACGTGCGCAAGGGGGCAACGCCGCGCCTCGAAGGCCGGTTTCCGCAGGAACTGCGCCCCCTGGTGCAGGAATTCAACCATGTGCTGGATGTGAACGCCGACATGGTGCAGCGCGCGCGCACGCAGGCCGGCAACCTGGCCCATGCGGTGAACACGCCGCTGTCCATCCTCGGCAATGCCGCCGCGCAGGAAGGCGGTGCGCTGGCCGAACTGGTCCGCGAGCAGGTCGCCAGCGCCAGCCGCCAGGTGGACCACCATCTGGCACGCGCCCGCGCTGCGGCCCGCCAGGCCACAGGCCTGCGCACGCCGCTGGAGCCGCCGCTGGCCTCGCTGGTGCGCACCATGGAGCGGCTGCACGCCGGCCGCGGCATCCGCTTCGCGCTGAAGGGCGATGCGCAGCCTTGGGACTTTCTGGGCGATGGCCAGGACCTGATGGAAATCCTGGGCAACCTGCTGGACAACGCCGGCAAATGGGCGGCCCAGGCCGTGAGCCTGGAAGTCCAGGGCCTGGAGCACGATCAGGCCGGCGGCCCCTTGCTGCTGACAGTGGACGATGACGGCCCCGGCATCGAAGACGCCGACCTTGGCCGCATCTTCGAGCGCGGCGAGCGCCTGGACGAACGCAGGCCCGGCGCAGGCCTGGGCCTGGATATCGTGCGTGACCTGGTGCAGACCTATGGCGGCAGCATCGCGGCCAGCCGCTCGCCGCTGGGCGGCCTGCGCATGCAGCTGCGCCTGCCGGGGGCAAAAAGACAGGCGTGACGGCCGGAGCCGCGCAGCGGCGGCTCAGTGCCCTCTCAGGGTGCTTTCAGTGTCCTCTCAGCGCACGCAGCACCTGCACCAGGGTGTCTGCCTGGGGAAACAGCCAGTCGGCCAGCGCGCCAAGCGCCACGGCGGCCACCAGTGCGCCCAGCACCGGCTTCCAGCTCAGGCGCAGCGCGGCCAGCAGCCAGCCCTCGCGCTCCACCACATAGAGCGTGCGCGCCATCAGCAGCGCAAAGGCCACCTCCACCGCCACGGCCAGGAACAGGTCGGCCCCAAAGACCAGCCACAGCAGCGACCCTGCCCCCGTGACCGCGACCAGCAGCGCCGCAAACACCAGCAGCACGGGGACCAGGACGACGGCGCCTTCGTCCAGCCCATCGATGCCCGGCAGATCAAAGCCTTGCGAGGCCGAGGAAGCGGCCTCGGACATGGCGCCGCCGTCATCCCAGCTGCCGCTGGAGCCACCGCCGCCATACGAACCGCCCTGCCCGCTGTCGAATCCGCCAGCCTCCGGCGTGCGGGCCGGTGAAGAACCGCTGCCGCCGGGCGTCACATCGGGAACATCGGACACCTCCCAGTCGCGGCGCAGCATGCATTCGGCCCACAGGCGCAGCAGCAGCAGGTACAGCAGATAGCCGCAGGCCAGGGCCACGCCATAGCGCAGCGCCATGCTGTGCATGCCCGCGTGCAGCAGGCCCAGGCTCAACAGCGACATGCCGGCCAGGCTCAACCCGCCCGTCAGTGCCGCATGCAGCCGCAGCCAGTGGCGCTGCTGCAGGCGGCGGCGCATGCGGTCTTCCTGCGTCAGCATCACGCGCGTCCATGACGCGGATGGGCGGTGGCGCGTGCGCCGGGATGGCCTGGCCATGCGGATTCCTCCCTGGAGCGATGCCCGGGCAGCGCGGCTGCGGGCGTTTTCTGGCTGAGCGCCTTATTGCTTGCCTGTAGAGCCGTAGCCGCCCGCGCCGCGCTCGGAAGCCGACTCGAACTCCTCGACCACATTGAAGCTGGGCTGCACCACGGGCACGATGATCAGCTGGGCCAGGCGGTCCATGGGCTGCAGCGTGAAGGCCGTGGTCGAGCGGTTCCAGGCGCTGACCATGAGCTGGCCCTGGTAGTCGCTGTCGATCAGGCCGACCAGGTTGCCCAGCACGATGCCGTGCTTGTGGCCCATGCCCGAGCGCGGCAGGATCATGGCCGCGTAGCCGGGGTCCTTGAGGTACATGGCCATGCCCGTGGGCACCAGTTGCCATTGGCCGGGCTCCAGCGTCAGCGGCGCATCGATGCAGGCGCGCAGATCCAGCCCCGCGCTTCCCGGCGTGGCGTAGGCGGGCATGTTCTCGCGCAGGCGCGCGTCAAGGATCTTGATATCAACGTTCATGGAAACAATCTGGGGAGCGCCTCACGGCAGGCTCTCTTGAAAAGCAAAGCGCGCATTGTGCCCCGCGCCGTCACCCGGACGACTTGAGCCCGCTGCGAAAGCCTTTGACGATGGCATTGATGATGGTGAGCAGCAGGATGAAGGGGCCGATGCCCGGAATCACCACGGCCAGGATCAGGCCGATCACGATACCCAGCAACTGGCCCGGACCTATCTTGAAGACCGTCTTCTTGACGGCCTTGGCGGCGGAGGACGCCTGGGCTTGCTGTGCCCGCGCCGCCTGCCGGCCGCGATCGGCCCTGCCACCATTCCTGTCGCCTGCAGACGGCTGGCGTCCCGGCAAGGCAGGCACCGAAGCCTGCTGCGCGGCGATGCGCGCCTTCTCGGCCGCAGCCTGCACCTGCTCGCGCACGCGCTCGACCACGGACTGGGACTGCGCGCCCGGCGTGGCCACGGCATCGGTGAAATCGCTGCGTCCCTGCGCCATCCAGCCGTGGGCCGCCGAGCGGTACAGGGGGCTGGCGCGCAGCAGCTCATCCACATAGCGCACATAGTCGCCGTGGCGGGGGCCTTCGTAGGTGTTCTGTGACATGCGGGCCTTCGGTGGTGTCAACGGACGGGCGGCAGGCGCCGGGCGATCTCGGCCACCAGTTGGCGCGCCAGCAGGGACTTGGAGGCGTGCGGCAGCTCCATGGTGCCAGCCTCGTCGATCAGCAGCAGGGCATTGTCATCCCGCCCAAAGGTGGCGGGACCGATATTGCCCACCAGCAGCGGCACCTGCTTGCGCAGGCGCTTGGCGCTGGCGTGCTGCAGCAGGTCATGGCTTTCGGCGGCGAAGCCCACGCAATAAAGCCGCCCGCTGCGCGCAGGCTCGGACTGCGCGGCGGCCGCCAGGATGTCGGGGTTCTCGACGAAGGTCAGCGTGGGCGTCTGGCCCGAGCCGTCCTTCTTGATCTTCTGGTCTGACGCCGTGGCCGGGCGCCAGTCGGCCACGGCCGCCGTGGCGATGAACACCCCGGCTTGCGGCAATTGCTGGTGCACGGCATCAAACATCTGCTGCGCTGATTGCACGTCGATGCGCTGCACGCCGCGCGGCGTGCGCAGGTGCACGGGCCCGGCCACCAGGGTCACCTGGGCGCCCGCCTCGCGGGCGGCGCGCGCAATGGCAAAGCCCATTTTTCCGCTGGAATGGTTGGTGATGCCGCGCACGGGGTCGATGGCCTCGAAGGTCGGGCCCGCCGTGACCAGCACCTGGCGGCCCTGCAGCAGCTTGGGCGTGAAGAAGGCAGCCAGCTCCTCCATGATTTCCTCGGGCTCCAGCATGCGGCCGTCGCCCACCTCGCCACAGGCCTGGTCACCCGTTCCCACGCCCAGCACCAGCGCACCGTCGGCCGCCACCTGCGCCAGGTTGCGCTGCGTGGCCGGGTGCGCCCACATCTCGCGGTTCATGGCAGGCGCCAGCAACAGGGGCACGCGGTCCATGGGGCGCGCCAGGCACATCAGGCTCAGCAGCTCGTCGGAGCGGCCCTGCACCAGGCGCGCGATGAAGTCGGCGCTGCAGGGCGCGATCAGCATGGCATCGGCCTCGCGACTGAGGTTGATGTGGGGCATGTTGTTGGGCTCGCGCGCATCCCACTGCGAACCATAGACCGGACGGCCCGACAGTGCCTGCATGGTCACCGGCGTGATGAACTGCTCTGCCGCCTCGGTCATCACCACCTGCACGGTGGCCCCGGCCTGCACCAGCAGGCGCACCAGCTGGGCAGATTTGTAACAAGCCACGCCTCCGGAGAGGCCGAGCACCAGATGTTTACCTGCGAACACTTCAGTCATGGCGCGCAATTTAGCAGAGCCGGAGCATCCGAGCAGCCCCGCGCGGCGCGGCGAATTCGGCGGCGCATCTATAATCCTGCTTTACCACCACCAATAAAAGACATGACCAAATTTGTCTTCGTCACAGGCGGTGTGGTGTCTTCCCTGGGCAAGGGAATCGCCTCAGCCTCCCTTGCTGCGATCCTCGAATCGCGCGGCCTCAAAGTCACCCTCATCAAGCTGGATCCCTACATCAACGTGGACCCGGGCACCATGTCGCCCTTCCAGCACGGTGAAGTGTTCGTGACCGATGATGGCGCCGAGACCGATCTGGACCTTGGCCACTACGAGCGTTTCATCGAAACGCGCATGAAGCAGTCCAACAACTTCACCACCGGCCGCATCTACCAGAGCGTTCTGGAAAAGGAGCGCCGCGGCGACTACCTGGGCAAGACCGTGCAGGTGATCCCGCACGTGACCAACGAAATCCAGGAGTACATCAAGCGCGGCGCCGGCCTGGGCACGCCTGACGCAGTCGATGTGGCCATCTGCGAAGTCGGCGGCACGGTGGGCGATATCGAGTCCCTGCCCTTCCTCGAAGCCGTTCGCCAGCTGGCCCTCAAGCAGGGGCCCAACAACACGGCCTTCGTGCACCTGACCTACCTGCCCTGGATCGCCACGGCCGGCGAGCTCAAGACCAAGCCCACGCAGCACACCGTGCAGAAGCTGCGCGAGATCGGCATCCAGCCCGACGCCCTGCTGTGCCGCGCGCAGCACCAGGTGCCGGAAGAGGAGAAGGAAAAGATCTCGCTGTTCACCAACGTTCCCGAGTGGGGCGTGATCTCCATGTGGGACGTGGACACCATCTACAAGGTGCCCCGCATGCTGCACGAGCAGGGCCTGGACGGCCTGATCTGCGACAAGCTGCGCCTGAACACGCCGCCCACCAACCTCAAGCGCTGGGACGACCTGGTCCACGAGACCGAGCACCCGCAGGGCGAGGTCAAGATCGCCATGGTCGGCAAGTACGTCGAGCTGTCGGACGCCTACAAGTCCGTCAACGAGGCGCTCAAGCACGCCGGCATGCAAAGCCATGTGGCAGTGAAGATCACCCACGTCGATTCCGAGACCATCAGCGACGCCAATGCGCGCGACAAGCTCTCGCAGTACGACGCCATCCTCGTGCCCGGCGGCTTCGGCTCGCGCGGCGTGGAAGGCAAGATCTCCACGGCCCGCTACGCCCGCGAGAACAAGGTGCCCTACCTGGGCATCTGCCTGGGCATGCAGGTGGCCACCATCGAATACGCCCGCCATGTGGCCGGCCTCGAAGGCGCCAATTCCACCGAGTTCGACCCCAAGTCCGCCAACCCCGTGATCGCCCTGATCACCGAGTGGAAGGATGCCGACGGCACGGTCAAGACCCGCGACGAGAACTCCGACCTGGGCGGCACCATGCGCCTGGGCGCGCAGTCCTCCGACGTGCAGGCCGGCACGCTGGCCCACAGCATCTACGGTGATGTGGTCACCGAGCGCCACCGCCACCGCTATGAAGCCAACGTCCAGTATCTGGACCAGTTGCGCGAAGCAGGTCTGGTGATCTCGGCGCTGACGCAGCGCGAGCAGCTGACCGAGATCGTCGAGCTGCCCAAGGAAGTTCACCCCTGGTACATCGGCGTGCAGTTCCACCCCGAGTTCAAGTCCACGCCGTGGAGCGGCCACCCGCTGTTCAATGCCTTCGTGAAGGCTGCGATCGAACGCCAGAAGGCGCCGCGCAAGCCCTGATCCCCGCAACGCCGCCCACCATTTCCCAAGGAATCCCCACCATGAAACTCTGCGGCTTCGATGTCGGCCTCGACCGGCGCTTCTTTCTCATTGCAGGCCCCTGCGTCGTCGAGTCCGAACAGCTGCAGATGGACGTGGCGGGGCATCTCAAGGAAATCACGGCGGCCCTGGGCATCCACTTCATCTTCAAGAGCAGCTACGACAAGGCCAACCGCAGCTCGGGCGCCAGCTTTCGCGGCCCGGGCATGGACAAGGGCCTGGAGATCCTGGCCAAGGTGAAGAAGGACCTGCAGGTCCCCATCCTGACCGACGTGCACACCGAGTCCGAAATCCCGGCCGTGTCCCAGGTCGTGGACGTGCTGCAGACGCCGGCCTTCCTGTGCCGCCAGACCGACTTCATCCGCGCCGTCGCCCAGTCGGGCCGGCCGGTGAACATCAAGAAGGGCCAGTTCCTGGCCCCGCATGACATGAAGAATGTCATTGACAAGGCCCGTGCGGCTGCAAGGGAAGCCGGCCTGCCCGAGGACAGCTTCATGGCCTGCGAGCGCGGCGCCAGCTTCGGCTACAACAATCTGGTCTCGGACATGCGCAGCCTGTCCATCATGCGCGAGACCGGCGCGCCCGTCGTCTTCGACGCCACGCACAGCGTGCAGCTGCCCGGCGGCAACGGCACCAGCAGCGGCGGCATGCGCGAGATGGTGCCCGTGCTCTCGCGCGCGGCCGTGGCGGTGGGCGTGGCGGGCCTGTTCATGGAAACCCATCCCAACCCTCCCTGCGCCCTCAGCGACGGCCCCAACGCCGTGCCGCTCAAGCACATGAAGGCCCTGCTCGAAACCCTGGTCGCGCTCGACGACGTGACCAAGAAGAACGGCTTCCTCGAAAACGACTTTGGAGTCTGACCCATGGCCAGCGGCTACATCATTGCGTCCGTCACCGTCACCAAGCCCGAGCAGTACGAGGAATACCGCAAGTGGAGCACCGAGGCCATGCGCGTGCATGGCGCCGAAGTCTGCGTGCGCGGCGGCAAGGTCGAAGTGCTCGAAGGCGACTGGAACCCCGGCCGCACCGTGATCCTCAAGTTCCCCAGCTTCGAGGCAGCCCGGGCCTTCTACGACACGCCCGAGTACCTGCGTGCCCGCGAGGCGCGTGAAGGCGCATCCATCATGCGCATGGTCTGCGTGGAAGGCGTCTGACGGCCAGCCACCCCGGCTCGTCAAGAGCGCAGCGCATACAAAGCCATACAACCAATTTGTGCACAATAGCCGCCGCCCGATCGCAGATACTGCGCCGCGGAGCACGGCTGTGCCCGGTGGCGCGGCAGCCTGCCACGCCATCGACCACCCATACCGCTTGCCCGGCAAGCACCAGGGCGCAACCTCACCGGAACCCGCCTGCACACCGATTTCAAAAACCGCAAAGGAAATGCCATGAGTGCAATCGTTGACATCGTAGGCCGCGAAGTGCTGGACAGCCGCGGCAACCCCACCGTCGAGTGCGACGTGCTGCTGGAATCGGGCGTGATGGGCCGCGCCGCCGTGCCTTCGGGCGCGTCCACCGGCTCGCGCGAAGCCATCGAGCTGCGTGACGGCGACAAGAGCCGCTACCTGGGCAAGGGCGTGCTCAAGGCCGTCGAGCACATCAACACCGAGATCTCCGAAGCCGTTCTAGGCCTGGACGCCTCCGAGCAGGCCTTCCTGGACAAGACCCTGATCGACCTGGACGGCACGGACAACAAGGGCCGCCTGGGCGCCAACGCCATGCTGGCCGTCTCCATGGCCGTGGCCCGTGCCGCTGCCGAAGAGGCCGGCCTGCCCCTGTACCGCTACCTGGGCGGCATGGGCGGCATGCAGCTGCCCGTGCCGATGATGAACGTCATCAACGGCGGCGCGCACGCCAACAACAGCCTGGACCTGCAGGAATTCATGATCATCCCCGTGGGCGCGCCGTCGTTCCGCGAAGCCGTGCGCTGGGGTGCCGAAGTCTTCCACGCGCTCAAGAAGATCATCCACGACAAGGGCATGAGCACGGCCGTGGGCGACGAAGGCGGTTTTGCGCCTTCCGTGGAAAACCACGAAGCCGCCATCCAGCTGATCCTGCAGGCCATCGAAAACGCTGGCTACAAGGCCGGCGAACAGATCGCACTGGGCCTGGACTGCGCCGCCAGCGAGTTCTACAAGGACGGCATGTACGTGCTGGCCGGCGAAGGCAACCTGACGCTGACCGCCACCCAGTGGACCGACATGCTGGCCGGCTGGTGCGACAAGTACCCCATCATCTCCATCGAGGACGGCATGGCCGAAGGCGACTGGGATGGCTGGAAGATCCTGACAGACCGTCTGGCCGCCAAGGTCCAGCTGGTGGGCGACGACCTGTTCGTCACCAACACCAAGATCCTGAAGGAAGGCATCGACAAGAAGATCGCCAACTCCATCCTGATCAAGATCAACCAGATCGGCACGCTGACCGAAACCTTCGCCGCCATCGAAATGGCCAAGCGCGCAGGCTACACGGCCGTGATCTCGCACCGCTCGGGCGAAACCGAGGATTCGACGATTGCCGACATCTCGGTGGGCACCAATGCCGGCCAGATCAAGACCGGCTCGCTGAGCCGTTCGGACCGCATCGCCAAGTACAACCAGCTGCTGCGCATCGAGGAAGACCTGGGTGACATCGCCCACTACCCCGGCCGCGAGGCTTTCTACAACCTGCGCTGAAAAGCGTTAGGCTTGCAAGCCATCCGGCCTGCAAGCCTTTTTCCTTTCCGCAACATCTGCTGCCATGGTCAACCGCGTCGTCCCTCTTGTCCTGCTCGCCCTGCTCGCCGCCGTGCATGCGCAGTTGTGGCTGGGCCATGGCAGCGTGGCCTACGTCAAGGAACTGCAGCAGCAGATCCACGACCAGAACGTGGCCAATGCCCTGGAAAAGGCCGAGAACGACCGCCTGGCCTCCGAGGTCAACGATCTCAAGGACGGCCTGGCCATGGTCGAGGAAAAGGCCCGCAGCGAGCTGGGCATGGTCAAGCCCAACGAAATCTTCGTGCAGATCGTGCGGCGCTGAGCGTCGGGCTTTCCTGCATCAAGGCCGGCTTCATGCCGGCCTTTTTACACGCTCAGTTTGGCCGGCTCCTCGCCCTGCGTTCTGGGACCGGTTCACTGCATGAGATAGGCGTCTGTTTCAGGCCTCATAAATCGGGCCGCACTTTCCAGAGTGCATGTATCGCGGATAGAATCCTTGGCTTCAATAAGGAGGGAGTATCCAAATGCAATTCAAAACAAACACAGCCGCAGCTCTTTGCACGCTGCTGGCACCATTTTTTCTCACCGCTTGTGGTGGCGGGGGCAACGATAGCAACGAGCCCTTACCTCTAACCGCTGCTCATTGCTTTGATGACACCAGATATCAGCTGGGAAAAAAGATACAGCAAGAATATTTGGAAGGCAACCTTAAATATCCTCTTTTGCGCACAGTAGAAACCACCACAAGAAATACCAACTTCGGCGGCCACAAGAATCTCATAGAATACACTGCAACAATCAGTATTGCAGAAGATCCATCGATTCAACTCAGAAGAACTCTTGTCTATCTGACTCCGGAGGCACCTTTCGTCTATTGGACCTACGGCTCCATCACGGAGATACTTGGCGACTTCCCCGCAAAGTACAGTACTGTATATTCCGAGCCTGTCATCAACCGAAGGGCCATGCTGAAGCAGGGCGAATCTCTGAGCTATCGCATACGCGGGGAACAAACCAGCGATCAGTACACTGAAAAACATCCCGTAGATGAAACTTATACCCAGACCTATCTTGGTGATGAAACCGTGATGATCGGCGACCGAAAAGTCAATGCATGCAAATTCGACATCGTAACCGGCAACAGCAGCTCTCGTGAATTTATATACAGAAGCTTGCCGGTTTTGCGAAGCAGCATTGATGAGAAATCTATTTATGAAAAAACCGTCAAACTGACTCTTGATGGAAAAGATTACTGATTTTTCGAGTCTAATCCGCTGATAGAAAGGCACCTTCAAGAGGCGCCTTTCTTATAAGAGCAGAGATATTCAGCGCCCCATGAATACTATGAGGCCTCTACCATCAGGCGCTATGCATTACGCGACCGCATTCCCCAGCATACTCCTGCTGGGCCCACCAGCTTTGGCACGTTCTATGGCTAACGCGCTGAACCGATCCTGGCTCACGCACCAAGGCAATGCGGATTGGTGCTGTGTGGCTGTCGCACCAGCCACATCGCTGCCCTCGGCCCTCACAATCTACCTGCTCGCCACAGACTGGCGCAATGTCAACGGGGAATATGCCGCCCAGGAACAGCACTGGCGTAGCCTTTTGCACTCCGAAGCACGCGACTACGTGGTGCTTCATGGCAATCCAAATCGCCAATGGCAGCAACTGGCAGATTCTCTCAGAGCGCAAGCTCCCGTCGCAGACTGGTCCTGGCTGCCCGCAAGCCCAGCGCAACGCAGCGCCCGCCTTCGCCCCTACGGCTGCGAGCAATGCAGCGACCCGGACTGCGAGCGGCGATTGTTCGACGCGCTGCGCAGCGGGCGGGACTGACTTCGAGCGTATTTACTGGACGTTCGTCGAGGTCGGCGGCTGCTTGCCGGCTTCGGTGAACAGCTGGGCGGCATCGATGGGATCGAACTCGTACTGCTTGCCGCAGAAGTCGCAGCCCACCTCGATATTGCCGCGCTCCTCCAGGATGCTGTCCACCTCTTCAATGCCCAGCGACACCAGCATGGCGCCCACGCGCTCACGGCTGCAGGTGCAGGCAAAGCGCGGGCGCTCTTCGTCCTGCTGGGGGACAAAGCGCATCAGCTTTTCTTCCCAGAACAGGCGCCGCAGGATGGTTTCCACATCCAGCGTGAGCAGTTCGTCGCGCGTCAGGCTGGCGGCCAGCGTGGCGATGCGGTTGTAGTCCTCGTTCAGGCCGATGGCGTCCTGGCCCGATTGCTCGCTTTCGGTGGCGGAGGCCAGGTTGGCCTCGCCCTTGACCGGCATGCGCTGGATCAGCAGGCCGGCAGCCAACTGGTCATTGGCGGCAAGCACCAGCACGGTGTCCAGCTGCTCGGACTGCAGCATGTAGTGCTGCAGTGCATCTGACACCTTGGAGAACCTGCGGCCTTGCGCATCCTGCAGCGGCACCACGCCCTGGTAGGGCTGCTGGCCCGGCTGGCGTCCCTTGGGATCCAGCGTGATGGCGCAGCGGCCACCACCGTTCACATTGAGCAATTGCTCCAGCGTGGCGCCTTCGGGCGCCTCCCCGATCAGGGTGGCGGTGGCGCGCAGGCCGAAGTCGGACTGCACCTCGGCCACGGCCAGCTTGACCGGGCCGTCGCCCATGACCTGGAAGACCAGGGCGCCGTTGAACTTGATGTTGGACTGCATGAGCACGCCGGCAGCCGCCATTTCGCCCAGCAGTTCGCGCACGGCAGCGGGGTAGGCGCCGGTCTCTCCGTTGCCCGCGCGGCGTTGCAGGATTTCCTGCCAGGCGTCGGTGAGGCGGACGATGGAGCCGCGCACGGGCAGGCCTTCGAAGATGAATTTATGCAGTTCAGACACGCTGATGGATTCCGTAAAAAAGTGCCGGGCCTCGCTCAGCCCAGCTTGCGCAACCCGGTCTTGAACCGGCGCGCATTATCGACATAGTGTTGGGCGCTGCGGCGCAAGCCTTCGATCTGCTCGGGCGTCAATTGGCGCACGGCCTTGGCCGGGCTGCCGATGATCATCGAGCCATCGGGAAACTCCTTACCCTCGGTGATGAGAGCGCCTGCGCCGACCAGGCAGTTCCTGCCGATCTTCGCGCCATTGAGCACCACGGCACCGATGCCGATCAGCGATTCGTCGCCGATGGTGCAGCCATGCAGCATGACCTGGTGGCCCACGGTCACATGGCGCCCCACGACCAGCGGCTTGCCCAGGTCGGCATGCAGCACGCTGGCGTCCTGGATGTTGCTTCCCTCGCCGATGGAAATGCTCTCGCAGTCGCCGCGCAGCACGGCGCCGAACCAGATGCTGGCGTCTTCGGCCAGCTGCACATTGCCCATGACCTCGGCGCTGTCGGCCACCCAGGCCGATGCTGCCACTTCAGGGGCCACTCCATCCAGTTCATAAATCGCCATGGGTCTTTGTCTCCGTCAATTATTGGTGATGGCAGGAAACCTAGAATTGTAGGGATGGAGTTACGTCACCGCGCCCTTGAGGTTTTGTGCCTCCCGGACCCCGAAGAAAAGGCCGCCGCCGCGTTGGACATGTATGCACGGCAGGCGCTTTATTCAATAGCAGCGCAGGCACCGGCCCTGCCCGATCCCGCACCGGACCTGCCGGGCCGCCCGCTGCGGCCCGAGCTGCGCCACCACACCGCCGTTGCAAGGCGCTCGCCGGCCACGCCCGAAGGCCGGGCCGTGCTGATCCACGCCATTGCCCACATCGAGTTCAACGCCATCAATCTGGCGCTGGATGCCGTCTGGCGCTTTGACGGCATGCCGCAGCAGTACTACCTGGACTGGCTGCAGGTGGCCGCCGAGGAGGCCAAGCACTTTCGCCTGCTGCGCGAGCATCTGCGCTCGCACCTGGGCCACGACTATGGCGATTTCCCGGCCCACCAGGGCCTGTGGACCATGTGCGAGAAGACCGCGCATGACGTGGTGGCCCGCATGGCACTGGTGCCACGCACGCTGGAGGCACGGGGCCTGGACGCCACGCCCCAGATACAGAACAAGCTGCGCAACACGCGCGCGCCCGATGCGCTGGCGGCCGTGGACATCCTCGACATCATCCTGCGCGAGGAAGTGGGCCACGTGGCCATAGGCAACCACTGGTACCGCTGGCTGTGCGAGCGTGAAGGCCTGGAGCCGGAGGCGCACTACCAGCACCTGACGCAGCGCTACGAGGCACCGCGCCTGCGCCCGCCCTTCAACGAGCGCGCACGCCGCGCCGCTGGCTTCACCGATACCGAACTGGCCTGGCTGCAGCAGGTCTGAAGAAAGACTGCCGCAGCCGCGCGGACAGGCCCGTCCCGTCCGCATGGCCGCACAATGGTTTACAAACTAGGATGGGTCCGACTCCGCAATCGGACTTGTCCCAGCAGACACTGCCTGTCGGCATATTTATTCAGAACATTCCTACAATCAGATCTGCTGCTTACCGTGCCTCTTCGACCGAACACTCCATGACCGAATTGCCTGTCCATCTCTTCAACGATGCCCCTGCGGCCAGCCCCGCGTCCACAGACCGGGGAATGATCGCGCGCCAGGCCATCGTCAACGGGGTGCAGCAGATCATCGGCTACGAGCTTTTCAACCGTTCTCGCGCCTACCCGGACCATACGGCGGCCTCGGACGTGTCCCTGGTGTTCACGGCCCTGTCGCATGCTGGCGAAGAGGATCTGGTCGGCACCAAGTTGATGTTCGTCAACTGCACGCATGAAAGCCTGGCCGGCGGGCATCTGGAGCTGCTCAACCCCGACAAGGTGGTGCTGGAGATACCGCCGCTGGGCCTGGCCGCACAGCAAGAGGTGCAGGCCCGCCTGCCCATCCTCAGCAATCTGCGCGCGCGCGGCTTCAACCTGGCCTTCAATCACACGGTGCTGGAGTCCGCCTATGCGGCCTGGCTGCCCCTGGCCGACTACATCAAGTTCGACCTGTCCGTGCTGGCCCCTGACCAGTTGGCCGTGCTGGTCAACTTCGCTGGCCGCCACACGCGCGCCGAGCTGATCGCCGAGAAGGTGGAAAGCGCCCAGCAGCATGAGCAGGTCGGCCGCCTGGGCATACAGCTGTTCCAGGGCTTCTGGTTTGCGCGGCCCACGGTGGTGCGCACCAAGCTGCTGTCGCCCTCGCAGCAAAGCATCGTCCAGCTGCTGAATCTGGTGCGCCAGCAGGCCAGCACCGATGCCATCGAGGATGTGCTCAAGAAGGATGCGGGCCTGGCCTTCAACCTGATGCGCCTGATCAATTCCGTGGGTTTTGGCGTGCAACGCGAGATCACCTCCTTCCGCCAGGCCGTGATGCTCATGGGCCTCAAGAAGCTGTTCCGCTGGGCGGCCATGCTGCTGACCGCATCGCGCAACGGCGGGCCGCCGCCGGCCATCGGCCAGACCGCCGTGATCCGCGGGCGGCTGATGGAGCTGCTGGCCCAGGAATCGCTGAGCGAGGAAGACTCCGACCAGGCCTTCGTCGTCGGCATCTTCTCGCTGCTGGGCAGCATGCTGGACCTGCCCCAGGACGTGGCCATGAGCCTGATCCCCGTGCCCGATGCCGTCTCCGCCGCCGTGCTGCGCCATGAAGGCGTGCTGGGCGAGCTGCTGATCCTGGCCCAGGCCTGCGAAGCCAGCGACGACGCAGCCTTCAACCGCAGCGCAGACGCACTGCGCCTGAGCAGCCAGCAGATCAACTGGGCCCATCTGCAGGCCCTGGCCTGGACCGATCAACTGGCAGACAGCTCGCTATAGTCATGAGCTATCGCACGCAACTCAACGCCGCCGCTCCTTCATCTTTCTCAGCTTCCAAATGACTACCAACGACAACTCCTCCGCTCCGCCACCACCCCTGCCAGAAGGAGTGGAGGACGGACAGGTGGCCGTCATTGCGCGCCAGGCCATCGTCAACGAGGCGCGCGATGTCTTCGGCTATGAACTCTTCGATCGCTCCACAGCCCAGCATGCGCACACGGCGGCCTCCGATGCCGCCCTGCTGTTCAACGCACTGTCGTATGCGGGAGCCGAGGCGCTGGTGGGCAAGAAGACGGTCTTCATCAACTGCACGCATGACAGCCTGGCCGGCGGCCACCTGGAACTGATCCACCCCGACAAGGTGGTGCTGGAAGTGACCACACTGGGCGAGAACGCCACCACAGCCGATATCGAAGAGCGCCTGCCCACCTTCCAGGCCCTGCGCCAGCGCGGTTTCCGCCTGGCCTTCAACCAGCACCTGCTGCGCCGCGCCTATGCCAGCTGGCTGCCTGCGGCCGCATTCATCAAGCTGGACATGCAGACCTTTGCACTGGCCGATGCCGAGACCCTGGTGAATTTCGCGCGCGCCCATACCAATGCCCAGATCGTGGCCGAGAAGGTCGAGACCTCCGAGCAGTTCGAGCGCATGCGCGACCTGGGCGTGCGGCTGTTCCAGGGCTTCTGGTTCGCCCAGCCGCAACTCGTGCAGGCGCGCACCATCCGCCCCACGCAGGCGACCATCATTCAGCTGATCAACCTGGTGCGCCAGCAGGCCAGCACGGACGAGATCGAAGCCCTGCTCAAGAAGGACCCCACGCTGTCCTTCAACCTGCTGCGCTTCATCAACTCCTCGGGATTCGGCCTGTCCTGCGAGATCACCTCGTTCCGCCATGCGGTGATGATCCTGGGCCTCAAGAAGCTGTTCCGCTGGGCCGCGCTGCTGCTGACCACCTCGCGCGCGGGCGGCACGCCACCGGCCGTGGGCCAGACCGCCGTGGTGCGCGGACGCCTGATGGAGCTGCTGACGGCCGAGCTGCTCTCGCCCGAGGAATGCGACAACGCCTTCGTGGTGGGCGTGTTCTCGCTGCTGGACGTGATGCTGGGCCAGCCCATGGAAAAGGCGCTGGAATCCATCGCCCTGCCCCAGCCCGTGATCGATGCGCTGGTGCACAACAAGGGCGTGTTCGCGCCCTTCCTGGAGCTGACGCGCGCCTGCGAAAGCGGCGACGACGAAGGCTTTGCGCGCGCCGCCAACGCCTTGCAGCTGTCCAACCACCAGGTCAACTGGGCGCATCTGCAGGCCCTGGCCTGGGCCGACAACCTCACGGCGGACGACGCCACGGTCTGAACGGGTCAGCCACCATGGCAAAGGGCTTGCGGCCGGGAAGCCGCAAGCCCTTTTTGCATGCCGCGCGCCGCAGCGGTATCAGTTCAGCTTGATGCCTGCAGCCTGGATGATTCGCGCGTTGGACTGGGACTCGCCCTCGATCTGGCGCGCGAAATCCTCGGCCTTGCCGCCCGTGGCCACGTTGTCGGTGGCCTCCAGCTTGGCACGCATGTCGGGCTGGGTCAGCACCTGGTTGATCTCGGCATTGAGCCTTTGCAGCACGGGCGCTGGCGTTCCTGCGGGCGCGAAGATGCCGAACACCGAGGTCATGTTGGCGCTCTTGTAGCCCAGCTCGGCCAGCGTGGGCACGCCGGGCAGCGACTCCAGGCGCTGGGGGGCGCCCACGGCCAGGGCCTTGAACTTGCCCGCCTTGATGTGCTGCAGCACGGCCGGCCCGGCGTTGGTGGAGAGCACCTCGAACTGGGCGCTCAGGCCATCATTGAGCTGCTGGCCGCCGCCCTTGTAGGGGATGTGCGTGATCTTGGCCTGCGAGGCATACATGATCTGCTCGAGCATGATGTGGCCCAGCGATGCCAGGCCTGCCGTGGCCCAGCGGACTTCGCCGGGCTGGGCCTTGGCCTGCGCCACCAGTGCCTTGAAATCGGTCGCCGTGGAGCGCGCCGTGCCCAGCAGCAGCACGGGCGAATACATCACGCTGGTCACGGGCACGAGATCGCGCTGCGGATCGAACAGCGGCTTGCCCAGGTGCGGGCTCAGCGTCAGCGGGCTGATGGAGGAAAAGCCCAGCGTATAGCCATCAGGTGCGGCCTTGGCCACCAGGTCCAGACCGATGGCGCCGCCGGCGCCGGCCTTGTTGTCCACCACCACGGGCTGGCCCAGGCGGGCGGCCAGCTTCTCGCCCAGGGCGCGCGCCACCACGTCGCTGACGCCACCGGCCGGATAGGAAACCACCACGCGGATGGGCCGGCTGGGCCAGGCGGCATCGGCGGCCGACGCGGACATCGGCAAGGCCGCAGCAGCGACCGTCGCCGCCAGCATGGAAGTCACCAGCACATGCCGGCGCAGGAAATCAGTCATCGAAAACTCCGCAGAAACACATCGAACACGGCGGTGATTGTTCTGCAAAGCGCATATCCCCGGGACAGGCTTTGCCACTTCGACGATTTCGACGGCAGAAACACCCAAACCGGCGAACCCTCCACACCCAATCAACCACGCGGATGGTGCAAAGCGTGCAATGCCTTGAGCCGCTCGCGCGCCACATGGGTGTAGATGGTGGTGGTGGAGATGTCGGCATGGCCCAGCAGCATCTGCACCACGCGCAGGTCTGCGCCATGGTTGAGCAGGTGGGTGGCGAAGGCATGGCGCAGCGTGTGCGGCGACAGCGGTGCCGTGACGCCCGCAACCTGCGCGCAGCGCTTGACGATGACCCAGAACATCACGCGGCTCATGGCCGCTGCGCGCTGGGTCACGAAGACCGCATCGCTGCGCTGCCCGCCCAGGATGGCACCGCGCGCCGTGGCCAGATAGCGCTCCAGCCACCAGTGCGCCTCCTGGCCGAAGGGCACCAGCCTTTCCTTTTGCCCCTTGCCCGTCACGCGCAACACGCCCGAGCGCAGATCGATGCCATGCAAGGGCAGATCCACCAGCTCGCTCACGCGCAGGCCGCTGGCATACATCAGCTCCAGCATGGCGCGGTCACGCAGGCCCAGTGGCGTATCGACATCGGGCGCCCTGAGCAGTGCCTCCACCTGCGCCTGCGTCAGCGTATGCGGCACGCGCGGCGGCTGCCGGGCCGCCAGCATGCGTGCCGTGGGATCGGCGGCAATGCGCTGCTCGCGCAGCGCCCAGTGGTAGTAGCGGCGCAGCACCGTCAGCCGCCGGTTGGAAGAGCTGGCCTTGGTCTGCTCCACCCGCACCGCGAAATAGCCCTGCAGCTCCAGCTCGCCCGCCGCATCCAGCGCCAGCGGCGGCTGCTGGTGCGCCAGCCACCGCCCCCAGGCCGTCAGATCGCGGCGATAGGCCGCCAGCGTATTGCGCGACAGCCCGTCCTCCAGCAGCAGCGCATCCATGAACAGGTCCAGCGCATCCAGGCTGGCCGGCAGCGGCGCCGGCCAGGATGCAGGATCGGCAGCAGATTCGGCTTCGGCAGCCGATAGGGAAGCGATGGAAGCAACAGGCACTTGGGACATCCCGTCAAGCCTACAACGAAAAAACCCGAGGTCCGCAAGGAGCCTCGGGTTCTGAGCCAACCGCTCAAGGCGGTGCTTACTCCAGCGTGAGTTTCTGCTGAACGACCACCTTCTTGTAGGTCTCGTACTCGTCCTTGATCTGCTTGGCGAACTCTTCAGGCGAGTTGCCGATGACCAGGGAGCCCGTGTCCTCGATGCGCTTGCGCACGGCCGGATCCTGCAGCACCTTGCGCACGGCGGCGTTGATCTTGTCCACCACGTCCTTGGGCATGTTCTTGGGGCCCAGGATGCCGTAGTAGGCCATGCGGTTCACCGGCTCCAGGCCCACTTCCTTGAAGGTTGGCACATTGGGCAGCACGGCCAGGCGCTGGGGCGCGGCCACCACGATGGGCACCAGGCGGTTGTCCTTGATGAACGGCAGGGCCGAGGGCAGGTTGTCCAGCACCATGGGCACCTGGCCCGCCACCACGTCGTTGAGCGCCGGGCCCGCACCGCGGTAGGGGATGTGGGTGACGAAGGTGTTGGTCAGGCTCTTGTACAACTCCATCAGCATGTGCTGGATGCCGCCCGTGCCCGAGGAGGCATAGGAGTACTTGCCCTGGGACTTCTTGAGTTCGGCCTCGAAGCTCTTGTAGTCCTTGGCGGGGAACTTGGGGTTCACCGCAATCACGTTGGGCGTGGCCGCCACGTTGATGATGGGCGTGAAGTCCGTCAGTGTGTTGTACGAGATCTTGGGATTGATCGCGGGGTTGGTCGCTGTGGTCGAGACCGTGGCAATGCCCAGGCTGTAGCCATCGGGCTGCGAGCGCGCGGTTTCCATGGCGCCGATGACGCCGCCGCCACCGCCGCGGTTGTCCACCACCACGGGCTGGCCCAGTTCCTTGGTCAGGGGTTCGGCGATCACGCGGGCGATGATGTCGGTCGTGCCACCGGGGGCGAAGGGCACCACCAGCTTGATCGGCTTGGTGGGATAGGCCTGGGCCAGGGCTCCGGTGCTTGCGAGGACCAGGGTCAGGCCCATCCAGCTGCGACGATTCATACAAGATCTCCTTTTGGGGGTCGTGTTGACGAAGAAGGTTTCATGGACATCCGCAAGGCCGTGCCTGCGGATGGATGGTCTGCGAAACGAAGGCTCGCAAACGCTGCCACGGAACAGCCATGGTGGGGCCTGGAGCCCGCTGTGCGCTTGACGGTCGTCAGGACCTGCGCTTTCGGATCGGCTGTGTGGACCCCAGCGATGCTAAGGCCCGGGGCCCGGTTGTCACAGTTTGTCGCAGCACTGATTTCCCGGTGTTTACCCCTAGCCTCGCGCCATGGTTTCTCGGGAGACGCGGCGACTGCGGGGTTGCGCTTATGCTCTGCCCCCGTGAACTACGCCGTGCTGCTCTTCCCCGATTTTTCGCTCATAGTGCTTGGCTACGTGCTGTGCCGCTTCACACAGCTCAACCGCACGGTCTGGCAGGCGGTGGAAGCGCTGGTGTACTACCTGCTGTTCCCCGTGCTGCTGTTCCACTCCATCGTCAAGAGCCCGGTGGACTGGGGTGCCACCTCCCACTTGCTGGCCGCTGGCGTGTGCGCGGCCCTGGTGGGCATTGCCCTGGCCTACAGCCTGCCCTGGTGGCCGGGCCTGCGCGGCCGGATCGACACACGCGAGCATGCGGGTGCCGTGCAGGTGGCGTTTCGCTTCAACTCCTTCATCGGCCTGGCGCTGGCCAGCCGGCTGGCGGGGCCTGAGGGCCTGCTGTTCATCTCGGTGCTGATCGGCGTCAGCGTGCCGCTGTGCAATATCGCGGCCGTCTGGCCCATGGCGCGCGGCAGCAACCAGCACTTCCTGGGGCAGCTGGTGCGCAATCCGCTGATCGTGGGCACGCTGTCGGGCCTGGTGTTCAGCGCGCTGGGGCTGAAGCTGCCAGCGCTGATCGAGCCGTCGATCTCCCGCATAGGCGCAGCCTCCATCGCGCTGGGCCTGATGTCGGCCGGCGCCGGCATGCAGTTCGGCGCGCTGGCCGCCGGCAAGCTGCTGGCAGTGTGCCTGCTGGCCGTGCGGCATCTGGTGCAGCCGCTGATCGCCTATGCCATGGTGCGGGCGTTTGGCCTGAGCGGTGCGCAGGCCCTGATCCTCATGGCCTTCTCGGCCCTGCCCACCGCATCGTCGTGCTATGTGCTGGCAGCGCGCATGGGCTACAACGGCTCGTATGTGGCGGGGCTGGTCACGCTGTCCACGCTGCTGGGCGTGCTCAGCCTGCCGTTTGCGCTGAGCCTGCTGCAGTTCTGATGCCGCTGTGCCACGGCGCCCCTACAGCACGGCACGCATGTCGTCCGTGAACGCGGCCGTGATGTCATCCTGGCGTGCGCGCTTCTTGGCCACCATGGTGATGTCCACGTCATAGCTGAAGAGGGATTCGTCCAGCGCATGCAGCAGGCCGGCAGCCACATAGGGCGCCGCGTAGTGCTCTGGCAGGTAGCCCAGGTGGGCGCCTGACAGGATGAGGATGGCGGCCGCCTCCATGTTGTCCGCCTCTGAGGTGACATGGCGCGGGCGCCCCGTCAGCGGGGCCTGCGGCAGCGGATAGGTGCGCCAGGTCCAGTCGGCCTCGCCCGCCTCCTGCGCGCCGATGCGACCCGCGCGTGCGGCAAAGGGATGGCTGGCGCTGCAATAGGCCACCTGCCTTTCGCTGAACAGCAGCGTGTATTCCAGCGCTGGCGCGCGGTGCAGGAAATAGCCCACGGCGACCTGCAGCTCGTCGCGCAGCAGCATTTCCTCCAGCTCGCGCGGCCCGCGCACCAGCACCGACAGGCGCACGGCCTCGTCGCGCTGGCGAAAGCGCTGTATGGCCCGCCCCATCAACGCGTTGTATTCCATGGGCGCATTGCCGATCAGGCCGATGGCCAGACTGCCGACCAGCTGCCGGTGCATGTTGCGCGCCTGCGCACTGAAGCCTTCCAGTCCCTGCAGAGCCGTGCGAGCCATATCGACGAAGCGCCGGCCCTTGGCCGTCAGGCGAAAGCCGCCGCGCCCCCGTTCGCACAAACTGAAACCCAGCCGCGTCTCCAGTGTGGACAGCTGACTGCTGAGCGTGGACTGCCCTACGCCAAGGCTGGCCTGCGCCGCCGACACGCCGCCCGCGTCAACGATGGCCAGAAACACGCGCAGCAGCCGCAGGTCCAGATCTGAAACGGTATGGAGCATGGGGTTTTCACTCGGAAAAGATCGATTCTTATCGATGTTTGTAAATGGAACTTGAAATGGATGCAATCCGGGCTGCTGTCTAGCATCCACGGCTGTTGCAGCACATCTGGATTGTCCAAAGAGGGACTGCAATACAGAACAAGAGGGGCGGGCCAGGGAATTCACTTCCATGGATACCGCTGTTTCAAGAGGCCCTGCCAACAGGGCCGCAACAAAAGGGAGACAAACCATGTTGCTCGATATCTCGGTCGTGGTGATCTACGCGGCAGCCATGCTGCTGCTGGGCTGGTACGGCATGCGCCGCGCGAAGACGCAGGAGGACTTTCTCGTGGCCGGCCGCAACCTCGGGCCGGGCCTGTACATGGGCACCATGGCCGCCACGGTGATAGGCGGCGCCAGCACCGTGGGCACGGTGCGGCTGGGCTATGTGTACGGCATCTCCGGATTCTGGCTTTGCGCGGCGCTGGGCGCGGGCCTGCTGGTGCTGAATCTGTTCCTGGCCAAGCCCCTTCTCAGGCTGCGCATCTGCACCGTGACCCAGGTGCTGGAGCGGCGCTACAGCGCCCGTACCAAGCAGGCCAGCGCCCTGGTGATGCTGGCCTACTCGCTGATGCTGGCGGCCACGTCGGTGATCGCCATCGGCACCGTGATGCAGGTGCTGTTCGACCTGCCGCTGTGGATCTCCATCCTGGTGGGCGGGGGCGTCGTGGTCATCTACTCGGCCGTGGGCGGCATGTGGTCGCTGACGCTGACGGACATCGTGCAGTTCGTGATCAAGACCGCGGGCCTGATGCTGATCCTGCTGCCCATCTGCCTGTACCGCGTGGGCGGCTGGGACCAGCTGGTTGCACGGCTGCCTGCGTCCAGCTTCGATGTCACCCACATCGGCTGGGACACCATCGCCACCTACTTCGTCATCTATTTCTTCGGAATCATGATCGGCCAGGACGTGTGGCAGCGCGTGTTCACGGCCCGCAGCGAACGGGTGGCCGCCGTGGCGGGCAGCCTCGCCGGCGTGTACTGCGTGGTCTACGGACTGGTCGGCGCCCTGGTGGGCATGACAGCGCGCGTGCTGCTGCCGGACCTGGACAACGCCAACAATGCCTTTGCCGCCATCGTGCAGGCCAGCCTGCCGGACGGCATCCGCGGCCTGGTCATCGCTGCCGCACTGGCGGCCATGATGTCCACCGCCAGCGCCGCCATGCTGGCCGGCTCCACCGTGCTGGCCGAGGACCTCGTGCCCCTGCTGCGGAGCGGCCGGCCGTTGGTCGATGTGCGCTGGCACCGGCTGCTGACGCTGCTGGTGGGGCTGGCCGTGCTCGGCATCGCCCTGGTGGTTGACGATGTGCTCAATGCCCTGACCACCGCCTACAACCTGCTGGTGGGCGGCATGCTGGTGCCGCTGATCGGCGCCATCTACTGGCGCCGGGCCACCACGGCGGGCGCCATCGCCAGCATGCTGCTGGGCTGCACCACGGCCGTCGCCTTCATGGTCAGGGACGGCCTGGCCGCCAACACGCCCATCTATGCCAGCCTGGCCGTGAGCATGGCCAGCTTCATCCTCATCAGCCTGGCGCAGCGCACGCAGCAGCGTTCGCTGTCGGGCATTCAATCCTGAACCCGGCACTGAATCGGAGACGACATGACGCTTTTCACACCAGACAGGCTGCAGGCGCTGCGCGCACGCTTCGGCGGCGCCAACGAGTCCGTGATCCACGACCCGCATTTCCGCGCCGTGGCCGCCCACATCATCGACGCCAGCGGCACGCGCAACGCGCCCTACGCAGGCATGCCCACGCTGCTGGACGCGCCCATGCGTCCCATGGACTGGAGCCGCCCGGATTTCGGCGACCTCCAGGCCGCACTGATCGGCGTGCCCATGGACCTGGGCATCAGCAACCGCAGCGGCTGCCGCTTCGGCCCCCGGGCCCTGCGTTCCATCGAACGCGTGGGCCCCTACAACCATGTGCTTCGATCCGCTCCCACACGCGAGCTGCGCGTGGCGGACATCGGCGACGTGCCGCTGTCCAGCCGCTACAGCCTGGAGCAGTCGCACCGCGACATAGAGTCGACCTTCGCAAAGATCCATGCGGCCGGCGTGATTCCGCTGGCCGCTGGCGGAGACCATTCCATCACCCTGCCCATATTGCGCGCGCTGGGCCGCGAGCGGCCACTGGCCCTGGTGCATTTCGACGCCCACTGCGACACCGGGGGCCCCTTCGACGGCAGCCGCTTCCACCACGGCGGCCCGTTTCGTCAGGCCGTGCTCGACGGCGTGCTCGACCCCACGCGGACCATTCAGATCGGCATACGCGGCGCGGCCGAATATCTCTGGGAGTTTTCCTATGAGTCGGGCATGACCGTGATCCATGCCGAAGACATTCCCGCGCTGGGCGTGGACGGCGTCATTGCCCGCGCACGCGAGGTGGTGGGCGATGCGCCCGTCTACGTCTCCTTCGACATCGACTGCCTGGACCCGGCCTTTGCGCCCGGCACGGGCACGCCAGAGGTCGGTGGACTCACCGTGCGCGAGGCACAGGCCATGGTGCGCGGCCTGGCCGGCATCCACATCGTGGGCGGCGATGTGGTGGAGGTGTCGCCCGCCTACGACGCCACCACCAACACCGCCCACGCAGGCGCGCAGATGATGTTCGAAATCCTCGGCCTGATCTGCGCACGCCACGCCGGGCGCGGCGCCGCCCAGCCTGCCTAGGCCCCCTGCCCGCCCTCCGCATCCCGCAGCAGCCCCAGCGGCGTGCTGCCGTAGCGTGCCCTGAACCGCCGGGAAAAATGCGCGGGTGAGCTGAAACCGCAGTGCTGCGAGATCTCCGCGATGCCCAGCGTTCCCGGCTCCGTGCCACGCAGCAGCGCATGGGCGCGCTCCAGGCGATAGGCCATGAGTTCGGCGCTGAGGCTGGTGCCTTCGCGCGACAGTTGGGATTGCAGCGAGCGCACGGACAGCCCCAGCCTGGACGCCACGCGCTCGGGCCCCAACGCCGGGTCCGGGTACTGGCGGGCAATGAGCTGGCGCACCCTGCGCAACAGCACGTGCATGGGCGCGCCGGGTCGGGCCGTCGCCATGTCGGCGCTGGCCTGCAGCACGGTCTTCACGGTGTTGATGACCAAGTCGGACAGCCTGGCGGATTCGGCCTCGGGCAAGGGGTCCTGCCACGCGGCCAGCAATTGCATCTGCTGGACCAGCAGTTGAAGCGATGCACAGTCGGGCAGGCTGCGTGCCAGCAGTTGCGAAGCCAGGCCGCCACGCGGATCGATCAGTGCCAGCGGCACGGCCAGCACCACCAGGTCCACGGCCTCTTTCTGCCAGATGCGGTAGCCGCGCCGCTCATCCAGCAGGAACAGCTGGCCGGGTTGCGCCTGCAGCCTCCTGCCCGCAACCGCCATGCCCGGTTCCCCAGATGACGCCGAGGCATCCGGTACGTCAGGTGCATCCGGTGCAAATACCTGGGCTCCACCTTTGGCATAGAGCATGCACAGCAGGCAGGGCGGGCCTGCGCGCTGGCCATCGGCATGCAGGCGCTCCATGCCATGTTCGGCCGCCATCTGTATGCGGTTGAGCACCACCGCGCCCACGCCGCGCGATGTCAGCACGGCCTCGAAGCTCTCGGGCTGCGCGACCAAGGGCGTGTGCGGCATCTGCGCCTCGCGGCTGGCATCGCTCCAGAACTGCGCTCGCGAAAGCGGCGCGATATGCACCGTGGACCAGCGGTTGTACGTCATACATTCCTCGCCCTGCGCTCGGCGCGCAGCCTCTTTTTGTGATGGGTTGCACGGAGAGTCGGCCGCACCCGAGTGTTGGGGCCAGGCAAGAGGCGGCAGGTCCACGCGACAGCATGAACCCAGGATTTTCGGGATTGCGGCCCGATCAGGCCATTGGATGATTCTGAAAATTCACCGGGGTGAATTCCTAGGCCTGTGCGCCGCACCAGCCCGGATCAGCGCATATCAGCGCGCGATGGCAGGCAGCCGCTCGCTCCACAGCGTGGACTGGTTGCGGCCGTTGCGCTTGGAGTAGTACAGCGCTGCGTCGGCACGCTCCAGGCAGCCCTGGGCCGAGGCATCGCTGCGCTGCAGTTCGTACACGCCCAGGCTGATGGTGATGCGCAGGTCGCCGGCCAGGCCCGCATCGATGGCGCGCGCGGCAACGGTTTCGCGCAGGCTTTCGGCGCGGCGCAGGCCCACCTCGGCATCGGTGTCGGACAGCAGCACGGCAAACTCCTCGCCGCCCAGCCGGCCCACCATGTCTTCCTTGCGCATTTCCTGCGCCACCGAGGCCAGCAGCTCCTTGAGCACGATATCGCCCACCGCGTGGCCGTAGCCGTCGTTCACCTGCTTGAAGTGGTCTATGTCCAGCATGATCAGCGTGGAGTGCGCCACCAGTCCGCTGCGCAGATGGTCCAGCTCCATCGCCAGCCGCTCCATGAAGGCGCGGCGGTTGGGAATGCCGGTCAGCGCGTCGGTCAGCGCCAGGGTCTCCAGCTGGGATTCGCGCTGCTGCCGCTCCGTCGCATCGTGGAAGACCCAGCAGTGGCCGATGGAGCGGTCACCGTCGCGCAGCTGCATGCCCTCGATCTCCACATAGTGGTCGTCGGGCAGCGCATGCAGGGAGCGGCCAGCCACGGGCCCGGCGCTGAGCACGCCAGCCACCGAAGGCGGCAGCAGCTGGATCAGCGCCGGCATGCCCAGCCCCACCAGGGCGGCAGGCGCCATGTCCAACCGCAGCGCGGCCGCCAGCATGCGGTTGGCGGCCAGCACCTGGCGGCCCTGGGCGTCGGTGACCAGAATGCCTGCGGGAAAGCGGTCGATGATGGCCTCCAGCCGGTGCTGGGTCTCAGCCAACGCGGTCTCGGCGCGCCGGCGCGCGTCGGTATCGATCATGGTCCAGATGACGCGGCCGTCGTCCTCGTCGGGGTCCAGCAGCGAGCCCTGCATGTCGAACCAGTGGCCCGAGCCCGAAGGCATGCGCAAAATCCATTCCGTGCGCACCGTGCCGCGTGCGTTCAGCTGTGCGTAGAGCTGGCCGAAGCGCTCGAAGCTCTCGTCGCTGACATGCAGGGCGCGAAAGTTCACGCCGCCGGGCAGCCGGTCTGTCTCGATCTCGAAGGTCTGCACCGCGCGCTCGTTGGCATAGAGGATTTCGCGCTGGGGACCGGCCATGACGATCAGGGCGCTTCCCCGGTCCAGCAAGGCCTTGATGAGCCGGGACTGCTCCACGCGCTGCTGTATGTCGGTGTGCGTGCCCAGCATGCGTACGGGCTTGCCGTCGGCATCGCGCTGGGTGATTTCGCCGCGCGACTCCACCCACAGCCAGCTGTCGGCCGAGCTGCGCAGCCGCATCTCCACGCGGAAATCGGCCCCGGCCTCGGCATGGCGCTGCAGCCGCGCCAGCATCCGCGCCCTGTCCGAGGGATGGACCATGGCGCAGAAGGCGTCATAGTTCATGGGGAACTGCGCGGCCTCGAAGCCCAGCATCTGGTAGCAGCGGGCATCCCATTCCACATGGCCGCTGCGGCAGTCCCACTGCCACAGGCCGTCGCGCACGGCGCCCACGGTCAGGCGCAGGCGTTCCTCGCTGTGGCGTATGGATTCCTGCATGGCCTGGTCCTGCGTCACATCGTGCACATAGCCATGCCACAGCAGGGAGCCGTCTTCCTCCTGCTGCGGCCGGGCGTGACCATGCAGCCAGCGCAGCTCGCCTGCAGGGCCGTAGACGCGGTACTTGTGCTCCCAGACACCCTTGCTGCCCACGCTGGCCTGCACCGAGGCCGCCAGGGCCGGCAGATCCTCGAGGTGGACCCGCTTGAGCAGTTCATGGTCGGCAAACCGGGCGGCATCGGCCTTGGCGCCATGCAGTTCGAAGAATCCGGGACTGGTGAAAGGGAACCGGAACTGTCCATCCGCGCCTATGCGGAACTGGAACAGCCCGCCCGGCACCTCCTGCGCCAGCCGCGCAAAGCGCCGCTCACCCTGCAGCCGCATGCGCTCGCTGAGCTGGCGCTGGCGCGCCAGCCACAGCGTCAGCAGCATGCCCAGCAGCAGCACGGCCGTGCCTATGCCGTTGCGCAGCAGGCCGCGCTCCAGCGATGCCTCCAGCGACTCGAAGATGGCTTTCTTGTCCAGCCCTGCACTGACGATCAGCGGATAGCCCTCCACCCGGCTCCAGGCATACATGCGCTGCACGCCATCGACGGACGATTCGGCCTCGTAGGTGCCGCGCTCCAGGGCAGGTGCGAACAGCGCCACGCGCACATCGGATACCGAGCGGCCCATCACCTGCTCCTGCCCCTGCGAGCGCGCCAGGTAGGCTCCATCGGTGCGCAGCAGCAGGATGACGTCGTTGGCGCCATCGAAGATGGACTGGAAATAGCGCGAGATGTATTCGGGCGACAGCGACAGCACCAGCACGCCCGAGAACTGCCCCTGGCGGTACAGCGCGCGGCTCAGCTGTATGGTCCATTTGTGGGAGACACGCCCCTGTACGGGGCGGCCGATGAACATGCCCATGTTCTCGCGGTTGGCATGCACCTGGAAATGCTCGCGGTCCCGGATGGAGACCTTGGCAGCCCGCGTCTCCGCTTCCTGCTGGAGGTTGGAGTACACGATGTCCCCTTTCTCGTCGGCCACGGCGATCTGCAGAAAGGTGCCGGCCGGGTAGGCGTCGAACGTGGTCTGCACGGCGCGCCGGAACCCGTCGACATCGCCATCGGCAAAGTCGGACTCCAGCCCGCGCATGGTGTAGTCCAGGCCGGACAGCAGGGTCTGCACCTGCACCGACACCGCATGCGACATTTGCCCCACCCGCAGCCAGGACTGGGACTCGGTAAAGCTGCGCTGCGTGCGGTGGCTGTCCACCAGCACCGTCCAGTACGCCACCGTGGCCAGCAGCACGCAGCACAGGCCCACCCAGACGGCCACCGTGGTCTGGGTCAGCGGTTCTGCGTTCAGCAGGCGGGACAGGCTGCGGGGAGGCTTTGCGCGCATATCAAACATCATGTTGAGTCACACAGGCCCCGCGCCTTCAAGGGCAGTGGCCCGCAACAGGCCGCCGGGGGGCACTCCGACAGAGCGCAACAATTGTTTCACACACAAGCGCCCTGGTCTTATCAGCTCAATCCGATCTTTGCGACAGCGCCCAGGCTACGTGCTCGCGCACCAGAGCGTCCGGATGTTGGGCGCGGCTGGCCAGCGCCTGCTGCAACGCCGCGTTGCCGGTTTCACGCCAGGCATTGCCCAGCGCCACGGCCACATTGCGCAGCCAGCGCGCATGGCCTATGCGCCGGATGGGGCTGCCTTCGGTCAGGCGCAGAAAGGTCGGCTCGTCCCAGGCAAAGAAGTGCACCAGCTGCCCGCCGGACAGGGCCTCGCGCGCATCGAAGTCGGGCAGGCGACTGGGCTGGGCGAACTTGTTCCAGGGGCAGGCCAGCTGGCAGTCGTCGCAGCCATAGATGCGGTTGGCCATCAGCGGCCGCAGCTCCTCGGGAATGGCGCCCGCATGCTCGATGGTCAGATAGGAGATGCAGCGCCGCGCGTCCACCCGGTGCGGCGCCACGATGGCGCCCGTGGGGCAGGCCGTGATGCAGGCCGCGCAGCTGCCGCAGTGCGCGGTCACCGGCGCCGTGGGCTCCAGCGCAAGGTCCACATAGATCTCGCCCAGGAAGAACATGGAGCCCGCTTCGCGATTGAGCACCAGCGTGTGCTTGCCGCGCCAGCCCTGGCCGCTGCGCCGGGCCAGTTCGGCCTCCAGCACGGGCGCGGAATCGGTGAAGGCGCGGTGCCCGAAGGGGCCGACTTCCTGTGCAATGCGCTCGGCCAGCTTCTGCAGCCGGTTGCGCAGCACCTTGTGATAGTCGCGCCCCCGGGCATAGACGGAGACAATGCCCTCGTCGGGCCGCTGCAGCCGCGCCCACTCCACCGCTTGCCAGGCGCCCGGCGCATCGGCAGGCGTGTCGCGCGGCAGGTAGTCCATGCGCGCCGTGATCACGCTGACCGTGCCCGGCACCAGTTCGGCAGGCCGGGCGCGGCGCAGGCCGTGGGCCTGCATATAGTCCATCTCGCCATGGAACCCTTGGGCCAGCCACTGCATCAAACCCGGTTCCGCAGAAGACAAATCCACGCCGGCCACGCCAATTTGGGAAAATCCCAGCTCGCGGGCCCAGCCTTGCATCAAAGGAACCAATTGACTGCTGCACAACATACTCCCTCGATTGTAGAAAGCGCCCAGCCGCAGGATGCGGAAACTGCGGGCCGTCGCTGGATATGGGGCAGCGAGGAAGACACGCAGCGGTTTGCGCAGCAGCTTGCAGACCATCCCGCGCTGCGCAACGCCTACGTCACGCTGCACGGCGACCTGGGGGCAGGCAAGACCACGCTGGTGCGGCACTGGCTGCGCGCACTGGGCGTGCAGGGCCGCATCAAAAGCCCCACTTATGCCGTGGTGGAGCCGCATGAGGCGCCGGACCTGGCCATCTGGCACTTCGACTTCTACCGCTTCGATGATCCGCGCGAGTGGGAGGATGCAGGATTTCGCGATATTTTCGCCAGCCCCGGTCTCAAGCTGGCAGAATGGCCCGAAAAGGCCGCAGCGCTTACGCCTGCGGCAGATATAGCTATTCATATCGAAGCAATCGACGAGACGCAGCGCCAGGTGACCTTGCTCGCCGGCACGCCCGTCGGACGCGCCGTGATCCAAGCACTCAAGGCATGAGCGACGCCAACTCCTCCTCCTATCCGTCCGGCCTGTCGCGCCGCAATCTTTTGCAGGCGGGCTCCATCGTGCTGCTGCTGGGCCGCCAGCACATCGCGCACGGCGCCACCATCGTGGCCGTGCGCGTCTGGCCCGCGCCCGAATACACGCGCGTGACCATAGAGTCCGACCGGCCGCTGGCTGCCAAGCAGTTCTTCGTGGACCAGCCCCCGCGGCTGGCCGTGGACATCGAGGGCATCGACCTCAATCCCGCGCTGCGTGAACTTGTGGCCAAGGTCCGCTCCGACGATCCCAACATCGCCTCCATCCGCGTGGGCCAGAACTCTCCCAGCGTGGTGCGCCTGGTGATCGATCTCAAGCAGCCCGCCAAGCCCCAGGTCTTCACGCTGCAGCCCGTGGCGGCCTACAAGCACAGGCTGGTGTTCGACCTGTACCCCGCCAAGGCCGTGGACCCGCTGGAGGCGCTGATCAGCGAGCGCCTGCGCGATGCCTCCAGCGACGATACCGCTGTCGCATCGGCACCGCCGCCTCCACCACCGCTGCCCCGGCCCTCAGGCTCCACGGCGCCAGCCCCCGACCCGTTGGGCGACCTGATCGCCCAGCACAGCAGCGGCTCCGGCGGCAAGACGCCTGCACCGCCCGCCGTGGTGGCACAGGCACCCTCCCCTGCCGCTCCGGCCCCGGCGCCACCGGCCCCAGCGGCACGCGCGAAAAGGATGTGGTGCTCAAGATCGCCCACCTGCTGCGCGACCGCATCAACGACACCCGCATCGGCGGCAGCCCCATGCGCGCCTTCATGACGCGCGATGCCGACTTCTTCGTGCCCCTGGCCACGCGCGTGGAAAAGGCCCGGCGCGTGCAGGCCGACCTGTTCATCAGCATCCACGCCGACGCCTTCACCACGCCGGCCGCGCGTGGTGCCAGCGTTTTTGCGCTCAGCGACAAGGGCGCCTCCAGCACGGCCGCGCGCTGGCTGGCCAACAAGGAAAACCAGTCCGACATCGTCGGTGGCCTGAACATGGGCTCGCAGGACCAGCATGTGCAGCGCATGCTGCTGGACATGAGCACCACGGCCCAGATCAAGGACAGCCTCAAGCTCGGCGGCGCCCTGCTGGGCGAGATCGGCAACATGGCCAAGCTGCACAAGCCGCGCGTGGAGCAGGCCGGGTTTGCCGTGCTCAAGGCGCCCGACATTCCCAGCGTGCTGGTGGAAACCGCCTTCATCAGCAACCCCGAGGAAGAGGCCCGGCTGCGCAGCAGCGCCTACCAGGTGCAACTGGCCGACGCGCTGATGCGCGGCATCCGCAACTACTTCGCGCACAACCCGCCGCTGGCACGCAGCCGCTCCGTCTGACAGAGCCAAAAGGCACGAGCGCAGGGCACGGACGAAGGGCGCGGGCGATGCCGCCCGCAGCCACTGTCGGACGGCAAAGACGCGACACTTCCGAGCCGCCCGGCGGCAGCTCGGGCAGATCTCCTACCGCTGACGCAAGCCCTGAATGAGAGCATGCAAACATGTTCCACACAGTGCTTGCGCCACACGCCACTCACGGCGACAAGGCAGGCCATCACAGGAGATGAACATGAAGACACGCCTTTATTCCATTGCCGCCGCAGCAGCCATTGCCCTGTTCTCTGCCGGCTGTTCCACCAATCCCAGCAGTGCACAGATCGGTACCGGCGTAGGCGCCGTGGCCGGTGGTGTCGTGGGGGATGCCCTGTTCGGCAGCACGCTGGGCACCGTGGGCGGTGCAGCCGCCGGTGCACTGATCGGTAACGAGGTGGGCAAGCGCAACGACCGCCGCTGATCCTCACTCCCGCTCCATGAAAAAACCCCTTGCGCCATGACGGTGCAAGGGGTTTTTTCTGTGCGCTGAAAGCTCAGGCGGCCGTCTTGGGCGCGCGCCCTGCGCGCCAGGCGCCAAAGATCGCGATCAGGCCCGGCACCAGGATCAGGCCCCAGATGATCTTCTCCAGGTTCTCGCGCACCCAGGGCAGGTTGCCGAAGAAATAGCCGGCTGCGCTGATGCCGAACACCCAGACAATCGCCCCGCCCACATTGAAGGCAGTGAACTTGCCCCGGTTCATCGCGGCCACCCCGGCCACGAAGGGCGCAAAGGTGCGGATGAACGGCATGAAGCGGGCCAGCACGATGGTGATGCCGCCATAGCGCTCGTAGAACGCGTGGGCCTGGTCGAAGGCGCGGCGGTTGAACCAGCGCGAGTCCTCCCACTGGAACACCTTGGGCCCTATGTAGCGGCCGATGGTGTAGTTGCACTGGTCGCCCAGCACGGCCGCCACCAGCAGCACGGTGCAGGCGATCGAATAGTCCATGAGGCCCACGCCGCACAGCGCGCCGACGATGAACAACAGCGAGTCGCCAGGCAGAAAGGGCATGACCACCACGCCCGTCTCCACGAAGACGATGAGAAACAGCAGCGCATACACCCAGGGTCCATAGGCCACGACAAAGGCCTCCAGATGCTTGTCGATGTGCAGGATGAAGTCGATCAGGAACTGAATGATTTCCAAAAGAGAGTCCTCCGCGGCGGGCGCCGCACCGGCCCGTACTGTACTTCGCCGACATGCCCCCACGGCCGAGCCGGAGCCGGTCACGCCATCGCACACACCGGCGCTTGCAGGAATCTACAAATGCTTGAAATCAAGCTTGTTTTGTTACACAACTTGATAAAACTCTACGAAAAACTCATGAGTGCGTCAGCTTTTTGCAGGCAAAGTGCTTCCATGCCGTCGGCAATGCCGGCCCGGCCTCACCACCATCGCCAAGACACAAGGAAGCAAGCCATGAACAAGACCCTTCGCACTTTCGCGCACAAGTCCGAACGCCAGTCCGGCTCCACGATGGGCCGCACCCTGGCCATCGCCGCCCTGCTGACCGGCGCGCTCGCGATGGGCGGCTGCGCCCACCGTCCCAACAATGCGCAACTGGGCACGGGCGTGGGCGCCGTGGCCGGTGGCGTGCTGGGCAGCGCGCTGTTCGGCACCACGCTGGGCACCGTGGGCGGCGCCGCGGCCGGTGCGCTGGTCGGCAACCAGATGGGCAGCAACAGCGACCGCGCAGGCCGCCGCCGCTGACCCTGCAGCCACCCTCATTCAAAGAGTGCCCCCGGCTCCGGCCTTTGTTGCCGGGGACGCCTCTTGGAGCCGCTTTCGCGGCTCCTTTTTTTTGTGGGCGCCGGCGCTGCACACCCCATTCCCACAGCCCGCAAGCGGTGGATGCGAGCCCCTAGAATTGCCGCGTGAACGCATCCATCCCCTCCTCCGACACCCTCCCCCGCCGCCCCATCCGCGACCTGCCCGACGAGCTGATCAGCCAGATCGCGGCCGGCGAAGTCGTCGAGCGCCCTGCCTCGGTGGTGCGCGAACTCGTGGACAACGCACTGGATGCGGGCGCCCGCCAGATCAACGTGCGGCTGCTGGCCGGCGGCGTGCGGCTGATCTCGGTGGAGGACGACGGCGGCGGCATCCCGCGCGACGAGCTGCCCGTGGCATTGCGCCGCCATGCCACCAGCAAGATCACCGATCTGCACGACCTGGAGACCGTGGCCACCATGGGCTTTCGCGGCGAGGCGCTGGCGGCCATCTGCTCGGTGTCGGAGGCATCCATCCTCTCGCGCCCTGCGGGCCAGGACTCGGCCTATCTGCTCGATGCGCGCAGCGGCGAGCTGCGCCCCGCCGCCCGCAACCAGGGCACGACGGTCGAGGTCAAGGAGCTGTTCTTCTCCACGCCGGCCCGCCGCAAATTCCTCAAGAGCGACGCCACGGAGCTGGCCCACTGCATCGAGTCCGTGCGCCGCCATGCGCTGGCCCGGCCCGACGTGGGCTTTGCCATCTGGCACGAAGGCAAGCTGGTCGAGCAGTGGCGTGCCGCCGGCAGCATGTCGGATGAAGCCCTTGCGCGCCGCCTGGGCGATGTGCTGGGCGACGCCTTCGTGCAGAACTCCGTGGCGGTGGAGCATTGGTCGGGCGCCGTCCACGTCACGGGCCGCGCGGGCATTCCCGATGCGGCGCGCTCCCGGCCCGACCACCAGTTCTGCTACGTCAATGGCCGCTTCGTGCGCGACAAGGTGCTGACCCACGCCTCGCGCAGCGCCTACGAGGATGTGCTGCACGGCCACAAGCAGCCCGTCTATGCGCTGTATGTGGAGATCGACCCTGCGCGCGTGGACGTGAACGTGCACCCCACCAAGATCGAGGTGCGCTTTCGCGACAGCCGCGAGGTGCACCAGGCCGTGCGCCACGCCATAGAGAACGCGCTGGCCGCCCCGCGCGCGGCCGCCGCCGCCGCCGCTGCCGCCGAGGAAGCCGCCCGCACCCCGGAGCTGGCCCCTGCCGCACCGGCCACCGCGCCCAAGGTGGCGGCTCCCGCCTGGCCCCAGGCGCGCATGAGCTTTGGCGATGAACAGGGCGGCCACAAGGTCAGCAACATGGCGGGCCTGTGGGCACCCATGCGCGAAGCCGCGCCGGCCCCGGTGGCGCTTCCCGCACAGACGGCCATGCAGACTGCCGGTGCTGCCGAAGACCCGGTGGACAGGCCCGGCGTGCAATGGCCTGCCGGCGATGTACCCGCCAGCTATGCACCCGCTGCACAGCCCCAGCCGGTCACCGTCACCGTCACCCTCTCCGAGCCTTCACCTGCGAACTTCACGCCCCCGGCAGCGGACACCCCTGCCGCTGCTGAGGAAACCATCTGGCCCCTGGGCCGCGCCGTCGCCCAGATCCACGGCGTCTACATCCTGGCCGAGAACGCCCAGGGCATGGTCGTGGTGGACATGCATGCGGCGCACGAGCGCATCGTCTACGAGCAGCTCAAGAATGCCGTCAACGCGGCAGAGCAGATCCCCAGCCAGCCGCTGCTGATTCCCGCCACCTTCGCCGCCACGCCCGAGGAAGTGGCCACGGCCGAGGCCCATGGCGACACGCTGCAGGCCCTGGGCATGGAAGTCTCGCCCTTCTCGCCCAAGACGCTGGCCGTGCGTGCCGTGCCCGCCACCCTGGCCCAGGGCGATGCCGTGGAGCTGGCGCGCAGCGTTCTGGCCGAGCTGGCCCAGCACGACGCCAGCACCGTGGTGCAGCGCGCGCGCAATGAAATCCTGGCCACCATGGCCTGCCACGGCGCCGTGCGCGCCAATCGCCGCCTGACGCTGGACGAGATGAACGCCCTGCTGCGCCAGATGGAAGTCACCGAGCGCTCCGACCAATGCAACCACGGCCGCCCCACCTGGCGGCAGATGAGCATGAAGGAACTGGACGCGCTGTTCCTGCGCGGTCGCTGAACCTGCCCTGGCTGCCGTCAGCGCCGTCAGCACCGTCCACACCGTCAACGCCGTCAGTCGCGCATGTTCGCGAAGGCCGCGAGCTGCTCGTACTTGCGGTCTTCCTCGGCGATCAGGCGCGCCAGGTCCTCGCGGCCCGAGGCGGGCACCATGCCGGCATCTTCCAGGCGCTTGCGCACGGCGGGCTCGGCCAGCGCCTCCTGAAGGGCCGCCGTAATGCGCTGCGCGGTGGCGGCGGGCAGTCCGCGCGGCGCCATCAGCGCAAACCAGCCCACCAATTCATAACCGCGCAGCGGCGCCAGTTCGGCCATGGCTGGAACCTGGGGCAAGGCGGACAGGCGCTGCGCGCTGGTGACCGCCAGCGGCACGATGCGCCCGCTCTGCAAAAACGGTTGCGCCGCCGTGGGCGAGAGCATGGCCAGGTCCAGGCTGCCGCCCGCCAGGTCGCTGGTCAACGGCGCCACGCCGCGGTAGGGCACATGGGTGATGGAAACACCCGCGCGCTGCTTGAACAGCTCTCCCGCGAAATGCAGGGTCGACCCCACGCCCGAGCTGCCGTAGCTGAGCTTGCCGGGCTGGCGCTTCGCCAGCTCCAGCAAGTCGGCCATGCTCTTCACGCCCAGGCCCGGGCGTGCGGCCAGGATCAGCGGGCCGGTGGCCACCAGGCCCAGCGGCGTGAAATCGCGGCGGCCGTCGTAGCGCTGCGCGGGGTTGACGATGCGCGTGGCCACCAGCTCGTTGCTGGCACCCACCAGCAGCGTGTAGCCATCGGCCGGTGCCGAGGCCACGCGCTGGGCCGCAATGGCACCCGCCGCCCCGCCCACGTTGTCCACCACCACCGTGCCGCGCAGCCGCGCGGCCAGCGCATCGCCCACCACGCGGGCGACCAGGTCCACCGAACCACCGGCCGGGTATCCGACGACCAGCTTCAAGGGCTTGGCAGGAAAGCCGACCTGTGCAGCAGCCGGCAAGGCCAGCCCCAGCGCGGCGGCGCCCAGAAGACTGCGGCGGCTCAGGACCTGGTGGGCCTCGGAGGAGAGAGGAAATGCAGTGCGCATGGTGGCAATCGCAGGTGAAGTCGTGAAAGGAATCCGGTGCGGGCGCGGCGCCTCAGGCGGCGGACAGAAAACGCCGGGCCAGCTTCACCCAGTAGGTGGCTGCCAGCGGCAGGATGCGGTCGTTGAAGTCGTAGCCGGGGTTGTGGACCATGCAGCCGCCCGTGCCATGCGTGTCGCCCACGCCGTTGCCCACGATCAGGTAGCTGCCCGGGCATTGTTCGAGCATGAAGGAGAAGTCCTCGCTGCCCGTCAGCGGCTGCAGGTCGGCGATCAGCCCCTGCTCGCCCAGCCAGTCGCGCGCCACCTCGCGGGCGAAGGCCGTGCTGGCCGCATCGTTGACCAGGGCCGGATAGCGCCAGCGGTAGTCCACCACGGCCTCGGCCCCCAGCGTGGCGGCCTGGGCATGGGCCAGCGCGGTGATGCGTTCGCGCAGCAGGGCACGCACCTCGGGCCGGTAGGCGCGCACGGACAGGCGCAGCTCCACCTCGCCGGGGATCACGTTGGGCGCATCGCCGCCATGGATGGCGCCCACGCTGACCACGGCCATGTCGCGGGGATCGACATTGCGCGAGACCACGGTCTGCAGCGCCAGCACCAGATGGGCCGCCGCCACCACCGGGTCGGCCGACAGATGGGGGGCCGAGCCATGGCCGCCCTTGCCGCGCACGGTGATGATCACCGTGTCCGACGAGGCCATGAACGAGCCCTCGCGAAAGCCGAACTGCCCCTCGGCAAAGCCCGGCATGTTGTGCAGCGCAAAGATGGCATCGCAGGGGAACAGATCGAACAGGCCGTCCTCCACCATCTTGCGCCCCCCGCCCAGGCCCTCCTCGGCCGGCTGGAAGATCAGGTGCAGCGTGCCGTCGAAGCCGCGCGCCTGGGCCAGCTCGCGCGCGGCGGCCAGCAGGATGGCGGTATGGCCGTCATGCCCGCAGGCATGCATGCGGCCCGCGTGGCGGCTTGCATAGGGCAGGCCGGTCTGCTCGTGGATGGGCAGCGCGTCCATGTCGGCGCGCAGGCCCAGCCGGCGCGTGCCTGCTCCGACCCGCAGCGTGCCGACCACGCCCGTGCCTCCCAGGCCCCGGTGCACTTCATAGCCCCAGGAGGCCAGGCGCTCGGCCACCAAGTCGCTGGTGGCGAACTCCTCGAAGGCCAGCTCGGGATGGGCATGCAGGTGATGGCGCAGGGCCACCATCTCAGCCTGCGTGGCGCGTATGCCGGGCAGCACCGGATCGGCGGCTTCGGCCATGGTGGAAACGGGCGGGTCAATGTTCATGCCCGCAGTCTAGGAAGCGTGGGCAGCGGGCGGAAGACCGCCAGCGCCTGCCCTGCCAGGCATTGCCTGTCATCCCCCGGCATGCGCCGATCACAGCAATGGCATGGATGGCAGACATGGCACGAAATCTGCAAGATCGGCCCATGCATTCCCAGCCCCACCCCGATGCCGGTCCCGCCATGAAGCTGCACCAGATGCGCTACCTCGTCGCCGTGGCTGGCTGCGGCAGCGTGCGCGCCGCGTCACGCGCGCTGGGCATCACGCAGTCGGCCATCACCCAGGCCCTGCGCGAACTGGAGGAAGGCCACCGCCTTGCGCTGTTCGAGCGCCAGAGCAGCGGCATCGTCCTCACGCCGGCCGGGCGCACGCTGCTGCGTCACGCCCAGCTGATCACCGGGCAGATGGCCCAGGCCGAGGATGAAATGGCCCGCCTGCGCGACACCTGCGCCGTGGCGCGCCTGTGCGTGGGCGTGACGCCCTGGGTGGGCCAGAGCCTGCTGCCCCATGTGCTGCGCGCCTTCCGCGCCGAACTGCCCCAGGTACGGCTGGAGCTGTTCGAGGGCCTGTCGGCCGTGGCCCATCCGCGCCTGCGCGAAGGCACGCTGGACCTGCTGATCGGCCGCGTGCCTTCGGGTCCCTCGGGCGGCGACCTGCACGGCACGCCGCTGTTCCGCTATGACGCCACCGTCGTGGCCCGCACCGGCCACCCGCTGGCAGGCGCCCGTTCGCTGGCCGAGCTGATGGACTGCGACTGGCTGCTCAACTACACGCCGCCTGAAGAAGACGACCTGGTGCGGCGCCTGTTCCTGCGCCACGGCCTGCCCGTGCCCGTGGGCCACATCCACCTGGTGCATTCGGCATCGCTGCTGCTGCACCTGATCGCGCACAGCGACATGCTCTCGTTGTGCCCCTGGCCGCTGATCGAATCGGGCGTGCCCCAGGGCACCTTGGTGCCGCTGTCCCTGCGCGAGCAGTTCGAGCCCCACACGGTGGGCGTGGTCCAGCGCGGCCACGGCCCTCTGCCCTGGGTGGCCGAGCGCTTCGTGCACCACCTCATGGAGCAGGTCCACGCCTGCCGCCACAGCCCGGACCCGGTGCTGCAGCGCGTGTTCCGCTCCATTGACGTGCTGGCCTGAGGGAGCCTCAGCGCAGCGCGGCCTGGGCCACCGGCACGTCAGCCGGCACATCCCAGCCCCCGCCCAGCGCGCGGATCAGGCCCACGGCTGCCTGGTACTGCGCAGACTTCACCTGCAGCGCCTGGCGGCGGTTGCGCAGTTCGCTGCGGCGCGCATCCAGCAGGTCCAGCTGGCTGACATAGCCATTGCGGTAGCGCGTGTCCGAAAGGCTGGTGGCACGCTTGGCGGCCACCACGGCCTGGCCCTGCACGGTGGACTGCTCCTGCAGGATGCGGATGGACGACAGCTGGTCCTCCACCTCCTGGAAGGCCACCAGCGCCTGCTGGCGGTAGGCGGCCAGCGCGGCATCGAGCTGCGCGCCTGCGGCCTGCACGCCGGCCTCGCGCCGGCCGCCGTCGAACAGCGGCAGCGACAGCAGGGCCCCCACGCCCCAGGAGCGCATGGACCACTTGAACAGGTCACCGACCTCGGGCGAGGCATGGCCGGCCGCGCCGGTCAGCGAGATGCTGGGGAACCAGGCTGTCTTGGCCACGCCCACGCGCGACTGGGCGGCGAACACGGCGCGCTGGGCAGCCGAGATGTCGGGCCGGCGCATCAGCACCGTGGCCGGCACGCCGGCTGGGATGGAGGGCAGAGCCGTGGTCCAGGCGCCTTCGCCCAGGCCGAAGCGCGAGGCCGAGTCGCCCACCAGCACGGCCAGCGCATGCTCGACCTGGGCGCGCTGGCGGTCCAGCGCCAGCGCATCCGATTCGGTGGCCGACAGCTCGGCCTGGATGCGCGCCACGTCCAGCTCGGCAATGTCGCCGGCCTGCAGCCTTCGCTCCGACAGGCGCAGCGTGTCGCGGTAGGCCTCCACGGTCTCGCGCATCAGGGCGCGCTCGGCGTCCAGCGCGCGCAGTTGCAGATAGGTCTGTGCGACCTCGGCCTGCACGGCCAGCCGCGTGCTTTGCAGCAGGGCCTCGCGGCCCTCGGCGTCCAGCCGCGATGCGTCGGCCGCCTGGGAAATGCGGCCGAACAGATCGACCTCATACGACAGGTTCAGTCCCGCATTGACCAGGGTGGCCGGCCGCGTGCCCGAGGCCTTGTCCAGCCCCGCGCCGCGCGTGGCCCCTGCGCCCAGGCCCAGTTGGGGCATGCGCTCGGCATTGGCGCTGCGCGCCAGGGCGCGGGCCTCGGCCAGGCGTGCGGCCGCGGCCTGGATGCTCTGGTTGTCCAGCGTGGCCTTGTCCACCAGCGCATCCAGCGCCGGGTCGGCAAAGGCCAGCCACCATTGGCCTCGTGCCTGGGCTTCGGCAGGCAGGGCCTGTGTCCAGCCCGCCTGCGGCGCGGCGCCCTGCTCCTTGAAGGCGGGGGCGGCCGGCAGCTCGGGCAGGCTCTGGGACACGCTGGCGCAGCCGGCCAGGGCCAGCGCCGCCACCAGGGGCAGCAGACGCCTGGACAGTTTCGAAAGCGATGGGATCTTCATGATCGGTTCCTGTTCTTGTGGTGTGGGCTCATTCATGCTCGCCACGCGCAGCAGAGGGCATGGGCAGCGCGCCGCCACCCGAGGCATGGCCGTGGGCGGGTGCATGTGCAGGGGCCTCTTCCTCCATCTCTGGACCATGCTGCTTGAGCGGCCGGTTGCCTGCCAGGCGGCGCATCAGCACGTAGAACACGGGCGTCAGGAACAGGCCGAAGGCCGTCACCCCGATCATTCCCGAGAACACGGCCACGCCCATGGCACGGCGCATTTCCGAGCCCGCGCCCGTGGACAGCACCAGGGGCAGCACGCCCATGACGAAGGCCAGCGAAGTCATCAGGATGGGGCGCAGGCGCAGCCGGCTGGCCTCGATGGCGGCCTGTATGGGCGTGCGGCCCTCGAACTCCAGCTCCCGCGCGAACTCCACGATCAGGATGGCGTTCTTCGCACTCAACCCCACCAGCACGATGAGCCCGATTTGCGTGAAGACATTGCTGTCCCCGCCCGACAGCCAGACGCCGGTCATGGCCGCCAGCAGGCCCATCGGAACGATCAGGATGATGGCAATCGGCAGGGTCAGGCTCTCGTACTGCGCGGCCAGCACCAGGAAGACCAGCAGCAGGGCCAGCGGGAACACGATCACCGCCGAATTGCCGGCCAGGATCTCCTGGTAGGTCAGGTCGGTCCATTCGAAGTCGATGCCCTTGGGCAGGGTCTCGGCCGCGATGCGCTTGATGGCGTCCTGCGCCTGGCCCGAAGAGAAGCCCGGTGCGGCACCGCCGTTGATGTCGGCCGTGAGGTAGCCGTTGTAGCGCATGGCGCGCTCGGGGCCGAAGCTGGAGTCCACCTTCATCAGCGCCGACAGCGGAATCATCTCGCCCGAGCTGGAGCGCACCTTGAGCATGCCCACGTCCTCGGCACGCGCGCGGTAGGGCGCGTCGGCCTGCACGCGGACACTGTAGGTGCGGCCGAACTTGTTGAAGTCGTTCGCATACAGGCTGCCCAGGTAGATCTGCATGGTGTCGAAGATGTCCGTCACCGGCACGCCGAGCTGGCGCGCCTTGGTGCGGTCGATGTCGGCATACAGCTGGGGCACGTTGACCTGCCAGCTGGTGAACATGCCGGTCAGCTCGGGCGTCTGGTAGGCCTTGGCCATGAAGGCCTTCACGGCAGCGTCCATCTGGTCATAGCCCAGGGAGGCACGGTCTTCCAGCTGCAGCTTGAAGCCGCCCGTCGTGCCCAGGCCCGCCACGGGTGGCGGCGGGAACATGACGATGAAGGCGTCCTGGATGCCTGCGAAGGCCTGGTTGAGCTGGCCGGCCACGGCGCCGCCGCTCTGGTCGGCGCGCTTGCGCTCGTCGAAGGGCTTGAGCGTGGCGAAGACGATGCCCGAGTTGGAGCTGTTGGTGAAGCCGTTGATGGACAGGCCCGGGAAGGCGATGGTGTCCTCCACGTTGGGGTTGTCCTTCATGATCTCGCCCATGCGGCGGATCACCTCGTCCGTGCGGTCCAGCGTGGCGCCGTCGGGCAACTGGGCAAAGCCGATCAGGTACTGCTTGTCCTGCGCGGGCACGAAGCCCGAAGGCACGGCCTTGAACAGGCCGAAGGTCACGGCGATCAGCGCCAGGTAGATGGCCAGCATCAGCGCCTTGCGCGAGATCACGCGGCCCACGCCGCCGCTGTAGGCCTCGGAGCCCCGGTGGAACATGCGGTTGAAGCCGCGGAACAGCCAGCCGAAGGCCCGGTCCATGCCGCGCGTCAGCGCGTCCTTGGGCGCATCGTGGCCGCGCAGCAGCAGGGCCGCCAGCGCGGGCGACAGCGTCAGCGAGTTGATGGCCGAGATCACCGTGGAGATGGCGATCGTCACCGCAAACTGCTTGTAGAACTGGCCCGTGAGGCCGCTGATGAAGGCCAGCGGCACGAACACCGCCACCAGCACCAGGGCGATGGCAATGATGGGGCCCGAGACCTCGCGCATGGCGCGATAGGTGGCGTTGCGCGGCGTCAGCCCCGCCTCGATGTTGCGCTCCACGTTCTCGACCACGACGATGGCGTCATCCACCACGATGCCGATGGCCAGCACCAGGCCGAACAGGCTCAGCGCGTTGATGGAAAAGCCCAGCAGATGCAGCACGGCGAAGGTGCCGATCACCGACACCGGCACGGCCAGCAGCGGGATGATGGAGGCGCGCCAGGTCTGCAGGAACAGGATCACCACCAGCACCACGAGCACGATGGCCTCCAGCAGCGTGTGCACCACCGATTCGATGGAGGCGCGCACGAACTGCGTGGGGTCGTAGGCAATGCGGTACTCCAGGCCCTCGGGCATGTTCTTGTTCAGGGCCTCCATGGTCTTGCGCACGTTGGCCGAGATTTCCAGCGCATTGGAGCCCGGCGCCTGGAACACGCCCATGCCCACGGCCGGGTCGTTGTTCAGCAGCGAGCGCAGCGAATAGTCGGCCGCGCCCATCTCCAGGCGGCCGATGTCGCGCAGGCGGGTCACGGCGCCGTCGGAGCCGCTCTTGACGATGATGTCGCCGAAGTCCTCCTCGCTTTGCAGGCGGCCCTGGGCGTTGATGGACAGTTGCATGTCCACGCCCGGCAGCCCCGGCGAGGCACCGACCACGCCGGCCGCAGCCTGCACGTTCTGGCCGCGGATGGCAGCCACCACATCGCTGGCCGACAGGCCGCGCTGCGCCACCTTCTGCGGGTCCAGCCACACGCGCATGGCGTAGTCGCCGCCGCCGAAGATCTGGATCTGGCCCACGCCTTCGATGCGCGCCAGCGGGTCCTTCACGTTCAGCACCGCGTAGTTGCGCAGGTAGTTGATGTCATAGCGCTGGTTGGGCGAGACCAGGTGCACCACCATGGTCAGGTCGGGTGCGCTCTTGACCGTGGTGATGCCCAGGCGGCGTACCTCTTCCGGCAGGCGCGGCTCGGCCTGCGAGACGCGGTTTTGCACCATCTGCTGCGCCTTGTCGGGGTCGGTGCCCAGGCGGAAGGTGACGGTCAGCGTCATCACGCCGTCGCTGGTGGCCTGGCTGCCCATGTAGAGCATGCCTTCGACGCCGTTGATCTGCTCTTCCAGCGGCGTGGCCACGGTCTCGGCGATCACCTTGGGATTGGCGCCCGGGTACTGGGCGCGCACCACCACGGACGGCGGCGCGACCTCGGGGTATTCCGAGATCGGCAGCCCGCCCATGGCGATCAGGCCGGCGATCAGCATCAGCAGCGAAAGCACGCCTGCGAAGATCGGCCGGTCAATGAAGAATTTGGATAGGTTCATGGTGTTTGGCTCCGCCACGGCAAAGCGCGGCCCATGCCGCCTGCGGTCAGGCGGCATTTCAGAGGCAGGAAAGGTGTGCGGCTAGATCAGGACTTGGTTGCGTCAGCCACTTGTTCGGCTGCCTGCCGGGTGCCCGGCTGGCGGGCATCGGCCCGCGCATCCATGGACACCTCCTTGGGCGCGACCAGGGCGCCGGGACGGATGTGCTGCAGGCCGTTGACCACCACGCGCTCGCCGGGCTGCAGGCCCTGGGTCACGTTGCGCAGGCCGTTGACCGAGGCGCCCAGGGCCACCTCGCGGTAGACGGCCTTGTTGTCGCCGCCCACCACCATCACGTACTTCTTGCTCTGGTCCGTGCCGATGGCGCGCTCGCTGACCAGCAGCATGCTGCTGTCGCGCGCCTGGCCCATGCGGATGCGGGCAAACTGCCCGGGCATGAGGGCGCCGTCCTTGTTGTCGAAGGCGGCGCGCACGCGCACCGTGCCGCTTCGGGCATCGACCTGGTTGTCGATCAGCTGCAGCCGGCCCTCGAAGGGCGTGCTGCCGACCGTGGCCGTGCCCATCTGCACGGGAATGCTGTCGATCTTGGCGCGGTTGCCCGCGCCACCGCCCAGCTCCTTGAGTGCGCGCGTGATGACCTGCTCATCGGCATCGAAGCTCGCATAGATGGGGCTGACCGAGACCAGCGTGGTCAGCACCGGCGCGCCCGGGCCTGCGGCCACCAGGTTGCCCACGGTGATCTCGCGCTTGCCGATGCGGCCCGACACGGGGGCGCGCACCTGGGTGTAGCCCAGGTTCAGCCGCGCCGATTGCAGGGATGCCTGGGCCGCGCGCAGATTGGCCTCGGCCTCGCTGCCTGCGTTGATGCGCTCGTCCAGCTCGCGCTGGGCAATCGCCCGCTCGTCCCACAGGCGGCGTGCGCGCTCCTGCTCGCTGCGTGCATAGGACTGGCGTGCCTGGGCCGAGGCCACCTGGGCTTCGGCACGCTCGACCTCGGCCGCATACGGTGCGGGATCGATGGTGATCAGCAGATCGCCCTGCTTGACCAGCGCGCCCTCGCGAAAGTGCACGGCCTGCACGGCGCCAGCCACGCGCGAGCGGATGTCCACGCGCTCCACGGCTTCAAGGCGGCCCGAGAACTCGTCCCAGGCGGTGACTTCGCTTTCGGCGACCGTGGCCACCGACACGGGCGTGGCGGCGGGCTGAGCGCTGGCGGGCGCGTCATCGGCCTTGGCATCGATGCCGTGCAGGCCGAACAGGCCGGCGCTGACGGCGAGGATGGCCGCAGCGGCGGCCGGCAATCTCCAGCCCTTGCGCTGGGCCGAAGCGAAAGAAGGGGAAGAAGAGGATGAGGTGGATTCGGTGGACATGGTGTTTTTTGCGAAATTCAGGGAACACGATGCCCGCCCGGCGCCTGAACGCGCCGGGAAGGCGGAAGGGGAAAACGGGGCAGCAGGTGTCGCCGGCTGCAGCGGCGCGGGGCCTAGCCCGGTGCTGCGGGCTTGTTCATGGTGGCCTCGAAGAAGTCATGCACATGCTGGGACACGGCGGCGCTGCAGGCCGTACAGGCCTCGGCCTCGGACAGGGCCTGCGGCCAGTTCGACGCGCTGGGCAGCACATGGCTACTGGCTGTCACCCCGGCCGCGCGCAGGCGGGCCGCATAGGCCTGGGCCTCATCGCGCAGCGGGTCGTCACCACCCACCAGCACCAGGGCCGGCGGCAGCTGGGCCAGGCGCAGCGAGCTGCCGGGCACGGCATAGGGATGCATGGCGTCCTTGGGGCAGCTCAGGTACTCGCGCCAGCCCGTGGCCCAGCGGCATTCGCCGGCCTCGGGCGTTGCCTCGCGCTGCGAGGCGGTGCCGGTGCAGGGATCGAGCATGGGCGACACCAGGATCTGGCCCGCCAGCGGCGGATGGCCCCGGTCGCGCGAGATCACGGCCACGGCAGCGGCCAGGTTGCCGCCGGCTTCTTCACCCGCGAGGAACAGCGGTGCGCCCTTGCCCGCCATCTTCACGCGGTGCTTGTACAGCCACTGCAGCACGGCGTAGCCCACCTCGATGGGCTGGGGAAACGGATGCTCGGGCGCCAGCGGGTAGGCCAGCGACACCACGACGGCGCCCGCCTCGGCCAGCAGCCGGCCGATGTAGCGCCCGTTGTCCAGCGTGCCGCAGACAAAGGTGCCGCCATGGAAATGCAGCACCAGCGGCGAGACCGTGCCGGGCCTGCGCTGGCCATAGGCGCGCGCAGCCACGGTGCCGTGCTCGGGCAGCTCGATGGAGAATTCTGTTTCGGCAATCTGCGCCCCGGCGGCGGGGCCGTTCGGAAGCGACGGGGAAGTGGACATGGCGCGAACCTGCGGCAATGGTCGATGGTCGATGGTTGGAATATAGGCGGCGCCGGCCATGTCTGAAATAGCAACGCAGCCATCGCTCTGTTTCCGTTTCACGAACAATCGCCCGATACCGCGCATGTGAGAATTCCGCCGAGCCGGCATTCCCTTGCCGGGCGCTGCAGGAGCAACTTTCCATGGACCAGATCCAGGCCATGCGTGTCTTCGTTCGCGTGGTGGAAGCCGGCAACTTCACCCGCGCCGCCGATTCGCTCGACCTGCCCAAGGGCACGGTCACCAAACAGATACAGGCGCTGGAGGCGCGCGTGCGCGTCAAGCTGCTCAACCGCACGACGCGGCGCGTCACCGTCACGCCCGATGGCGCGGCCTACTACGAACGCGCGGCACGCCTGCTCAACGACTTCGACGATCTCGAAGCCAGCATGGTCAACACCCAGACCGCGCCCAGCGGGCGACTGCGGCTGGACGTGGGCAGCTCCATGGCCCGGCTGATCATCATTCCGGCGCTGACCGAATTCTGCGAACGCTACCCCGACATACAGATCGACCTGGGCGTGGGCGACCGCCTGGTGGACCTGATCAGCGACAACGTGGACTGCGTGATCCGCGGGGGCGAGCTCAGCGACCAGTCCCTGGTGGCGCGGCGCATCGGCTCGATGAACTGGGTCACCGTGGCCTCGCCCGCCTACCTGGCGCGCCACGGCGTGCCCCAGCATCCGTCCGAACTGGATACGAAGCACCAGATCGTCGCCTTCTTCTCGGGCCATACGCGGCGCATGTACCCGCTGGAATTCCAGCGGGGCGATGAATCCATCGAGGTGGCGGGCAACTACCGCATCGCGGCCAACGACAGCAATGCCTACACGGCCGCCGTGCTGGCGGGCTTTGGCATCGCGCAGCTGGTCACGGCCTTTGCCCAGCCGCTGATCGACAGCGGCGAACTGGTCGAGGTGCTGCCGGAATGGACCCAGCCGCCGCTGCCCATTCACGTGGTCTATCCGCCCAACCGCCACCTCAGCGCCAAGGTGCGGGCCTTCGTGGACTGGGCGGCCGACCTGTTCGCGCGCCATCCTCAGCTGCAGCGCAGCTGAAAGGCAGGCGATGGGATGGCCGGGCGGGCCCAAGCCCCGTCCGGCTGCAAGGCCTTCCTAGCCACTCTTCATGTCAGCTGGCATGGCGCCCGCCATTCCCATTCGCCATGACCATGCACGCCACCGGATACGGCTGATCCAGGCCGCGGCCTGCGCGCTCACTGCGGCACGCAGGCCCTGCCCATGCACCAAATACCGCCAGCACCTCTTAGGAAATGCACCGAAAAACGGCATTCAGGCACCAAGCACGGGCACCGTTCACCAAAACGATGCATGACGGCATAACTTTTTGGCATAATTTTGGTTTGCACTCACCCCTTCCCGCAGCCGTTTTTTAGTCAGAGGTTTTTCCATGAAGTACGAGTCCGTCGGCCAATTCCTTGAAGAAGTGGCGCAACGCAACCCCGGCCAGCCCGAATTCCTGCAAGCCGTCACCGAAGTGATGGAAAGCCTGTGGCCCTTCATCGAGAAGAACCCCAAGTACGCCGAGCACGGACTGCTGGAGCGTCTGGTCGAGCCCGAGCGCGTGGTCATGTTCCGCGTGAGCTGGACCGACGACAAGGGCCAGGTGCAGGTCAACCGCGGCTTCCGAATCCAGCACAGCATGGCCATCGGCCCCTACAAGGGCGGCCTGCGTTTCCACCCCTCGGTCACGCTGTCGGTGCTCAAGTTCCTGGCCTTCGAGCAGACCTTCAAGAACGCGCTGACCACGCTGCCCATGGGCGGCGGCAAGGGCGGCTCGGACTTCGATCCCAAGGGCAAGAGCCCCGCTGAAGTCATGCGCTTTTGCCAGGCCTTCGTCACCGAGCTGTTCCGCCACGTGGGCCCGGACACCGACGTGCCGGCAGGCGACATCGGCGTGGGCGGCCGCGAAGTGGGCTTCATGGCCGGCATGTACAAGAAGCTGTCCAACAGCGCCGCCAGCGTGTTCACGGGCAAGGGCCTGTCCTTCGGCGGCTCGCTGATCCGCCCCGAAGCCACCGGCTACGGCACCGTCTACTTCGCCCAGGAAATGCTGGCCACGCGCGGCCAGTCCTTCGCAGGCAAGACCGTCTCCGTCTCGGGTTCGGGCAACGTGGCCCAGTACGCCGTGGAGAAGGCCCTGCAACTGGGCGCCAAGGTGGTGTCGGTCTCCGACTCCTCGGGCACCGTGTATGACCAGGACGGCTTCACCACCGAGAAGCTGGCCATCCTCATGGACGTGAAGAACCACCGCTACGGCCGCGTGGACGAGTACGCCAAGCTGGTGGGTGCCGAGTTCCTGCGCGGCAAGACGCCGTGGCACCTGAAGGTGGACGTGGCCCTGCCCTGCGCCACGCAGAACGAACTGACCGAGGAAGACGCCAAGGTGCTGATCGCCAACGGCGTGATCTGCGTGGCCGAAGGCGCCAACATGCCCTCGACCATCGAAGCCGCCAAGGCCTTCGAGAAGGCCGGCGTGCTGTACGCACCGGGCAAGGCCAGCAACGCCGGTGGCGTGGCCACCTCGGGCCTGGAGATGAGCCAGAATGCGGCCCGCCTGTCCTGGCCCGCCGAGGAAGTCGATGCCCGCCTGCTGCAGATCATGCAAGGCATCCACGCCGCCTGCCTGAAGTACGGCAAGCGCGAGGACGGCACGGTCAGCTACATCGACGGCGCCAACATCGCCGGTTTCGTCAAGGTGGCCGACGCCATGCTGGCCCAGGGCGTGATCTGAGCATCAGCGCTCCCCATCCCTGACGAAAGCCCATGCAGCCTGCTGCATGGGCTTTTTTCATGGCTGGCCCGCACACAGAAAGCGCGACGGCCTTCGCTATTGAAAGCCAATTCTCAGAATTGCTCAGATTCGCCGGCCAACGGGAGAGGACACTCAGCGCGCCCTGTCTCCACCCCCGTTCCCCATGCTCCCTGGACCCATCACCAAAGCGCTGCTCGTCGGCGCCGCTGCCCTGTCGCTGGGCAATGCCTTCGCCTATGAATCCCTCGGCTTCAAACCCAATCTGGATGTCAACGGCAACTGCAGATCCACGACTGACACGACGCCTTCATCGCCCTACTATTTTTTCTCCGCACAGATGGTCGGCGGCACCACCCGCTGCGGCACCGACAGCAACGGCTGGATGAGCTTTCGAATCAGCGGCTCGGCCTATCCCTTTGCATCCTGGTCGGTGTCGGCTCTCACCGGAAAGATCAATTTCCAATCATTCGTGATGCGCAACAGCACGGCCAATCCGTTGCAACTGACCATCACATCGGGCGCCGTGACGTACACCAAGACGGCACCGGTGGGCATCTCCACCATTGCGCTGGACGAGCCCATCACCAACAGCAGCACCGTGAAAATCACTTTCTCGGCCGCCGACATTGTGGGTGCGGCTCTGCAGTCCGTTTCCGTCGAGCCCTTCATTCCCCTGAGCATCAGCCCCTCGACCTTGCCCAGCCCCCAGGTCGGCAGCCTGTACTCCCGGACACTGACGGCAACCGGCGGCCTGGGCGCACCCTACACGTTTGCACTGCAAAGCGGAGCGCTGCCTGCAGGACTTGAACTGGACCCCGCCACAGGCACGATCAGCGGCACGCCCACGGCCGCAGGCAGCACCTCGTTCACGATCCGGGTCACCGACAGCAAAGCCAATACGCTGGACCGCAGCTACACGCTCAATCCCATCAAGATCCCCGAGCCCCAGGCAGCCACGGTGACCGCGACGCCGACAGCCGTCGCCGTGGGCGAAACCACCACCCTGGCCCTGAGCGGCGGCATAGGCAACGCCACCCCCGCCTTCCAGCTCCTGAGCGGGCCATGCACGGTCAGCGGCAACCAGTTGACCGGCACGGCCACGGGCACCTGCGTCGTGCGGGGGACCAAGGCCAGCAGCGATCCCTTGAACTACGCAGCCGCAACCGGCACCGTCTCCGTGACTGTTCTCGGCCTCACACAGCACGCCGATGGAACGAGCAGGACACAGTTCACGCAAGGCCAGCCCAATGGCACCTGCACCTTCCGCCATGTCGCATTCACCAGCGCCCTGCCCGGCCCCTTGCCCGCCGGCTTCACGGCCGTGCCCGACATGCCCAGGCCCGTGCTGGAGTTTGAGACCCGGGACTGCACCGTCGGCGACACGCTGACCATGCAGGTGACGCATGCAGACGTGCCCGCAGGTGCCGTTCTGCTGAAATGGAAGCCGCTGGCAACGCCTGCCCAGTGGGTGAAGATTTCCAGCTTCAATGGTGGCACTGCCAGCTACACCGTCACGGACGGCGGCGATGGCGACGATGACGGAGCCCAGGACGGCGCCATCCTCGACCCCGTGGTCGTGGCCATGCCTGCGGCAGCCGCCACCACCACCGCAGTGCCCACCCTGTCACAGTGGTGCCTGATTGCCATGTCGGCCCTGCTGGCCCTGTTCGGCATGACCCGGATGCGGCGCCGCCAGGTCTGACGCGCGCGCTCCATTGCGGGCCGTGCCAGGCGATCAGAAGCCGGCCCGGCCTGCCCACGGGCCGAAGGCAACGTGTTTGCGCACGCTGCCTTTTTTGCTGCCTGCTACCTGTTCCTACTACCTGTCGCGCACCGCATCGGCCAGCGCCGCCCAGGCCTTGAGCGTCAGCGCATGCGTGAAGGCCGCGCCCGCCACCGGGTGCGATGACAGCTTGACCACCACCATCTGCGCGGCCGGGTTCACGTGGATGAACTGGCCGTGTATGCCGGCGGCCTCGTAGGCGCCGTCGGCGTTGTGCAGCACCCACCACTGGTTGCGGTAGCTGTAGCCGGGCCGCGCGGCCTGGATGCCGCGGAACTTGAACTGCTCGCGGTCGCCGCCGCGCGCAATGTCGTCCAGCACCACCTTGTCGAAGATCTTGTGGCCGTTGAAGCTGCCGCCCAGGCGCAGCATCTCGCCCACGCGCGCCAGGTCACGCGCCGTGGCGTTCAGGCCCGCGCCCTGCAGCGGCGTGCCGGTGCTGTCCACCATCACATAGGCGTCTTCCTGCATGCCCAGCTTCTGCCAGATGTTCTCGCTCATGAGATCGCTCCAGCGCCGGCCCGTGACGCGCGAGACGATCCAGCCCAGCACCTCGGAGTGCACGGTACGGTAGACAAAGCCCTCGCCATGCGTGCCTTCCTTGGGCAGCGTCTTGAGGAAGTCGTACACATTGGTCGGCCCCGCGTAGCCGGGCGGACGCGGCAGCATGCCCGAGGCCCAGGAGTAGCCGAAGATCTCGGTCTTGGGGTCGGTGTAGTCCTCGCGAAAGCGCACGGCGCCCGTCATGTCCATGACCTGGCGCACCGTCATGTCGCCCCAGGCCGAGCCTTCCAGCTCGGGCACGTATTTAGTGACCAGAGCCTGGGGGTCGATGCGCCCCTCGTGGGCCAGTTGCGCGGCCATCAGGCCGGTGAACGATTTGGTGACCGAGAACAGCAGGTGCGGCGAGCTGGCCTGCATCTGGTTCTGGTAGCGCTCGAAGACCACCCGCCCCTTGTGCAGCACCACGATGGCGTCGGTATAGGTGCGGTCCAGCCATTGGTCCACGGTGACGGGCTGGCCCTTGTCGTCGTCAAAGCGCAGGCCGCCCAGGGCCATGGGGGCTTCGGGCAGGGCCGAGGGCGCCGCCGCGCCGCGCCGGATGTTCTGCGTGGGCTGGATTTCGCGCAGGTGCTGCACCACCCAGCGCAGTTGCGGATAGCGGTAGCCGTTGGACACGTCCACTCGCTTGTCGGCGGCCGGAGGAAAGCCCTGCATCAGCCCCAGTTGCTCCAGGCGCACGCTGTCGGGCGGCGGCAGCGCGGGCGCTGCGGGGGCCTGGGCTGCAGCCCAGCCGGGCAGCAGCGCCAGCAGGGCCATGGCATACCGGGAACGCCGAAAGAGCTGACTGACCATCGTTGTCTCCTTGGTTTTGGAAACGGCCAGTCTTGCAGAAAGCCCTCGGCCGGTCACGGGTGTTCGCCCACCCGCAGGCCGGCGGGCTGTCGTCTGCGTGACGAAGGTTTCAGCGGCGCATCAAGGCCGCATCGCACCAGCGCTGCGCCACGGCCGGAGAAGTGGTGCAGACCGTGTCGTGCGTCACTGTGGTCACGGCGCGCTCCAGCAGCTGGATGTCGGCCTCGTGCTGGCGCGCCACATGCGGGTCCTCGAAGAAGATCACGCGCTGGCAGCGGCGGTCCAGCACCAGGTCGGCGATCTGCGCATCGCCGCCCAGCGGGCCGCTGTTGTAGCGGTCCACCCAGGGCCGGTCCTCGGGCCAGCCACGGCTCCAGGCCATTTCGTTGAGCCGCTGGCCCGTGGTGCCCGTGCCCACGCGCCGGCCAAAGCGCGACAGCAGCTCGAAGTTGCGCGCCGCGAAATCCAGCATCGTGGGCTTGAGCGCATCGTGGGCGATCAGCGCCAGCGTCTGCTGCGCATAGTCATGGAAGCGCTGCGCGCCCGCATCCCTGGGAAGGCCGGCATGGATGCGCTCCATCTCGATCCAGTCGCGCGCCGAGGCCACGGTGGACAGGAAGGGCTTGCCGTGGATCACGCATTGGCGCTTGAGCGCCACGGCCTCGGGGAAGATGGAGGACGGATCGACCGGGTCGGTCAGATAAATGGCGCCGTCAATCGTGCGCTCGTCGCCTTCCACGCCCACCACCTCGGCCACCAGCTTCATCAGCCCGCCTTCGCGGCCATAGGGATAGCGGCGCAGGCCCCGGTAGGACGCCAGCATGCCGGCGGCCTGGATGGCGTCGAAGGTACGGCCCACGGCATGCAGGCCCAGCTGCAGCTCGCGGATGCCGGACTCGCAGGCGCGCAGCCAGCCGAACAGTGCGGCATCCTCGGTTTGGTGGTGGATTCGGTTGGCGGCCAGGCCCAGGCGTATCGGCATACAGGTTCACTCATCAACAGTGGGGAGAGGTCCGCATCGCCTTGTCGGCCCGCGAACCAGCGGCAAGAATAGCGCCAATCCATGACAGCGCCGGCCCGCAGGGCAGCGGCGCTGAACTTTTGGCCGGCCCGTGCATCCATTGTTGCGTCATGCCCTCAATGCTTCCCTTTCTGTGGCCCCGAAGGCGCCTGCACCGGATCACGGCGGCGCTGGGCGTGGCCGCGCTGCTGGCGGCCAGCGGCTGCTCCGTGCTGGACACCAAGCAGCGCGAATGGATCTTCCAGCCCAGCGACCGCAGCTGGCCCGGCGCCAACACGGCCGGCATGGAAGATGTCTGGATCGACATGCCAGCGCAGGACGGCGCCCGCCTGCATGCGCTGTGGCTGTCCCAGCCGGCCACGGCCGGCAACGCCCCCGTGCTGCTGTACCTGCATGGCGCGCGCTGGAACGTTGCCGGCTCCTCGCCGCGCATCCGGCGGCTGCACGAACTGGGCTTTTCGGTGCTGGCCATCGACTACCGGGGCTTTGGCAAGAGCAGCGCCGGCCTGCCGTCCGAGGAATCGGCCGCCGAGGACGCACGCGCAGGCTGGGACTGGCTGGGCCGGCACGCTCCGGGCCGGCCGCGCTTCATCTTCGGCCATTCACTGGGCGGCGCCATCGCCATCGACCTGGCGCGCAGCGTCCAGGATGAGGCCGGCGTCATGGTCGAGGCCACCTTCACCAGCATTCCCGACGTGGTCCGCAGCTTCCGCTGGGGCTGGCTGCCCGTGGGGCCGCTGATCACGCAGCGCTTTGCCTCCATCGACAAGGTGGCCGGCATAGGCTCGCCGCTGCTGGTCGTGCACGGCAGCGCCGACCCGCTGATCCCCGCCACGCTGGGCCGCCAGCTTTTCGACGCTGCCAGCGAGCCCAAGCGCTTCGTGCTCATCGAAGGCGGCAACCACCACAACACCCAGTCGCGCGCCATGGAGCAATACCGGCAGGCGCTGGACGAGCTGTTCGGGCTGCGCCTGCTCGCACAGGCGCCCACAGCGCCAGCAAGCCCGCGCTGAGCGGCGCAGCCTGCGCCGCCTTCCGCGCTACGGGCAGCTTGCCGCGTTCTGCGAGATCACGGCGCGCAACTGCCGCGTGGTGGTGCTGTCATCCGGGCCCAGCGTGTTGCGCGTGTAGCGGCAGCCATAGGTGGGCGCGGCCACCGTGGCGGCCGTCTGCACATCGTCACCGCCCGGCTTGGCGCCGCCCTGCTCCCACTGCACCATGGCATCGAAGGCTTCCACCTGTTCGGCCACGGTGAAGTCGCAGTGCGATGCGCCGCGGATGGCGCGCTGCACCAGCCACTGGCTCCGGCCCTTGTCGGCCACGCGGCGCTGGTAGATCTGCTCCATGCTGAAGGGCACATACAGATCGCCCAGCGTATGCAGGGTCACCACGGGAATGTTGATATCGCCGGAAGTCACGGGAATCCAGCGCAGGCCGTCGCGGCGCGGCCGGTTGGCATCGGGCGCGGCCGTGCGCTTTTGCGCAGCGGCATTGAGCGCGGCCGAGGCCGCGGCATCCCCGTCGATGCGGTAGGTGAAGCGGTTGGTATCAGTCACATTGCGGTTCAGGATGCCGTTGACCGAGCCATCGCTGCCGAACACGCCCCAGACCGGCGCGAACGAGCCGCCCACGGCCACGCCCAGATCGAACAGCGGGCGCGGGCCACCCGTGAGGTTCTGGATGACCGACAGATAGGCGCGCCCCGTTGCGGTGGGAGCCGACGGAAAGGTGGTGAACAGGGCCGAGGTCACCTGGCCCTGGATGGCGGCCCACTCGGTGACGGGACGCTGGGCCACGCCGGCCATGGCCTGCGCGGTGACCTGGGCCGCGGCGAAGTAGTCGAACAGTTCGGTATCTCCCGTCACGCCGCACATGGGCACGGCGCCCTGGTAGCGCACCTTGTTCCTCGCGGTGGCCTGGGCCTCGGCCTCGATGGCCGCCGCCGTGACATGGCCGCCCATGGAATGGCCGGTGATGTACAGGCGCTGCGGCTGCGCCAGCGGCCGGCCGTGGGATGCGGCCAGGCGGTTGAAGGCCAGCGCCAGCGCATTCGTGTCCTCCACGCCGGCGCGCACGTCGTAGTAGTTCTTGCTGTAGCTGGACGCCGCCCAGGCATAGCCGTTCTGGATCAGGTACCGGCGTATGGACGGATTGGTGACGTTGAGCGCACTGCCCTCGCCCGCATAGCCGTGGGCATACATCACCAGGCGGCCATTCCAGTTGGCCGGCACCTCGATGCGGTAGGCCGCGCCTTCCAGCACACCGGCCCAGCGGCTGGTGCTGGCGTTGTCGACCACATCGCCCGAAGCGGCGGCCAGCGCGTCGAAGCTGGTGGCCGAAGGATTGGCCGGCGCAAAGCTGCGGCTGTCCTGTGCCCGCGTCTCCTCGGGCGCATCACCGTCCCCCCCGCCGCAGGCCGCAAGGCCCGTGGCCGCCAGCAGACCGAGATACTTCCAACGATTCCAACGCAGGGCTCGCATAAGACTGTCTCCTTGGGATGAAGGTGTTGAGGGAAACGCGCGCAAAAAATCAGGTTCAAGCGGGATTGCCGACGCAGCCTATGCCAGACAACTGGCCCGCCATGCGGGTAGGAACCCGCAAGCAGGGGCTGCCGGCTGTCACCCAGATGACTGTCGCCTTGCGCTAACATCCGCGCTTGCGGTCCAGGCCGCACCCGGACCTGCGGGAAGGGTTGAACCCACCTGTATGCGCCTCCCGGCGTTTTTCTCTTGCCACATGCCTTTGTGCGCCAAGCTGCAGGTCATTGGCCTTCGTGCACGGAGGTATCCCTGTGAAACGCATCCCCGCCCGGCCCGACATGGGCCATCTCAAGAAACAGGCCAAGCAACTGCTGGCCGCCTATCGCGCAGGCTCGGCCCAGGCCATGGAGCAATTGCGCTCCCACCTGCCGGCGGCCAAAGGCCTTGCCGATGAGGCACTGGCCGCCAAGGACCTGCGACTGCACGACGCCCAGTCCTGCGTGGCGCGCGAGCACGGTTTCGCTTCATGGAGCGAGCTGTCAGGCTACGTCGAGGCATGCCAGCGCCTGGCGGCGGACCCCGAGAAATCCCGGCTGCACTGGCTGGCCCTGGTCTATGCCGGCGATGTGGCGGGCGGCACGCACCGCGCGCAGCCCGCGCTGGCCCGGCGCCTGCTGGACGAGCGGCCGGAACTGGCGGGCAGTGATGGCAGTGATCCCTGGGTGGCCTGCGCCACCGGCAATCTGGCCGTGCTGCGCGAGGCCGGGCGCAACGACCCCGACTGGCTGCGCCGTGCAGGCGGGCCGTTGGCGCTGCCGCCGCTGATGGCCGTCACCCATTCCTGCCTGCTGCGCCTGCCCGAATTCACCGAGCACCTGCACGCATGCGCGCGCTGGCTGCTGGACGCGGGCGCCGACCCGCTGCAGACCATAGGCAACCGCTGGCCACCCGCCTCGCTGCAGGCCCCCTCCGATACCGAGCGGCTGTCGGCCCTCTATGGCGCAGCAGGCCAGAACCATGATGCGCAACTGACGCAGATGCTGCTACAGGCCGGTGCCGACCCCAACGACGGCGAATCGCTCTACCACTCGCTGGAAGGCACGCCCGCCAGCCGCGAATGCACGCGGCTGCTGCTGCAAGCCGGCGCACGCGCGGACGGCAGCAATGCCCTGTTCCGCGTGCTGGACCTGGACGATGTGCAGGCCCTGCGCCTGCTGCTGGACCACGGCGCCGATCCGAACGAGGACAACGGCCAGGGCGAATGGGGCCGCCCACTGCTGTGGGCCATCCGCCGGCGCCGCTCGCCCGCCCATGTGCAGGCGCTGCTGGATGCCGGCGCCGATCCGTCGGTCCGCACGCCGCAGGGCCTGCGTGCCGCTGCACTGGCGCGGCGCTTTGGCCTGGCCGACGTGGCCGCCCTGCTGGAACAGGCGGCGGGCAGCGAGCCCACCACGCCGCAGGAGCAACTCCTGGCCGCCTGCGCCGTGGGCGACGCAGCACAGGCCCGCCGTCTTGCCGCAGCCCACCCCGGGCTGCTCCAGGGCCTGGCGCCCGAACAACTGCGCATGCTGCCCGAACTGGCGGCCCTGGGCTGCATGGACGCCGTGCGCTGCATGGTGGAACTGGGCTGGCCCATCGCCGCGCGCGGCGGCGACTGGGATGCCTCCGCACTGAACCAGGCCGTGTTCCGTGGCGATGCCGCCATGGCGCGCTTCCTGCTGGAGCACGGCGCACAGTGGACCGAGCGCCACGCCTATGGCGACAACTGCGCAGGCACCCTGTGCTGGGCATCGCTGAACCAGCCCGAATCCACGGAACCCGGCGGCGGCGACTGGCTGGGCTGCGCCCAGGCCCTCATCGACCACGGCATGCCCCTGGCCAGGCCCGACCCCGAGGCGCCCGGCTGCGTGCTCATCGACGGAAGCCGGCAGCGGTATCCGGAGGAGATTGCGGATCTGCTGCTGGGTGTGGCTGCCGGCTGAAGGCCCTCAGTCCCGGCTGGCCTGCCAGCGCCGCAGCACGAAACCCGCCCACAGCGCCGTGAACACGGCCGCGCCAAAGACCCAGCCCGACAGCGCGCCCGCCATGCTGCCCGACAGCAGCGTGCCAATGGTGCAGCCCAGCCCCGTCATGGCGCCCCATCCCAGCAAGGCGCCACCGGCCAGGCCGCGTGCCGCATCGCGCCAGGTGGGGCGGCGCGGCGTCCACTGGCGGCTGGCCACGGCAGCGCCCCAGGCACCGGCCACCAGGCCCAGCAGCAGCACGGCATGGGGCGTGAGCAGGCTGTTGAGTACGGCGGTGGCGCATCCGCCCAGGGTATCCAGGCCATGCAGGCGCTCGGGCACCCAGCCGCCCGCCTGGGCCCAGCCGCGCACGGTGCTGCCCAGCGTGGTGGTCACGCCCAGCGGCCGCATGCGCACGATGGCGGCGGCCGCGATCAGGCCCACGGCCAGGCCGCCCAGCGCGGCATTCCAGCGGCCTTGCCACAGTGACAGCCACAGCTGGCGCAGGCCCGGTGGCTGCGCCGGTTCTGCTGCAGGCCGTGGCTGTGCGCGACCCGAGCGCCCATGAATGCCCCAGACCCAGGCCGCCAGCAGTCCCAGCACGGCCAGTTGCAGCGCCAGCGCGCCGCCATAGCCCAGATGCGCCGGCAGCCAGATGACGGGTGCATCGGCAATGGCCAGGCTGTAAAGCGGGTTCCAGCTGCGAAACCCCAGCACGAAGCCCAGGCCCGTGCCGACCAGGGCAAACGGCGCCACGGGCGATCCCTCGCCCAGCCGGTACCAGTGGGCGCTGATGCACGAGCCCGAGACCGACATGCCCGCGCCAAAGGCCAGGCCCGCCAGCACCAGCACCCAGCTCACGGGACCTATGTGCATGTCGGGCGGCAACTGGCCCGGCTGGGGCACGGCCACCCAGCTGCCCAGCACCACGGTCATGCCCGCCGATCCCACGGCAAGCGCCAGCAGGATGGAGAGCACGCCGCGCGGGTCGCCGAACTCGAACCAGTCGCGCGCATGGCAGTAAAAGCAAAAGCGCGAGCGCTGCAGCACCAGCCCCAGCAGCAGGCCCAGCGCCAGCGCAAAGACCAGGGTGCGCCCGCCGCCTTGCAGCTGCAGCTGCGCCGCCACAGGCCAGGCTGCGGCCAGCACGGCGGCCAAGGGCAGCCATCTGGTCCAGTCCCTTGCCCTGTGTCTGCCATTCACGTTCTGCGTGTGCTCACCGGTCACGCTTGTCATTCCTGCCCCCTTTGTTGCCATCCCACGCATAAAAAAAGGGGCCCGCAGTCTGCGGGCCCCAAAGGAGCCGAGCTTTTGCCAAAGCCACTCGTCACCACCCCTGATCCGTCAAACCAAGAGCACCGACACCCCTCGCCCGGCCCCCGCCTTCAAGACAGGTTGATCGACTGCAGGATCATTTCGCGGCCCAGACCGTGCCGGCCGGGTTGTTGATGGGCACACCCACGGAGTTGCCGTATTCGGTCCACGAGCCGTCGTAGTTGCGCACCTGATAGCCCAGGATCTTGGACAGCGCAAACCAGGTGTGGCTGGAGCGCTCGCCAATGCGGCAGTAGGTGATGACGGGCTTGCTGCCGTCGATGCCCACGCCCGCATAGAGCTTCTTGAGTTCTTCGGCGGACTTGAAGCTGCCGTCCTCGCGCACGGCCTGCCCCCAGGGCACGTTGACGGCGCCGGGGATGTGGCCGGCGCGGATGGCCAGCTCCGGCACGCCGGCCGGGGCGAAGACCTTGCCCTGGTATTCGTCGGCCGAGCGGATGTCGACGAGCCTGGCGTCGCTGCGCCCCTCGGCCGAGGCCAGCGCATCGGTCAGGCGCGCGCGCAGCGCGGTGTTGACCTTGCCCACGCGGTAGGTGGTGGCCGCATATTCCGGGGCGCGGTTGTTGAGGGGGCGGTTCTCGGCCTCCCACTTCTTTCGGCCGCCGTCCAGCAGCTTGACGTTCTGCACGCCATAGATGTCGAAGACCCAGGCCCCCCAGGCTGCGAACCAGTTGTTGGTATCGCCGTACAGCACGACCGTGTTGCCTTCCTTCACGCCGGCCTGGGACAGCAGCTTCTCGAACTGCTCCTTGCCCACGATGTCGCGGCGCACCTTGTCATTGAGGTCGTTGTGCCAAGAGAAGTTGACGGCGCCCGGCACATGGGAGCGCTCGTACAGGCCGGGGTTGACGCTGACCTCGACGATGCGCACATCGGCGCGGTTGAGGTTGGCCGCCAACCATTCGGTGCTGACCAGCGGGCCTTCGGGCACAGGCGCATTGGCATGGGCCGCACCACCGACCAGGGCCACGCTCCACAGCAGGGTGCACGCCCCCTGGCGCAGCGCGGCGGGAAGGGAGGAGAAAGCGGTCAGCGTTGCCATTGCGGTCCTTTGTTCACAGTTGCGTTGATCGGGTTGATTCCTCTGCAATGCAATGTAGGCAGGGCCCGGCCGGTTCCCAACTGCGCAATCCGCAGATGGATATGCACCGCCCGAACATGGACAGCGGCACCCCTTGTTCTCTGCTACCCTCGGTCGCCTATGTCAGCGCCCCTGTCTCCCGCCGCCGCGCAAGCGCAGCCGGCCATGTCCCCCGTCCTGGTCGTTGTCCTGCTCGGCCTGCTGCTGGGACTGCAGCCGCTGGCCACCGACCTGTACCTGCCGGCCCTGCCGTCGATACAGGCGGCCTTCTCCACCCAGGTGTCCCAGGTGCAGCTCACGCTGACGGCGTTCCTGCTGGCCTTCGGCTGCTCGCAACTGGCCTGGGGGCCGCTGTCCGACCGCTTCGGGCGCCGGCCCATCCTGCTGGCGGGCATGTCCATCTACGTGCTGGCCGCGCTGGGCAGCGCCAGTGCCGAGACCATGGCGTCGCTGATCGCCTGGCGCGCGCTGCAGGGGGCATCGCTGGGCGCCGGCGTGATGTGTGCACGCGCCATGGTGCGCGACCTGTTCGCACCGCACCTGGGCGCCCAGGTCATGTCCAAGGCGCTGACCGGGCTGGGCGTGATCGCCTTCCTGAGCCCCGTCAGCGGCAGCCTGCTGGTGGATTCGCTGGGCTGGCGCTCGACCATGCTGGCCCAGGCCGTGATGGGTGCGCTGGCCCTGCTGCTGGTGGCCCTGCGCTTCACGGAGACACTGGCCCGCACCAATCCCACGGCGCTGCAGCCGCTGGCCCTGGCGCGCAACTGGATCACCATCTTGCGCCACCCGGGATTCCAGTCCTACCAGTTGCTGACCTGCTGCACCTATGCGGCCCTGTTCACCAACCTGGCCGCATCTTCCTTCACCTATATCCATGTGCTGGGCGTGAGCCGCACGGGCTACGGCCTGCTGATGGGCAGCAATGCGCTGTGCTACATCGCGGGCACCTTCCTGTGCCGCTGGCTGCTGCAGCGCATGGATGTGCGGCGCGCCGTGCAGATTGCCGGGCTGGCCAGCCTGCTGTCGGCCACGGCCATCGGCATTGCGGCGCTGGCCGATGCGCGCAGCCTCTGGGCCTATGCCCTGCCCTTCTATATCTTCCAGATCGCCCATGGCGTGCACATGCCCTGCGGCCAGAGCAATGCCATCGCGCCCTTCCCGCAGTCGGCGGGCACGGCCTCGGCGCTGAACGGCTTCACCATGATGCTCATCGCCTTTGCCATGGGACACTGGCTGGGCCTGCACCTGGACGGCCAGTCCACCCGGCCCATGGCCTTCGGCATCTGGTTCTGGGGCGTGTGCACGGCCCTGGTCGCCTGGGGGCTGGTGCGCCGCCACGGCCGGGTCGATGACCACCGCTGATTCCACTTTCCTGCGTTCCCGTTTCTCGAATGTCCACCGTTTCCCCGCTCCCCTGCCTGGCCATCGCCGGCCCCACCGCTTCCGGCAAGACCGCTGCCGCCCTGGCCCTGGCCAGGCTGCTGGCCGAACGCGGCCAGGCCGCAGAAATCATCAGCGTGGACTCGGCCCTGGTCTATCGCGGCATGGACATCGGCACGGCCAAGCCCACGCCCGAAGAACTGGCTGCCTGCCCCCATCACCTGATCGATATCCGCGACCCGCTGCAGGCCTACAGCGCGGCCGAATTCGTGCAGGACACGCAGCGCCTGGTGGCCGAGATCCGCGCGCGCGGCGCCCTGCCGCTGCTGGTGGGCGGCACCATGCTGTATTTCAAGGCCCTGCAGGATGGCATTGACGACATGCCGGCCGCCGACCCCGCCGTGCGCGAGCGGCTGGACGCCCAGGCCGCGCAGATCGGCTGGCCCGCCATGCATGCGCTGCTGGCCCAGGTCGATCCCACCACGGCAGCACGCCTGGCGCCGGCCGACAGCCAGCGCATACAGCGCGCGCTGGAGGTCTGGCATGTGTCGGGCAAACCGCTGTCCAGCTTTCATACGCGGGCGGGCAAGGATGCGGCACAGGGCCTGATCAGCCCCGGCGGCTTCTTCTCGCTGGAGCCGCAGGACCGCGCCTGGCTGCATGCGCGCATCGCCCAGCGCTTCGACGCCATGCTGAGCGCCGGCTTCATCGACGAAGTGCAACAGCTGCGCGCGCGCGGCGACCTGCACCTGGACCTGCCCTCCATCCGCTGCGTGGGCTACCGCCAGGCCTGGGAATCGCTGGACGGCCTGTACTCCATGAACTCGCTGCGCGAACGCGGCATTGCCGCCACGCGCCAGCTGGCCAAGCGCCAGATCACCTGGCTGCGCAGCATGCCCGCCCGCCATGCCATTGCCTGCGACGCGCCCGATGCCCAGCAGCAACTGCTGCAGGCAGCAATGGCCGTGGTGGCTGCAGCAAACCAGGCCCGCAACGGCTGAACAGGAAACCGCCTTCATGACTGCCGCGCCCCGGGACAACACGCCACTGACTCAGCCGCCGCTGCTTCAGGTCCAGGGCCTGGCGCGGCGCTACCGCAACGACGGCGGCACGGAAACCGCCATCTTCGAGAACGTGGACTGCAGCGTGGCGCGCGGCGAGTTCGTGGCCATCGTGGGTGACTCGGGCGTGGGCAAGTCCACCTTTCTCAACTGCCTGGCCGGGCTCGATGAGTGGCAGCAGGGCCGCGTGCTGCACGAAGGCCAGGACCTGTCGGCCCTGGATGAAACCGGCCGTGCGCTGTGGCGGCGCAGCCATGTGGGCTTCGTGTTCCAGGCCTTCCATGTGCTGCCGCACCTGGATGTCTGGCACAACGTGGCCCTGCCGCTGATGCTGCTGCAGCGGCTGGATGCGGCGGGCCGCCAGCGCGTGCAGCAACTGCTGCAGGCCGTCGGGCTGCAGGGGCTGGAGCAGCGCCTGCCCTGGCAGCTCAGCGGCGGCCAGCTGCAGCGCGTGGCCATTGCACGCGCCCTGGTCCACGGCCCGGCCCTGCTGCTGGCCGACGAGCCCACCGGCAACCTGGACCCCGGCACGGCCGCACAGGTCATGGAACTGCTGCTGCAGCAGACCCGGGAACACCAGGCCGCCCTGGTGCTGGTCACGCACTCCATCGAGGCCGCGCGCCGTGCCGACCGCGTGCTGCGCCTGACCGCACAGGGCATGCAGCCCGCCTAGCGCCAAAGATCGCCCGCCCATGCTCGCCCTGCTTCGCACCTTTTCCTGGCAGGAGCTGCGCCAGCATCCCTGGCGCACGGCCACCGCCCTGGTGGCCATCATGCTGGGCGTGGCCCTGGGCTTTGCCGTGCATGTGATCAACCAGTCCGCGCTCGATGAGTTCTCGCGCGCCTTGCGCACGGTCAGCGGCCAGCCGGACCTGGAGCTGCGTGCCATGCAGGGCGGCCTGCCCGAATCGCTGTATGGCCGTGTTGCGCAGCAGCCCCAGGTCAGCCTGGCCGCACCCTGGATCGAAGCCACGGCCCTGGCCGGCACCGCCACGCCGGTGCAGTTGCGCGTGCTGGGCGGCGATGCGCTGCGGCTGGCGCCCGTAGCGCCTGCGCTCATGCCCCGGCTGTTCGATGGCGGCGGGCGTCTGGACCTGTTCGCGCCCGATGCGGTCTTCCTCAATGCAACGGCACTCGAAGCCCTGGGCCTGACGCCGGAGCAGGCTCGGCACACGCCCCTGCCATGGCAACTGGGCGGGCGCGCGCAGACCCTGCGCATCGCGGGCACGGTGGCCGCATCCGGCCCGCCGCTGGCCGTGATGGACATCGGCGCGCTGCAGGACAGCCTGCAGCGCTGGGGCCAGGTGGACCGCATCGATGTGCTGCTGGCCGAAGGCGCCACGCGCGAGTCCCTGCTGGCCGAGCTGCGCCGCCTGCCCGACTGGCCCGCCCAGGCCCTGGCCAGCCGCCCCGGCGACGACCAGCAGCGAATTGCCGAGATGTCGCGCGCCTACCGCGTCAACCTCACGGTGCTGGCCCTGGTGGCGCTGTTCACGGGGGCGTTCCTGGTGTTCTCGGTGCTGGCGCTCAGCGTGGCCCAGCGCGCGCCGCAGTTCGCCCTGCTGGCCGTGCTGGGACTGACGCCTCGCCAGCGCCTGGGCCTGGTGCTGCTGGAATCGCTGCTGCTGGGTATTGTGGGCAGCGCGGCCGGCATTGCACTGGGCGCGGGCCTGGCCTGGCTGGCCCTGCACCTGCTGGGCGGTGACCTGGGCGGCGGCTACTTTGCCGGCGTGCAGCCCGCGCTGCAGTGGAGCGCCGGCGCCGCGCTGACCTTTGGACTGCTCGGCGTGGCCGCCACCGTGGCTGGCGGCTGGTGGCCGGCGCGCCAGGCCATGGAGTTGCCGCCCGCCGCCACGCTCAAGGGCCAGGGCGCGGGCTCCGAACGCGCGGCGCGCGGCCTGCCGGCCCTGCTGCTGATGGCAGCCAGCGTGGCCCTGGCCTTTGTGCCGCCCGTGGCCGGCATTCCCCTGGCCGCCTATGCAGCCGTGGCCCTGCTGCTTCTGGGCGGCATGGCCGCCCTGCCCTGGTTGCTGGGCCAGCTGTTGCGCCTGGTGCCGCAATCGCTGCTGCGCCAGCCGCTGGCCCTGCTGCCCGTGGAGCGCGCACGGCGCATGCGCCGCAGCACCACCGTGGCCGTGGGCGGCGTGGTGGCCAGCCTGAGCCTGGCCGTGGCGCTGACCGTGATGGTGGCCAGCTTCAGGGACAGCATGATCACCTGGCTGGACGCCGTGCTGCCCGCCCCGCTGTACCTGCGCACCTCCGGCAGCGCAGGCCGTGCCGATGCCGCGCCCCTGCCTGCCGATCTGGCCGCGCGCATTGCCGCCCTGCCTGGCGTGCAGCGCGCCCAGCCCATGCGCAGCACCAGCCTGTGGCTCAGCCCGGATCGCCCCGCCGTCAGCCTGCTGCTGCGTCCGCTGCATGGCCCCCAGGGCCAGCAGTTGCCGTGGATACAAGGCCCCTTGCAAGCGCCCGCTGGCAGCACGCCCGTCTATGTCAGCGAAGCGGTGGCTCAACTCTATGGCGTGCGGCCGGGCCAGGAGTGGCCGCTGCTGGCCCAGGCCCTGCCGTCCGAAGATTCCCGCGTGTTTGTGGCCGGCATCTGGCGCGACTATGTGCGCCAGTTCGGCGCCATCGCCATGGACTGGGATGACTACCAACGGCTTGCCGACGGCAGCGCCACCACGGCAGGCCCCACCGAAATCGCCATCTGGCCGGACGGCGACGACACGGCCACGGCGCAACAGCTTCAGGCGCGCATCCAGTCCCTGCTGACCGGGCCGGGCGCCGCGCAGGCACTGGAGTTCGCCAGCAGCGGCGCGCTGCGCGAGCGCTCCATGCGCATCTTCGACCGCAGCTTTGCCGTGACCTACTGGCTACAGGCCGTGGCCATCGGCATCGGCCTGTTCGGCATTGCCGCCAGCTTCAGCGCCCAGGTTCTGGCGCGGCGCAAGGAATTCGGCCTGCTGGCCCACCTGGGCCTGACGCGGCGCGACATCCTGGCCGTGGTGGCTGGCGAAGGCATGGCCTGGACCACGGCGGGCGCCATCGCCGGCAGCCTGCTGGGCCTGGGCGTGGCCGTGATCCTGGTGCACGTGGTGAATCCGCAAAGCTTTCACTGGACCATGGAGCTGTCCCTGCCGTGGTCCCGCCTTTTGGCGCTGGCTGCCAGCGTGATCGCAGCAGGCACGCTGACGGCCTGGCTGGCCGGGCGTGCGGCTGCAGGGCGCGAGGCAGTGCTGGCGGTCAAGGAGGATTGGTAAACCCCATCCCTCCGCGCAAACCGATAGCTTGCTAAAAATGAAAACGCATAATCAATTGTTAATTTTTCTTACAAGAGAATCATTTTCTATCTGATCATTTGCCCGACTTCGGCAGTGCTGCGCCCTATCCACGGGGGTGCCTGCCTCTACAAAAATCAGACAGGCGCATTGCCGTCTGTACGCGGGAGATCGGACTCATGGCAGGTTTCGGAAAACGTTGGGCTGCGTCGCTGGCCCTGGGCACGGCGCTGTGCGGCTCGGCGTGGGGACAGATGGTCGTTCCGGCGGGAGGCAGCATCGATCTGGCCGGCGGCTCGTTCCAGCTGCCATGCACGGCGGTCCTCATGCAGGGCGAGTTGACACTGGGCACAGGGACGTTCGACACGGGGTCCTTCAGCTTCGACACCGGCGCGACGGTCACCGGCGCCGGGGGCCAGCTCAACGTCAGCGGCGATCTCACCAGCACCGTGCCGTTGAACCTGGGCACCAGCAGCGTGGTGCTGTCCGACTCGTGCGCAGCCGGCTCCACCCTGCAACTGAGCGGCAACATCATCGTGAAGGACCTCACGCTGATCAGCACCAGCGCAACGCCTCCCACCATCGTTCTGCCGGCAGGCACCAACCTCACGGTGCTGGGCACCCTTACCCTGGGCTCTCCTGGCAGGCCGGTGGTACTGACCTCTTCCGGCCCTGGCACCGCCGTGGTGACCATGGGGCCGTCGGCGACCCTGGTCAACAGCAGCGGCAGCGTGGTGCCTGGCAACGTGCAGATCGGAGCGCCTGTGGTAACGGCTCCGGCCAGCATCCCCACGCTCAGCACCTACGGGCTGATGCTGATGAGCCTGCTGCTCGGCGGCATGGCCCTGCACCGCCAGCGCCGCAACACACGGATCTGAGGAGCGGACATGCACCAGAACCGTCGCCCTGTCCCGGCCCTGCTGCTTGCGATGTTTGCGGGCGCAGGCCTGCACACCTCCGCAGCACTCGCGGCCGATGTCTCCATCACCCTGCCAGCCAATGGCGATTTCGTGATCAAGAACTCCGTGGGTGCCGAGCGCCTGCGCGTGCAGCGTACCGGCGAGGTACTGGTGCCGGCCTTGCCGGCCGATACGGCCACCAGCAACCAGTTGCTGTGTTTTGATGGCGTCTCGGGCCAGCTCACGCATTGCGCGGCGGGCGTGGGTGGAGGTGCCACGGGAGCGACAGGCGCCACGGGGGCCACAGGTTCGACAGGTGCCATCGGCCCTGCAGGCGCCACGGGAGTCACAGGCGCAGCCGGTCCCACCGGCCCCACTGGGGCCACCGGCATCACGGGTGCCACAGGCCCCACGGGTGCCGGAGTCACAGGGCCGACCGGTCCGCAGGGGGTTCAGGGCCTTATCGGAGTTACCGGCCCCACAGGGGCGGGGGTGGCGGGTCCCACGGGTCCCCAAGGCATCCAGGGCGTGCAAGGTGTCACGGGCGCCACAGGCAATACGGGCTCCACCGGAGCGACCGGCCCAGCAGGCGGGGGCGGTGTCACGCTGAGGGACAGCGGCGGCGCAGCACTGGGTACGGTGGTCGGCCTCGCTACCACCAACTACAGCACGATCAGCGTGCTCACCTCGACCTTCCATCTCGTCAAGTTCCGCCCCGAAGGCGGCTATCAGAACGACACCAACCTGCTCTTTGCCAGCACCGATTGCACGGGACAGCCGTACCTGGCGTCACTCAACTCGACGCAGCTGTATCCGCGCTTTGCCAGGACGCTGGTGTATGCGAAGAATGCCGGCAAATTCTATGTACTGGGTGGAGCAGACGCCAATGGCGTGGTGCAGGCCAAGACGCAGTTGAGCCTGGGCATCAACGGCACCATCCAATCGGCTGAAGATTATTCGACAGGCGCCTGCATAGCCTCATCTTCACCCCAGACCGTCTTCCCGCTCGTCGAGACACCGCTCACCAGCATGGGCCTGCCTGCCACTATCTCCTGGCCCTTGCAGTTCTCGTCGCCCTGACCGACGCCCCCCTCTTTCGAAACTGGCGCCAGCAACCCTGGCGCCAGTTTTCTGCGCGCTGTCATCCAAGCACTTTCTGAACCATGGACCCTCGCACCTCCTGCATCCACTCCCGTCTCTTCTGGAGCATCTGTCTCAGTGCAGGCATCTTCAGCCCCGCAGCGCACGCCGCCGATGTGAGCATTACCATGCCGGCCGGCGGCAATTTCGTGATCAAGAACTCGGCAGGCGCCGAGCGCCTGCGCGTGCAGAACACAGGCGAGGTGCTGGTGCCGGCCCTGCCAGCCGATACCGCCACCAGCAACCAGTTGTTGTGCCTTGACGGTGCCACAGGGCAGTTGGTGCATTGCGCGCCCGGCGTGGGCGGAGGTGCCACAGGAGCGACCGGGGCAACTGGCGCCACCGGCGTGACGGGACCCACGGGAGCTGCAGGCGTCACCGGCGCAACAGGCGCGGTCGGCACCGCAGGCCCCACTGGGGCGACTGGCGTAACGGGACCCACAGGTGTCACGGGTGCCACAGGCACAGGAGCAACGGGTGCTACTGGAGCAACGGGTGCGACTGGAGCAACCGGGCCTACGGGGGCAACTGGAGCCACAGGTGTCACTGGCGCCACGGGAGTAACAGGAGCCACAGGCGTGACAGGTGCCAACGGCCTCACAGGGCCAACTGGCGCGCAAGGGGGGCCTGGCACGCAGGGTGTCACTGGGGCAACCGGTGCGACGGGCGCCACGGGCGCAGGCCTGCAAGGGCCCACAGGCCCCACCGGGGCGACGGGGGCGACGGGGGCGGCGGGAGCACCGGGGCCTAGCGGCTCGGGCGGCTTCATACAGACCTATATCGTTCCATCGACCAACGGCAGCAATAGCTTCAGCAGCCCGCATTACCTGCTGGCCGGAAGCACGCTCGCCGCAAACGAGCAGGATTCGCTTCGCGTGGTGCCGCTCAACTGCTCTGGCAGCATCTGGGCCGCACAGACCGGCAGCAAGAATTTGGCGAACGTTCAGGTGAACCTGCGCAAGAACACGGTCACCATTGCCAGTTGCACACTTACCCCGTCTCAACCTACTTGCAACGTCAACGGGTCCCAAACCTTCGTCGCAGGGGACCTCGTCGCCGTGAGCCTGTCGGACAGCAATCAAACCTATGCCTCCCAGACGACAGGGGTGAGTGTTACCTTCATGTGCCAGTAGGCACAGATAGCCCCCCCCTTGCAACGGGTCTGTACGGCAGTGCACTCATGCACTCCGAACCGGCCGATCTACCGGTGATTGCCGGTGACCAAGACCATGCAGAAATCCTCGGCAAGTACGCGCCCACGCATCTGCCTGAACATGATCGTCAAGAACGAGGCCCCGGTGATCGCGCGCTGCCTGGCCTCGGTCAAGCCGTGGGTGGACCATTGGGTGATCGTGGACACGGGCTCCAGCGATGGCACGCAGGCCCTGGTGCGCGAGTGCATGGAAGGCGTGCCCGGCAGCCTGCATGAGCGGCCCTGGGTGGACTTCGCCCACAACCGCAACGAGGCGCTGGAGCTGGCGCGGCCGCACGGCGACTACCTGCTGTTCATCGATGCCGACGAGCAGCTGCGCGTGCCCGAAGGCTTTGCATGGCCGGCGCTGGAGGCGGACGGCTGCATGCTGTCCTGCCACATGGCGGGCACCGAATACCAGCGCAATGCGCTGATCGCCACGCGCGTGGACTGGCGCTGGGAGGGCGTGCTGCACGAGTACCTGACCGCCCCGGCGCACCAGCCCTGGCAGATGCTGGCCGGGCCGTTCATCGATGTCTCGCACGATGGTGCGCGGGCCCGGGACCCGCAGACCTACCTGCGCGACATCGCCGTGCTCGAGAAGGCCGTGCGCGAGCAGCCTGGCAACACGCGCAACGTGTTCTATTTGGCGCAAAGCCACCGCGACGCGGGCCAGATCGAGTCCAGCCTGCATTGGTACCGGCAGCGCGCCGCCATGGGCGGCTGGGCCGAGGAGCAGTGGTTTGCGCTGTTCCAGATCGGCGTGCTGCTGGAGCGCTCGGGCGCCGAGCCGGCCGCCGTGCGCGAGGCCTATCTCACCGCCTATGCCGCGCGACCGCAGCGGGCCGAGCCCCTGTGCGAGCTGGCGCGCTACCACCGCGAGCGGTCCGAGTTCGCCCTGGCCTGCCTCTATGCGCGCCAGGCCGCCGCGCTGCCGCGCCCGGCCGAGGACATCCTGTTCATCGACGCCCAGGTCTACGCCTGGCGCGCGCTGGACGAGCTGGCCGTCAGCGCCTTCTACACCCCGCTGCGCGACCTGGGCCGCGCCGCGCTGCAGCAGTTGCTGGCCGAACGCCGCTACCCCGCCAGCGAGCAGACACGCATCGAGGCCAACCGCCCGTTCTACGGCCTGTAGCCGCGTGGGCAGGGCAGCCTGCGACAATGGCCGCCATGCCGCACACCACCTCTTCCTGGCTGCACGAGGCCATCAACCGCATCGAGGCCGATTACCAGCGCAGTGCCGACACGCACCTGATCCCGCTGCCCCTGCCCGGCTTTGCCGACCTGGGGATCGACCTCTACCTCAAGGACGAATCCACCCACCCCACGGGCAGCCTCAAGCACCGGCTGGCGCGCTCGCTGTTTCTCTATGCGCTGTGCAATGGCTGGGTGCATGAGGGCTCGACCATCGTCGAGGCATCGAGCGGCTCCACGGCCGTGAGCGAGGCGTATTTCGCGCGCCTGCTGGGCCTGCCCTTCGTGGCCGTGATGCCGCGCAGCACCTCGGCCGAGAAGATTGCGCTGATCGAGTTCTACGGCGGCCGCTGCCATCTGGTGGACAGCGCAGGCCAGGTCTACGACGAGGCACGCGCCGTGGCCGCGCAGACCGGCGGCCACTACATGGACCAGTTCACCTATGCCGAGCGCGCCACCGACTGGCGTGGCAACAACAATATTGCGGAGAGCATGTTCACCCAGATGCGGCGCGAGCGCCATGCCGTGCCGCGCTGGATCGTGGTGGGCGCGGGCACGGGCGGCACCAGCGCCACCATTGGCCGCTACGTGCGTTTCCAGTGCCATGCTACGGGCATCTGCGTGGCCGACCCCGAGGGCTCGGTGTTCGCCGCCTACCACCGCACGGGCGATGCCACCCTCACCGCGCCGGGCTCGCGCATCGAAGGCATAGGCCGCCCGCGCGTGGAGCCCAGCTTTGTGCGCACCCTGGTGGACCGCATGGAGGAGGTGGCAGACTGCGATTCCCTGGCCGCCATGCGCAGCCTGTCCGCACTGCTGGGCCGGCGTGTGGGGCCGTCCACGGGCACCAACTACGTGGCCATGCTCAGGCTGGCCAGCGAGATGCGCCAGCGCGGCGAGCAGGGCTCCATCCTCTCGCTGCTGTGCGATGCGGGCGAACGCTACCTGCCCACCTACCATGATGCAGACTGGGTGATGCAGCGCATCGGCGACTGCGGGCCGGCCCAGGCGCGCATCGCGCAGTTGCAAAGCTGATCCATGATGCCCCTGCCCCGCCGCCATCTGCTGGGACTGGCTGCCGGCCTGGGCCTGGGGGCGGCAGGACTACCCGCCCAGGCACTGCCGCCACGCACGCTGGTCTTCCCGCGCGACCATGGCAGCCACCCCGGGCTGCGCACCGAGTGGTGGTACATCACCGGCCAGGCACGCGCAGCGGGCCGGGCCTGGGGTTTCCAGATCACGTTCTTCCGGTCGCGCGTACAGACCACGCAGGAGCTGCGCTCTGCCTTTGCGGCGCGCCAGCTGCTGTTTGCCCATGCGGCGCTGTGCGATGTGCAGGGCGCCCGCCTGCACCACGACCAGCGCATCGCGCGCGCAGGCTTTGGCATTGCCCAGGCCAGCGAGGCCGATGCCGACGTGCGGCTGCAGGACTGGTCGCTGCAGCGCACCGATGAAGGCACCGGTAACGGCGAGGCCGAACGCTACACCACCCGCATACGCAGCACCGCATTCGCACTGGACCTGCGCTTCGAGACCCGCGAGCACCCGCTGCTGCAGGGTCGCGCCGGCCTCTCGCGCAAGGGGCCGGAGCCCGAGCAGGCCAGCTACTACTACAGCCGCCCGCAACTGCAGGTGAGCGGCACGCTGGAGCTGGCAGGCCAGCGCATGGAGATCGAAGCCGCGCGCGAACCCGGTGACAACCGCGCCTGGCTGGACCATGAATGGAGCCAGGCCCTGATGCACCCCGAGGCCGTGGGATGGGACTGGATAGGCATGAACCTGTTCGACGGCGGTGCGCTCACTGCCTTCCGAGTGCGCCGCAGCGATGGCAGCGCGCTGTGGGCAGGTGGCTCGCTGCGCGGCGCCGATGGCAAGGTACAGGTCTTCGCCCACGATGCCGTGCAGTTCACACCACGGCGCCACTGGAGCAGCCCCGCCAGCGGCGCGCGCTACCCCGTGCAATGGCAGGTGGACACGCCCGCAGGCCGCTTCACCGTGAACGCCCTGGTCGATGACCAGGAGCTGGACAGCAGCGCCTCCACCGGCGCCATCTACTGGGAGGGCCTGTGCAGCCTCCAAAAGCCCACCGGCCCGGGCCAGGAGGCGCGAGCCGGTCAGGGATACCTGGAGATGACGGGCTACGCCCGGCCGCTGCAGTTGTAGCTATAGCAGTCAAGAGCATGGGCACGTAGCCCACCCCCTTGAAACCGTCCCAACCCGGCTCTCAAGGAGTACGCTTTTTCTGCAGCCAGGCGATCAGCTCGCCCATGATGCCCTTGCGGAACAGCAGCACGCAGACCACGAAGATCAGGCCGGTGACGATCGTCACCGACTCGCCCAGCGTGGAGAACCACTCCACGCCCGTGAGGCGCTGCAGGAAGCTGCCGAACTCGCCGATCTTGTTCTCCAGCATGACCACCACGGCCGAGCCCAGGATGGGGCCGGACAGCGTGCCCAGGCCGCCCATCAGCGTCATCAGGATCACATGGCCGGAGGTGGTCCAGTGCACATCCGACAGCGTGGCAAAGCCCAGCACCACGGTCTTGAGCGAACCGGCCAGGCCCGTGAGCGCGGCCGAGATCACGAAGGCCAGCAGCTTGAAGCGCGCCACGTCATAGCCCAGCGAGGTCGCGCGCGGCTCGTTCTCCTTGATGGCCTTGAGCACCTGGCCGAAGGGCGAGTGGATGGTGCGCACGATCAGCAGGAAGGCCAGGACCACGATGACCAGCGTGACGTAGTACATGGTCAGGTCGCTGGTCAGGTCGATGAGGCCGAACAGCTTGCCGCGCGGTACGCCCTGCAGTCCGTCCTCGCCGCCCGTGAAGGGCGCCTGCAGGCACACGAAGAACAGCATCTGGGCCAGCGCCAGCGTGATCATCGAGAAATAAATGCCCTGGCGGCGGATGGCCAGCCAGCCGAAGATCAGCCCCAGCAGCGCGCCCCCGGCCGTGCCGGCCAGCATGGCCAGCTCGGGCGTGAAGCCCCAGCCCTTGATGGCATAGCCCGTCACATAGGCCGCGCCGCCCAGGAAGGCCGCGTGGCCGAAGGACAGCAGGCCCGTGTAGCCCAGCAGCAGGTTGAAGGCCGAGGCGAACAGTGCGAAGCACATGAGCTTCATCACGAACACCGGGTAGGCACCCAGCATGGGCGCCGCCAGCAGGCCCAGCAGCAGCAGGCCATAGCCCCAGGGGGCGATGCGTTGAACGAGAGTCTTGGATTTCATGTGGTCGGCCCCTTGTCCTCGTTCTTGTTATTTCTCTTTGCCGAACAGGCCGGCGGGGCGGATGAGCAAAACGATGACCATGATGAAGAACACCACGGTGGACGAAGCCTCGGGCCAGAAGACCTTGGTCAGACCCTCGATCACGCCCAGGCCCAGGCCGGTGAGGATGGAGCCCATGATGGAGCCCATGCCCCCGATCACCACCACGGCGAAGACCACGATGATGAGGTTCTGCCCCATCAGCGGCGTGACCTGGTAGACGGGCGCCGCCAGCACGCCGGCAAACGCCGCCAGGGCCGCGCCGAAGGCATAGGTCAGCGTGATCATCACAGGCACGTTGACGCCGAAGGCCTCGACCAGGCGCGGGTTCTCGGTGCCGGCCCGCAGGTAGGCGCCGATGCGCGTCTTCTCGATCATGAACCAGGTGGCCACGCAGACCACGATGGAGGCCAGCACCACCCAGGCGCGGTAGTTGGGCAGGATCATGAAGCCCAGGTTGGTCGCGCCTTCCAGCAGCTCGGGCGTGTCGTAGCCCAGGCCCGAGACGCCGTAGACCGAGCGGAACAGGCCCTCGATCAGCAGCGACAGGCCCAGGGTCAGCAACAGGCCGTAGAGGTGGTCGAGCTTGTAGATCCAGCGCAATAAAAAGCGCTCGATCAGCACGCCCAGCAGGCCCACCAGCAACGGCGACAGCACCAGCATCACCCAGTAGTTGATGTTGAAGTAGCTCATGGCCATCCAGGTGACCATGGCGCCCAGCATGAACAACGCGCCGTGGGCGAAGTTGATCACGTTGAGCAGGCCGAAGATCACCGCCAGCCCCAGGCTGAGGATGGCGTAGAACGAGCCGTTGACCAGCCCCAGAAGGAGCTGGCTCATCAGGCCTGGCAGGGAAACACCAAAGATTTCCATGGGATGCAGCTGTCGTGGTTGGCCGGGTGGCGGTTGGGGGTCAGTGGCGGCGCAGCGTTACTTCCACAGCGCGCACTTGGTCTCGGCCTTGGTGGTCCAAACCTGGTCGGCGGGCAGCGTGGCCACGACCTTCAGGTAGTCCCAGGGCTTCTTGGACTCGGCGGGCTTCTTGACCTCGACCAGGTACATGTCGTGGGCGAAGGTGCCATCGGGACGGATCGAGCCCTTGCCGTAGAAGTCGTCGATGGGCGTGCTCTTGAGATGGGCCATGACCTTGTCGGCATCCGTGGACTTCACGGCCTGCACGGCCTTGAGGTAGCTGGTCACGGCCGAGTAGTCGGCAGCCTGGATGGAGGTGGGCATGCGCTTGGTCTTGGCGAAGAAGCGCTCGCCGAACTTGCGCGTGGCATCGTTCTGGTCCCAGTACCAGCTGGTGGTGAACTGCATGCCTTCGGTGTTCTTCAGGCCCAGGCTGTGGATGTCGGTCAGGAACACCAGCAGGCCCACGGTCTTCATGCTCTTGTTGATGCCGAATTCCTTGGCCGCCTTGATGGCGTTGATGGTGTCGCCACCGGCATTGGCCAGGCCCAGGATCTGGGCCTTGGAGGCCTGCGCCTGCAGCAGGAAGGACGAGAAGTCCGAGGCATTGAGCGGGTGCTTGACGCCGCCCACCACCTTGCCGCCCTTGGCCTTGATCACGGCCGTGGTGTCGTTCTCCAGCGCGTGGCCGAAGGCGTAGTCGGCCGTCAGGAAGAACCAGTCCTTGCCGCCGCGCTCGACCACGGCCGTACCCGTGCCCTTGGCCAGGGCCACGGTGTCATAGGCGTAGTGAACGGTGTAGGCGTTGCACTGCTCGTTGGTCAGTGCCGAGGATCCCGCACCGCTGTTGAAGTGCACGCGCTTTTTCTCATTGGCCACCTGCGACACCGCCAGGGCCGTGCCGGAGTTGGTGCCGCTGAACACCAGCGAGATACCTTGCGTGTCCACCCACTCGCGCACCTTGGAGGCGGCGATGTCGGCCTTGTTCTGGTGGTCGGCGCTCAGCAGCTCGATGGGCTGGCCCAGCACCTTGCCGCCGAAGTCATCGATGGCCATCTGCATGGCGGTGACGGCGTTCTTGCCTTCCACGTCCGCATACAGGCTGGACATGTCGGTCACGAAGCCGATCTTCACCTTCTCCTGTGCCATGGCAAGCGGGCTGGCCAGGCCGGCCGCAGCCAGCATGCACGACAGTGCGGTCAGTTTTGCTTTCATTGGTGTCTCCTTCGCGTTGATGTCTTGGGTTTTTGTCACAGGGCCATGGCAGGAATGCAGCCGGCGAGCCCCAGGCGCCGGCCACGATGGATATCCGGGTCAAACGCCCAGCAGCTCGTTGAGCACGGGCATCTTGGCCTGCAGCTCGGACGCGCCGAAACGCTCGACCACATGGCCGTGCTCGACCACGTAGAAGCGGTCGGCCAGCGGCGCCGCGAAGTGGAAGTTCTGCTCCACCATGACCACGGTGTAGCCCTTGGTGCGCAGCATGGTGATCATCCGGGCCAGCGCCTGCACGATGACGGGTGCCAGGCCTTCCGAGATTTCGTCGAGCAGCAGCAGCCGCGCGCCCGTGCGCAGGATGCGCGCCACGGCCAGCATCTGCTGCTCGCCACCCGACAGGCGCGTGCCCTGGCTGTGGCGGCGCTCGGCCAGGTTGGGGAACATGGCGTAGATCTCATCCACGCTCATGCCCGGCTGGCCGGTCTTGAGCGGCGGCGGCAGCATCAGGTTCTCTTCGCACGAGAGGCTGGAGAAGATGCCGCGCTCTTCAGGGCAGTAGCCCACGCCCAGGTGGGCAATGCGGTGCGTGGGCATGTGGATGGCTTCCACGCCATTGATCCTGATCGAGCCCTTGCGCGCGCCCGTCAGACCCATGATGGCGCGCAGCGTGGACGTGCGGCCCGCGCCGTTGCGCCCCAGCAGCGTGACCACCTCGCCGGGCTGGACCACCAGGTCCATGCCGTGCAGCACATGGGATTCGCCGTACCAGGCCTGCAGGCCCTTGATTTCCAATGCCGGTGCAGTCATCTCAATGCGCTCCCTGCAACTGGCCGTCGGTGGTGCCCATATACGCTTCCATCACTTGCGGGTTGCGCGAAACTTCCTCGTACGGCCCCTCGGCCAGCACGGCGCCGCGCTGCAGCACCGTGATGCGGTCGGCAATGGTGGAGATCACCTTCATGTTGTGCTCCACCATGAGAATCGTGCGGCCGGCCGAGACCTTCTTGATCAGCTGGGTCACGCGGTCCACGTCTTCGTGGCCCATGCCCTGCGTGGGTTCGTCCAGCAGCATCAGCTCGGGCTCCATGGCCAGCGTGGTGGCAATCTCCAGCGCACGCTTGCGGCCATAGGGCAGGTTGACCGTGACCTCGTCGGCCAGATCCTGCAGGCCCACTTCGGCCAGCAACTGCATGGCGCGGTCATCGAGCTGCGACAGGCTCTTCTCGCTGCGCCAGAAATGGAACTCGGTGCCCAGCTTGCGCTGCAGGCCGATGCGCACGTTCTCCAGCAGCGTGCAATGCGGGAACACGGCCGAGATCTGGAAGGACCGGATCACGCCACGGCGCGCAATCTGCGCCGGTGCTTCCCGCGTGATGTCCTCGCCATTGAAACGGATGGTGCCGGAGGTGGGCTCCAGGAACTTGGTCAGCAGATTGAAGCAGGTGGTCTTGCCTGCGCCATTGGGGCCGATCAAGGCATGGATGGAGCCACGGCGTACCGAAAGGTCCACCTTGCTCACCGCCGTAAATCCCTTGAACTCTTTGGTCAGGTTCCGGGTTTCGAGAATAACGTCGCTCATGTGCGCTTCGCCTGCTCCGTTGATGCTGCCAGCCCCCAACGCGTCGCCAGAGGCTCTGGCGGGCGTTGTGCAGGGTCGGACGCATCGTAGGCTTGCCGACGTTGTGCACCGCAGCGGGAAAACGCCTACGTAGGTGCTCCTAAGCACAGGCCCTGCCCCGCACTGCAGCATGGCGCATCAAGCCTGGCTTTCGCAAACGATAGAAGCAACCACTCACACTTGAAATAATCAAGCACAGACGGGGCTGTAAGGTGCCGCGGTGGCAGCCAGGGCCTAGGGTTCTCCAGCATCTCGGCCCGGCGCGGCCCGCACGGAAGGCCAGAGCGCTTCCAAAGCGATAGCAAACTACCCTTTTTGCGACTTACAGGGCAGCAACCAATGTCCGCTGCCTTACGGGAAACACCCAGGTCGGCAATCTCCCTGTGGCCTGCTCAGTCACTATGCGAAAAGCCGCGGATATGCTTGAGTTTGTCGTCTCTTCAATTGAAGGGCGACAAAGCCAGCTTTAGCGCTACTCAATCAATAGCAACAAGCAAAGGCCTGGCCTGGAAATTGCCGATCCATTGCAATGGGAGCAATTGTCGTCGCCAAGACAGCACGTGCCAGTCGCCACTTACTGCAGCGTTTCCTTGCTGCCTTCGGGCAAGGCCAATGGAAGGACGGCAATGCCTTCATCCAGCAATTGCATGGCCTGCTCGGGGCTGGCCTTGCCGCGGATGGCACGCTCGTCCGTCTCGCCGTAGTGCATGCGGCGGGCTTCATCGACAAAGCGCTCGCCCACGTCCTCGGTCTGCTGCGCCACCTGGCGCGACCATTTCAGCCAGGCGGCCTGCATGGCCTGCAGCTGCTCGCGCGCCTGGGGCGGCATGGACGGTGAGGGAACGGCTGCCGCACTGGCAGCCGAGGCGGCTGCAGCAGGCTCAGCCGCCGCAGCCGGGGGCGAGGCTGCTGGCTTGGCGCCAAGATTGATGCGGGGGGCGCTCAGTCGCTTGGTGATGTCGCTGTGGCCGCAGACGGGGCACAGCACCAGCTGGCGCTGCAGCTGGCCCTGGAAATCATCTTCCGAGGCGAACCAGCCCTCGAACAGATGGCCGTGCGGGCAATGCAGGTCGAGCACTTTCATCACGCACCCCCACCCATGAGACAACCGGCACCGCAGCCTCAGCCGCGGCGGTGAATCAGGAAACGATAGACGAAACCGGGGAAGGCCAGCGTCAGGAACAACGCTCCCGTGACGGCATAGAACTCCCAGCCCTGGGGCGCGATCTGCCCCACGCGGCGCTCCAGCAGCAGCGCCACGCCGCCGACGATGAAGTACAGCAGCACCATCTCCAGCAGGCACATGGCCAGCGGCTTGCGCTGGGCGCGCAGCGGCCCCAGCTGCAACCAGCGGGCGTTGAAGAAAGGCAAATTGGCTGCCACAAGGGCAGCCAATATCACGAGCCAGATCGAAGCGGTTTGCGACAAGCCGATGTCCTCACCGCGGAGCCCTGCGTGCAGGGCCCCGCATCGGGAAAGTGGATCAGGAAGCCAGGGCGCGCACGACGGCGTCGGCGCACAGTGCCATCAGGCCACCCGGCAGAAGGCCCAGCCCCAGCACCAGGGCGCCGTTGAGGGTCAGCACCACGCGCACGTCCAGCGAAGCGGAAACGCTGGTGGCGGTGATGGGTTCGTCAAAGTACATGACCTTGACGACGCGCAGGTAGTAGAAGGCGCCGATCAGCGACATGACCACGGCAAACACGGCCAGCGCGATGTACAGGCTGTGGCCCGATGCCACGAGCGCCTGCAGCACCGACAGCTTGGCGTAGAAGCCCACCAGGGGGGGGATACCGGCCATGGAGAACAGGCAGATCGCCATCACGCCGGCATACAGCGGGCTGCGCTGGTTGAGGCCGGCAAAGTCGGCGACCTCTTCGCTCTCGAAGCCTTCGCGGGCCAGCAGCTGGATCACGCCGAAGGCGGCCAGCGTGGTCAGCACGTAGGTCACCACGTAGAACATGGCCGAGCTGTAGGCGTTCTCGATGGTGGCCGGATCGACCTTGCCATCCACCACACCCGACATCAGGCCCAGCAGCACGAAGCCCATCTGCGAGATGGTCGAGTAGGCCAGCATGCGCTTGAGGTTGGTCTGCTGCAGGCCGGCCAGGTTGCCGACCAGCAGCGAGGCGATGGCAAGCACCGCCAGCATCTGCTGCCAGTCGATGGCCAGCGGCAGCAGGCCGTCCACCAGCAGGCGGATGACGATGGCGAAGGCGGCCAGCTTGGGCGCGCCACCGATCATGGTGGTGATGGCCGTGGGAGCGCCCTGGTAGACGTCGGGAACCCACATGTGGAAGGGAACCACGCCCAGCTTGAAGGCCAGGCCGGAGACCACGAAGACCAGGCCGAACACCAGCACCTGGTGCTTGATCTCGCCCGAGTTGATGGCCTTGAAGACCTGGCCGATGTCCAGCGAGCCGGTCGCACCGTAGAGCATGGACATGCCGTACAGCAGGAAGCCGCTGGCCATGGCGCCGAGCACGAAGTACTTCATCGCGGCCTCGACCGACGCCGTGTGGTCGCGGCGCAGGGCCACCAGGGCGTAGCTGGACAGCGTCAGCAGCTCCAGGCCCAGGTAGATGACCAGGAAGTTGTTGCCCGAGATCATGATGAACATGCCCAGCAGCGCGAGCATGGCCAGCGTGAACAGCTCGCCGCCGCGCAGCATGTCGCGGTCGGCGGCGTAGGGGCGGCCGTAGACCAGGGTGACCATCATGGCCACGGTGGCGAAGCACTTGAGCCAGTTGCCCATGGCGTCGGAGACCACCATGTTGCCCCAGCCATAGAAGGTGTTGCCACTGGAGGCGTACATGCCTTGCAGCACGGCCACCACGCCCAGGGTCAGCAGCGTCAGAACATAGGTGCCCGTGCGGCGCGGGCTTTTGACGCCCAGGTCCACCAGGGCGATCACGCAGGCCATGACCAGGAGAAGGATCTCCGGATAGATGGCCAGCCAGCTGATGTTGTCAATCATCTCGATTCTCTCGTTTCAGTCTGGTCACTGCAGCTTGCTCATGGCCACATGCTTGAGCAGCTCGGCCACGGACACATCCATCACGTCAGTGAAGGGCTTGGGATACAGACCCATGTACAGCACGGCGATGGCCAGCAGACCCAGCACCAGGAACTCGCGGTTGCCGATGTCGGTCAGGCCGCGCACATTGTCGTTGGTGACCGGACCCAGGTAGACGCGCTTGTACATCCACAGGGTGTAGGCGGCGCCGAAGATCAGCGCCGTGGCAGCGCCCAGGCCGATCCAGAAGTTGTACTGGACGGCACCCAGGATCACCATCCACTCGCCCACGAAGCCGGCCGTTGCGGGCAGGCCGCAGTTGGCCATGGCGAACAGCAGTGCGAAGGCCGCGAACTTGGGCATGGTGTTGACCACGCCGCCGTAGGAGGCGATTTCACGCGAGTGCACGCGGTCGTAGAGCACGCCGATGCACAGGAACATGGCGCCCGACACGAAGCCGTGGGCAATCATCTGCACGATGCCGCCGGCAACGCCCAGCGGGTTGAAGATGAAGAAGCCCAGGGTCACGAAGCCCATGTGGGCCACGGACGAGTAGGCCACCAGCTTCTTCATGTCCTTTTGCACCAAGGCGACCACGCCCACGTAGATCACGGCGACCAGCGACAGCGCGATGACCAGCCAGGCCCACTTGTGCGACGCATCAGGGGCGATGGGCATGGAAAAGCGCAGGAAACCGTAGGCACCGAGCTTCAGCATGATGGCAGCCAGCACGGCGGAGCCGCCGGTGGGCGCTTCCACGTGCACGTCGGGCAGCCAGGTGTGCACCGGCCACATCGGCACCTTCACGGCGAAGGCCGCGAAGAAGGCGAAGAAGATCAGCGTCTGGGCCGTCATGGACAGCGGCAGCTTGTGCCAGTCGAGGATCTCGAAGCTGCCACCGGACTGGGTGTACAGATAGATGATCGCGATCAGGGTCAGCAGCGAACCCATCAGCGTGTACAGGAAGAACTTGAAGGCCGCGTAGATGCGGTTGGGTCCGCCCCAGATACCGATGATCAGGTACATCGGGATCAGCGTGGCTTCGAAGAACACGTAGAACAGCAGGCCGTCCAGTGCGCTGAACACGCCGACCATCAGGCCGGACAGGATCAGGAACGCGCCCATGTACTGGTTCACGCGCTCGGTGATGTTTTCCCACGACGCGATCACGACGATCACGGTGATGAAGGCCGTCAGCGGCACGAACCAGAACGAGATGCCATCCACGCCCAGGTGGTAGTAGATGTTGAAGCGCTCGATCCACAGCGCCTTCTCCACGAACTGCATCGCAGCCGTGCTGTTGTCGAACTGCTGGATCAGCGGCAGCGTGACCGCCAGGCTGGCCAGGGCGCCGACCAGGGCCAGCCAGCGCACTGCCTTGACCTGATCCTCGCGGCCCAGGGCCAGCAGGAGGGCGCCGAATGCGATCGGCACCCAGATTGAAAGACTCAACCAATGCATTTTTGTTCTTCCTCTACTACTTGTTGAGCCACACGAAATACGTCATGAGAGCGAACACGCCCAGCAGCATGACCAACGCGTAGTGATAGAGATAGCCCGACTGCAGCTTGCGCACCCACTGGCCGATGCGGCCGATGAGCTTCCACGAACCGTTGACGATGGCGCCATCGATGATGGCCTGGTCGCCGACCTTCCAGAAGAAGCTGCCGAAGGCGCGAGCACCACGGGCGAAGATGTTTTCGTAGACCCAGTCCACGCCGTACTTGCCTTCCAGTGCCTGGTAGACACCGATCTTCTGCATGGCCGACTTGATGGCCGCAGGAACTTCGGGCTTGACCATGTAGAACAGGTAGGAGACGACGACGCCTGCCAGTGCCAGCCAGAACGGCGCGGCCGTGAAGCCGTGCAGTGCCATGGGCACCCAGCCGTGGATCTTCTCGGCCAGTTCGGCCATGGCGCCGTGCTTTGCGCCATCGACGTGGATCACGCCCTTGAAGAAGTCACCGAACAGCATGGGCATCAGCGCGATGGCACCGATCACCACCGAGGGGATGGCCAGCAGCATCAGCGGGCCGGTCACGACCAGGGGCGACTCGTGCGGCTTGGCATCGTGGCCATGGCCGTGGTGGTCGTCATGGGCATGATGGTCATCGTGACCGTGGTGGTCATCGTGGTGCGCGTCCGGGTTCTGGTCGTAGCGCTCCTTGCCGTGGAAGACGATGAAGTACAGGCGGAAGGAGTAGAAGGCCGTGATGAACACGCCGGCCAGCACCGCGAAGTTCGCGAAGCCTGCGCCCGGCAGGTTCGTGGCGTGCACGGCTTCGATGATGGCGTCCTTCGAGTAGAAGCCCGAGAAGAACGGCGTACCGATCAGCGCGAGGTTGCCCAGCAGGAAGGTGATCCAGGTGATGGGCATGTACTTGCGCACGCCGCCCATCCAGCGGATGTCCTGGTTGTGGTGCATGCCCATGATCACCGAGCCGGCGCCAAGGAACAGCAGGGCCTTGAAGAAGGCGTGGGTCATCAGGTGGAACACGGCCACCGAGTAGGCCGAGGCGCCCAGGGCCACGGTCATGTAACCCAGCTGCGACAGCGTGGAGTACGCGATCACGCGCTTGATGTCGTTCTGGATGATGCCCAGCACGCCCATGAACAGCGCCGTGATGGAGCCGATCACCAGGATGAAGCTCAGTGCCGTGTCCGACAGCTCGTACAGCGGCGACATGCGCGAGACCATGAAGATGCCGGCCGTCACCATGGTGGCGGCGTGGATCAGTGCCGAGATGGGGGTCGGGCCTTCCATCGAATCGGGCAGCCAGGCGTGCAGCGGGAACTGTGCCGACTTGCCCATGGCGCCGATGAACAGGCAGATGGCCGTCACCGTCACCAGCAGCCAGCCGGTGCCCGGCAGCAGGGTGTTCTGGATCTCGGGCAGCTTGGCGAAGATTTCGCCGTAGTTCATGGTGCCGGTGTAGGCAGCGATCAGGCCGATGCCCAGGATGAAGCCGAAGTCACCCACACGGTTGACCAGGAAGGCCTTCATGTTGGCGAAGATGGCCGTGGGCTTGTTGTAGTAGAAGCCGATCAGCAGGTAGGACACCAGGCCCACGGCTTCCCAGCCGAAGAACAGCTGCAGCAGGTTGTTGCTCATGACGAGCATCAACATGGAGAAGGTGAACAGCGAGATGTAGGAGAAGAAACGGTTGTAGCCGTCATCTTCCTGCATGTAGCCGATGGTGTAGATGTGCACCATCAGCGACACGAAGGTCACCACGCACATCATCATGGCCGTGATGCTGTCGATCAGGAAACCGACCTCCATCTTCAGGCCGCCGATTTCCATCCAGGTGTAGATGGACTGGTCGAAGCGCGCGCCGTCGAAGATCACGCTGTTGAACGTGATGGCCGACAGGATGAAGGCGATCAGCACGCCCGCGATGGTGAGGGTATGGCTGCCGCCGCGACCGATCTTGTTGCCGCCGAAGGCCGTGCCCCAGATGCCCGCGAGCACGGAGCCCGCCAGCGGTGCCAGCGGCACCGCCAGGAGCATGGATGCAGAGAGTGTTTGACTCATTCTTAAGAACCTTGCAAGTTACGGCGGACTCAACCCTTGAGGGAGTTGAGATCTTCCGCATTGATGCTGGTCTTGTTGCGGAACAGAAGCACCAGGATCGCCAGACCGATGGCCGACTCGGCGGCTGCCACTGTCAGGATGAAGAACACGAACACCTGGCCGTGCATGTCACCCAGATAGCTGGAGAACGCCACGAAGTTGGTGTTGACGGCCAGGAGCATCAGCTCGATGGCCATCAGCAGCACGATCAGGTTCTTGCGGTTCAGAAAAATGCCAACGACGGAGAGCGCGAACAGCATGGCGCCCAGCGTCAAATAATGGCCCAAAGTCAACGTCATGCTTTTGTCTCCACGGCGGGGGTTGCCTCGGCGGCCGGTGCCTGCGGCGCCTGGGTGACCGGCACCTTGACCAGCTCGAGGCGATCCTTTGCGCGCACGCGGATCTGCTGGGCCGGGTTCACTGCCTTGCTGTCCTTGCGCTTGCGCAGGGTCAGGGCGATGGCGGCAATCATGGCCACCAGCAGGATCACGGCAGCGATCTCGACGGGGTACAGGTATTCGGTGTACAGCAGCTTGCCCAGGGCCTGGGTGTTGGAGTACTGCACGGTCTGGCCGGCAGCGTTGACCGTGGCCGCAATGGCCTTGGGCTCCTCGACGCCGCTGAAGCCGCCCATCAGCACCATGCCCATTTCAAAGGCAATCAGTGCGCCGATCAGGGCAGCGAAGGGGAAATGCTTCCAGAACCCCTGGCGCACGGCGTCGATGCGGATGTCCAGCATCATCACCACGAACAGGAACAGCACCATCACGGCGCCCAGGTAGACCAGCACCAGGGTCACGCCCAGGAACTCGGCCTTGAGCAGAAGCCAGATGCCGGCAGCCTGCGAGAAGGCCAGGATCAGGTTGAGCACGGCATGCACGGGGTTGCGTGCCGTGACGACCCGGAAGGCTGCAAACAGCAGCACGACCGAGAACAGATAGAAGAAACCAGTTTTGGCGTCCATGGATCGAATCTTTTCAAGTGATCAAGGAGCCGCTTCAGCGGTACTTGGCGTCCGCAGCCTTGGCGGCGGCAATCTCGGGTTCGTAGCGATCGCCAACGGCCAGCAGCATGTCCTTGGTGAAGTACAGGTCGCCGCGCTTTTCTCCGTGGTATTCGAAGATATGCGTCTCGACGATCGAGTCCACCGGGCAGCTTTCCTCGCAGAAGCCGCAGAAGATGCACTTGGTCAGGTCGATGTCGTAGCGCGTGGTGCGGCGCGAGCCGTCGTCACGCACATCGGACTCGATGGTGATGGCCATGGCCGGGCACACCGCCTCGCACAGCTTGCAGGCAATGCAGCGCTCTTCGCCGTTGTCATAACGGCGCAGGGCGTGCAGTCCGCGAAAACGCGGCGACAGGGGTGTCTTTTCCTCGGGGAACTGCACCGTGACCTTGCGGCGGAAGGTGTAGCGGCCAGTCAGGGCCATGCCCTTGGCCAGTTCCCAGAGCATGAAGCTCTTGAGGAAATCTTTGATCGAAAATGGGGTAGCAGCAACCGCAGACATTCTTGCTCCGCTCAGTTCCAGATGTTCCAAGGCGAGTGCATCCAGCCACCCACGACGACCAGCCACACCAGGGTGACGGGAATGAAGATCTTCCAGCCCAGACGCATGATCTGGTCATAGCGAAAGCGCGGGAAGGTGGCACGGATCCAGATGAACATGGACACGACCAGGAAAGTCTTCGCCGCCAGCCAGATCCATCCGGGGATGAACGACAGGAAGTCGAACGGAGGCAGCCAGCCGCCCAGGAACATCACCACGGCCAGGATGGACACCAGCCACATGCTGGCGTATTCGGCCAGGAAGAAGATGGCAAAGCCCATGCCCGAGTACTCGACCATGTGGCCGGCCACGATTTCGGCTTCGCCTTCGACCACGTCGAAGGGGTGGCGATTGGTCTCGGCCACGGCCGAGATCAGATAGACCACGAAGATCGGCAGCAGCGGCAGCCAGTTCCACGACAGGACGCTGACACCCATGCTGGCGAATTGGCCCTGGCCCTGGCTCAGCACGATCTGCGTCAGATTCATGCTGCCCGTGACCATGATCACCACCAGGAAGCAGAAGCCCAGCGCGATTTCATAGCTGACCATCTGTGCCGAGGCACGCAGCGCGCCCAGGAAGGCGTACTTGGAGTTGGAGGCCCAGCCCGCAATGATCACGCCATAGACCTCGATGGACGTGATGGCCATGATCAGCAGCAGGCCGGCATTGACGTTGGCCAGGGCCACGTCGGGACCGAAGGGGATCGCCACCCATGCCGCCAGGGCGGGCATGATGGCCATCACCGGGCCCACGTAGAACAGGCCCTTGGCAGCAGCCGTGGGCTGGATCAGTTCCTTGGTCAGCAGCTTCAGGCCGTCGGCCAGGGGCTGCAGCAGGCCGAAGGGACCCACGCGGTTGGGACCCATGCGAACCTGCATGAAGCCCAGCAGCTTGCGCTCCCACAGCGTCAGGTAGGCCACGGCGCCCATCAGCGGGGCGACGATGGCAACGATGCCCAGCAGGATCCAGAGCACGGGCCAGGCCACGTCGGTCCACCAGGGTGCAGCGATCAGGCCGGCACCGGCCGTCTTGAGTGCGTCAATCATGCGGCGCCTCCCTCACGAGCCTGACGTGCATCTGCCGTCAGTTGCAGCGATGTCGCGCGGCGCACGATGCTGTCGAGCTGATAAATGCTGGCCACCACGGGCGCGGCATGGCCGGCACCGTTGGCGATGGAAGTCACGGCAGGCGCACCGTTGCCCAGCAGGTTGGCCGGCACGCTGGTGGCAGCGGCCGTGGCGGCTGCGAGCACGTCCTGCGACGTCTCGTAGTCCACGCCCTGCACGCCCAGCAGGTTGGCCAGCACGCGCAGCACCTTCCAGCCCGGACGGGCTTCGGCCAGCGGCTTGACCACGGCGTGGAAGCTCTGCAGGCGGCCTTCGGCGTTGACGAAGCTGCCCGAGGTTTCCGTGAACGGGGCGATGGGCAGCAGCACGTCGCTGAATTCCATGTTGGCCTTGAAGGGGCTCAGGGTCACGACCATCTCGGCCTTGCCCAGTGCCTCTGCGGCGCGGGCGCCGGCAGCGGAGTCGAACACGGGTTCGTTGTTCAGCAGCAGCACGGCCTTGAGGCCGCCGGCCAGCATCTGGCCTGCGTTCAGGCCCGAGGCGGCAGGCTGTGCACCCACCCACTGGGCGCCCACCGTGTTGGCGGCTTCGGTCAGGTAGCCGACCGAGGCGCCGGTCTGCTCGGCAATCCAGTTGGCCAGCGACAGCAGGGTCGATGCCTGTGCGTGGTGCGCAGCGGCATTGCCCAGCAAGATGGCCTTGCGCTCGCCGCGCAGCAGCGCGGCAGCGATGGCCTGGGCCTCGGCATGCACGTCGGCGGCGGCCACGGGAGCGGCAACGCCCTTTTCCTGCGCCACGGCGGCGGCCACATCGGCCAGCGCCTGGGCCCAGTCCGGGGCAGCCACGATGGACGCCGTCACCGGCATGGCCCAGTCGTAGACACGCTCATTGATGGCGAGCACGGCGCAGCCCTGCTTGGCAGCCTGGCGGATGCGCTGCGCGAACAGCGGATGGTCCTTGCGCAGGTTGGAGCCCAGCACCAGGACGCCTTGCAGCTTGGACAGCGACGCGATGGGCGTGCCCAGCCACTGCACGCCCTGGGCGGCGGTGAACTCGGCATTGCGCAGGCGGTAGTCGATGTTCTCGCTGCCCAGGCCACGCACCAGCTTGCCTGCCAGGTACAGCTCTTCCAGCGTGCTGTGCGGGCTGACCAGCGAACCGATGGCGGAGGCGCCATGGTCGTTCTTGATCTGGCGCAGGCCGTTGGCCACGTATTCGAGGGCGGTCTGCCAATCGACTTCCTTCCACTCGCCGCCTTGCTTGAGCATGGGGCGGGTCAGGCGTTCGTCGCTGTTCAGGGCTTCGTAGGAGAAGCGATCGCGGTCGGCGATCCAGCACTCGTTGACCTCTTCGTTCTCGAAGGGCACGACGCGCAGAACCTTGTGGTTCTTGACCTGGACGATGAGGTTGGCACCCGTGGAATCATGGGGCGAAACCGACTTGCGGCGCGACAGCTCCCAGGTGCGGGCGCTGTAGCGGAAGGGCTTGCTGGTCAACGCGCCCACGGGGCAGATGTCGATCATGTTGCCCGACAGCTCGGAGTCCACCGTATCGCCCACCACCGTGGTGATCTCGGAGTGCTCGCCGCGGTTGATCATGCCCAGCTCCATCACGCCGGACACTTCCTGTCCGAAGCGCACGCAGCGGGTGCAGTGGATGCAGCGGCTCATCTCCTGCATGGAGATCAGCGGGCCCACGTCCTTGTGGAAGACCACGCGCTTTTCTTCCTCGTAGCGCGAGGCGGAGCTGCCGTAGCCCACGGCCAGATCCTGCAGCTGGCATTCGCCGCCCTGGTCGCAGATCGGGCAGTCCAGCGGGTGATTGATGAGCAGGAACTCCATCACCGATTGCTGTGCCTTGATCGCCTTCTCGCTCTTGGTGCGCACGATCATGCCCTGCGTCACGGGCGTGGCGCAGGCGGGCATGGGCTTGGGGGCTTTTTCCACATCCACCAGGCACATGCGGCAGTTGGCGGCGATGGAAAGTTTCTTGTGATAGCAGAAATGCGGGATGTAGGTGCCTGCCTTCTCGGCTGCATGCATGACCATGCAGCCTTCGGCGACCTCCACCTTTTTTCCGTCCAGTTCAATTTCAACCATATGCTTTTCTCGCGATCAGGCGGCGTGGACCGTCTGCTTGGAAGCGTTCTGGATCTTCGCTTCAAACTCGTGGCGGAAGTGCTTGATCATGGCGCGCACCGGCATCGCTGCCGCATCGCCCAGCGCACAGATCGTGCGCCCCATGATGTTCACGGACACCGAGTCCAACAGCTCGATGTCTTCAGGACGGCCTTCGCCGTGCTCGATTCGGTTGACCACGCGCCACAGCCAGCCCGTGCCTTCGCGGCAGGGGGTGCACTGGCCGCAGGACTCGTGCTGGTAGAAGTAGGACAGGCGCAGCAGGCTCTCGACCATGTCGCGCGAGTCGTCCATCACGATCACGGCGCCCGAGCCCAGCATGGAGCCGGCCTTGGCGATGGAATCGTAGTCCATCGTGCATTCCATGATGATGTCAGCCGGCAGCACGGGCGAGGACGATCCACCGGGGATCACCGCCTTGAGCTTGCGGCCCGTGCGCACGCCGCCGGCCAGCTCCAGCAGCTTGCTGAAGGGCGTGCCCAGCGGCACTTCGTAGTTGCCGGGCAGGTTCACGTCGCCGCTGACCGAGAAGATCTTGGTGCCGCCGTTGTTGGGCTTGCCGCACTCCAGGTACGCAGCGCCGCCGTTGCGGATGATCCAGGGAACGGCCGCAAAGGTTTCGGTGTTGTTGATCGTGGTCGGCTTGCCGTACAGGCCGAAGCTGGCCGGGAACGGCGGCTTGAAGCGCGGCTGGCCCTTCTTGCCTTCCAGCGACTCCAGCAGCGCCGTCTCTTCGCCGCAGATATAGGCGCCGAAGCCATGGTGCGCGTGCAGCTGGAAGCTGAAGCTGCTGCCCATGATGTTGTCACCCAGGTAGCCGGCGGCGCGGGCTTCTTCCAGCGCGGCCTCGAAGCGCTCATAGGCTTCGAAGATTTCGCCGTGGATGTAGTTGTAGCCCAGGGAGATGCCCATCGCGTAGGCCGCGATGATCATGCCCTCGATCACGATGTGCGGGTTGTGCACCAGGATGTCGCGGTCCTTGCAGGTGCCAGGCTCGCCTTCGTCCGAGTTGCAGACCAGGTGCTTCTGGCCCGGGAACTGGCGGGGCATGAAGCTCCACTTCAGGCCCGTGGGGAAACCTGCGCCGCCGCGGCCGCGCAGGCCCGATTCCTTGACGGTGGCGATCACCTGGTCCTGGGTCAGGCCTTCGCTGCCATCCTTGCCCAGGATCTTGCGCAGCGCCTGGTAGCCGCCGCGTGCCTCGTAGTCCTTGATGGACCAGTTGGCGCCGGTCAGGTCGGCGTAGATCTGCGGATTGATGTGGCGGTCGTGAAAGCAGGTCTCGCTGCCCGAAGAGGCAAACTTGGCCAGGACCGATTGTGCGGCGGCGTTCATGCCTTGCCCTCCGCGGCGCGCAGGCCGTCGATCAATTCGTCGAGCTTTTCGTTGCTCATGAAGCTGCACATGCAGCGGTCGTTCACCAGCATCACCGGCGAATCCGCGCAGGCGCCCAGGCACTCGGACTGCTGCAGCGTGAACATGCCGTCAGGCGTGGTCTCGCCCATCTTGATGCCCAGGCGGGATTCCAGATGGTGCAGCGCCTTGTAGCCGTCGCGCAGCTGGCAAGGCAGGTTGGTGCAGACGTTCAGCTTGTACGTGCCCGTGGGGCGCTGGTTGTACATGTTGTAGAACGTGGTGACTTCATGCACCGCGATCTCGGCCATGCCCAGGAACTCGGCAATCACGGCCTCGCTCTCGGCGCTGACCCAGCCCTGCTCCTGCTGCACGATGGACAGGCAGGCCATCACGGCAGACTGCTTCTGGTCGGCCGGGTACTTGGCCACCTCGCGCGCAAAGCGCTCCTTGGTCGCTTCGGTAATCATCGGTCAACGTCTCCAAACACGATGTCCAGGGTACTCAGCACCATCACGGCGTCGGCCAGCATGTGGCCTCGGCACATTTCGTCCATGGCGGACAGATTGGCGAATCCCGGCGGACGGATCTTCAGGCGGTAGGGCTTGTTGGCCCCATCGCTCACGATGTAGATGCCGAACTCCCCCTTGGGGTGTTCGATGGCCGCGTAAGCCTCGCCTTCGGGCACGCGGAAACCTTCGGTGAAGAGCTTGAAGTGGTGGATCAGCTCTTCCATGTTGGACTTCATGCCTTCGCGCGGCGGAGGGGCAATCTTGTGGTTGTCCACGATCACCGGGCCCGGGTTGGCACGCAGCCAGTCCACGCACTGCTTGATGATGCGGTTGGACTGGCGCATTTCGGCCACGCGCACCAGGTAGCGGTCGTAGCAGTCGCCGGTCTTGCCCACGGGCACGTCGAAGTCCATGCGGTCATAGACCTCGTAGGGCTGCGACTTGCGCATGTCCCAGGCCACGCCGGAGGCACGCAGCATGGGGCCGGTCAGGCCCAGGTTCATGGCGCGCTCGGCCGTCACCACGCCGATGTCCACGTTGCGCTGCTTCCAGATGCGGTTGTCGGTCAGCAGGGTCTCGTACTCGTCCGCGCACTTGGGGAAGCGCTGCGTGAAGTCGTCGATGAAGTCCAGCAACGAGCCGTGGCGGTTGCGGTTCATGATCTCGACCGAGCGCGCATTGCGCACCTTGCTGGCCTTGTACTGAGGCATGGTGTCGGGCAGGTCGCGGTAGACGCCGCCCGGACGGAAGTAGGCCGCGTGCATGCGCGCGCCCGAAACCGCCTCGTACATGTCCATGAGGTCTTCGCGCTCACGGAAGGTGTAGATCAGCGTCGTGGAGCTGCCCGCATCGTTGCCGCTGGAGCCCAGCCACATCAGGTGATTCATGATGCGGGTGATCTCCGAATACATCACGCGGATGTACTGGGCGCGGATGGGCACCTCGATGCCCAGCAGCTTCTCGATGGCCAGGCAGTAGGCGTGCTCGTTGCACATCATGGACACGTAGTCCAGCCGGTCCATATAGGGCAGCGACTGGATGTAGGTCTTGCTCTCTGCCAGTTTTTCTGTCGCACGGTGCAGCAGACCGATGTGCGGGTCTGCGCGCTGCACCACTTCACCGTCGAGCTCCAGCACCAGGCGCAGCACGCCGTGCGCTGCCGGGTGCTGCGGACCAAAGTTCAGGGAATAGTTCTTGATTTCAGCCATGGTCGTCCATCAAAAAGGCGCCTGGAGCGCCTTCAGTGCAGGCCCCCGTAGTTGTCTTCGCGGATGATCCGCGGCGTGATCTCGCGGGGCTCGATGGTGACCGGCTGGTACACCACGCGCTGTTGCTCGGGGTCATAACGCATTTCCACATGGCCCGACAGCGGGAAGTCCTTGCGGAAGGGATGGCCGATGAAGCCGTAGTCGGTCAGGATGCGGCGCAGGTCGTCATGGCCGTCGAAGACGATGCCGAACAGGTCGAACGCCTCGCGCTCGAACCAGTTCGCACCCGCCCAGACGGAAGTGACGGAAGCCACCACCGGGAAATCGTCGTCTGTGCAAAAGACACGAACGCGCAGGCGCTGGTTCAGGCTGATCGACAGCAGGTGGGATACCACGGCAAAGCGCGGGCCTTCACGCCCGACTTCTGCATAGGTGGAGTAGTCCACGCCGCACAGGTCCACCAGGACCTCGAACCGGCAATCCGGGGCGGTGTGCAGAACCTGCATGGCCTCCAGATACTGGGCCGCGGACACTTCGACCGTCACTTCGCCCAGGGCCACGGTCACGCTGCGCGCCTTGTCGCCCAAGGCAGCAGCCACCACATCCCGAAGCACTTCGGGGTGAATCGCAATAGCAGTCATCATCTAGCCCTTAGACGCGAGCGATGGTATGGGTGCGGCGGATCTTCTGCTGCAGCTGGATGATGCCGTAGATCAGGGCTTCCGCCGTGGGGGGGCAGCCAGGCACATAGACATCGACCGGCACGATGCGGTCACAGCCGCGCACCACGGAATAGCTGTAGTGGTAGTAGCCGCCGCCGTTGGCGCACGAGCCCATGGAGATGACCCAGCGGGGCTCGGACATCTGGTCATAGACCTTGCGCATGGCGGGCGCCATCTTGTTGCACAGGGTGCCGGCCACAATCATCAGGTCCGACTGCCGCGGGCTGGCACGGAAGACTTCCGAGCCAAAGCGACCGATGTCGTAACGCGCCGCCGCAGCGTGCATCATCTCCACCGCGCAGCAGGCCAGACCAAATGTCATGGGCCACAGCGAGCCCGTCTTGGCCCAATTCACCACAGAGTCGTAACTCGTGGTGATGAAGCCTTCTTTCATCACGCCTTCGATCATCGTGTTTCCTTAGTGAACCCGCTTCAGTCCCAGTCCAACGCACCCTTCTTCCATTCGTAGACAAAGCCCACGACGAGAACGGTCAGGAAAATAAGGACAGCGGCGAAACCAGCCCCACCCACGTCCCGAAGCGCAACGGCCCAGGGCAGCAGAAAGGCGATTTCCAAATCAAACAGGATGAACAGGATGGCGACGAGGTAGTAGCGCACATCGAACTTCATGCGCGCGTCTTCGAAGGCCTCGAAGCCACATTCATAGGGGGAGTTCTTGGCGGCATCGGGTCGGTTCGGACCCAGCACATACCCCAGTACCAGGGGGACTACGCCGACACCCATGCCGACGAGAATGAACAAAAGAACGGGAAGATACTGGTCGATGTTCATCGTGTGCGGCTACCTTGAAAGGCATGCCCGCACCGATCAGCCTGATCAGCAGGGCAGGCTCTTAGTTATATCTTGGTGCCGTCGGCGAGACTCGAACTCGCACAGCTTTCGCCACTACCCCCTCAAGATAGCGTGTCTACCAATTTCACCACGACGGCAAGTCTTGATTTCGGCTGGCTCTTTATCTCCGTTGCAAAGATTCCGCCTACCGAACAATCTCTAGATTCTACTCTGAAAAACCCTCGGACCCGGAGGACCGAGGACTTTGTTCGAAATTATTTCGTGGGGATCTGGGCAGCGCCTTCAGCACCGGCAGCAGGCGTCTGGCCTGCAGCAGGAGCAGGCACTTCGCCAGCAGCGCCAGAGGCCGCAGGAGCCGGCGCCGTGATGGGTGCGGCACCTTCCAGCACGCTGCCCGAGCTGACGGGACGCGCATTGCTCAGATAGGCCAGCGCCAGCGTGGCCACGAAGAACACCGTGGCCAGACCTGCCGTGGAGCGCGACAGGAAGTTGGCGCTGCCCGAGGCACCGAACAGGCTGCCGGAGCTGCCGCTGCCGAACGAGGCGCCCATGTCGGCACCCTTGCCGTGTTGAATCAGGATCAGGCCGATCATGCCGAGAGCCGACAGCATCTGAACGGCGAGGATCACGCTTGCGAATGCATTCATTGGTTGTACCTGCTAGTAACGCGAGAGCTAAAAAAGCGAATGGAAAAACCGCCCCGGCTTACTGGGCCGCAGCGATGATGGTCAGGAAATCGGCCGCCTTGAGCGACGCTCCGCCCACCAGGCCACCATCAATGTCGGCCTGGGCCAGCAGCTGGGCTGCATTGGAGGCATTCATGCTGCCGCCGTACAGCAAGGCGATGCGATCGGCCTGCTGGCTGGCAGCCGCCAGCTGGGCGCGCAGCACGGCATGCACCTGCTGGGCCTGCTCCGGCGTGGCGGTCCTGCCGGTGCCAATGGCCCAGACGGGCTCATAGGCCACGACCAGCTCATTGATGCACTGGCCCACCTGGTGGATCACGGCCGCCAGCTGGCGCTTGACCACTTCTTCGGTCTGCCCCGCCTCGCGCTCCGCCAGCGTTTCACCCACACAGACGATGGGCGTGACGCCCTTGGCCAGCGCAGCCTGCGCCTTCAGCGCCACCACGGCATCGGTTTCGCCATGGTACTGGCGACGCTCCGAGTGCCCCACCAGCGTATAGCGCACGCCAAAATCCCGAAGCATTGCGGCCGACAGCTCGCCCGTATAGGCACCCGATTCATGCTGCGACACGTCCTGCGCGGCCACGCCGATGGCCGAGCCTTCAAGCTCGGCCTGGGCCTGGGCCAGATAGACGGCAGGCACGGCCACAGCCACGCCCGCATTGCCCCCCTCGGGCAGACCCTCCTTGAGGGCCTTGAGCAAAACGGCATTGGCAGCCAGGCTGCCATTCATCTTCCAGTTGCCGACGATGAGTTTCTTCTTCATGGTTACCACGTCAAAACGATTTTGCCGGTGTGCTGACTCGACTCCATCAGCGCGTGCGCCTTGTCGGCATCAGCGGCAGCAAAGGTGCTATGGATCACAGGACGAATGCCGCCTGCCTCGATGAGCGGCCAGACCTCGCGGCGCAGGGCCTGGGCGATGGCTGCCTTGAAAGCCACAGGCCGCGGACGCAGTGTGGAGCCCGTCACCAGCAGACGGCGACGCAGGACCAGGCCCGCGTCGAACTCCGCCTTGATGCCACCCTGCACCGCAATGATGACCAGGCGGCCATCCTCTGCCAGGCTTTGCACTTCGCGTGCCACATAGCCACCCGCCACCATGTCCAGGATCACGTCCACGCCCCTGCCTTCGGTGATGCGCTGCACCTCCGCGGCAAAGTCCTGGGTACGGTAGTTGATGGCATGGTCGGCCCCCAGCTTGAGGCAGTCGGCGCACTTGGGATCGGAGCCAGCGGTCACGATGACCGTTGCGCCGCGCGCCTTGGCCAGCTGGATGGCTGTCACGCCGATGCCGCTGCTACCGCCCTGCACCAGCAGGGTTTCGCCCACCTGCAAGGCACCGCGGTCGAACACATTGCTCCAGACGGTGAAGAAGGTCTCGGGCAATGCCGAAGCCTCCACCTCGCTGAGCCCTGCCGGGATAGGCAGGCACTGGGCCACGGGCGCAACGCAGTACTCCGCATAGCCACCGCCGGCCAGCAGCGCGCACACGCGGTCTCCCACGCGCAGGCCTGCCAGCCGCATGGCTTCGTCGTCGCCCGACACGATCACCCCGGCCACTTCCAGCCCGGGCAGATCGGAGGCGCCCGGCGGCGGAGCATAGTGCCCCTTGCGCTGCAACACATCAGGGCGATTGACACCACTGGCCGACACCTGGATCAGCAACTCCTGCGCACCCGCAACGGGCAGCGGACGCTCGCCCAGGCGCAATACCTCGGGAGCACCAAAGTCCGTGAGTTCCACGGCACGCATGATTTGCTTTTCCATCTTTCGACCTCGCAATCCCTGTCAAAAATGCCACAAGCGCTGAACAGGTCAGCGCTTTTTGCCAGTCACCACATGCACCTGCAAGGCCACCCCCTTTTGGGCAATGGCCTTGCCGGGCATTACTGCTGCTGTTGCTGTTGCTGCTCGCCCTCGGCAGCCGGACGGCCGCCGTCACGGGGCTCGCGGGGTTCACGCGGCTCGCGGAACTCGCGCTGCTGGCGGGGCTCACGCGGCTGGCGGAACTCACGCTCGGCAGGCGCGGGGCGCTCGCTGCGCTCCATGCCGGCAGGACGCTCGGTCAGCGCCTTCAGCGACAGCTTGACACGACCCTTTTCGTCGGTCTCCATGACCTTGACCTTGATGATCTGGCCTTCCTGCAGGTAGTCGGCGACGCGCTCCACGCGCTCGTGGGCAATCTGGCTGATGTGCAGCAGACCGTCCTTGCCGGGCAGCAGGTTCACGAGAGCACCGAAGTCCAGGATCTTGGTGACCGGGCCTTCGTAGATCTTGCCGATTTCGACTTCGGCCGTGATCTCTTCGATGCGGCGCTTGGCTTCGTCAGCCTTGGCGGCATCGCTGGAGGCGATGGTGATGGTGCCGTCTTCGCCGATGTCGATCTGCGTGCCGGTCTCTTCGGTCAGCGCACGGATGGTGGAGCCGCCCTTGCCGATCACGTCACGGATCTTCTCGGGGTTGATCTTCATCGTGTACAGCTTGGGAGCGAAGGACGAGATCTCGGCCTTGGCTTCGCCCATGGCTTCCTGCATCTTGCCCAGGATGTGCATGCGCGCTTCCTTGGCCTGGGCCAGGGCGACCTGCATGATTTCCTTGGTGATGCCCTGGATCTTGATGTCCATCTGCAGTGCGGTGATGCCGCTGGTCGTGCCAGCCACCTTGAAGTCCATGTCGCCCAGGTGATCTTCGTCACCCAGGATGTCGGTCAGCACGGCGAAGCGGTTGTCTTCCTTGATCAGGCCCATGGCGATGCCGGCCACGTGGGCCTTCATCGGAACGCCTGCATCCATCATCGACAGGCAGCCGCCGCAGACCGAAGCCATGGACGAGGAGCCGTTGGACTCGGTGATTTCCGACACCACGCGGATGGTGTAGGGGAATTCTTCCTTGCTGGGCAGGCAGGCCGCCAGGGCGCGCTTGGCCAGACGGCCGTGGCCGATTTCGCGGCGCTTGGTCGAGCCCATGCGGCCCACTTCGCCGGTGGCAAAGGGAGGCATGTTGTAGTGGAACAGGAAGCGGTCCTCGAACTCGCCAGCCAGCGCGTCGATGCGCTGTGCATCGCGCTCGGTGCCCAGCGTGGACACGACCAGGGCCTGCGTCTCGCCGCGCGTGAACAGGGCCGAGCCGTGCGTGCGGGGCAGCACGGAGTTGCGGATTTCGATGGGGCGCACGGTGCGCGTGTCACGGCCGTCGATGCGCGGCTCGCCGGCCAGGATCTGGCTGCGAACGATGCGTGCCTCGATGTCGAACAGCATGCCTTCGACCTTGACGCCGTCGAACTCCACGCCCTGGGCCGTCAGGCCGGCCTTCACGGCGGCGTAGGCTTCGCGGCAGGCTTGCGTGCGGCTTTGCTTGTTGCGGATCTGGTAGGCCGTGCGCAGGGCTTCGTCGCCCAGTGCCGCCACCTTGGCGATCAGCTCTTCATCCTTGGCGGGAGCGACCCAGTCCCAGACGGGCTTGCCGGCTTCGCGCACCAGCTCGTGGATGGCGTCGATGGCGATGCGGCCTTGCTCGTGGCCAAAGACCACGGCGCCCAGCATCACGTCTTCAGGCAGTTGCTGCGCCTCGGACTCCACCATCAGCACGGCGGCTTCGGTGCCGGCCACGACCAGATCCATCTGCGAATCCTTGCGCTGGGTCTGGCCGGGGTTGAGCACGTACTCGCCATTGATGTAACCCACGCGGGCAGCACCGATGGGGCCATTGAAGGGGATGCCCGACACGGACAGAGCAGCCGAGGTGGCGATCAGGGCGGCGATGTCGGCATCGACTTCGGGGTTCAGCGACACGGTGTGGATGACCACGTGCACGTCGTTGTAGAAACCTTCGGGGAACAGCGGGCGGATCGGGCGGTCGATCAGGCGGCTGGTCAGGGTTTCGAGTTCGCTGGGCTTGGCTTCGCGCTTGAAGAAGCTGCCGGGGATCTTGCCTGCGGCGTAGGTCTTCTCGATGTAATCGACGGTCAGCGGGAAGAAGTCCTGGCCGGACTTGGCCTGCTTGGACGCCACCACGGTGGCCAGCACCACGGTGTCATCGATGTTGACCAGCACGGCGCCGGAAGCCTGGCGGGCGATCTCTCCGGTTTCCATGGTGACCGTGTGCTGGCCCCACTGGAAGGTCTTGGTGACTTTGTTGAAGATGGACATTGTTGCTCCTTTGGAATGGGTGGCCCGATGCACTCATCGGGCCATGATGGAGAGCAATTCAGAACACGATGCCATTCCAGTGCTGGATTCACTGCTATCAAATCAGCAGCACTGGAATGACACAGCTTCGCTCTGTCTTGCATTCTCCGAAGTAAAAAACGCCTGAGCTAGACAGGCTAACTCAGGCGTTTTGATCTCCCACCGTGCTTACTTGCGCAGGCCCAGCTTGGCGATCAGTGCGGTGTAGCGATCAGCGTCCTTGGACTTGAGGTAGTCCAGCAGCTTGCGACGACGGCTCACCATGCGCAGCAGGCCGCGACGACCGTGGTGGTCCTTGGCGTGTTGCTTGAAGTGAGGGGTCAGCTCGTTGATGCGTGCGGTCAGCAGAGCCACTTGCACTTCTGGGCTGCCAGTATCGTTGGCAGAGCGTGCGTTGGACTTGACGACTTCAGCCTTCACGGAAGATGCGATCATTTTTTTCCTTTGAAATTGGCCCCTCACAGACAAAAGCAGGGAGGCAGCCTTGGTTACTTGCGCCGGGACTGGAAAGGCCCCGACGTGCGTCTTGCACCATGCAAAACCCTGGGATTATAACAAGCGCGCCCTGTCCAGCTTCCACACATGCTTTGTGGCCCCACACCGCGCCGGCCGACAGCCCGCCCAGAATGCCGCGAAACCTGCAGACATTCATAGATCACGGGAGGGCAACACCATGGCGACGCGTTTTTCATTCACTGCTGCAACCTGGCGCGCACATCGGCAGCAATGCACCCTGCTCTGCCTGGTCGCGGCCCTATGCCTGGCCCTACCGGCCCAGGCGAGCCCTCACCGCTCCGACACATCGGCTGCGCAAGGCGCCAAGCGCAAAAAAGGTGGACAGCGAGTCCGTACTCCAACCCAGCGCAGCAGTTCCGAGGAATCGCCCGAACAACGCGACAAGCGGCTGTACCGCGAATGCCAGGGCCGGCACAACGCCGGGGCATGCGCCGGATATACCCGGCCGCCACCCGGCAGACAGCAGCGCTGAGCGTTCCCCCAACAAAAACAGTCCTACCCCGGAGTCCAATAGTGCAAAGCCAACAACTCCTTGTCACCATTGGATTTTTTGACGCATCGTCATGCCGGATGACCCTACACAAACGGCACGACTCCTAATTGTTGAGGACAGAAACAGATTTGTCCGAAAGACATGCACGAAGAACCCCAATAGATTGAGCAGCGCGCAAAAACAACCAGCGCTTCGCAAGCAGATCGTGGGGGAGGGATTCAAGACATGTCATCGACCTGGCCTCAGGCCCACCCGGGCGCAAAAGGCTTCACGGCCATCGAGCTGATGGTGGTCGTCGCCATCCTCGCCGTGCTCACCACGCTGGCCACACCCAGCTTCCACCTCATCATCGAGCGATGGCGTGTTCGCCAGACCGTCGAGGGCCTGCAGTCGACGCTGCAATACGCGCGCTCCGAAGCCGTGCGGCGCGGGGGCGGCGTCTTCATCCAGAAACTACCCCAAGGCACCAACGGCTGCACTCTGGCTGCACGTCACGCGGACTGGGGCTGTGGCTGGGTGGTGTTCGTTGACCGCAATGGCAACAAGCGCTGGGATCCCCGGGAAGAACTACAGCGCTTCGACACTCCCGCACGCACCCTTGTTATCCGCTCCAGATCCGCCGCCATCATCAGTGTGGACCGGTGGGGGCAAATGGGTGGATTCACTGCCATGGGCTTCGCCGTCGCCCCGTCTTCCGCCGGCCTCGTCTCTGCTGCAGCGAAAGGCGTCTGCGTTTCGTCCGGCGGACGTATCCGGGTGGTCGGCCGGGAGGGCATTCCATGCGCCTGACAAGCACCCACGCTCGGCACGCCAAAGGCTTCACCCTGATCGAAACCCTGGTTGCCACCGTCGTCACGGCCCTGGGTGTTCTGGGAATCCTGAGCCTGCAGATGCGCACCCTGGCCGACACCCAAAGCGGCGTGCGCCGCGCTCAGGCCATCCGGCTGATCGAAGACTTCAGCGAGCGCACCCACGCCAACCCCAATTCCCTCGGACAGATGGGCAACTACGAATCCGATTGGGATCACCCCCCTGAATCCACCGCCGACTGCAGCGCCACACCATGCGACCCGGAAACGCTGGCCAGCTACAACCTCGCGCTGTGGAAGGCTTCCGTGCACCAACTGCTGCCAGGCGGAGCCGCCAAGGTCTTCCCTGCAGCAGACGACACCAGCAACGGACGCCACCTGGGCATCGTGATCAGCTGGCGTGAAAACGAGAAATCCAGCAAAGCCGGCTACAAAAAACCCATCGGACTCCATAGCGATGGCACACACGGCGACGAAGCCATGGCCTGCCCCACCGGCAGAACCTGCCACCTGCAATACATAGCGCTCAGCGCTCGTTGCGCGCCATATCTTGCCAACAACGCAGTCCAGTTCTTCTGCGCAAGCCCATGAAGCACACCCACATCGCCGCCGCAACGCTGGTGCAGCCTGGTCAACGGGGCCTGAGCCTGGTCGAACTGCTGGTGGGCCTTCTCCTGGGACTGTTGATCATCGCGGTGGCCCTGGGCGCACTCATGGCATCACGCGCCGTCTCCGGTACCGTCAGCGATGCCAGCCAGCTGCAGCAGCAGGCATCCCACATCTTCCGCGTCATGGGCCGGCAGATCCGGCAGGCGGGGTCTCTTCGGCTGCTTCTCTCGTCTGCAAAACAGGGAACAGACACCGTTGACGTGGCGGACCCCGTTGCATTCGAGGCGAGCGCACAAGATTTCAACCCTGCGCACGACACCATCCTGGGCCTTGATGCGCCAGGCCGCGCTCAATACAAGCTCACCGTGGGCTACAGCAACTACACGCAACCGCTGCACGGCTCGGCCATAGAAACTTCACTGCAGCGCAATTGCCTGGGCCAGGCCAACAGCCACAACCTGATCCTGAGCCGCTTTGCGCTGGACGCCCGCAAAAACACCCTGCGCTGCACCGGAGCACCCTCTGCGGGAGCCCAGCCACTGGCCCAGAACGTTGCCAACTTCCAGGTGCGCTATCTGATCCAGTCGCCGAAAGGTGATGCACGCCTGCAGTACGTCAACGCAGCCGCCGTGGGCCAGGACTGGTCACGCGTCGTTGCCGCGGAGGTCTGTCTGGTGCTTTTCGGGATCGAAGTCATCAACATGCCCGCCGACAGCCGCTACACCGATTGCGCAAGCAGTGACGGCACAGCCGAATCCATCGACATGACCACGCTGCCGGCGCCCAGGACCCGGCGCCTGCACATGGTCTTTCGCAGCGTGTATCAGTTGCGCAGCCAGGGGATGACTGGATGACCGCCAAAGCAGCAGGCATGCGGCATGCCCACACCTGTGCCGCGCAGCGCCAGAAAGGCGTCGCACTGTTCATCGTGATCACCCTGGTCATGCTTTCCATGCTGCTGGCACTTTGGGCATCGCGCAGCGCCCTGTTCAACGAAATGTTCGTGGGCAACGATGCCGACTACCAACGCGCCCTCGAAGCTGCACAGGCATTGCTGCAGGATGCCGAACTGGACATTCGAGGCGAACAGGCCAACGGCGCCGCCTGCATCGCCAACAGCAGCCGTCCATCCGTCTGCCGCAACGCTGCAACCATCACCCAGTTTCCCCAGGAAACCCAGCAGGTAGGTCTGCTGCTGGCCAACCTGAACCGAGCCACCCCCACAAGCTGCCGAGACGCCCTGTGCACCAAGCGCACAGGGCCTCAGGACTTCTGGAACAACGTGGACGAGACCAAAGGGATCACGCTGAGCCAGATGACCGCCACCGATGTAGCCGCGCGCTACGGCCAGTTCACGGGCGCCATTTCTGGAGGCAAGAGCAATCCCATCCTGGCAACCCGTGAGACAGGAAAGGGGGGTTGGTACTGGATAGAGATCCTGCCCTATGACGCCAACGCAGGGAACTCAGGCCTCATCGCCAACGACTCTCCACGTCTGGCCCTATACATGCAGCCGCAGGTGATCTATCGCATCACAGCCATCGCTCACGGCCGCAAGAACGGCACCCAGGTGGTGCTGCAACAGACCTATGCGCGCCAGAAGCGCCGCGACTGATTCAGAACGTCTGACATGCCTTATCTCCTCCACCCTGGGCTCCGCCCCCTCCTGCTGCCAGCCGTAATCGCCGCACTCCTGGCCGCGCAAAACAGCCAGGCCCAACGCTTCTCTGAGGCAGGCACGCCAGTTTCCCTGGCACAGAGAGAAGACAACGAATTTGCCACGCCCATTGAAGACTGCCTGACAGGCCAGCCAGCCAATGCCAAGGGCCGCAGCAGCTCCGCCACCTCCAACGGCAGCGTGATTGCACAGGCAGGCGTGGACATATTCACGGCCCGCTACAGTGCCAAAGCTGCCTGGAGCGGCTGGATCAACGCAGAAACGGTCCAAGCCGACGGGAGCATCACCGCAGCAGCCGGCTGGCAAGGCAAAAGCACGGCTGACCACCTGGATGCACTCAGTGATCAACAGGTACTCAATGAACGCCTGATCCTGACCTGGAGTGACAGACTGCAAAGGGGCGTGTCTTTCCAATGGCATGAGCTGGACCGCCCACAGAAGGCCTCTTTCAGCGTCGATGCCGAAGGCAGGGCAGACAAACTGGGCAAGCACAGGTTCAACTTCATACGTGGCGACCGCCGCATGGAAGCTGCGGGACAACCGCCGCGCCCTGACCCGGCCCACCCTTTTCGCCAACGCGGCTCGCGCCAGGGCGATATCGTCAACTCCCAGATCTGGCACACCGGCCACCCCGTGGACAACTCGCCTTTGCCGGGCTACGCGGCCTATGCGCTCGCCCAGCAGAAGCGCCAGCCCATGATTTACGTGGGCGGCAACGACGGCATGCTGCACGGCTTTTCTGCCACTGACGGCAGCGAGAAGATCGCCTACATCCCCCGTGGCGTGATTTCGGGGCTGCCACGCCTTTCCGATCTCGATTACGACGCCCGGCATCGCTACTTCGTGGATGGCTCTGCCATGAGCGGCGACATCAACTCAGGCAGCCATGCATCCCCGCAGTGGCGCACCGTGCTGGCAGGCATGCCGGGCGCCGGTGCCAAAGGCTACTTTGTGCTGGACATCACGCACCCAGAGGCTTTCAACGAACACGGCGCCGGCACGCTGGTCCTGCTGGACCGCACCCAGACCCGCAACAGCGATCCCGGTGACTGCGCCATCTCCGCCGACCTCTGGCAGCGCACCACTTGCCAGGAAGACAGGGACCTGGGCCATATCCTTGCAGCGCCCGTACGGGACGATGCCAACCCGCAACGCAGCACCCAGATCACGCAGTTGAACAACAACCGCTGGGCTCTGGTGACAGGCAACGGCTACCACAGCATCAACCAGCGACCCGTGCTGCTGATCCAGTACCTCGATGGCAACCAGGAGCTGCTGCGCATCGTGGCCACAGGCGACATCCCCACCGGCACCACACCGGATACCACCAACAATGGGCTCTCTGCCCCACGCCTCGTGGACATCAATGGCGATGGCCGGCCCGATGTGGTCTATGCGGGCGACCTCCAGGGCAATCTGTGGAAATTCATCATCGCCAGCGATGCCTCTTCCGCTTGGGGCATGGCCTTCGACGGCCGGCCGCTGTACACCGCCATGGGTGGCAGTTCGCCAACTGCCTCTCGCGCGCTGCGCCAGCCCATTACCGCCCCTGCGTCCGTACGCGCCAATGACCGGTACAGCGTCACCACAGAACCCTCGGGAAGCGATGAACGCGTGACTGTGGGCGGCATGCTGGTGGCATTCGGCACAGGACGCAACATCACCCAGCAGGACACTGGCAACACGGCGGTGCAGAGCATCTATTCCATCCTCGACAACACCCGCTACAAGCTGCTCGCGGACGGCCGGGTACAGCCTTGCACGGGTGACTCGGACTCTGAGTGCAAGCTGCCTGCAGGGCAGCGTCCAGCCCCTGTATCCGGCATCGATGAGCTGGCCAAACGCTCGGTGAACCCTCAGACGCAAGGGATCGTAGGCCGTGGCACCTGGCGAGTGGACTCCACCACCGACCTCGACTGGACGCGGCACAAAGGCTGGTACATGGACCTTCCCCTGTCAGGCGAGCGCCTGCTCAAGCCGATGAGTTTCTACGACGGCAGCAACCTCCTCGCGATCTATAGCCAGATACCCGCCAGATCCTCCAGGCGTCCTGGTGAAGCCATAAGCCGCCCCGCTGACGCCTGCAATGTGAGCGAGGAAAGCCAATTTCTGACGCTCATGAACATCATGGATGGCAAGCGGCCCAGTGTTCCATTGATGGACAGCAACGGCGACGGCGTCTACGACACGGCGGATCAGGAAGCCTCGCGCACAACCGTCTCCGGGGGATCCCAGACGTTGCTCAAAAAAGGCCATCACGCCATTGGCTACGACACCGATGGCCGCCGCAACGTCCTCGCCCGCATGCCCGAGCAATCCCTGCGCCCCAGTTGGCGCCAAATGAAATGAGCCGCACAATGCGCCGCCCTCCTCCCCCGGGCTTCACACTCATAGAACTCATGATCGTCGTGGCCGTCATAGTCATCCTCGGCACCGTCGCCGTGCCCAGCTACAACGAATACATTCGCGGAGTCCACCGCGCCGATGCCCGCGCCGGCCTGCTGCAGGCCCAGCAATGGCTGGAGCGCGCAGCCACGGCCAACGGGGTCTACCCCACCACGCTCCCCGTCGATCTGACCTGGACCCGCGACTCCAGCAAGCGCTACACCATCGACTTTTTGGCAACCAGCGGCCACGACGACGACACTTACACCCTGATCGCCACGCGCCGTGGCTCCCAGCTCAATGACCGATGCGGCGATTTCACGCTGACCCATACGGGCGAGCGCGATGCACGGAACCTGGGTGCGAATACCAAAGCGATAGAGTGCTGGGGGCGGTAGCTGCGACCGCGTGCGATGCCTCAGGTGGAGCCGTCCATACCAAGCCGATCCGCTCCTACCTTCCGAAGAATCACCCGCAAGTCGTCGCCCACGCTTGCGACCGACTGGAATGACATGGCTTGCGCATCGGCGAGCCTGCTCAAAGAGGGCGTATCGGCCCAACCAGCCCCGCCCCACAGAAGCTTGGGGGCCAGATAGGCCAACCACTCATCCACCAGCCCTGCCTCGACAAGCGCTGCGTTGAGTCGATGACCCGCCTCGACGTGCAGTTCATTCACTTCCAGCCTCGCCAGATCGTGGATCATGGCCCGAACATCCACACGCCCCTGCCCATCAGGCATAGACAGCAACTGCGCTCCACGCTCCACCAGCGCAAGCGCACGGTCTGACGTCAGATCACTGACTGCTGTGTAGATGACCACCTTGCGTTGCGCCGCAAACAGGGCTGCATCCGGAGGTGTCTGAAGCTGGCTATCCGCCACGATGAGGGTAGGCTGCCGAAACGTTTCGACCTCCCTGACATCCAGGCGAGGATTATCGGCAAGCACCGTGCCTATGCCCGTGAGAATCGCACAGGAGCGAGCGCGCCAGGCATGGCCATCATGTCGGGCTTCGGCAGAGGTGATCCACTGACTCTGCCCATTGCTCAATGCAGTGATGCCATCCAGAGAAGCTGCCACTTTGGCGCGCACCCAAGGCCTACCCCGAAGCATGCGGCTGAAGAATCCCAGATTCAGTTCCCACGCCTGATCTGCGCCATCACCAATCTCAACCTCGACACCTGCGGCGCGCAGCCTCTCAAAGCCCTGTCCGCCCACGCGGGGATTGGGATCCGCCAGCGATGCCACCACCTTGCCGATGCCCGCCTCGACCAGTGCATCGCAGCAAGGCCCCGTGCGGCCATGGTGGGCGCAGGGCTCCAGCGTCACATAGGCAGTGGCGCCTCGCACGGAGTGCCCCCGAGACTGGGCATCACGCAAGGCCATGATTTCGGCATGCGGACCTCCCGCGCGCTGAGTGGAGCCTTGACCCAGCAGCTGCCCCTGGGAGTCGACGATGACGCAGCCTACCCGGGGATTGGGTGAGGTTATGAACAGGGCTTGCGTGGCAAGCCCGATGGCTTGTGCCATCCATTGCGAGGACAATTTGGAGACCATTTCAGGTAGTCAGCGGCAGCCCCCGCCCATCCGCCGACTATCGCCAGCAGTAGTCCATGGCCGCCTGCTTGTTGGCGAAATACTTGTCACTGTACTCCTTCAAGTCCTTGCGGCCGTATTGGTCCAGGTAGAAATCGCCGCAGCGATCCGAGGCCATGCCTGCAGAGGCTTTTCGCACGGCTTTGATGGAGTAGGCATCCCGCACATCCTCAGTCACCACAACCGAAATGTCATAGACCGCCGTGCCCTGCCCCTTGGGGGGAGATACCGAGAAATATGCAGGAAACAGCGCAGAATTGGTCACGGCAGTTCCAGCGCTGTTCTTGTCATAGCGGAAATTTTCCGAATAGAACCGTTCCATCCATTGCTGCGCGGACGCGAGAACGGTCCTGGCTTCAGACCGTCGGCTTTTGGCCACGTATTCCTTGTAGGACGGGTAGGCCACCGAGGCCAGTATGGCGACGATGGCCACCGTGATCATCAATTCGATCAAGGTGAAGCCAGCCATCAATCGAGGAGCTTTTTTCATTGGTTGGTCCTCAAGCCCGGCACATCGCGCCACTGCATGCGGGGTGACGAGCTGAAGCACATGATGGCGTCCGCGTTGCGGCCCACCACGCGCTTGGCGCCCATGCCCGGGCCGCAGGTGGGAGAGGCCTTCTCGCAAGTACTGCCCGTGCACGTGCATCCGGGCTCGCCCGCCTTGCAGGTTTTGGTGAAAGGCTTCTTCGAGCGGTCATTGACCACACGGACGCGCTGGTCACCGCCAATGTCCTTGCCCGCGATGATGACCGTCTTGGAACTCACCACCATCGTGCCTTGCACATTGCGCTCGGCACGTCCAGAAATGGGGTCGATGGTGTAGAGGGTCGTATTGGGTGTGTCCGAGCATTGGTTGGAATCCGATTTCGGCCTGACTCCCACCAGGGAAAGCACGCCCGCATCCAGCGACGGATCAGCGATCACGGCCTCTGCCGAGCCAGGCAGAGCGATGAACCAGCCATCATGCTGTGACCAATCCAGCGCCGTTCCATCGGAAGACACATAGACATTGCCTGCACTGTCCCGCGTGTAGGTACGGGACACCAGCGTGTTGCCCGACCAGGCCGGCAACGCCCTTGTCGTGGGCATGCCGGGGCGGTCCCAGATGCCATAGATGCGCTGGGTGGTGCCTGTGGCAGGGAAATCTCCGGTTTCAAACGCATTGCCCGTGCCAAAGGTGACAAGCATGCCGCCACGCCCCATGAACAAGGTCTGCGGTGCCGTGGTGATGGGTAGCTGCGTCGTTACGGCCGAGGAGCCCGTGCCCGTGGTGTACTGGGCGCGGAACAGGGGCAGGTTGGCGGACGACGTGGATTTGTAGGCCACCCCCCAATTGTCTGCAGTCGTGCTGGACACATCGAACTTCCACAGGTTGCCCTTGAGGTCCCCCGCATAGATCACGTCGGCCGTACCGTCGCCGTTGTAGTCCTCCCAGCGCGGCATGGCCATGCCATTGCCGGAGCCTGCATCGGCAACGATCTTCGTGTAGCGCCCGCTCCAGCTTCCCCCCGAAGGGCCATCCATGTAGAGAATATAGAGCACCGCCTTGCCACCGGGAGACCTGTTGCCGTTGCCCAGCAAAAGCGCGTACTTGCCGTTGTTCATCTTGGCCACGGGAGTGGCCTGGTTGCTGGTGGTGTGTATGCCCACATCCCCGGTGATGTAGCCCAGATCCGCATCGTCGTCCGATGTGAACTGCCATTTGAAGATGCTGGCCGCGTTCGACTCCGAGAAGCTCGAAGGATCGGTCGCATCGAGTGCAAACAGGGCGCGGCCACCACGGCCCAGCGACGCGAAGACATAGGACTTCCATACCGACTTGGAGCCCGATGTCACCAATACGTCAGCCGTAAAAGGATTGCCGTCCACATAGGGCCAGATCGTGCCCTGCGGCAAGGTCTCGGTGGAATCCAGTGTGAAATTGGCGTTGTTGAGTTTGGTGCGACTGGAAGTGTCGCGCTGCAGCGGCAGCTCGGGCAGGCGATTGGCCAGCACCCCCGGCACATAGGCCAGCAGTTCATTGCCATTTTCCGCATCGAAGGCGTGCAGCATGCCGTCATTGGCAGCCACCCACAGCAGCTTCTTGCGGCTGCGGTTGTCACCATAGAACTTGGTGTAGTCGGAATTGCCCTGAATCAGCGCCTGGGGGCGATCCTGTATCCAGGGTGTACCGTTCACGATGGAGCCCAACAGACTATTGCCACGCTGGCGCAGAGCGGAGGCGCCCTCCAGAGATTGGTCGCCGCGCACATAGTTCAAGGCCAGCTTGGCGTTGTCCACGCTGAGCTTGTTGGCTGAAGCCGTGGTCATCTGCTCCTTGTATGCATCGGTCAGGGAGTCCCACCGCAAGGCGATGCCCGCATTGCTGCCATTGCCGCTGTTGGTGATGATGGCGCGTGTGCCACCCGCCGCGGCGGTCTTGAGCAGCAGCCCGGCTTCCCACGAGTAATTGGCCCCGACATTGCCGTCCGCATCGATCTTGTAGGCCTCCAGCGCGCCCGAATAGGTCGCATTGTCGAACTTGGCCACGTACTTGTAGCTGCCTGACACGAACTGAGAGGACGAAATGGCGGGAGCCGCATTCGAGTCCTTCGCCACGGCATCCAGCACCCGACGCAACTGGGCCTCGAGAATTTCAGGACGGCGTGCGAGGAAGTAGCCGTCCGGAACACCATCCGAGCCCGAGTTTCCATCGCTGCTCAGGCTGTCCCAGCTAGCCTGGTTGGGCGGCATGGTCAGTGTGCTGTAGGTGCCGTTGGACAGCTTCTCGCTGGACCGGAAGTAGCCGTATTTCGCGGCATACCACAGCGGGTCCCTGATCAGGGCATCCGTCTCGCCGACCATGTTGAAGGTCATGGGCACCAGATAGTCCTCGTTCTTGACCGTGCAATAGTCGGAGAATTTGCTGCTGGAGCCATCAGAAAAGCTGACCGTGCCATTGCCGGTGACATTGCAGACTGTGCCGTCGTAGGTCTTCCCGCTTACCAGCCGTTTGTTGCGATAGCTGTCATCACCGCACAGGTATTGGGATGTCTCGGGCATGCCGCTGAGCTTGCCGCTGCTGTAGTGCTGATGGGTCAGGTACCGCCCGTTGGCTGACTTGCCGCCAGTTTGCACGCCAATGACGCTAAAGCCATGCGTTCCCGGGCTGCCTCCGCAGACCGCCGGGATGTCGGTGGTGATGGTGATATCCCAGCCGGAAGGCGATTTGGCATTCTCGATCAAGTCGTAACGCAGGAAGCCGGTGATGTCCATGTCATAGTCACCGCCCATCAAAATGTCATTCCAGGTGACGATGAATGATCCATAGCGCTCGCCGGAACTGATGGAGGCAAAGGTCAGCGGCGCGCTGACATTTCCATTGTTCTGCACGCTCTCGGGTGTGATGTAGACATATTTCTTGGGGTTGCTGCCAGGGATCAGCACATCAATGCGTGGAGACCCCCCGGTCAGCGAGGCCGCCATGGTCCGGACCTTGAGGGCGTTCTCCACCGTACCCAGGTCCGAAGGCGGGTTGGAGACATTGCGGATCTTGGCGGTATTGCCATAGAGCGCGGCGCCTGCCACCTGGTAGGTTCCGCCCATGGCCGGCGCTTCAGGGCAGATGCCATTGACGTCCGAAAGCGTGCCCACCGTTTTCGCGGAACAGGCATTCTTGTCGTCAGCCGCCGTCAATCCCTTGCCGCTTACCGAGCCCACGGAGCGTGATGTTCCTGTCAGCCCTTCGGCATCCCCGATCTTGTTGACGTAGGAATCCAAGTTTCCGCTGGTATTGGACAAGGTAGCGAAGGGCGTTGCAGCCTGGCCGTCAAAGCTCAGCGAATTGGCCGAGAACGCCAGGATATTGAGCGGCCTGCAAATGGCATTGCCGTACTTTGCACGGGCGTCCGTCGTGGCCAGCGGGTCGGCCCAGGTCGCCACGGGCATGCCCGCCGTCGTGTCGTTCTTGCTGGATGAGGGATTGTTGGGCGTTGGACTGCTGCCGTTGTAGGCGTAGTACTGCAGGGCCTGCACCACCATCTCGCCTATGGGGTTGCCCCATGCCGGCAAATCTCCATCGGGAGAATTGCTAGGTGTCTTGCCGTTGCCATACGAGGTGCCATTGCGCCCGAACAGAATGATCGAGTCGAAGGTCTTGATGGCGCCCTTGCCTGTGTCTCGGAGATCGTCCAGTTTCTTGGCACATCCCGAGGAGTCGCTGTGACAAAACACCCCGTTGCTGCGGTTGATTTCATCGTCCAGGTCGCGGATATTCTTGCGCAATGCGCCCGCCGTATGGTTGTTGTCGTAGCTGCCTGTGATCAGGCCGAATTCCACGCGCGCCGCGGCGTTGCTGGTGCTCGGATAGCCGAATTCCTGCAGCAGGCCATAGGGCTTGTAGTTGGACGTGGAGTCCGACGGATAGGCCTGGCAGCGTTCATCTCCCAGCAGGCTGGGAACGCAGGCCTTCACCTTGACGACCAGGTCAGGGCCTATGCCCGAATAGGTGGCTCCATCCGCTGTCCTGGATGGAATTTTCTCTTCATGCGGGACCCCGCCGTTGCCTTTGTTCACATCGGAATAGAAGCGCGCCAGCTTGGGGCCGAAGGTGCCAAGGTTGTAGTTGTCCGGATCATCTCTCCAGCGACAGAGCTTGACTTCCACGGTGGACCAGAACCGCACATTGCCCCTGACCATCCGGATGTTGGGCACCGACGCGGCAGGGTCCTCGCTGCTGCCGGTGACGCACATGCTCAGGCCCGCATAGTAGGTAACACCATCTTTGGTCCTGTTCAGATCGTTCCGGTTGAAAGGCGTGAACTCCCGGATATCGGTGCCACGGTAGTACTTGACGAAGGAGTGCGCATCCTGCACCAGCCTGGAGCCCATCAGCACCGTGGATTCGTTCTTGTCCTCGCTGCGAAAGCCTCCATAGAGCATCTTGCGCACGGTATCCAGGCGCGTCATCGTTGCCCAGTTGAGGAAATTGCCGCTCCAGTAAGACTGCGTGGCAGGACAGCTGAACTTGTTGGATTTGACGGTCCCGGTGGTGATCTCTGTTTTCGTCGCCAGCACCTTGGGGACGAAGATGCCGCTTTCATAGGCATAGCACTTCGTGGCATCGAAATAGCCGTAGTACTTGAAGTCGGGCTTGAACGTGGTGTCGATCACGCCGTCGCCATCGAGGTCCTCGAAGTCCGTGTAGACCGGCCCGAACAGGGTGTGGTCCTTCGAGGCCGTCAACATGATCATCGGCTTGTTGGCCGATGTGACGATGTTTGGCGGAACGCCCTGGCGTGGCCTGGAGACCTCCAGCGGCGTCGCGCCCACGGCAGCGCAGGCGAGCGCGGCGACCAGACCGCCCACAAAGACCAGCAATGATTTTCTTGTATTCATTTTTCCCTCACCTCAAGGAAAGTAGATGGTCTGAAGCACCACCTGCGTGCGTTGCGAGTAGCCAAAGCCACGGGCCGTCACCCTGTACATATACGACCACTGGTTCGCGTTCTCTCCCCGCGATGTGACCAGGGTTTCGTCGAGATTCATCCGCACATGTTTTCTGCGGAAGATCTCGATCAGGTATTCGGGCTGCACGGCCACGCCCGTGATGGCTGCAACGCCTGTATATGTTCCAAGCGGCACGCCTCCCGTAAAGTTGCAGTTGGTTGCCTTGACCGGTGTTCGACTGGGCTTGGAGTCAAAATCGTCATTCCACAGCCCCCCTTTTCCGGTAGGCCACCAGGGCTCGGCAACTGTGGCGTTGTCCTTGGCAGCGGCAGCCCAGTCCGTGGTCGTATAGCTGGTATCAGCCATGTAGCAAAGCCCGCCCTTGCAGGTGGAAGAAAAGTCGTTGGGATTGAGTTCCTGAACTCCACGAGAGCAGGAGGCATTGGTGCGCAATGCGGTCTCGACATTCAGGATGTCCCGCTCCGCATCCCTCAGTGCCGATTCGGCCGCTTGGCGCGCCGCCTCCTGATCCTGTTGATTGCGTGCCAACCCCTCGGACAGGGTGGATTGCTTGACCATCCACAGCGTGATACCCGTGATGGCAACCAACAGCAGCATCACGACAACCAGCGCCACGCCACGTTGATGATTGATTTTTTGTTGCGACGACATGATCACGCGATCTAGTAACTTTGCTTCAGGCCATTGCGAGCGCCGAAAACCTGGACAAGCCGGGTATAGGTCTCTCCTGTCGGCTGGCTCTTTTCCACTTCCTGGCAATCCACATACTTCCGCTCACTGCCGGATTTGTCGGCGATACGGGTTCTGCCATTGAGGGTCTTGGTCAGAATGCAGACCCGAATGGAGACAACGCGCTGCCAGCCAGTCATGGTGACACCGTCGATGACGGTACTTGACAGTCCATTGACCTCCTTGGCCGTATAGAAGCGATCCGGGGAAAGCGTCTGATTCGTCGAATAGATGCCATAGGTGAATTGCATGTCCTCGATGCCCGCCAGCAGTGGCTGGTAGGCCGTGCTGTCCGCCGTGCCATGCGGGCTTTTGCCATTGCCGCTGCAAACCAGGCTCTTGGTGCTCACCTCACTTCGCCCCACATACACCGTGCCTGCACTGAGTGCATAGCGGTTGGAGCCGAACAGCGGCAGGCGGGGTGGCTTGCCATCTGCGATGGTCACACCCTTGGCATCCTTGTTGCGCTCGCTGTTGCTGGGATCGGAAGCCACGTCCCGCCCCGTGCAGTCGAAACGCGAACCCGTTGCGCCCCCCATCGAATCGCTGGTGAAGTAATTGATCACCAGGGTGTCGGGGTCATTGGCGGTCTCCGTCCCGCAGAGGCTGGTGGCAACGTCAAGCTTTGCACCATCGCAGCCATAGATCCCGGTCTGAAAGGCCGTGGGAGGCCAGCCGCTGGCGGGATCCGCCCAATCGGTAGACACCCGCGAAGTAGCAGGGATGGGCGGATAGGTGTCATACATACCAGTCTGGCTTACATCCACCGGGATGGGCAACGCTGGCGCCGGATAAAAGCCGGCATTCATGATGGCGCGCCCCATCATCTGCATGGCAAATGCCCCCGTCTCGCTGCTGACAGTACTGCGGTCCTGGGCGCGCTGGGAATCCACTGATGCCGTGTACACAAAAACGGCGGCAAGTATGATGACCATGCTGATGGCCAGTGCCACCATCAGCTCCACAAGAGTCATGCCACGCTGTGGCTGGATGTGCGTTTTCATAGCTCAGGGCACGAAAGAAAAACGGGAGCAGCGCACCCCTTCGACCGCCTTGGCCTCTGCCGGACAACAGGTCTGCCGAGCCATGCCGCTCTGGTCAGCATTGCAGGTGGGTGCCTTCTGCAACGTGGCATCCGAGCTGCCGTCGGTGAACTCCTTGTCGAACCACATGAGGGTCACGGTAATTCCATCGCGCTTGTTGCCTGAAAGCATGGCACCGCCCTGCGGCATGCTGTCGCGGACCTTCTGGCGCCAGGTCAGCAGATCGAAAGTGGCCCGCTCGCTGGAAGTGCAGGCCGCCGTGTTGCAGTTCTTGCTCACGGAGAAACTGTCCTTTTGCTGCGCGGTCCAGTCAGAGGCGATCGTATACAGAGAGGCAACTTCGCTGCCGCTCTGCATGAAGCTCGGGCCCGCAGCATCGGCGTTGATGCGAATGCGTTCCGACAGGTCGAATACAAGGCCGGTCCCTGCGGCGCGCGACATGGTGGTGATCCGGTATTTCGTCGTGGCCGCCTGCAGCCCAGCCAGGCCCAGCAGGCCGATGGACATAATGATCAGCGCGACCATCATCTCAATCAGCGTTACGCCTTTATGAGTGCGGCGTGTCATGGCATGAGCGAATTTCATCCTTGGCCCTCAGCAGGACTTGTCGCCTGGGATGCTCCTGGAACGTCCCTGGGCATCAATGCAGATATTGGAGCCATACCTCTGGGTGTAGGAGCTGTCCTTGTCCTTGTAGAAAAGGCCAAACTGGGAAGAGCTGGGCAAGGACGGCGAACCGGAGGAATTGAACATGATGGACCTGACCGGAGTGGTGCCCGCAGCAGACAGGAGCACGTCGCTGCCGTTGGCCACCCGGGCGAAGATCAGATCGCCATCCACCGCAGGCTTGGTGGCCGTGGCATCGCAACTGGTGTTCAAAAAGGCAATCCAGCCGACCTGCCAGTCACTGCCCGTCGTCGTACATACAGGTGCCGCATCAGCCGCCTTGCTGCTCATGCACATGGTGACGCAGGTATTGCGGCTTACGGATTCACTCCTGGCACGCAGGATTGAGCCCGAGAACTCGCCGCCCACGCCGTTCATCTTGCTTTTGACGATGTAGTCGCCAATCGAAGGCGCAGCCAGCATCGCCAGCACTACGGCAATGGCCAGCGTCACCATGAGTTCAATCAAGGTGAAGCCTCGGACCCGCGTTGCGCGCGGAAACAAAAACTTGCAAAAGGACATATTTGATTATTGCTTTGTGATCGCGCAAGGATGGAACCGTTCGGCGGTCACACGACGCCGCCTGTCATTGCGCCAGACTGGTCCGGCAGGCACGCCGCGTTTTCGGCCACATCCGCCGCAGATGTGTCATGCAAGAATTCAACAGCTCCGCATTCGCACAGATCAGCCCACCTACCAGTTTCAATCACCATGAGCGACTTGCCCTTACCCCTGAACCGGTTGCGTCAGTCGCTGATGGGCATGGTCTTGCTGGCGCTTCTTGCGTCTACCGGCTGCGCGGGCTTGCCCAGTCAGGTGGAAAGACCCGTGACCCGGGCGCTAACCAACTCCTCTGTCACCCCCCTGGGCCAGTTGATCCAGCAGCAGCGCTCCGAGGCGGGAAGCAAGCAGACCTCCGCCTTCACCCTCCTGTCCGGTGCCCAGGCGGCCTATGGCGCCCGGCTGGCACTGGTCGAGGGAGCGCAGCAGACGCTGGACCTGCAGTACTACGCCATCCATGCCGACGAGAGCACGCAGCGCCTGCTGCGCGGCGTGGTCGAGGCGGCCCGGCGTGGCGTGCGCGTGCGCGTGCTGCTGGACGATTTCCACAGCACGGGCGCGAATGCGCAGGTCATGCGCCTGGCCTTTGTGCCGGGTATCGAGATGCGCATGTTCAACCCCCTGGCAGGCGCGCGCAGCTCGGCGCTGGGCCGGGCCTATACCTTGCTGACCGATTTCCAGCGGGCACAGCAGCGTATGCACAACAAGCTGTTCATCGCCGACAACGCCATGGGCGTGATTGGGGGACGCAATCTGGGCGATGCGTATTTCGATGCGGACAGCGCCAGCAATTTCGTGGACCTCGACGTGCTGGCGGCGGGGCCGGTGGTCAACGACCTGTCACGCAGCTTCGACAGCTATTGGAACAACCAGCGCGCCTATCCCGTCCAGTCGCTGATCAGCCTCAAGGAACTCAAGCAGTTGCGCGAGCGCTTTGCGGGCGATGATGACCAGGCGCAGGAGGAGGACCCCACGCCTGCCGTTCCCCCAAAGGAGACAAAGGCAGATGACCAGGCGGCCGAGCAACGCCGGATCATCTGGGACCAGCAGCCCATGGATCTGCGAAAGGCTCGCTGGACGTGGGCATCGGCCGCCGTGCTGGTGGATGAGCCCGCCAAGATTCCGCTGGACAGGGATGAAGGCCCAGGCTCCATCACAGGCGCTGGCACGGATGCGTCTGCACAGGCCAGCCCCGCTCCGCACAGCCCGCAGGCCAGGCCTGCCGGCACGCTGCCCATGGGCCAGCCAGCCCCTGCCTTGCGCCAGGCGGCGCGTCCGGTGCTGGAGGCCGATTCGGTGGTCGATGGTCTGCTGGCCCTGGTGCGCAAGACCCGGCGCGATCTGCTGGTGGTCTCGCCCTACTTCGTGCCGGGCCCGGACATGATGGAGGCGTTTCGTGGCGCGCGGCAACGCGGAGTGCGCGTGCGGATTCTGACCAATTCGCTGGCCTCCAACGATGCACCTTTGGCCCATGCCGGCTATGCGCGCCACCGCAAGGCGCTGCTGGAGATGGGCGTTGAACTCTACGAAATGCGCAGCACGGCGGCCAGTGTCCGCTCTGCATTCGGCTCGGGCAGCACGGGTGGCGGCGGTCCTTCGGGCTCCACAGGCGCCTCGCGTGCGATGCTGCACTCCAAGCTGCTGGTGGTGGATGGGCATTTGGTGGCAGTCGGCTCGATGAACCTGGATCTGCGCTCCCAGTTGCAGAACACCGAGATTGCACTGCTCATCGCCAGCCGTGAGTTCGGTCGCCTGGCCACGCAAAGCATTGACGAGGGCCTGCAGGATGGCAGCTGGCGCGTCGAGCTCGACAAGGATGGCGAGCTGGTGTGGCGGGCCTCGGAAGACAGTGAGCGCGGTGACGAGCACAGCGAGCCCGATGCCAGCTGGGGCCTGCGCCTGATGCTCAAGCTCATTGGCCCGCTGGCGCCCGACCATCTGCTGTGACCGGCCGATCGCGCTAAAGCCCGGCCCACTCCTGGCGCCGCGCCAGCGCTTGTACCCACAGCGTGATCTCGCGCTGGTCAGTCTGCGTGCGCACTTCCTGATAGGCCTGCTCGGCTTCGGGAAAGCGGCGGCGCAGCAGGTTCAGCCATTGCTTGAGGCGACCTGCGCGCTGGCGCGGCTCCAGATCCTCGCAGACCATGTCCCAGAAACGCTGGACCTGCGGCACCAGATCGCTCCAGAACACCTGTGCTTCAACATGCTCTGCTGGCATCTGCCCGCCTTCCACGGCAGCGCGAATGGCCAGCGCCAGGCCTGGGTCGGCAACGATTCCCCGGCCCAGCATCAGATCGCCGCAGCCCGACTGCTCACGGCAGCGCAGCGCATCCTCCACCGTCCAGATCTCGCCATTGGCCACCACGGGCACGGTCACGGACTCGCGGATGCGCGGGATCATGTCCCAGTAGGCAGGCGGACGGTAGCCGTCGAGCTTGGTGCGTGCGTGGACGACGATTTCGCAGGCGCCACCGGCCTGCATGGCCTGGGCGCATTCGGTCATCAGGGTCGTGTCGTTGAAACCCAGGCGCATCTTGGCCGACACAGGCATGGCCGCCGGCACGGCAGCACGCACGGCACCCACCACGCGCGCGATCTGCTCAGGGTCCTGCAGCAGCGCAGCACCGCCGCCATGGCGGTTGACCACCTTGGCGGGGCAGCCGAAGTTCAGATCGATTCCCTCCGGACCCAGGCGCGCCAGATTGGCCGCATTGGCCGCCATGCTGTCCGGGTCCGAGCCCAGCAGCTGCGCACGCACAGGGACACCTGCCAGCGTCCGGCTGCCGTTGTTGAGCTCCGGCATGGTGCGCAGGAACACCTTGTCGGGCAGCACGGTCCCCGTGACGCGGATGAACTCCGAGACACAGCGGTCTGCGCCGCCCGCGCGCGTGAGCACATCGCGCAGCACGAAATCAAGCAAGCCCTCCATGGGCGCCAGCAACAGTCTCATCACCTATGTCGCGAGGCCTGCGCCCCGTCTTCCTGTTACAGATCAAACAATATTTCTGCGACCGGCATCGGCCGCCAGCCCCTGCAAATCAGAGCCCGCCCATGCGATGGCAGGCGATTGTGCGCTTGCCGCAGAACACCGGGGCGGAGCAGTTGTCATGGCTTCTTCACGCCACGGTCATTCATGTAACGTGCAATCGGGGCTTGTCGGACTCCCTGCCCCCACCATGCTGCTGCAAAAAACCGCCAAGGCCCTTGAAGAGCTGCAGCCCGGCCGCCGCAGCCTGCCGCTGCGCGAGCGCTCGGTGCTGCTGATGGCCGACGGCCGCACCGAGGAGCAGTTGCAGCAGGTCCTGGGCGCACAGGCCGGCGAACTGATCGAACAACTGATCGCCAGCGGCCACCTGCAGCGCCTGGCTGGCCAAGCCGCCGCGTCACCGCCCCAGGCCCCCTCCATGGCACCGGCCGCTGCGAAGGAATCCAGCCCGCCCGGCCCCGCCGCCACGCTGAATCTTGCCGGCACACGCATGTACCTGTTCGATATGTGCGAGCGCATGTTCGCCAACCGCCATGAGGACAAGGCCCAGGTGCTGCGCCATCTGCTGCGCGAGGCGCGCGATCTTGAGGCACTGCAGGCCGCCGCCCTGCAGCTGCTGCAGACCGTGCAGGAACATGCGGGCGACGAGCGCGCCGATGCCCTGCGCGAGCGCCTGCGGCATCTGCTGCCCCAGGAGGCAGCGACGGCACAGGGCGCCTAGACGAAACGAAGGGTGGACGCGCGCGATCAGCGCGGCGCCAGGCGCCACAGCGAGGTGAGTTCGGCGGCGCGTGCCGCGTGCAGCGGATCGGTGGAGTCCGCAGCCTTTCCATGGCGCGGGCGGATGTCCTCGCGGCCCAGGACCTGCAGGCCTGCGGCATCGATCCAGCCCAGCAGTTCCTCGCGCGAGCGCAACTGCAGGTGCTCGGCCAGATCCGACAGAATCAGCCAGCCTTCGCCGCCCGGCAGCAGATGTGCAGCAAGGCCCTCGACAAAACCGCGCAGCATGCGGCTGCCTTCGTCATAGACGGCCTGCTCCAGCAAGGAACTGGCCTTGCCCGGCAGCCACGGCGGATTGCAGACCACCAAGGCGGCCCGGCCTTCAGGGAACAGGTCGGCCTTGCGCAGGCTCACGCGCTGCGCCAGACCCAGCCGCTGCAGGTTGTCCTGCGCGCAGGCCAGTGCCCGGTCGCTCAGGTCGGTGGCCACCACCTGCCGCACGCCACGGTGCAGCAAGAGAGCGGAAAGCACACCCGTGCCCGTGCCGATATCCCAGACGGCGGCATCGGCCTGCTGGGCCACGGCGGGCAGGGGCGCCTGCGCCACCAGATCCAGGTACTCGCCGCGCACCGGGGAGAACACGCCGTAGTGCGGGTGAATGCTGAACTCCGGCATGCCCGGTACGGCCAGGGCCACGCCCTTCTTGCGCCACTCATGTGCGCCCAGGGCACCCAGCAGTTCACGCAGGGGAACGATCACGCTTTGAGCACCCTGGTCGGCGGGAATCTCGCCCCAGGCTTCGCGACAGGCTTCGCTCCAGTCCGGTGCGCGGCGCAGGGCACAGTGCCAGCGGGTATCGAGCTCGATCATCACGCTGGACAGGATGCGCGCACGCTGCGCCAGTGCCTGGCGGTGCAGGTGGAAGGCGTGGGGAAAGACCGGCTTGGCGTCTTCCTTGCCGGCGCGGCGATGGCGCGCCTTGGCGGAAGTCTCACGTGCGGGCTTGTCGAGGCGGCGGCCCAGGGCCGACAGCAACTGCCGGGCATTCTGGAAATCGCCGCGCCACAGCATGGCCTGGCCTTCGCAGGCCAGGCGGTAGGCGCTGTCGGCGGCCAGGCTGTCGTCAGCGATGACGATGCGGCGCGGTGCGGTCATGGTGCTGTCCGCGCGCCACAGGGCAACCTGGGTGGCCTCGTGCTCCTGCCACTGCAGCAGGGACCAGTTCTGGGAAGAGGACAAGGCCTGCTGCTCCGTGAGTGATGGGTGGATGGTTTGGCGAATCGATCAGTTCAGTGCGCGCTTGAGCCGCACTTCCTCGATCTTGAGAGCGCCGACCTGGGCCGTCTTGGCGGTGGACATTTCGCGCTTGAAGCCGGCGAGCTCATGGAAGCGCAGCGCGCGTTCATTGCGCAGCGGCACCCACGAGGTGACATTGGTGCAGCCTTCTTCGAGCAGGCCGTCGCGTGCGGCGTCCCACAGGGCCACGCCCACACCCTGATTCCAGTGCGTGGGAGCGGCATAGATGGCCCAAATTTCACCGGTGGTCTGGCGCGACTTTTCATCGCGCGAGCGGTCGAAGCCGACGAAGCCGACGATCTTGTCGCCGTCGATGGCGACCTGAACCTGGGGTTCGCAAAATTCGATGGCTTCGCGCCAATAGGCCTGGCGTTTTTCTACCGACGACATGCTCTTGAGCTGGTCATCGGGAACCAGACCGCGATAAGCCTCCATGGCGGAAGCAGTATGGATCTGGGCAATCGCTTTTGCATCGCGGAGAGTGGCTGGACGAACCTGGATACTAGACATGGAAAAACCGAAACGAAAACAGGTGAAAATAGAAGGGCGTGATTTTCACAGGAATCGCGCTTTTTGCGTGCGTTGCGGCTCTTAGCCATGCACGCAAGTACGGCTGTGCTCGTTTTCTTGCCCTCGGGATTGGGATGTGCTATGTGCTCTCCAAAAAAGAGCAGCTGGCGCACGCGACACAAGGCTTGGCAAGGAATCAGTTGACAATTTCTCACGATGCAGGCAAGCCCGGCAACGGCGAGAAATCACCCCCTCGCTCACAGCCAGCGGCGCATCAACTCCATGATGCGGTCGAACCTTGCGCCATAGGGCGGATACAGCATCGAAGCCCCCGACCAGCGCGACTGCACGAACACCGCCTTCTGATGGCTCAGCCGTGCAAAGCCCTGCTCCGAATGGTAGGCACCCCAGCCGCTGTCGCCCACGCCGCCGAAGGGCAGGTTCTCGTGGGCGAAGTGCAGCAGGGTGTCGTTGACCGTCACCCCGCCGCTGATGGTGCGTGACAGCACGGCATCACGCACTTTCTCATCGCGGCCGAACCAGTACAGCGCCAGCGGCCTGGGCCCCGCATTGATGGCCGAGACCACGTCATCCAGCCTGTCGTAGCTGATCACGGGCAGGATGGGGCCGAAGATCTCCTCCTGCATGAGCTGCATCTGGCTGGTGGCATTGAAGACCAGGGCCGGCGCCATCTGGCGCTCCACGGCATCGCCCCAGGCCATGTCGGCGCTCTCCTGGCCGGCTCCGCCATCCTCCATCCACTCGACATGCGCCCCCATGCCCTGAGCCTGGCGCAGCATCTGCCGCAGGCGCGCCAGGTGGCGCTTGGTGAGGATGGCCGCATAGTCCGGATTGCCGGCAAAGCGCGGGAACAGCCGCCGTGCCGCGGTGCGGAAGGCCTCGGCAAACTCCGCCTCCTGCCCGCGCGGCAGCAGCACGTAGTCGGGGGCGATGCAGGTCTGGCCCGCATTGACGAGCTTGCCATGCGCGATCTTGAGCGCGGCCTCCTTCAGGTCGCAGTCGGTGGAGATGATGCAGGGCGACTTGCCACCGAGCTCCAGCGTCGTCGGCGTCAGGTGCGCCGCCGCCGCCTGCGCCACGCGCCGGCCCACGGCAGTCGAGCCGGTGAACAGCAGATGGTCGAAGTGCAGGCCCGAGAACTGCGTGGCAATGCTCACATCGCCTTCGATGACGGCGAATTCCTCGGGCGCGAAAAACTGCCCCACCAGCGCCGCCAGCTGGGCCGAGGTGTGCGGCGTGAGTTCGCTGGGCTTGAGCATGACGCGGTTGCCCGCCGCCAGGGCCGTGATGGCCGGCCCCAGCGCCAGCTGCACCGGATAGTTCCACGGGGAAATCACCCCCACAACGCCCAGCGGCTGGCGCTCTATCCAGCCCCGGCCGGGCATGAGCATCAGCGGCGTTCGCACCCGCTGGCGCCCCGACCAGCGCGCCAGATGGCGCAGCGTGTGCTTGAGCAGGTTGCGCAGCACGAACAGCTCCACCATCTCGGTCAGCCGTGGCGAGCGCATGCCGAAGTCGGCCTGCACGGCGGCAGCCAGCACGGGGCCGTGCTCGTCCAGCAGCTTTTGCATGCGCAGCAGGCGTTCGCGGCGTACCAGCAGGGGCACGTCCACCTGCGCCCGGCTGGCCTGGTACTGAAGGTCGAAGACGCGGTGGAGATCCAGCTGGGTCATAGGCTCAATGGTAAGAAGACACTTGCATGCGCCGCATTCCAAGGATGCGTCGCGGCACATGTTGGCATGCAGCGGCAGGAAAAAAAAGGGAGCCTTGCACGGGCTCCCGAGGGTTTCAGACTATACGGGCCGCCAGACGCGGCTTGGGCACGAAGATGCGCAGGCCGCGTAAAGGCTGCAGCAAGACGCTTCAGGGCTCGCGCACTTCACGGGGCTGAACGTCGGTCACCTCGCCCGCACCCGGCAGTACGCCGGCACCGGCGCGGCGGCCACCGCCCTCGGCAGCGCCATAGGCGCGCTGCGGACGCTGTGCCATCCACTCGGAGCCGGAGCGGTACACGGTCTGCCAGCCCGCCCGCGGGCTCATGCGCATGGCCCAGGGCATCACCGGCTGGCCGGTGAGCCTGGCCCACAGCGCCCTCACGGCCCAGACCAGGGCCAGCAGCGCCGCGGCGGTCAGCAGGCTGACAAAGAAGACCAGGCCCACAAGCATCAGCAGGATGCGAACGGCCCAGCGGGTCAGGGTGGCGACAAAATCGTTCAAAGCAAAGCCTTTCTTGGCTGGCCCGGTGCGTCAGGCGGGGTCTGCCGCATCGAACCGGAATACGCCCGGCTCCAGTACCGGGTCCACATGTACCGCAATCGTGCTCTTGGGCGGGAAGCGCCCTTCGAGCAGCAGTTTCGACAGCGGATTCTCGATCCGCTGCTGTATCGCGCGCTTGAGCGGCCGGGCCCCGAAAACGGGATCGAAGCCCACCTTGGCCAGTTCGGCCAGTGCCTGGTCGGACACCTGCAGCGCAAGGTCCATTTTCTCCAAACGACGCTCCAGCAGCTTGAGCTGAATCCTTGCGATCGACTCGATATTCTTCGCGTCGAGCGCGTGGAAGACCACGGTTTCGTCGATGCGGTTGAGGAATTCGGGTCGGAAATGGTTCTTGAGTTCCCCCCAGACCGCATCTTTCACATCATCGTAATCCTCGCCGACCATGGCCTGGATCAGCAAAGAGCCTATGTTGCTCGTCATCACGATGACCGTGTTCTTGAAGTCCACGGTGCGGCCCTGGCCATCGGTCAGGCGGCCATCGTCCAGTACCTGCAGCAGCACGTTGAACACGTCGGGATGGGCCTTTTCCACCTCGTCGAGCAGCAGCACGCTGTAGGGCTTGCGGCGCACGGCCTCGGTCAGGTAGCCGCCTTCCTCGTAGCCCACGTAGCCGGGCGGCGCGCCGATCAGGCGGGCCACGGAATGCTTTTCCATGAACTCGCTCATGTCGATGCGCACCAGATGGTCCTCGCTGTCGAACAGGAAGCCGGCCAGCGCCTTGCACAGCTCGGTCTTACCCACGCCCGTGGGGCCCAGGAACAGGAAGGAGCCCGTGGGCCGGTTGGGATCGGACAGGCCCGAGCGCGAGCGGCGAATGGCATTGGCCACGGCCGAGATGGCCTCGTCCTGGCCGACGACGCGGTCATGCAGCCGGTCTTCCATGCGCAGCAGCTTGTCCTTCTCGCCCTGCATCATCTTGGCCACGGGAATGCCCGTGGCACGGCTGACCACTTCGGCAATTTCCTCGGCGCCGACATGGGTGCGCAGCAGCCTGTGGGCGGGCGCGCCGCCCTGCCCCTGCTCGTTGGCCTGGGCTTCGTTGAGCTGCTTTTCCAGCGAGGGCAGCTTGCCGTACTGCAGCTCGGCCACCTTGTTGAAGTCGCCCTTGCGCTTGAGCTCCTCGATCTGGATGCGGATCTGGTCGATCTCCTTGCGGATCTGCTCGGAGCCCTGGGCGCTGGCCTTCTCGCTCTTCCAGACCTCTTCCAGGTCGGCGTACTCGCGCTCCAGGCTGCCGAGTTCCTCCTCGATCAGCTGCAGGCGCTTTTGCGAGGCCTCGTCCTTTTCCTTCTTCATGGCCTCGCGCTCGATCTTGAGCTGGATCATGCGGCGCTCGAGCTTGTCCATGACCTCGGGCTTGGAATCGATCTCGATCTTGATCTTGGCCGCCGCCTCGTCGATCAGGTCGATGGCCTTGTCGGGCAGGAAGCGGTCGGTGATGTAGCGATGGCTCAACTCGGCCGCAGCCACGATGGCCGGGTCGGTGATGTCCACGCCATGGTGGGCCTCGTAGCGCACCTGCAGACCACGCAGGATGGCGATGGTGTCCTCCACGGAAGGCTCTTCGACCAGCACCTTCTGGAAGCGCCGCTCCAGCGCCGCATCCTTTTCGATGTACTTGCGGTATTCATCGAGCGTGGTCGCGCCGATGCAGTGCAGCTCGCCGCGCGCCAGGGCCGGCTTGAGCATGTTGCCCGCGTCCATGGCGCCATCGGCCTTGCCGGCACCGACCATGGTGTGGATCTCGTCGATGAACAGGATGATGCGGCCCTCTTCCTGGGCCACTTCCTTGAGCACGGACTTCAGGCGTTCCTCGAAGTCGCCACGGTATTTGGCGCCGGCCAGCAGGCCCGCCATGTCCAGCGACAGCACGCGCTTGTTCTTGAGGCTTTCGGGCACCTCGCCGGCCACGATGCGCTGGGCCAGGCCCTCGACAATGGCGGTCTTGCCCACGCCAGGCTCGCCGATCAGCACGGGGTTGTTCTTGCTGCGGCGCTGCAGCACCTGGATGGAGCGGCGGATTTCGTCGTCGCGGCCGATCACCGGATCGAGCTTGCCGATGCGCGCGCGCTCGGTCAGGTCCATGGTGTATTTCTTGAGGGCCTCGCGCTGGCCTTCGCCTTCGGCGCTGTCCATGGTCTGGCCGCCGCGCACGGCGTTGATGGCCGACTCCAGGCTGGAGCGCGTCACGCCGCTTTCCTTGAGCAGTTGGCCTGCGCGCGTGGAAGAGCCGCTGCTGTCGGTCAGCGCCAGCAGGAACAGCTCGCTGGCAATGAACTGGTCGCCGCGCTTGAGGGCTTCCTTCTCGGTCGCCTGCAGCAGCCGGCCCAGCTCGGAGCCGACCTGCACCTGGTCCTGGTGCTGCACGCGCGGCAGATCGGCCAGGGCCTTCTCGGCCGCGGCCTGCAGCTGGCCCACGTTGGCGCCGGCGCGCTGCAAGAGCGAGCGCGGACCATCGTCCTGGCGCAGCAGCGCCACGAGCAGGTGCAGGGGTTCGATATTGGATTGGTCACCGCCCAGGGCCAGCGTTTGCGCGTCGGCCAGGGCTTCCTGGAACTTGGTTGTCAGTTTGTCGATTCGCATGGTGTTTCTTTTCGCTCCTGAAACAGGGTCATTGCGATTTATCTGATACCGGCAGGGCAAATTTCAAGCCATGCCCGGCCCGCAAGGACAGACGCTTGCGCCAGATCAAGGCCGGCGAGGCCGGCCATCCTTCTCAAGCATTGCGCTGAAAGATCGAGAACTGCGTAGGCGTAACGCCCAAATGCGCCCGGAAGCTGCGCACCAGGTGGCTGGCGCTGGAAAAGCCGCAATCCAGCGCCAGCTCGGCCAGCGGCGGCACGTTGCGCGCAGACAGGGCACGCCGTGCCCGGGCCAGGCGCTGCTGCAGCACCCATTCGTGCACCGTGCAGCCCATGCTCTGGCGGAACATGCGTGCGAAATGGAATTCGGAGAGGCAGGCCTGTCTCGCCAGTGCCGGCAGCGACACGGCCTTGGAGTCATGCAGATGCGCCTCGACATGGGCCAGCACCCTGCGCCGCATGGCCGCAGAAAGCCCGCCCAGCGGCCGCTGCAGCGCCTGCAGCTGGCGCGGCGTGGCGGACTGCAGCACCAGCCGATCCACCAGTTGCTGACCAATGGCATCGGCCGCCAGTTGCTGCTGCGGGTCCTGCCAGTCCAGCTGCATCAGCGCACGGGCACCAGCGTGGAAGGCCTGATCATCCCCGTAGATCTGCGCACGCAAGGTGCGCGAGCGGGGCTCGGCATCCAGCATGCGGACCACGCGCCCCGCCCAGGCCAGGTCGGACACATACAGGTGCAGGAACTGCACGGGCGAGCGCACCAGCCAGTGCGATTCGTCCTCTGGCGTGAAGATGCAGATGCGCCCCGGCGCCCCCATGGCCTCGGGCCGCGCCTTGAGCTGCGAGCCCTCGCCCCCGGCCAGGTAGACCGACAGCGTGTGGTGACCGGGCTGGCAGTAGCGCACCTCGTCGTCCACATTGGCCCAGACGGCCAGCTCCACCCCTTCGCTCAGGCGCACGCGCCGCTGCAGCCGGGCCTTGGAGCGTGACAGCACCTGGCACAGGTGGCTGGAGGGCAGCTCGGGCAGCGGCGTGGGCGTCATGGCAGCGATTGTGGTCCCGCAGCCATACCGACGCATGGCGCCAGGCCATCAAACCGCAGGAATCTGCCATGCCCGCCCAGCCTGCGGCGCGATCATCACCGGCCATGACTGCCACCCTCTATGCCCTGGTCGTGCTGATCTGGGGTTCGACCTGGATCGCCCTGAAGCTGCAGCTGGGCGCCGTGCCCGTGGAGCTGTCCATTGCCTACCGCTTTGCGCTGGCCGCCGTGCTGATGTTCGCCTGGCTGGCGTGGTCGCGGCAGCTGCGCGTGCCCCGCGGCCCGGCGCTGCCGCGCGTGCTGGCGCAAGGCCTGTGCCTGTTCAGCTTCAACTTCGTGTGCTTCATGCATGCCAGCGAGACGCTGGCCAGCGGCCTGGCCGCCGTGGTGTTCTCCAGCGCCAATCTCTGGAACGCGCTGCTGGCGCGCATCATCCATGGCCGCAGGCTGGCGCCCCATGTGCTGGCCGGCAGCCTCTTCGGCCTTGCAGGCCTGGTGGCGCTGTTCTGGCCCGAGCTGCGCGCAGGCCGGCATGCCAGCCTGCCTGGCCTGGCCTGGGCGGTGCTGGGCACGCTGTGCTTTTCCTGCGGGAACATGCTGTCTGCCTCGCTGCAGTCCATGGGCTGGCGGCCCGCACAGACCAATGCCTGGGGCATGCTGGCCGGCACGCTGCTGCTGACCGGCTATGCGCTGGTGGCAGGCCTGCCCTGGCGCTTCGATGCCAGCTGGACCTATGTGGGCTCCTGGCTGTACCTGGCCATTCCAGGCTCGGTGATTGCGTTCACGGCCTACCTGACCCTGGTGGGCCGGCTGGGCCCGGAGAAGGCGGCCTATGCGACGGTGCTGTTCCCCATTGTTGCGCTCAGCATCTCGGCCCTGTTCGAGGGTTATGTGTGGACGCCGCTGGCCGTTGGCGGGCTGCTGCTGGTGATGTTCGGAAACCTGCTGGTGTTCCGCCCGCCGCAATGGTTGCGGGGCGCCGCGCTCAAGGCCTGAAGGCCCGCCACCTCACTGGCGCCAGCGCGCCAGCGCCTCTTCGTCGCTGACGCGCGCATCCACCCAGCGCGCGCCCTCGGGCGTTTGCTCCTTCTTCCAGAAAGGCGCCAGCGACTTGAGGTAGTCCATGATGTATTCGCAGGCCTGAAAAGCCATGCCCCGGTGCGAGGCGGTGACGGCCACGAGCACGATCTGGTCCAGGGGCTGCAGCAGACCGATGCGGTGGATGACGCGCGCGCCATGGATGCCGAAGCGCTGGACCGCCTCGTCGATGATGGCCTCGATCGATTTCTCGGTCATGCCCGGGTAGTGCTCCAGCTCCATGCTGGCCACGGCGGCGCCCTCGTTGCGGTCACGCACCGTGCCGATGAAGCTGCAGACCGCGCCCACTCGCGCGTCGCCGCCGCGCAGGGCGGCGAGTTCGGCCGATACGTCGAAATCCTCGGTCTGGATGGATACACGGGCTGCTTGCATGCCCGCATTGTCGCAGGGCGGCGGCGCACCAGGGCGCACCAGGGACTGGCGAACGCGGTAGCATTGCCCTCCCCCGCCGCCGGCCTTTTGCTGCAGCGGGCCATGCATGGCCACACTCACGATCACTACCCCCGAATACACGCTCTACCCGTCGCCGCGCAACGAGCAGCGCGTGGTCTACGAGCATCAGCTGTTCGTGTCCCATCCCTACACCATCATCCATCTGCCCGACTACAACTTTCGCGGCAAGGCCACGCTGTTCGCAGCCCACCGCCTGGCCGACGGCAAGATGGGCCAGCTCGTGAGCTGCGAGCTGGCCGAGGACCTTGCACGCTTCGAGCGCCTGTTCGAACCCGATTGAGGCGCGCCATGGACGAGACCAGCCAGATACAGCCGCCGCCGAGCTTTGCCGCCCTGTATGCCGACCGGCACGGCCGGCTCAAGGCATCGATTGCAGACGTGGTCGGACGTTATGAACTGTGCGAGGACCTGGCCAGCCACCTGGTCGAGCAGGCGCAGACGCTCTATCACTCCGGCAATTCCTCGGAGCAAGGCGTGCTGCTGGGCATGCACGCGGGCCTGGCGGCCGAGGGCTCCATCGTCAGCCCTGGCGAGGCGCGCTGGATCGTGCAGCGTCTGGCCGAGCTGCTGGAGTGGCAGGCACCGCTGCTGCCCGATGCATCACCCCCTACCGGCGCCGAAGGCGCAGCCTGAAGGCCACCACCCAGGCGCTCAGGCGCGCTACACTGCGCGCCATGCCTGCAAACTTTGCCTTCCCCACATGCCACGGTGATGCCGTGCGCCTGTGCCTGGGCAAAGCCTGCAAACCCCAGCTCGTCTGACCGGAGCTGAGGTTCCGTCCAGATGAGCGACGGAACCGGCCCGGCAGCCTCCATCTTCCCTTCCCGCATCCCTTCAGGCGCCTGCCTTTCCGCCCTCGGTCTGGCCGGTGGCTGCGTCCGGTCGTTCATTGTTTGAATCACCCGAAGGGATCTTCCATGTCTTTGCCTTCCACCACCTCGCCGCAAGCCCGATTCCAGGGGCTGTGGCTTCCGCTGGTCACGCCCTTTCTTCCTGGAGATGAGGCGGCGGTGGACCACGGGGCGCTGCGCGCCCTGGTGCAGCACTACAACGCCAGCGGCATCGCCGGCTACGTGGCCTGCGGCTCAACCGCCGAGGCCGCCGTGCTGAGCGAAGCGGAGCACGATGCCGCCCTGTCCACCATCCTCTCAGCGGCCCAGGGCATGCCCGTGGTCATGGGAGTTTCCGACTGCCACCTGGGGCATGCGCTGGCCCGCGTTCAGGCACTGAACGCCCTGCCGCTGGCCGGCATTCTGGTGCCCGCGCCGCATTACATACGCCCGTCGCAGGCGGGGCTGCTGCAGTGGTTCACGGCGATTGCCGAGCGCAGCGCCCATCCGGTCATCGTCTACGACATTCCCTACCGCACCGGCGTGGTGCTGGAGCTGGCCACGCTGCGTGCGCTGGCCGCACATGAGCGCATCGTGGCCATCAAGGATTGCGGGGGCGATGCCGCCAAGACCCAGGCACTGATCGCCGATGGGCAACTGCAGGTGCTGGCTGGAGAAGACGCGCAGATCTTTTCCACGCTGGCCCTGGGCGGTGCGGGAGCGATTGCTGCCAGCGCGCACGCGCATACACGGCACTTCGTTGAGTTGATGCAATGCCTGGAGCGTGGCGACCTGCCCGCTGCCCGTGCGCTGTGGCAGCCGCTGCAGCCGCACATCGCCGCCTGCTTTGCCGAGCCCAATCCCGCACCCATCAAGGCCTTGCTGGCGCAGCAGGGCCGAATGCGGGCAACGCTGCGGGCGCCCATGCAGGCTGCATCGGCCGCGCTGGCGCAACGGCTGGCCGGGATTCAGCTGCCGCTGCTGTCGTCTGCAGACGGTATTGCCGAGCGCAGGTCGGCATAGCGGTTCAGGATGCGTTGCACCTGACCGTGCGTCCACTCGCCGCCCCGGGCCGCGGCAATGCCGCGCGCATTGAGTTCGGCGGCCATGGCGCGGTGCGTCAGGCCACGCGCCTGCAGTTCGGCGAACAGCGCCTCATGCTGCTGGGCGAAGGCATCGGCCGTGGATTTGCGCTTTTCCACGGTGGCGCGCAGGTTGTCTGCGCCTGCGCGGCCCAGTTGCACGCCGCGCGCCTTGGCTTCGGACAGGGCCTTGCGCGTGCGTGCGCTGATCGCCTGGTCCACGGGCTTGTCGGTGGTCATTTGGGTCAACCTCCGGTCACGGGAGGGAAGAAAGCCACCTCGTCCCCCTGGCGAATGGCGGCACCGGCATCGCACAGGACCTGGTTCAGCGCCATGCGCACGGCCTTGCCAGGGGCCAGCGCTTCGGCGGCTGCACCGCCACGCGCAATCAGTTCCTCACGCAGCGCGCCCACGGTGGCGGCCTCGGTGGACAGGGCTTCGCTGCCCGTGCCCAGGGCTTCGCGGATGGAGGCGAAATAGCGCACGGTGATGGTGATGGCGATGGGGACGGCCTGGCTCATGACAGCAGCTCCGAAAAGGCGATGAAGCGCACCCGGTCGCCCGGCGCAATGGCCTGGCCCGGCGGGTTGTCCACCACGCCATCGCCCCAGGCCGCCGAGGTCAGCACGCCCGAACTCTGGTTGCGGAACAGCTCCAGCCCGCCGCTGTCGTTGTAGCGCACGCGCAGGAATTCGCGGCGCTTGTCCCCGCGCGGCCAATGGAAGTCGGCGCGCACCTCGACCGAGCGCGGCAGCGCCTGCTGCACGCCCTGCAGGCGCAGCACGAAGGGGCGCACCAGCAGGAGAAAGGTGACAAAGCTGGAGACCGGATTGCCGGGCAGGCCGATGAAGTGGGCAAAGCCTTCGCCCTCGCGGTTCACGCGGCCATAGGCGAAGGGCTTGCCGGGCTTGACGGCGATCTGCCAGAGGTCGAGCTGGCCCAGCGCCTGCACGGCGGGCTTGACATGGTCTTCCTCGCCGACAGACACCCCGCCGCTGGTCAGGATCAGGTCATGCGCGCGGGCCGCCTCGCGCAAAGCATCGACAGTGGCTTCGCGCCGGTCGGGGACGATACCGAAGTCGGTGACCTCGCAGCCCATGCGCTGCAGCAGGGCGCGAAGGAAGAATCGGTTGCTGTTGTAGATGCTGCCGGGCGGCATCTGCTCGGGCGCCACGGTGCCCGGCATGACCAGCTCGTCGCCTGTGGAGAACAGGGCCACGCGCGGCTTGCGTGCCACGCGCAAAGAGGCCAGGCCGATGCTGGCGGCCAGCCCCAGCTCGGCCGGCGACAGGCGCGTGCCGGCCGCGATGACGGTGGCGCCGCGCCGGATGTCTTCGCCCGAGCGGCGTATCCATTGCCCGGCCTCGGGCCGCGCCTTGATGCGCACGCGACCGTCTTCCAGGACTTCGCAGTCTTCCTGCATGACGATGGCATCGGCACCTTCGGGCACCGGGGCGCCCGTGAAGATGCGCGCCACCGTGCCCACGGCCAGCGGCTGGCCCATGGCGCCTGCGGGGATGCGCTGCGAGACGGGCAGCTCGGCATTGCCCTGGGTGCATTCGGCGCTGCGCACGGCGTAGCCGTCCATGGCGCTGTTGTCCTGGGGCGGCACTTGCAGCGGAGAGACGGCATCGGCCAGCAGCACACGGCCATCGGCATCGAAGCTGTCCACGGTGTCATCGCCGGCCAGCGGCAGTGCCTGGGCCAGCAATTCGGCCAGCGCTTCGTCAAGGGGCTTGAGCGGGGCTCGCATGGTGTTTTCCTAATTTCGAGGGAGGCCTGGAGCACGGTAGCTCAGTTGCTGCGCATGCTCCAGCAGCCATTGCAGTATCTGCCCTGGCGCATTGAGATCGAGCACGGGCTGGCGCGGCGGCTCTGGCAGGCGCTGCGGTGCGTCGGTGGCAATGGCCAGCACATGGGGGTCGTGCGGATACAGGGGCGCCTGGGTCTTGCCGGCGCTGGCGCGCTCGGGCTGATCGCGCCAGATCTCTATCTTGGGCAGGTCGGCGTGCTTGAAGCCTTCGACCAGCACCCAATCCACGCGCGGATCGAGTTCGGCCAGCATGTCGTGCACCGACAGCTCCGTGGGACGGGGGAATTCGCGCATCAGCGCCAGACGGCGATCCGAGGCCAGCACCACTTCATAGGCGCCCGCCTTGCGGTGGCGCCAGCTGTCCTTGCCCTCATGATCGACATCGAAATGGTGGTGGGCATGCTTGACCACCGAAACGCTGAGCCCCTGCGCACGCATCAGCGTGATCAGGGGCTCCACCAGGCTGGTCTTGCCCGAGCCCGAGTAGCCGGCGAAGCCGATGACCTTCATCGCCATGCCCTCCTGCTGCGGACCTTTGGGCAGCCCGGCTGCCGCATCAGTCGCAATGCCGGGCGATATAGGCCTTGACCTGCTCGGCGTCGGCCGGCAAGTCGGTCACGCGCTTGGGCAGGTCCTCGATGCCTTCGAACTTGGCCGGGCGATCGGGCAGGCGGCCCAGGGCCTCCTCGATGGTGGCGGCGAACTTGATGGGCAGTGCCGTCTCCAGCACGATCATGGGCACGCCGGCCTGCAGCTGCTCGCGCGCCACCTTGACGCCGTCGGCCGTGTGCGTGTCGATCATGGTGCCGAAGCGCTCGAAGGTATCGCGGATGGTGGCCAGGCGGTCGGCATGCGTGCTCTTGCCGCTGACGAAGCCGTAGCGGGCAGCAGCTTCCTGGAACAGCGGGTTGCCGCCCAGGTCGAAGCGGCCCTGGCGTGCCACGCCCTCGGCGAACAATTCGCGCGTGGCCTGGCCATCGCGGCCCAGCAGGTCGAACACGAAGCGTTCGAAGTTGCTGGCCTTGGAGATGTCCATCGAGGGGCTTGATGTCTCGTAGGTATGTTCGCTGCCGCGCACCACGTAGGCGCCCGTGCGGAAGAACTCGTCGAGCACATCGTTCTCGTTGGTCGCCACCACCAGGCGCGCTATCGGCAGGCCCATCTGGCGCGCCACGTGGCCGGCGCAGATGTTGCCGAAGTTGCCGCTGGGCACCGTGAAGCTGACCTTCTGGTCATTGCTCTGCGTGGCCTGCAGGTAGCCGGCGAAGTAGTAGACGACCTGGGCCAGCAGGCGGGCCCAGTTGATCGAGTTGACCGTGCCGATCTTGTACTTCGCCTTGAAGGCGTGGTCGTTGGAGACGGCCTTGACGATGTCCTGGCAGTCGTCGAACACGCCCTCGATGGCGATGTTGTGGATGTTGGCATCCTGCAGGCTGAACATCTGGGCCTGCTGGAAGGGGCTCATGCGGCCGCGCGGGCTGGTCATGAACACGCGCACGCCCTTTTTGCCGCGCATGGCGTACTCGGCCGCGCTGCCGGTGTCACCACTGGTGGCCCCCAGGATGTTCAGTTCCTCGCCACGGCGGCCCAGTTCGTACTCGAACAGGTTGCCGAGCAGCTGCATGGCCATGTCCTTGAAGGCCAGCGTGGGGCCGTTGGACAGGGCTTCGAGCCACAGGCCGTCTTCCAGCGGGCGCAGCGGCGTGATCTCGGCCGTGCCGAACACCTGCTGCGTATAGGTCTTGGCGCACAGGGCACGCAGATCCTCGGCCGGGATGTCGTCGATGTACAGACTCAGGATCTCGAAGGCCAGGGCCGCGTAGCCCTGCTCCTTGTAGATGCTGCGCAGCTCGCCCAGGCGGGCGGCATCGATCTGCGGATAGTGCTCGGGCAGGTACAGCCCGCCATCGGGCGCCAGGCCCTCGAGCAGGATGTCGCAAAAGCGCTTGCGGTCCGCGTGGCCGCGCGTGGAAAGATAAAGCATGTCGCTTCCTCGTCAGTATTCTGTGAGACGGGGCGCGGCCGATGCCAGGGATGCCGAGCAAGGGCCGCCCCGCAGCGAGGGCGTCGTCCCCCTCCCGCGTGCGAGAGAGGGGGAAGCGGCGCAGCCGCTCAGGGGGTGTCTTAGTTCAACTCTTCCTTGCGGATGCGGTTGATAGGGGCCAGCACCGTGGGCAGTTGCTGGATCTGGGCCAGGGCCGTGTCCATATCGCCTTCGCGCGTGGCATGGGTCAGGATGATCAGGTCGGTCTGCGGCACGCCCTGGCTGCCTTCGCTGTCGCCGCTCACTTCGCCGGCCTCTCGCTGCAGCAGGGCGTCGATGCTGATGCCCATGCCCGCGAGGATGCTGGTGATCTTGGCCAGCACACCGGCTTCGTCGGCCACGCGGATGCGCAGGTAGTAGCTGGTGACCACCTCGCTCATGGGCAGCACGGGCAGCTCGCCACCTGCGGCGACCAGCGTGTTCGACTGGAAGGCCAGCGGGGGCACGCGGTGCTCGGGGTCGGCCGTGTGCAGGCGGGCGATGTCCACCAGATCGGCGATCACGGCGCTGGCCGTGGGCTCGGAGCCCGCACCCTTGCCGTAGTACAGCGTGGTGCCCACGGCATCGCCATGGACGACAACGGCGTTCATCGCGCCTTCCACGTTGGCGATCAGGCGCTTGGTCGGCACCAGGCTGGGGTGCACGCGCAGCTCGATGCCCTTGTCCGTGCGCTTGGTGATGCCCAGCAGCTTGATGCGGTAGCCCAGTTGCTCGGCGTACTTGATGTCGGCCGCAGACAGCTTGGTGATGCCTTCCACATGCGCCTTGTCGAACTGCACGGGAATGCCGAAGGCGATGGCGCTCATCAGCGTGACCTTGTGGGCGGCGTCCACGCCTTCGATGTCGAAGGTCGGATCGGCTTCGGCATAGCCCAGGCGCTGGGCTTCCTTGAGCACCACGTCGAAGTCCAGGCCCTTGTCGCGCATTTCGGACAGGATGAAGTTGGTCGTGCCGTTGATGATGCCGGCCACCCACTGGATCTGGTTGGCCGTCAGGCCTTCGCGCAGCGCCTTGATGATGGGGATGCCACCAGCCACGGCCGCTTCGTAGGCCACCATCACGCCCTTCTCGGCGGCGGCCTTGAAGATTTCGCTGCCATGCACGGCCAGCAGGGCCTTGTTGGCCGTGACCACATGCTTGCCGGCGGCAATGGCTTCCAGCACCAGGGCCTTGGCAATGCCGTAGCCGCCGATCAGCTCGATCACCACGTCGATCTCGGGGTTGGCGATGATCTCGCGCGCATCGCCGACCACCTTGGCCGTGTCGCCCACGACGGAGCGGGCGCGTTCCGTATCCAGGTCGGCCACCATGGCAATCTCAATACCGCGGCCCGCACGGCGGCGGATCTCTTCCTGATTGCGCTGCAGCACGTTGAAGGTGCCGCTGCCCACGGTGCCAATGCCCAGAAGGCCTACTTGGATCGGTTTCATAAACTACTTGCCAGTCAAAAAACGCTGCGGCGCCCAGAGGGTGCGCGCCGGCAGCCGGTAAAAAGCAATGGCCGGCGGAAGGCCCTCTCCTCCACCGGCCCGCACAGCTCAGCCGCGGTCCGTGCCGTGGCGCTTGCGGTATTTCTCGAGGAACACTGCGAGACGGCGGATGGCCTCGCGCAGGTCGGTGTCGTGCGGCAGGAAGACGATGCGGAAATGGTCGGGGTGCGGCCAGTTGAAGCCTGTTCCCTGCACCAGCATGACCTTGGTCTCTTGCAGCACTTCCAGGAAGAACGCCTGGTCATCCTTGATCGGGTAGATCTCGGGGTCCAGGCGCGGGAACATGTACAGCGCGGCTTGCGGCTTGACGCAGCTCACGCCGGGGATTTCGGTGATCAGCTTGTGGGCCAGATCGCGCTGAACGCGCAGCCGGCCGCCCTCCTGCACCAGCTCGTCGATGCTCTGGTGGCCGCCCAGCGCCGTCTGCACGGCCCATTGGCCGGGCACATTGGCGCACAGGCGCATGTTGGAGAGCATGTTCAGGCCCTCGATATAGTCCCGGGCCGCCTTCTTGTCGCCCGAGACCACCATCCAGCCGGCGCGGTAGCCGCAGCTGCGATAGGCCTTGGACAGCGAGTTGAAGGTCAGCGTCAGCACATCGGTGGACAGGCTGGCGAGCGGCGTGTGCACCACGTCGTCGTACAGCACCTTGTCATAGACCTCGTCGGCAAAGATCACCAGGCCATGCTCGCGGGCCAGCGCCACGATGCTTTGCAGCAGCTGCTTGCTGTACAGGGCGCCCGTCGGGTTGTTGGGATTGATGACGACGATGCCCTTGGTGCGCGGCGTGATCTTGGCGCGGATGTCGTCCAGGTCGGGCATCCAGCCGTTGGACTCGTCACACATATAGTGCACGGGCGTGCCGCCCGACAGGCTGGTGACGGCGGTCCACAGCGGATAGTCGGGCGCCGGCAGCAGCATCTCGTCGCCGTCGTCCAGCAGCGCGTTCGTGGCCAGGCTGATCAGCTCGGATGCACCATTGCCCAGGTAGATATCGTCCAACGTCACGCCCAGGATGCCCTGGCGCTGGGTCTCATGCATCACGGCCTTGCGCGCCGCGAAGATGCCCTTGCTGTCCGAGTAGCCTGCCGAATTGGGCAGGTTGCGGATCATGTCCTGCTGCACTTCCTCGGGGGCATCGAAGCCGAACACGGCCAGGTTGCCGATATTGAGCTTGATGATCTTCTGGCCGTCCTCTTCCATCTTCTTCGCCGCGTCCATGATGGGCCCGCGGATGTCATAACAGACGTTGGCTAGTTTTGCGGATTTGAGAACGGTTTTCATGCTGAGAATATGAAAGTGGCCGGCGCGGGCTTGCGGCCTTCATGCACGCCAAAGTGCCCCATGCACCCTGGTGAAACCTATAATTTGACCACAGTTCCGCAATGCAGCATCGCCCTGGCCCCGGCCATGTGGCGGCCACCCCCTTCGCGCAGACCGCGCCACCCTCATCCATGAAATTCCACGCCGACAAATCCGAAGCACAGAGCATCACGGGCTATGGCCCCGGCTGGGTCGCCGTGGACAGGGAAAAATTCGAGCACAGCCTGCTGGTAGGCGCCAAGGGCCTGCGCCAGGCCTGGGACTGCGTCCGCTTCGAGGACCTGACGCCCGAGCATTTCGAGGCGCTGTCCCAACTGGATGCCGAGGTCATCATCCTGGGCAGCGGCCAGCGCAACCGCTTCCCGCCGGCGGCCTGGCTGCGCCCCCTCATGGCCCGGCGCATAGGCCTGGAAAGCATGGACACGCAGGCCGCGTGTCGCACCTACAACATCCTTGCCAGCGAAGGCCGTAACGTCGTCGCGGCCCTACTCTTGGAGTAGACTCCTGCCCCCCTGATTGGGTGAAATCCCGTTTTCAGGGTAAAATTGCAGGTTGCGGTTGGGGGCATTTCCGATAAAAGCAAAAACACAAACACGGCCCTCGGCATTTCAACGACTACACCCGAGAGATATAAGCGCATGGCGATCGTTGTCAACAAACCCCTTCCCGAATTTGAAGCCAACGCTACCGGCGGGATCAAGGTGACCAACACCTCCCACACGGGCCAGATTCTGATCCTGTATTTCTACCCAAAGGACAATACGCCTGGCTGCACCACTGAAGCCATGCAGTTCCGCGACAAGTACAAGGACTTCGTGAAAGCTGGTGCCACCGTGTTTGGCGTCTCGCGCGACAACATGAAGTCGCACGACGACTTCAAGGAAAAGCTGGAACTGCCGTTCGAGCTCATCGCCGATACGGAAGAGAAGATGTGCCACATGTTCGGCGTGGTCAAGAACAAGATCATGTACGGCAAGAAGGTGAAGGGCATCGAGCGTTCCACCTTCCTGGTGGGCACCGATGGCCTGCTGGTGCAGGAATGGCGCGGCCTGAAGGTCCCCGGCCACGTTGACGAGGTGCTCAAGGCTGTCAAGACCCTGAAGGCACTGAAGCAGGCCGCCTGATAGCGACAATCTGACAGGCGACAAAGCGCCGGCCGACATATTCAGGCCATCAGCCTATGCATAATGGGACGATGCCTCTTAGCAAAGACGCTTTTCCCTGTCACCCCACCAAAGCCGCCTCGGTTTCCAGGCGGCTTTGTGCTTTTTGATCCCTGTTGAGGAACGGTTCGTCCACTATGCCCCTGCCCCCCGCACCCGGCCGCCGTGCCGCCAAGCTCTCCCCCGAAGCCTTTCTTCCCGTGCGCGGTGCCCAGCACGCAGACCCCCTGCCCGCTGACGATCTTCCCGATGCAGCCGAGGCCGTAGCTGCCGCCGCGACGCGCAAGCGCAAGCCGGCCCCGGCCGCCGCCTCCAACAACACCGCCACAGCCGCAAAGCCCGCACCGGCGCGCGGCCGCAATACCAAGCCCGCAGCACCGGCACCGGCTCCTGCGCCCGCGACTGCAGCCCCGGCCAATCGGCAGCGCCGCGCAACCGACAACTCCAACGCAACGGCAGCGCCGTCCAGCGCCCGCTCGGCCAAAAGGTCCTCCACAGAAGCCAAGCCGGCAGCATTGCTGGCAGCGCCGGTTCGCCCGCGCCGCACGCGCACAGGGCCAAAGACGCTGTTTGTACTCGACACCAACGTGCTGCTGCACGACCCGACAAGCCTGTTCCGCTTCGAGGAACACGACATCTTCCTGCCCATGGTGGTGCTGGAAGAACTCGACGGCCACAAGAAGGGCATGACCGAAGTGGCGCGCAACGGCCGCCAGGTCAGCCGCACGCTGGATTCGCTGGTCGCCTCCCAGCCCTCCGAAACGCTGGACAAGGGCCTGCCGCTGAATGCCACGGGCCAGCGCAGCGCCACGGGCATGCTGTATTTCCAGACGGAACCGCTGGAGACCTCGCTGCCCGACAGCCTGCCCCAGGGCAAGGCGGACAACCAGATCCTGGGCGTGGTCGCCGCGCTGCGCAAGAAGTTCAGCGAGCGCGAAGTCGTGCTGGTGTCCAAGGACATCAACATGCGCGTCAAGGCACGCGCGCTGGGCCTAGCGGCCGAGGACTACCAGAACGACAAGGTACTGGACGACGGCGACCTGCTGTACGCAGGCGCCCTGGCCCTGCCCCAGGACTTCTGGGCCAAGGCGGGCAAGAACGTCGAAAGCTGGCAGGAAGGCGCCATCACCTACTACCGCATCAGCGGCGCCATCGTCGACCAGCTGATGATCAACCAGTTCGTCTACCACGAGGCTCCTGGCGAGCCCAGCCTGTTCATGCGCGTGACCGAGATCCGCGACAAGACGGCCGTGCTCAAGACGCTCAAGGACTTCGGCAATCCCAAGTACGCCGTCTGGGGCGTCACGGCACGCAACCGCGAACAGAACTTCGCGATGAACCTGCTGATGAACCCGGACATCGATCTGGTCACGCTGACCGGCACGGCCGGCACCGGCAAGACCCTGCTGGCCCTGGCTGCCGGACTGTCCCAGGTGCTGGACGACCGCCGCTACACCGAGATCATCATGACGCGCGCCACGGTGAGCGTGGGCGAGGACATCGGCTTCCTGCCCGGTACCGAGGAAGAGAAGATGGGTCCCTGGATGGGCGCACTCGACGACAACCTCGAATTCCTGGCCAAGGGCGATGGCGGCAATGCCGGCGAATGGGGCCGCGCGGCCACCAATGAACTGATCCGCAGCCGCATCAAGATCAAGAGCATGAACTTCATGCGCGGCCGCACCTTCCTGAACAAGTACGTCATCATCGACGAGGCCCAGAACCTGACGCCCAAGCAGATGAAGACCCTGATCACGCGCGCCGGCCCCGGCACCAAGATCATCTGCATGGGCAATCTGGCGCAGATCGATACACCCTACCTGACCGAAGGCTCCTCGGGTCTGACCTACGCCGTGGACCGCTTCAAGGGCTGGCCGCACAGCGGCCACATCACGCTGGCGCGCGGCGAGCGTTCGCGCCTGGCAGACTTCGCCAGCGAGGTGCTCTAAGCCATGGCGATCAGCTGGATCACCGCGTTGAAGCTGGTGCCCTGGGGCGATGTCATCGAGGCCACGCCCCAGGTCGTCAAGGCCGCCAAGAACCTGCTGCGCAAGAAGGACGCTGCGCAGGAGCTCGATGCACAGCAGCCTGCGGCCGTCGAGCCGCTGGCACCGCCGCGCTCGGCTGGCGAACAGGCGCTGCAGCTGATCCAGGCCCAGGACGCACGCATCGTGCAACTGGAACAATCCCAGCGCCAGTCGCTGGAGTTGATCGAAAAGCTGGCGGAGCAGAACGCCCAGATCGTGGCCACCGTGGGCGCGCTGCGCACGGGCGCCCAGCGGCTGGCCTGGGCATGCGCCATCCTTGGCGTCTGCGTGGCGGGCCTGCTGATCCAGGTCTGGCGCATGTAGATCGCCAACCACCCAAAGCAAACGGCCCCTCGGGGCCGTTTTTCATTGCGGGCACAAAGCCGGGGTATTCCGGTCAGTACTCGTCGCCGCCACCGTAGCCCACAGCCAGGTTCTCGAAGCGCGTCTGGTTCTTCTGGAAGAACACCTTCACCGTCCCCGTGGGACCGTTACGCTGCTTGCCGATGATGACTTCGGCAATGTTCGGCTCCTTGCTGTCCTTGTTGTAGTAGTCATCACGGTAGATGAACATGATGATGTCGGCATCCTGCTCGATGGCGCCCGATTCGCGCAGGTCGGACATCATGGGACGCTTGTCGGTGCGCTGCTCCACCGAGCGGTTGAGCTGGGACAGGGCAATCACCGGGCACTGCAGTTCCTTGGCCAGCATTTTCAGGCCCCGCGAAATCTCGCCCAGCTCGGTCGCACGGTTGTCGGAACTGGCAGCCGAGCCCGAGCCGCTCATCAGCTGCAAATAGTCCACCACGATCAGGCCCAGCTTGCCGCAGGTGCGCGCCAGGCGCCGCGCATTGGCGCGCAGCTCCGTGGGGGACAGGCCCGGCGTCTCGTCGATGTGCAGGGATACCGTGCGCAGCCGCTCGATTGCTTCCGTCAGGCGCGGCCACTCGTCGTCGTTGAGCTTGCCCGTGCGCAGATTGCCCTGGTTGACGCGGCCGATGGAGCCGACGATACGAACCGCCAGCTGGGCCGCGCCCATTTCCATCGAGAAAATGGCGACCGGCAGGCCCTCGTTGAGCGCCACATGCTCGGCGATATTCACCGCAAACGAGGTCTTGCCCATCGAGGGACGGGCAGCCAGCACCACCAGGTCACCGGCCTGCAAGCCGCTGGTCATGCGGTCCAGATCGACGAAACCCGTGGGCACGCCGGTCACGTCCATGGGGTTGTCGGCCATCTCCTGAACACGGTCCAGCAAGTCCACCACCAGCGTGTCGAGCGACTGAAAGCCCTGCTTGTTGCGCGCACCCTCCTCGCCGATGGCCAGGATCTTCTGCTCGGCCTCGTCCAGAATGCGATCGACCGTCTTGCCCTGCGGATTGAAGGCATTGGTGGCGATGTCGTCGCTGGCGGTCACCAGTTTGCGCAGGATGGAGCGCTCCCGCACGATCTCCGCATAGCGCCGGATGTTGGTGGCGCTGGGCACGTACTGCGCCAGCTGGTTCAGGTACAGCAGGCCGCCGATTTCCTCGGCCTTGCCCATGCTCTGCAAATGCTCGTAGACCGTGATCACATCGGCCGGCTTGCTGCCGTTGATCAGCTTGCCGATCGCCTCGTAGATCAGCTTGTGCTCATGGCGGTAGAAATCACCATCCACCAGCAGATCGCCAACACGCTCCCAAGCGTTGTTGTCCAGCAGCAGCCCCCCTAGAACGCTGGACTCGGACTCCATCGAATGCGGCGGCACGCGCAACTGGGCCACCTGCTGGTCGCCAGCAGGCAGCGGTGCGAACGCATCATCGAGATCGAGCGGGGGCATTACGGACGACATGGAATTCCTGGAGATGAGCCCGCCATCGTAGCGGCTGGCAAAAGGCCGCGCCACCCGGCGTCATCACCCTGGCACGGCAAAGCAAAAAGCCGCCCTAAGGCGGCTTTTTGGTGATACGGGACAAGCCCCGGATCAGGAGTGGTCGCCGTAGACCGACACCGTCACTTCGACGCTGACGTCGGTGTGCAGTGCCACGACCACGGTGGCGTCGCCCACGGTCTTGATGGGACCGTTGACCAGGCGAACTTGCGACTTGGCGACGGCAAAGCCGGCCTTGGTCAGTTCTTCGGCGATGTCGGCGTTGGTCACCGAGCCGAACAGGCGGCCGTCAACGCCAGCCTTCTGGGTCAGCTTGACGTTTGCGCCGTTGAGCTTTTCGCCCAGTTGCTGAGCAGCAGCCAGCTTTTCAGCCGCTTGCTTTTCCAGTTCGACGCGCTTGGCTTCGAACTCGGCCTTGGCGGAAGCCGTGGCACGACGGGCAGCGCCCGTGGGGATCAGGAAGTTGCGGGCGTAGCCGTCTTTGACCTTGACGATGTCGCCGAGGCCACCGAGGTTCACAACCTTGTCGAGCAGAATGACTTGCATGGTTGTATTCCTTAGATCTTGTGCTGGTCAGAGTAAGGAACCAGAGCCAGGAAGCGGGCGCGCTTGATGGCCGTGTTCAGCTGACGCTGGTAGATGGCGCGCGTGCCGGTCAGGCGAGCGGGCACGATCTTGCCGTTTTCACCGATGAAGTCACGCAGGGTGTCCACATCCTTGTAGTCGATTTCTTCGACGCCGGCGACGGTGAAGCGGCAGAAGCGCTTGCGCTTGAACAGCAGCGACTGCGTGTTGCGCTTGGGGCGCTTGTCCTTGTTGAATTTCTTGAACGTGGCCATTTCTGGACCTCTTGAAAATTAGTTTTGTTGAATGTCCTGGATGTGGAAAACCAGCAATTTGCCGTTGCGGGGCGTTGCCAGGAAGCCTTGGAACTTCCACTGGCTGCCGAGCGCCTGGCGGGCCAGCTTTTCAGCCAGCGCGCCAAAGGCCACCGCCTTGACAGATGCCGTCACGCTGCGTTCGCTTCCTGCTTCTTTTTGCCGCGACGCGTGTTCGAGTCGCAGTTCAAGGGCGGGCAGCCCTGCCGGCGTGTAGCGCAGTGCTTGAAGCTCTGCGATGGCTGCCGTCAGTGCAACGTGGTTCTCCACTCCTTCAGGTTCTGAAAGGGCTGGGCTCAGGCCTGTTCGGTCTGGCTGGCCTTGCGGGCTTCTTCACGCTCGACGGTCTTCATCATCGAGGAAGGCGCAGTGTCGGCCTTCTTCTTCTGAACCGTCAGGTGACGCAGCACGGCATCGTTGAACTTGAAGGCATGCTCCAGCTCAGCCATCACAGCCTGGTCGGCTTCGATGTTCAGGCACAGGTAGTGGGCCTTGGCGAGCTTGTTGATCATGTAAGCCAGTTGGCGACGGCCCCAGTCTTCTTCGCGATGGACCTTGCCACCGCCAGCGGTGATCATGCCCTTGTAGCGTTCCAGCATGGCGGGAACCTGCTCGCTCTGATCCGGGTGGATCAACAAAACGATTTCGTAATGACGCATATCGACTCCTTTTGGGAAAACGCCGCCCACTGCGTCTTGTAGCGGTGCGGCAAGGCAAAGCATTGGATTCTAGCGCAGCCCTCTTCCATCTGTACACTCCGCACTGCCCGAGACCCCGGATTCGTGTGGGGCTTTTGCCCCTTCGCCCGGCTTTTGCCCCCACCGTGTGCACCTGCAGTGCGCATGCACAGGCACAAAGCCCTTGAAAATACACCGATCCGCTCGCATCTCGATTCAAGATCGTGCAATCGCCAAGCCTGGCCTCCAGCGCGGCGATCTTTTTGTTTTGTAGCTGAAGTCTCCATCCATGTCCGAACAAAACTCCAACCCCTTTCAAGACGCAGCCCCGGAAGAAATCGAAGCCGCCATGGCGGCCAACGCCGCCGACGAGCTGCAGCGCCTGCAGGCCGAGCTGGCCGAACTCAAGGCCAAGAGCGCCGAGCTGGCCGACCAGTTCCTGCGCGCCAAGGCCGAGGCAGAGAATGTGCGCCGCCGCGCGGAAGACGAAGTCTCCAAGGCCCGCAAGTTCAGCATCGAGAGCTTTGCCGAAAGCCTGCTGCCCGTCTGCGACAGCCTGGATGCCGCACTGGCCATCCAGCAGGCCACGCCAGAGCAGCTGCGCGAAGGCGCCGACGCCACGCTGCGCCAGCTGACCTCGGCCCTGGAGCGCAACAAGGTCGTGACCATCAACCCGGCAGCCGGCGAGAAATTCGACCCCAACCTGCACCAGGCCATCAGCATGGTGCCTGCCCAGCAGGAAGCCAACACCGTGGTGTCGGTGCTGCAAAAGGGCTACCTGATTGCCGACCGTATCCTGCGCCCGGCCCTCGTGACCGTGGCCCAGCCCCAGTAAGCGTGCGCTCACGGCATCGCTGACAAAAAAGAGGCAAAGCCCCTTGAAGCAGCGCCTGCCGGCCACAAGTTAGCAGTCATTCAAACATTTCACAGAACGCGGAGAGAACTCAAAATGGGAAAAATCATCGGTATTGACCTGGGCACCACCAACAGCTGCGTGGCCATCATGGACGGCAACACCACGCGCGTGATCGAGAACAGCGAAGGTGCACGCACCACGCCTTCGATCATTGCCTACCAGGAAGACGGCGAGATCCTCGTCGGCGCCTCGGCCAAGCGCCAGGCCGTCACCAACCCCCGCAACACCATCTACGCTGCCAAGCGCCTGATCGGCCGCAAGTTCGACGAGAAGGAAGTGCAAAAGGACATCGACCTGATGCCCTACACCATCTCGCGTGCCGACAACGGCGACGCCTGGGTGGAAGTGCGCGGCCAGAAGCTGGCCCCGCCGCAGATTTCCGCCGAAGTGCTGCGCAAGATGAAGAAGACCGCCGAGGACTACCTGGGCGAGCCCGTGACCGAGGCCGTGATCACCGTGCCCGCGTACTTCAACGACGCCCAGCGCCAGGCCACCAAGGATGCCGGCCGCATCGCCGGCCTGGAAGTCAAGCGCATCATCAACGAGCCCACGGCAGCTGCGCTGGCCTTCGGCCTGGACAAGATCGACAAGGGCGACCGCAAGATCGCGGTGTATGACCTGGGCGGCGGCACGTTTGACGTGTCCATCATCGAAATCGCCGATGTGGACGGCGAAAAGCAGTTCGAAGTGCTGTCCACCAACGGCGACACGTTCCTGGGCGGCGAAGACTTCGACCAGCGCATCATCGACTACATCATCACCGAGTTCAAGAAGGACCAGGGCGTTGATCTGGCCAAGGACGTGCTGGCCCTGCAGCGCCTGAAGGAAGCCGCCGAGAAGGCCAAGATCGAGCTGTCGAACTCGGCCCAGACCGACATCAACCTGCCCTATATCACGGCCGATGCCTCGGGTCCCAAGCACCTGAACATCAAGCTGACCCGCTCCAAGCTGGAAAGCCTGGTCGAAGACCTGATCGAGCGCACCATTGCGCCCTGCCGCACGGCCATCAAGGACGCAGGCGTGTCCGTGTCCGACATCGATGACGTGATCCTGGTCGGCGGCATGTCCCGCATGCCCAAGGTGCAGGAGAAGGTCAAGGAATTCTTCGGCAAGGAACCCCGCAAGGACGTGAACCCCGACGAAGCCGTGGCCGTGGGCGCCGCCGTGCAGGGCCAGGTTCTGTCGGGTGACCGCAAGGACGTGCTGCTGCTGGACGTCACGCCGCTGTCGCTGGGCATCGAGACGCTGGGTGGCGTGATGACCAAGATGATCACGAAGAACACCACCATCCCGACGAAGTTCGCACAGACCTTCTCGACGGCCGATGACAACCAGCCTGCCGTGACCATCAAGGTGTTCCAGGGCGAGCGCGAGATGGCTTCGGGCAACAAGATGCTGGGCGAGTTCAACCTCGAAGGCATTCCGCCCGCAGCGCGTGGCGTGCCCCAGATCGAAGTGGCCTTTGACATCGACGCCAACGGCATCCTGAACGTGTCCGCCAAGGACAAGGCCTCGGGCAAGGAAAACAAGATCACCATCAAGGCGAACTCGGGCCTGTCCGAGGACGAGATCCAGAAGATGGTGAAGGACGCCGAGCTGAACGCAGCCGACGACAAGAAGAAGCTGGAACTGGTCCAGGCCCGCAACCAGGGCGAAGCTGCCGTGCACAGCGTCAAGAAGAGCCTGGGTGAGCATGGCGACAAGCTCGACGCTGGCGAGAAGACCGCCATCGAGAGCGCCGTCAAGGATCTGGAAGAGGCCCTGAAGGGCGAGGACAAGGACGCCATCGACGCCAAGACCACGGCGCTGATGACGGCCAGCCAGAAGCTCGGCGAGAAGATGTACGCCGATGCGCAGGCAGCCGGCGGCCCCGAGGCAGCAGCAGCCGCCGCAGCGGCCGGTGCAGCAGGCGCCTCGGCCGGTGCAGCAGCCGCTGACGACAACGTCGTTGACGCCGAAGTCAAGGAAGTCAAGAAGGACTGAACCCAGCGCGTGGTCCCTTGACGACCGCTTGCCGCCGCGCTCGGCCCTGCCAAGGGGCTGACGCGGCGTTCCTGTTCTCACTGACTGGCTAGCAAACACCATGTCCAAACGCGATTTTTACGAGGTCCTCGGCGTTGCCAAGAACGCCTCGGACGACGACATCAAGAAGGCTTATCGCAAGCTGGCGATGAAGTACCACCCTGACCGCAACCAGGGGGATGCCGCAAGCGGGGCGGAAGAGAAATTCAAGGAGGCCAAGGAGGCCTACGAGATGCTCTCCGACAGCAACAAGCGCGCGGCCTACGACCAGTACGGCCATGCAGGCGTGGACCCCAACCGCGGCATGGGCGGCGGCGCCGAAGGCTTTGGTGGCTTTGCCGAAGCCTTTGGCGACATCTTTGGCGACATGTTCAACCAGGGTGGCGGCAGACGCGGCGGCGCCGGTGGCGGCCGCCAGGTCTACCGCGGCAACGATCTCAGCTACGCCATGGAGATCACGCTGGAGGAAGCCGCCCACGGCAAGGATGCGCAGATCCGCATCCCCAGCTGGGATGGCTGCGACACCTGCCACGGCAGCGGCGCCAAGCCCGGCACCAGCGCCAAGACCTGCACCACCTGCAACGGCATGGGCAGCGTGCAGATGCGCCAGGGCTTCTTCAGCGTGCAGCAGACCTGCCCGCACTGCCGGGGCACGGGCAAGATCATTCCCGAGCCCTGCACCAGCTGCGGCGGCCAGGGCAAGGTCAAGCGCCAGAAGACACTGGAAGTGAAGATTCCTGCCGGCATCGACGACGGCATGCGCATCCGCTCCTCCGGCAATGGCGAACCCGGCACGAATGGCGGGCCTGCGGGCGATCTCTACATCGAGATCCGCATCAAGGACCACGACATCTTCGAGCGCGACGGCGACGACCTGCACTGCAACGTGCCCGTGAGCTTCATCACGGCGGCGCTCGGCGGCGAGATCGAAGTGCCCACCCTGTCGGGCAAGGCGGCCATCGACATCCCCGAAGGAACCCAGGCCGGCAAGCAGTTCCGCCTGCGCGGCAAGGGCATCAAGGGCGTGCGCTCCAGCTATCCCGGCGACCTGTACTGCCACATCGTGGTCGAGACGCCCGTCAAGCTGACCGAGTACCAGCGCAAGCTGCTGCGCGAGCTGGAGGAATCGCTCAAGAAGGGTGGCGCCAAGCATTCGCCCAGCGGCGAGAGCTGGACCGACAGGCTCAAGAGCTTCTTCAGCTGATGCAGCACTGAGCCCCCAACAAAAACGCCTCTTCCGAGGCGTTTTTTCATTGGTGCATGCTCAACAGGACTCAGGGAGCGGGTTTGGCCTTCCAGGCCGCCGCCTGGCGCTCGGTGCGTGCACGCTCGGCCGCGCTCAGCGGCTGGGCCATGCTGTCACGCTTGGCGGCCAGCGAGGTGTCCCTGCCCGCCGCCAGCAGCATCCAGAAATAGGCCTGGGACGGGCTGCGCTCCACGCCCTTGCCCGACGCATAAAGACTGGCGAGATTGGACTGCGCCAGCGCATCGCCCTGCTGGGCGGCACGCTCCAGCCAGCGCGCGGCCTGCTCGTCGCTGGCGGGCACGCCCTGCCCATTGGCATACAGCACGCCCAGGTTGGACTGGGCTGCGGCATTGCCCTGCTCGGCCGCCTTCTCCAGCCAGTGGGCGGCCTGCGCCATGTCGCGATCGACCACGCCACCCTCGGCATAGAGCATGCCGGCATTGAATTGCGCATCGGCATGGCCCTGGCCTGCCGCCGCCACAAACCAGCGCAGCGCCTGCGCCACGTCCTCGGCCACGCCCCGGCCCGTGGCATACATCACGCCCAGGCTGTACTGGCCGGCCGCTTCGCCTTGCTCGGCCGAGCGCTGGAACCACTGCACGGCCTGCGCGGGGTCCTTGGCGGCTCCGCGCCCCTCGGCCAGCATCAGACCCAGGTTGTTCTGGGCCACGGCATCGCCCTGCTCGGCAGCCTTGCGATACCACTGCACGGCCTGGGCATCGTCACGCGCCACGCCTCGGCCATTCGCATACATCAAACCCAAGTCGGACTGGGCTGGCGCATAGCCCTGCTGCGCAGACTTCTCATACCACTGGGCCGCCGTCTCGGCACTCAGGGCAACGCCCTGGCCGCGCTTGTACAGCGAGCCCAGCGCGTACTGGGCGCTGGCCTCGCCCTGCTCGGCATGCTGGTGCAGCGCTGCGACCTCGGCCGCACTCAGGCCGGGCTCGCCCTTGGGGGCATGGCCCACTGCGGCTGCGGCAGTTCCGGCCGCAACGGCCCCTGCCGCCACGCCAGCGGCGGCGGCCTTGGCCGGCGCATTGCGGGTTGGAGAGGGCGCCGACTTGCCCCCGGTCTTGACGGCGGCCTTGCCCGCTGGCCTGGCTGCCGCTTTGGCCGCAGGTCTGGCGGCAGGTTTGGCCGGTGCCTTCGCACCGCTCTTGGCCGTGTTCTTCGCTGGGGGCTGCGGCTTGGCAGACGCCGGGACGGCCATGCAGGACAGGGCTGCGGCCAGCAGCAATGACAGGCCTGCAGGCAGGGCTCGCAGGCCCGTCGGGTATCGATCGTTCATATGCTCTTATTTTTGCAGCAATCCATGCAGGCGACTGGCGCAAAGATTGACAAATTCTTTCAGTATGCAACCGGCGTTCCGACAGGAGAGGCCGACCGCAGCCATCGCCAGGGGGCATGACCCCCATCTCCATGAAATCGCACGACATCACCAAAGACATCGCGCTTGAAGATGACAGGTCGATGACTTGTGCGAGAAAATCCATCCAACTTCTCCTAATGAGAAGCCTGAACCCCACCACATGAAGAATTCAGAGCGCAGTTTTGCACGGCGCATAGACCTTACCTCCCTGCAGCTGTTCGTGGCTGTCTGCGAACTTGGCAGCATCGGCCGCGCGGCCGAGCGTGAGTTCATTGCAGCCTCGGCGGTGAGCAAGCGCCTGTCCGATCTCGAAGCCACGGTGGACACAGCCCTGCTGTACCGACACAGCCGTGGCGTGACCTTGACGCCGGCCGGCGAAAGCCTGCTGCACCATGCCCGCAACGTGCTGTACGGCCTGGAGCGCATGCAGGGCGAGCTGTCCGAGTACGCCGATGGCGTGCGCGGCCATGTGCGCATCCACGCCAACATGTCTGCCATCGTGCAGTTCCTGCCGGAAGACCTGGGCGTGTTTGCGCGCAAGCACGGCCAGGTCAAGATCGACCTGCAGGAGCAGCTCAGCCCCGCCGTACTGGCTGCCGTACAGGAAGGCACGGCCGACATCGGCATCTGCTCCATGGCATACATGCCGCTGGGCAATGGCCAAGCCACGCCCGTACTGCAGCACCGCCCCTACCGCGAGGATCGCCTGGTCGTCGTGGTCCCCGAGCAGCACGCGCTGGCGCACAGCGACAGCGTGGCCTTTGCCGATGTGCTCGAATGGGACATCGTCAGCCTGCAGGCCGGCTCCTCCATCAGCCTGGCCATGCGTGCGGCCGCCGCACAGGCGGGGCATGCGTTGCACCAGCGCATCCAGGTCACCAGCCTGGATGCCATGTGCCGCATGATCGACAACGGCCTGGGCGTGGGACTGATCCCCGACCGCGCCTTCGAGCTCATGCACGGCGTGGGCCATCTGCGCGCACTGGAGCTCAGCGACGACTGGGCTCGGCGCGAGCTGAGCATCGTGGCGCGTGACTTCGACGCGCTACCCGTCACGGCCCGCCTGCTGGTCGAGCACCTGAGCCCGCCGGCCAGCGCATCCTGAAGGCCACTTGGCCGCTGGATGCCCCAAAAATTTCCCCACGACACCAACCATTCGAGAACGCCATGGGACGCACCCTCTACGACAAGATCTTCGACGAGCACGTCATCCACACCGAGGATGACGGCACCGCCGTCCTCTACATCGACCGCCACCTGGTGCACGAAGTCACCAGCCCCCAGGCCTTCGAAGGCCTGCGCATGGCCGGCCGCAAGCTGTGGCGCATCAGCTCCGTGGTCGCCACGGCCGACCACAACACCCCCACCGACGGCTGGGAGCGCGGCTATGACGGCATTGCCGACCCCATCAGCAAGGAACAGATCACCACGCTGAACACCAACATCGGCGAGTTCGGCTCTGCGGCCTTCTTCCCCTTCATGGACAAGGGCCAGGGCATCGTCCACGTCATGGGCCCCGAGCAGGGCGCCACCCTGCCCGGCATGACCGTGGTCTGCGGCGACAGCCACACGTCCACGCATGGCGCCTTCGGCGCACTGGCCCACGGCATCGGCACGTCCGAGGTCGAGCACGTGATGGCCACCCAGACCCTGCTGGCCAAGAAGGCCAAGAACATGCTGATCAACGTCAGCGGCAAGGCGGCCCCCGGCATCACGGCCAAGGACATCGTGCTGGCCATCATCGGCAAGATCGGCACGGCCGGCGGCACGGGCTACACCATCGAGTTCGCCGGCGAAGCCATCCGTGACCTGAGCATGGAAGGCCGCATGACGGTCTGCAACATGGCCATCGAAGGCGGCGCGCGCGCAGGCCTGGTGGCCGTGGACGACAAGACCATCCAGTACGTCAAGGGCCGCCCGCTGGCCCCCACCGGCGCCGAATGGGATGCCGCCGTCTCCTACTGGAAGACGCTGCACTCCGATGCCGATGCGAAGTTCGACCGCGTGGTCGAGCTGCAGGCCAGCGAGATCGTGCCGCAGGTCACCTGGGGCACCTCGCCCGAGATGGTGCTGGGCGTGGATGCCCGCGTGCCGGACCCCGACAAGGAAAAGGATGCCAGCAAGCGCGGCGCCATCGAACGCGCGCTGACCTACATGGCGCTGGAGCCCGGCAAGGCGATCGACGACATCTTCGTGGACAAGGTCTTCATCGGCTCGTGCACCAACAGCCGCATCGAAGACATGCGCGAGGCCGCCGCCGTGGTCAAGAAGCTGGGCCAGAAGGTGGCGCGCAACATCAAGCTGGCCATGGTCGTGCCCGGCTCCGGACTGGTCAAGGAACAGGCCGAGCGCGAAGGCCTGGACCAGATCTTCAAGGCGGCAGGCTTTGAATGGCGCGAGCCCGGCTGCTCCATGTGCCTGGCCATGAATGCCGACCGCCTGGAGCCCGGCGAGCGCTGCGCCTCCACCAGCAACCGCAACTTCGAAGGCCGCCAGGGCGCGGGCGGACGCACCCACCTGGTGAGCCCGGCCATGGCTGCAGCCGCCGCCATCCACGGCCACTTCGTGGACATCCGCAGGTTCTCCTGATCCGATCCCGCAACTGCCCCGCCTGCACACCATGAAGCCCTCCTTCTCGATCCTCCTGATCGGCCTGGCCTTCACCCTGGCCGCCTGCAATACCGTCAAGGGCATTGGCCAGGACGTGCAAAGCGCGGGCAGCGCCATCGAACGCGCCGCCCGCTGAACCCTGAATCCGATACAGCCATGCAACAATTCACCGTGCACAAGGGCCTTGTCGCCCCCATGGACCGCGAAAACGTCGATACCGACGCCATCATTCCCAAGCAGTTCCTCAAGTCGATCAAGAAGACCGGCTTCGGCGTGAACCTGTTCGACGAATGGCGCTACCTGGACCATGGCGAGCCCGGCCAGGACCCGGCCTCGCGCAAGCCCAACCCCGACTTCGTGCTCAATCAGCCCCGCTATGCGGGCGCCTCCATCCTGGTCGCACGCAAGAACTTCGGCTGCGGCTCCAGCCGCGAGCACGCGCCCTGGGCGCTGGACCAGTACGGCTTTCGCGCCATCCTGGCGCCCAGCTTTGCCGACATCTTCTTCAACAACTGCTTCAAGAACGGCCTGCTGCCCATCGTGCTGCCCGAGGCCACGATCGACACGCTGTTCAACGAGATCGCAGCCTTCCCCGGCTACGAGCTGACCATTGATCTGGATCGCCAGGTGATTGTGCGCCCGCAGGGCGAGGAGATCCCTTTCGATGTCATCGCCTTTCGCAAGTTCTGCCTGCTCAACGGCTTTGACGATATCGGCCTGACGCTGCGCCACGCCGACAAGATCCGCGCCTACGAGGCCGAGCGCCTGGCCACCAAGCCCTGGCTGGCCCACACGCTGGTGCAGCGCTGATCGATCTCCACTTGCGCGCATCAATGGGCCGCAGGCGTTGCTGAACCAGTCGCCGGCGGCCTTCCACCATCCGAACAGTCTCTCAAAAGGAACACCATGAAAATCGCAGTCTTGCCCGGTGATGGCATCGGCCCCGAAATCGTTGCGGAAGCCGTGAAGGTGCTGGGCGCCCTGGGCCTGGACTTCGACATGCAGACGGCCCCCGTGGGCGGCGCTGCCTACGAAGCTGCCGGCCACCCGTTGCCCGAATCCACGCTGAAGCTGGCCATGGAGTCCGACGCCGTGCTGTTCGGCGCCGTGGGCGACTGGAAGTACGACACCCTGGACCGCCCGCTGCGCCCCGAGCAGGCCATCCTGGGCCTGCGCAAGCACATGGGCCTGTTCGCCAACTTCCGCCCGGCCATCTGCTATGCGGAACTGACCCACGCCTCCAGCCTCAAGCCCGAGCTGGTCGCGGGCCTGGACATCCTCATCATCCGCGAGCTGACCGGCGACATCTACTTCGGCCAGCCGCGCGGCCGCCGCGTGGCCACCGACGGCCACTTCCCCGGTGCCGAGGAAGCCTTCGACACCATGCGCTACTCCAAGCCCGAGATCGAGCGCATCGCCCATGTCGCCTTCCAGGCCGCGCAAAAGCGCAGCAAGCGCGTGACCAGCGTGGACAAGGCCAACGTGCTGGAAACCTTCCAGTTCTGGAAGGACGTGGTCACCGAAGTGGGCCAGCAGTACCCCGATGTGCAACTGGACCACATGTACGTGGACAACGCCGCCATGCAGCTGGTCAAGGAACCCAAGCGCTTTGACGTGGTGGTCACGGGCAACATGTTCGGCGACATCCTGTCCGACGAAGCCTCCATGCTGACCGGCTCCATCGGCATGCTGCCCTCGGCATCGCTCAACTCCAGGGGCCAGGGCCTGTACGAGCCCAGCCACGGCTCGGCCCCCGACATCGCCGGCAAGGGCATTGCCAATCCGCTGGCCACCATCCTGTCGGCCGCGATGATGCTGCGCTTCTCGCTGAACCAGGAAGCCGCCGCCCAGCGCATCGAAGCCGCCGTGCAAAAGGTGCTGGCCCAGGGCCTGCGCACGGCCGACATCTACAGCGAAGGCACGACCAAGGTCTCCACCCGCGAGATGGGCGATGCCGTGGTGGCCGCACTGGCCTGAAGTCCATGACGGCCGCCAGCCTCCAGGTTTGCGGCTGTCCCTGTGGCGGGCAGGCACTGCCCTGCTTCGCCACAACATGGCAAAACGTCAAAATAGACGTCCAGCTTTCGCCGATTCGGCGAAGATATTCATCAAAACAGACATTCTCTTTCCTGGCGTATTCGATAGAATGACGTCTCTTATGTTTGCCGCCCGCCCGTTCCTCCTGCTGAACATTGCACCCGCCACCCTGGCTGGTGTGGCTGCGCGCGCAATCACCTCCACAACCATTACGACAATCAAAGGCTGACCCAGCCCGGTTCGTCGTGCGCCCTCACCTGGCCTAGACGAGCCGGGCGACAACAGTCTTGATCAAGCACTGTTTTCACACTGAAAGGGCGTTTCAAAAATGAGCAAGCAATTGGTAGGCCTCGTCGGCTGGCGCGGCATGGTCGGCTCCGTGCTGATGGACCGCATGCAGGCAGAGGGCGACTTCGACCTGATCGAGCCCGTGTTCTTCTCCACCTCCAACGCCGGCGGCAAGGCCCCGGCCATGGCGAAGACCCACACCGAGCTGCGCAATGCCAATGACATTGCCGAGCTGTCCAAGTGCGACATCATCATCACCTGCCAGGGCGGCGACTACACCAAGGAAGTCTTCCCCCAGCTGCGCGCCTCGGGCTGGAACGGCCACTGGATCGATGCCGCGTCGTCGCTGCGCATGGAAGGCGATGCCGTCATCGTGCTCGACCCCGTCAATGAAGGCCTGATCCAGTCCAAGCTCGCCGCGGGCGGCAAGAACTGGATTGGCGGCAACTGCACCAACTCCATCTTGCTGATGGGCCTGGGCGGCCTGTTCAAGGCCGGTCTCGTGGAATGGGTCAGCTCCATGACCTACCAGGCAGCCTCCGGTGGCGGCGCCAACCACATGCGCGAACTGCTCAAGGGTATGGGAGTGGTGCACGCTGCCGTGGCCGACGAACTGGCCACGCCCGCATCCGCCATCCTGGACATCGACCGCAAGGTGGCCCAGACCATCCGCACCGACGTGCCCACCGAATTCTTCGGCGCACCGCTGGCCGGTGGCCTGATCCCATGGATCGATGCGCAGCTGGACAACGGCCAGTCCAAGGAAGAGTGGAAGGGCCAGGCCGAGGTCAACAAGATCCTGGGCACCGAGCAGACCATCCCTGTCGATGGCCTGTGCGTGCGCATCGGCGCCATGCGCTGCCACAGCCTGGCGCTGACCCTCAAGCTCAAGAAGGACCTGCCCCTGGAAGAGCTGGAAGCCATCATCAAGTCCGGCAACCCCTGGGTGAAGTGGGTTCCCAACGACCGTGCCATCACCGTCAAGGAACTGACCCCTGCCGCCATCACCGGCGGCCTGGAAGTCGGCGTGGGCCGCGTGCGCAAGCTGAACATGGGCCCCGAGTACCTGTCGGCCTTCGTGATCGGTGACCAGCTGCTGTGGGGCGCCGCCGAGCCGCTGCGCCGCATGCTGCGCATCCTGCTCGCCGCCTGAGCATCGCCGGCTTGAGCCAACACAAAAAGCGCCATGTCCCAGGCTGGGACATGGCGCTTTTTTCGGCTTTAAGCCCTGGGCAATTGGGCACAATGCCCAGGTCTCTTGTCCATTGGCTGTAGGTGGTTGCCTACAATCACCAAAGATACATTGTGTTTCTTCTCGTTGCCGTTCGACAACAACTATTGGCGTTCGCCGGCAACCAGACGCTTGTGATCCTATAGCGTGGCCGACAATGCGACCCAAGCACCTTGGTAGATGGCGTGCCATCTATCCCCGGGTAAATTTCAATTACATGTGCAAGCGCGGGCATTCCCACAATAACAATAGTGCCTGCCCAATTGCATCCACACAGGTTTGACGCTTTATGCATCGTTGGAAACTCTCTGTGCTGGCCACTGCGGCCGTCGTCTCGGTCGCACTGCCCGCCTCCGAGGCCTGGGCACTGGCTCTGGGCCGGGTGAACGTGCAATCGGCCCTGGGCGAGCCCCTGCGTGCCGAAGTCGAAATCCCCCAGATCACCGCCGCTGAAGCCGAAGGCCTGCGCGTGGGCGTGGCCTCTCCCGGCGTCTTCCGCACCCAGGGCATGGAGTACAACGCCACCGCCAGCCAGGTGCGCGTCAGCGTGCAGCGCCGCGCGGATGGCTCGGCCGTGCTGCGCCTCACAAGCACACAGCCCGTCAACGAACCCTTTGTCGATCTGGTGATCGACGCCAGCTGGGCTTCGGGCAACCTGCAGCGCAACTACACCCTGCTGCTGGACCCGCCCACCCTGCAAAAGCTCCCGCCTGCCGTGACGGCTGCAGCCCAGGCCTCGGCACCCGAGCCCGCCGCAGCGCCGCGCCGCGCAGCCCCCACCCCATCGCAAGCTGCGTCGCAAGCCGCTGCAGGCAACACCGAGGAAAGCCGCCCCGCGCCAGCAGCCGCGCGCCGTGCCGCCCCGGCAGCCCGCGAGCGCGCCGCAGCGGCTGCCGCGCCGTCCGAGGCCTCCGAAGTCCGCATCAAGACCGGGGACACGGCAGGCCGCATCGCCGCCGCCCACCTGCCAGCCGGCGTTTCGCTGGACCAGATGCTGGTGGCCATGCTGCGCACCAATCCCAAGGTCTTCATCAACGGCAATGTGAACCGCATGCGCTCCGGCGCCGTGCTCACCGTGCCGGACGAAGCCACGGCCCAGGCCACCTCGCCGCGCGAAGCGCGCCAGATCGTTGCCGCCCAGTCCCGCGATTTCAACCAGTTCCGCCGCCAGCTGGCCAGCGCCGCGCCGGCCGCGCCCGTGGCATCGGCCAATCGTGAAGCATCGGGCAGCGTCCAGGCCCAGGTCGAAGACCGCAAGCCGTCCACCGCAGCACCCGACAAGCTCACCCTGTCCAAGGGCGCCGTCAAGGGCGTGGAGGCCGACGAGCGCCTGGCCAAGCAAAAGCAGTCGGACGACCAGGCATCGCGCACGGCCGAGTTGCAGCGCAACATGTCCGAGCTGAGCCAGATCGCCGCCGCCACCAAGCCCGCCGAAGGTGCTGCTGCAGCACCTGCCTCGGCAGCCAGCGGCACGGCAAACGGCGTCGCTGTGCCGGGCGCGCCGACCGTGCCTGCAGCGCCTGAAGCTGCAGCACCCCAGACAACTCCCGCGGCCCCGGCAGCGCCTGCCGATGCAGCTGCTGCGGCCGCTGCGCCCACCGCTGCTCCAGACGCCGCAGCCAATGCAGCCGGCTCGGCAGCGCCCGCAGCAGAAGCTGTGCCCGCCACGCCCGCTCCGGCCGAGCCACCCAAGCCCAAGCCGACACCCGCCCCCGTCGCGCCGATCGCCGAGCCCAGCTTCATCGATACGCTGCTGGAAGACCCCACCATCCCGCTGGCCGGTGCTGCCCTGCTGGCCCTGCTGCTGGGCTATGGCGGCTACCGCGTCATGCAGCGCCGCCGCGCCGCCGCCGCCTCCAGCGAAAGCGCCTTTGGCGACAGCCAGCTGGCAGCCGACTCCTTCTTTGGCGCCAGCGGCGGCCAACGCGTGGACACCGGCACTTCGAGCCAGCTGTCCGGCACCTCCATGCATTACTCGCCCAGCCAGCTTGATGCGGGCGATGTGGACCCCGTGGCCGAGGCCGACGTCTACCTGGCCTATGGCCGCGACCTGCAGGCAGAGGAAATCCTCAAGGAAGCGCTGCGCACCGACCCCAACCGCACCGCACTGCACCAGAAGCTGGCCGACATCTACGCCAAGCGCCATGACCGCAAGGCCTTCGAGGCCGTCGCGCAGACCCTGCATGGCCTGACCCAGGGCAAGGGCGTGGACTGGCAGCGCCTGGCCGACCAGGGCCGCATCCTGGACCCGGAAAACGCCCTCTACCAGCCTGCAGGCGCCGCGCCCCTGTCTGGTGCCGCCGTTGCCGGTGGCGCCGCAGCGGCTGCTGCCGGACTGGCTGCCGCCTCGCTGGCCAGCCGCCCCCTGGACATGGATGCGCACCGCGAAGGCCCTGCCACCCTGCCCATGGACCTGGACATGGACCTCAACATGGACCTGCCCGGCGGCCTGGCCGATGCCACCCTGCCCGCGCAGCACGCCAGCCCCCTGCCCGCACCGGCCCCCATGCCCAGCGAACAGGACTTCGCAGCGCTGGAGCCCACGCTGCGCGCGCCGCTGGAAGCCACGCCCTCCGCAAAGGACGACACACCTCGCATCGAGCCCCGCGTCGAGCCACCCGTTGCATCGCTGGACATGCCCGGCTTCCAGCCCACGGCCCACGCCTCGCTGACGGACGCCCTGAACCACAGCAACGCCATGGACGGCATGCAGCCGACCGAGATGCTGTCGCTGGACATGCCCGGCACGCAGGCGGCCGACAGCTTCCCGGCCACCGAGCCCTCGCCCCTGACCAGCTCCACCACGGACGACAGCCATGCCAAGACCGAGCTGCTGTCGCTGGACGCCATGGAGTTCAACCTGGAAGGCCTGAGCACGGAGGCACCCGCCCCAACGCCGGCAACGCCCCAGGCAGGCGGCGTGCTGGAGACGGCGGCCAAGGCCAAGCCCGAACCGGCCGAGTCGCTGGAATTCGACCTGGGCAGCCTGTCCCTGGACCTGGGCAACGACGCCCCTGCCGTGGCAACCCCGCCCTCGGCTCCTGAAGACCCGCTGGCCACCAAGCTGGCACTGGCCCAGGAATTCAACGCCATCGGCGACAGTGACGGAGCCCGTACACTGATCGAGGAAGTGATCGCCGAGGCCCACGGCGATCTCAAAGCCAAGGCCCAGCGCCTGCTGGCCGAGATAGATTGAAGCCAGGCGGCGCCTGCCCAGGCGCCGCACCGGTTTCGCGTGACAGGGTGGCGCAAGCCGCCATGGAAAACTGACAACTTGATGCACACCCAACCCATGCCGGAGGCCTCGCAATGCGCGTAGCCCTCGGCGTCGCCTACAACGGCCAGCGCTACAGCGGCTGGCAAAGCCAGCTGTCTGGCAACACCATTCAAGACCATCTCGAAGCGGCCCTGGGCCGCTTTGCCGCTCAGGAGGTGCACACCCTCTGCGCGGGCCGCACCGATGCCGGCGTGCACGGCCTCATGCAGGTCGTCCACTTCGACACGCCGCTGGACAGGGCCCCGTTCTCCTGGGTCCGTGGCACCAACACCTTCCTGCCGCCGGACATTGCCGTGCAATGGGCCCAGCCCGTGCCCGATGCCTTCCATTCGCGCGCCTGTGCCACGGCAAGGCGCTATGCCTATGTGCTGCTGCAATCGCCCGTGCGCCCCAGCGTGGAGGCCGGGCGCGTGGGCTGGGTGTTCCATGCGCTCGATGGTGATGCCATGCAGGCCGCCGCCCGGCACCTGCTGGGCGAGCACGACTTCAGCTCGTTCCGCGCATCGGGCTGCCAGGCCAAGTCCCCCGTCAAGACGCTGCACCGCCTGTCCATCACCCGCCGCATGGCAGGCGATGGCGCCCAGATGGCCGCAGCCAGCTCCATGCGGCCCGGCGACGCGGCCATGGAATGCTGCTACTGGCGCTTCGAGTTCGAAGGCAGCGCCTTCCTCCACCACATGGTGCGCAACATCATGGGCTGCCTGATCGCCATCGGCCAGGGCGCATATGCGCCGCAGTGGATGCAGCAGGTACTGGACGCCCGTTCCCGCGATGCCGCCGCGCCCACCTTCTCGCCCGACGGCCTGTACTTTCTGGGCCCCGTATACGATCCTTCATGGGGCCTTCCTTCGCGCAGCCCGGCCTATGATTGGCTCCCGTGAACGGACAAGCCCTCCCCCATTCTTCAGCCCCCATGCAGCGCACTCGAATCAAGATCTGCGGACTCACCCGCGAACAGGACGTGGACGCCGCCGTGGCTGCGGGCACCGATGCGGTGGGTTTTGTGCTCTACGCCCCCAGTCCGCGCGCCGTGACGGTGCAGCGCGCTGCAGAACTGGCGCGGCGCCTGCCGCCCTTCGTGACCCCGGTGCTGCTGTTCGTCAATGAAAGCGCCGCCAACGTGATGGCTGCCTGCGCCGCCATCGCGGGCGCCTGCGTGCAGTTCCACGGCGACGAGTCCCCCGAGGACTGCCTTGCCGCCACATCGGGCGGCACCCGCGCCTTCCTGCGCGCCGCACGCATTCCCCTTGGTCCCGACGCCGCGCGCTTCGACCTCGTAGAATATGCCCAGCGTTACTCGAAAGCCCAGGCCATACTGCTCGACGCCCATGTCGACGGCTATGGTGGTGGCGGAAAAGCATTCAATTGGTCACTCCTTCCACCAAACGTCGCCTCTCACCTCGTTTTGTCTGGTGGACTCACGCCTGCAAACGTGACCGATGGCATCTTGCAAGTGCGCCCGCGAGGACTCTCGCTGGCCGTTGATGTCAGTTCCGGCGTCGAGGCCGATGGTCCCGACGGCAAGCCCCTCAGGGGCATCAAGGACGCCGGCAAGATACACCGATTCATCGCCGCCGTGCGCGCGGCCGATGACCAACTTTTGCAGACAAGCCATGTTCGAATACCAGTACCCTGACGCATCCGGCCACTTCGGCCGCTTCGGCGGCAGCTTTGCCAGCGAAACCCTGACACACGCTCTGACCGAGCTGCGCGATGCCTACGCCAAGTACCAGAACGACCCGGAATTCGTTGCCGAATTCCAGTCCGAGCTGGCCCACTTCGTCGGCCGTCCCTCGCCCGTCTACCACGCGGCACGCATGTCGCGCGAGATGGGCGGCGCGCAGATCTACCTCAAGCGCGAAGACCTCAACCACACGGGCGCGCACAAGATCAACAACGTGATCGGCCAGGCCATGCTCGCCCGGCGCATGGGCAAGCCCCGCATCATTGCCGAGACCGGCGCGGGCCAGCACGGCGTGGCCACGGCCACCATCTGCGCGCGCTACGGCCTCGAATGCATCGTCTACATGGGTGCCGAGGACGTGAAGCGCCAAAGCCCCAACGTCTACCGCATGCGCCTGCTGGGCGCCACCGTGGTGCCGGTGGAGTCGGGCAGCCGCACGCTCAAGGACGCGCTCAACGAGGCCATGCGCGACTGGGTGGCCAACGTGGACAACACCTTCTACATCATCGGCACCGTGGCCGGCCCCCATCCCTACCCGGCGATGGTGCGCGACTTCCAGAAGGTCATCGGCGAGGAGTGCCTGACGCAGATGCCCGAATTCCTGGGCGCCGACCGCCAGCCTGATGCCGTGGTCGCCTGCGTGGGCGGCGGCAGCAATGCCATGGGCATCTTCCACCCCTACATCCCGTTCGAGAACACACGCCTGATCGGCGTGGAGGCGGCCGGCGAAGGCCTGGACAGCGGCAAGCACTCGGCCTCGCTGCAGCGCGGCAGCAGCGGCGTGCTGCACGGCAACCGCACCTTCATCCTGCAGGACGAGAACGGCCAGATCACCGAGACGCACAGCATCAGCGCCGGCCTCGACTACCCAGGCGTCGGTCCCGAGCACGCCTGGCTGCAGGAACTGGGCCGGGCCCAGTACGTGGGCATCACCGACCAGGAGGCGCTGGACGCCTTCCACTATCTGTGCCGCACCGAAGGCATCATTCCCGCCCTGGAGTCCAGCCATGCCGTGGCCTATGCCATGCAACTGGCCAAGACCATGCGCGCCGACCAGTCCATCCTCGTGAACCTGTCCGGTCGCGGCGACAAGGACATCGGCACCGTGGCCGACCTCTCGGGCGCCGATTACTACGACCGTCCCTCCATGCGCGGGCTCACGGTCAAGGGAGGAGCAGCTCAATGAGCCGCATCACCACGACTTTCGCCAAACTCCAGGAAGAAGGCCGCAAGGCCCTGATCCCCTACATCACAGCAGGCTTCCCGTTCGCGGCCATCACGCCGTCGCTGATGCACGGCATGGTGGAGGCCGGCGCCGACGTGATCGAGCTGGGCGTGCCCTTCTCGGACCCCATGGCCGACGGCCCCACCATCCAGAAGGCAGGCGACCGCGCCATCGCCAATGGCGTGGGCCTGGTGCAGGTGCTGGCCTATGTGCGCGAGTTCCGCCAGAAGAACCAGACCACGCCCGTGGTGCTGATGGGCTACGCCAACCCGGTGGAGCGCTACGACCAGATCCACGGCAATGACCGCTTCGTGGACGATGCGGCCGAGGCCGGCGTCGATGGCCTGCTCATCGTGGACTACCCGCCCGAGGAGTGCGAGGCATTCGCCGCGCAACTGCGTGCGCGCGACATGGACCTCATCTTCCTGCTGGCGCCCACCTCCACCACCGAGCGCATGCAGCAGGTGGCGCGCGTGGCCAGCGGCTATGTCTACTACGTCTCGCTCAAGGGCGTGACCGGAGCAGGCACGCTCGACACGGCGGCCGTGGAAGCCATGCTGCCGCGCATCCGCGAGCATGTGAGTATTCCCGTGGGCGTGGGCTTCGGCATCCGCGACGCGGCCACGGCCCAGGCCATTGGCCGGGTGGCCGATGCCGTGGTCATCGGCAGCCGCATCATCGAGATGCTGGACGGCCAGCCCCACGAAAAGATCGTCCCCCTGACCATCGACTTCCTGCGCGGCGTGCGCAAGGCACTCGACGCGTAGGTCGCATAATGCAGCCCTTGCATGCGGCCCGGTGCCGCATGCCCTGCGCCTGAAAAGGAAACACCATGTCCTGGCTTGAAAAACTCCTGCCTGCCAAAATCCAGCAAACCAACCCCACGGATCGCCACCAGCAGATCCCCGAGGGTCTGTGGATCAAGTGCCCGAGCTGCGAGACCGTGCTCTACAAGGCCGATCTGGAGAAAAACCAGAACGTCTGCCCCAGCTGCAGCCACCATCACCGCATCGGCGCCCGCGCCCGCCTGAACCATTTCCTGGATGCCGAAGGCCGCTATGAAATCGGCCAGGAAGTCATTCCCGTCGACGCCCTGAAGTTCAAGGACAGCCGCAAGTACCCCGAGCGCCTCAAGGAAGCGCTGGAGAACACCGGCGAGACCGATGCCCTGGTCGTCATGGGCGGCGCCATCAAGAGCGTCAACGTGGTCGCAGCCTGCTTCGAGTTCGAGTTCATGGGCGGCTCCATGGGCTCCGTGGTCGGCGAGCGCTTCGTGCGCGGTGTCGAGACCGCCATCGAGCAGAAGGTCCCCTTCATCTGCTTCACCGCCACGGGCGGTGCGCGCATGCAGGAAGGCCTGCTGAGCCTGATGCAGATGGCCAAGGCCAATGCAGCGCTCACGCGCCTGGCCAAGAAGGGCCTGCCCTACATCTCGGTGCTGACCGATCCCACCTTCGGTGGCGTCTCCGCCAGCTTTGCCTTCGTCGGCGATATCGTCATTGCCGAGCCCAAGACACTGGTCGGCTTCGCCGGCCCGCGCGTGATCGAGACCACCGTGCGCGTGAAGCTGCCCGAAGGCTTCCAGCGCGCCGAGTTCCTGCAGGACAAGGGCGCCGTGGACATGATCGTGGACCGCCGCGAGCTGCGCGACCGCATCGCCGCATCGCTTGCCATGCTGCAGCGCCTGCCGGCCGACGCGGTCCAGTAAAGCCTCGCGAAGACACAAAAAAGCCGCCGCAGGTTGATGCCTGCGGCGGCTTTTTCACGTCCAGGAAACCAGGGAAATCAGGCCAGCAGCATCAGGCCCGATCCCTGGATATACCCCAGCACCATCAGCGCGATCTGCAGCAGCACCAGAGCCACCAGTGCCGACAGATCGATACCGCCGATCAGCGGAACAACACGGCGGATGGGCCGCAGCATCGGCTCGGACAGGCGCTGCAGCACGCCATACATCGGCGACTGCGGCTGCACCCACGACAAGATGGCATAGATCAGCAGCACGCCCACCATGCCCGACAGCGCCACGCGCGCCAGGCCGCACAGCGCCAGCCAGGGCAGGGCAACCACGGTGGACTGCCCACCCATCAACAGCCACAGCAGCACGAACTGCAGCATCTGCAGCAGGAAGGCGGCGATCAGGCTGGACATGTCCCAGCGCCCGGCCGGCTTGATGATGCGGCGCAGCGGCATCACGATCCAGTCGGACAGCGCAAACACCAGCTGCCCCACGGGGTTGCCGAAGGGCACGCGCTGGGCCTGCATGTACATGCGCAGCAGGCAGACGCCGGTCAACAGGCCAACGACCACGTCGAGCAAAAAGGAAACGATCTGAAAAAGCATGGCGTTGTAGGACTGCGGGAGGAAGATCGGACCACGGCCATCCGGCCTTGGCACAGCATGGGATGATAGCTGCCGCATCCCGCCCATCACATGACCGCCCCTACCGCACTGCACTCCCTGCCGCTGTTCCCCCTGGGCAGCGTCCTCTTTCCCCAAGGCCTGCTGAGCCTTCGCGTCTTTGAAGTCCGCTACCTGGACATGATCCGCAAGTGCGAGCGCACGGGCGCTCCCTTCGGCGTGGTGGCGCTGCAGGCCGGCAGCGAAGTGCGCAAGGCCGGCGCGGCCGCCGAGCAATTGCACGCCGTGGGCACGCTGGCCCGCATCGTCCAGTTGCAGCAGCCCCAACCCGGCCTGCTGCACCTGCAGTGCGAAGGCACGCAGCGCTTTCGCATGCAGGAGCACCGCCAGCTGCCCCACGGCCTGTGGGTGGCCGATGTGCAGATGCTGCCTGCCGATGCCGCCGTGCCCATCCCCAGCCACCTGCTCGCCACCGCCCAGGCCCTGGCCCAGGTGCTGATGCAGCTGCACGCGCGCTCCACAGACGCCGACCATGCCCGGCTGCCCAGCGCCGAACAGATGGGCGACTGCGGCTGGGTGGCCAACCGCTGGACCGAGCTGCTGCCCATGCCGGTCTCCATCAAGCAGCAACTGATGGCGCTGGACAGCCCGCTGGTGCGGCTGGAGCTTGTGGCCGATGTGCTGGAGCGCAGCGGCATAGGCCATACCCAGGGGCCGGCACCCGGCTCCCCTTCCGCCGGGCACTGACGAATTGGCAGGACTGCGGCGTCATACCGCAGCGGCTTCCGGCACATTGGCAGCACCGCGCACCGAAAGCGCGCCAAAAAACTTAAAATCGCGGATTCAGCCCGCCAGCTGCGGGGCTTGCCGGTGGCATTTGCTGCCGCCTCTGCACCCTCCAGCCCTTTGCGCCTGGCTTTTTTCGGCTTTTCCCGCTTTTTTTCCTCCGACTTTTTTCCGGCCCCTCGGCGTTTTGCGCTGGCGCTCATTGTCATGACCGAACACAACACCCCATCCGCAGCGGACCAGACCGCTCCCCAGGACGAAAACCAACTCATCGCCGAGCGCCGCGAAAAACTCAAGGCCCTGCGCGAACAGGTCCGTGAACAGGGCGGCGTGGCCTTCCCCAACGACTTCAAGCCCGCCGACCGCGCCGAGGCGCTGCAGCAGGCCCATGCCGACAAGAGCGCCGAGCAGTTGGACGCCGAAGCCGTGCAGGTCAGCCTGGGCGGCCGCATGATGCTCAAGCGCGTCATGGGCAAGGCCAGCTTTGCCACCATCCAGGACGGATCGCTGGGCCCCACGCACGGCCGCATCCAGCTGTACATCACGCGCGACACCGTGGGCGAGGAGGTCTATGCGGCCTTCAAGCGCTGGGACCTGGGCGACATCCTGGGCGCCGAGGGCACGCTGATGAAGACCAAGACGGGCGAGCTGTCGGTCAAGGTGCAGACGCTGCGCCTGCTCACCAAGAGCCTGCGCCCCATGCCCGACAAGTTCCACGGCATGGCCGACCTGGAGCAGAAGGTGCGCCAGCGCTACGTGGACCTGATGATGGACGAGCAGGCCCGCCGCCGCTTCATCGCACGCAGCAAGGCCGTCTCGGGCATCCGCGAATTCATGGTGGAGCACGGCTTCCTGGAAGTGGAAACGCCCATGCTGCACCCCATTCCCGGCGGCGCCAACGCCAAGCCCTTCGTCACCCACCACAACGCGCTGGACCAGGAGATGTACCTGCGCATCGCGCCCGAGCTGTACCTCAAGCGCCTGGTGGTCGGCGGCTTCGAGCGCGTGTTCGAGATCAACCGCAACTTCCGCAACGAAGGCATCTCGGTTCGCCACAACCCCGAGTTCACCATGATGGAGTTCTACGCGGCCTACTGGAACTACCGCGACCTGATGGACTACACCGAGGCCCTGGTGCGCGACGCCGCGCAAAAGGCCGTGGGCACGCTGCAGCTGACCTACGGCGGCAAGCCCGTGGACCTGTCCCAGCCCTTCCAGCGCCTGACCATTCCCGAGGCCATCGTCAAGTTCACCGAGGCCGGTGACAAGGTGGCCGACCGCGAATGGCTGACCAATGCGCTGCGCAAGCTGGGCATGACGGAAGAAAAGGACCGCCTGTCCGCCCGCACCCTGGCCAGCCTGCAGGTGCTGTACTTCGAGGAAGTGGTGGAAGAAAAGCTCTGGCAGCCCACCTTCATCATGGAGCACCCCACCGAGATCTCGCCGCTGGCGCGCGCCAATGACGAGCGCCCCGAGGTCACCGAGCGCTTCGAGCTGTACATCACGGGCCGCGAATTCGGCAACGGTTTTTCCGAGCTCAACGACGCCGAGGACCAGGCCGCGCGCTTCAACGCCCAGGTCCAGGCCAAGGACGGTGGCGACGACGAAGCCATGTACTTCGACCACGACTTCGTGCGTGCCCTCGAGTACGGCATGCCCCCCACGGGCGGCTGCGGCATCGGCATCGACCGCCTGATGATGCTGCTGACCGACAGCGCCAGCATCCGCGACGTCATCCTGTTCCCCGCCCTGCGCCGCGAACAGTAAAACCCACGGCATCCAGCGCCTGCGCGCGTTGCCAACTGAAGCCGCCTGCGTTCCCTTGGGAGCCAGGCGGCTTTTCCCTATACTGGCTCGCCATGCACATCCCCACCTACTGGGCGCAGGCGCGCCTGCGGCATGAAAGCCGCCCCACCCACGGCATCACTGTCCAGCGCTGGGGATGGTCCGACACCAGCCAGGAAGCCGCCCAGGCCCACGCACAGGAGCGTGCTGGCCAGGCCCTGGAAGCCGCCCGCAATGCGGCGCTTCCAAAGGGCGAGCCCCGCATGGAATGGAAGAACGAGTACGCGCTCGACGGCTTCACCACCCCCATCCGCGAAGAAGTCCTGCAGCGCCGCGACGGCACGGTGATGACGCGCAACAGCTACGGCGCCCACTGCCTGAACACCGAGCGCGTGGCCATCGCCGATATCGACCTGCCCGAGCCGCCCAGCGCCGTGCGCTTTCCCGTCGTGACCCTGCTGTTGTTGGCTTCGGTCGCCATCTGGCTGGCCCGGCTGGCACCGCACAAGAACAATTCGCGGATGGTGGCCACGGCACTGGTCGTGCTGCTGCTGTTCCTGGCCATGCGGCGCGTGCAGCGCTGGTGGGAAGCACGCCAGGCGCGCCAGCGTGCGGCCACGGACTCGCCGGCCGCGCGCGCCATGGAGCGCGTCCAGACCTTCCAACAAAGCCACCCCGACTGGGGCCTGCGCGTCTACGAAACACCCAAGGGCCTGCGCGTCATCGTCACGCATGCCGATTTCGCATCGGACGATCCGGCCGTCGGGCGGCTGTTCGACGCCCTGCAGGTGGACCCGCTCTATGCCCTGCTGTGCGAGCGTCAGCAATGCTTTCGCGCACGTGTCTCCGGCAAGCCCTGGCGCATGGGCCTGACCGGCCTATCCACCTCGCTGCGCAGCTGGCCCGTTCCCGAAGACCGGCAGGAGGAGCGCCGCCAGTGGGCACTTGCCTATGACAGCAAAGCCCAGGGCTTTGCGGCCTGCAGGCTGCTGCAGCAACTGGGCAACCCGCGCATCTGCCCGGCTGCCGACGCCTTTGTGCAGTGGCATGACGAGGCCAGCCGCGCCCGCACGGATCTGCCGCTGGCCTAGCAAAAGCCCCGTTGCACACAATCGCACACGGACGCGACACCCGACTTACACTGGCGCCATCCCCCGCCGCGCACTGCGCGGCCCCTTGATCCATTCCTGGTTTCGCAACCATGAAGGCCATGCCCCCCCCCCCCCCCGCCCCCGCCCCCCCCCCCCCCCCCCCAGCCCACCGACAGCGCCGACTCTCCCGCCATCGAGCCCAGCGGAGCACGCTTCGCCAAGCCGACGGACGAGTCCGCGCCCTTTTGCGTGCTGGTCGTGGAAGACCAGGCCTCGGTGCGCACCAGCCTGGTCAGCGAGCTGCTGCACGCGGGCGTGACCCGCGTGCTGGAGGCTGCCGATGGCCCCAGCGCCCTGGTCCTGTTCCGCGAGCAGCGCCCCGACCTGGTGCTGCTGGACATCCGCCTGCCCGGCGAGGATGGCTACTGGGTCGCCCGCCAGCTGCGCGAGGCCGAGCCCGGCGAGTGGACGCCCGTCATCTTCCTGTCCGGCCTGGACAATGACCTGGATGTGTGGCGCGGCATCGAGGCCGGAGGCGACGACTACCTGGTCAAGCCCGTCAAGCCCATCGTGCTCGTGGCCAAGCTGCGCGCCATGCGCCGCCTGCTGGACATGCGCAGGCGCCTGGTATCGCTGTCGGCCGAGCTGCACGAGGCCAACCAGAAGCTCAACGAAATGGTCGAGCTCGACCAGCTCACGGGCCTGGTCAACCGCCGAGGCTTCGACCGCATCCTGCATGCCGAGATCGCCTCGGCCCGCCGCGAAGGCCAGCCGCTGACGCTGATGCTCTGCGACCTGGACCATTTCAAGCGCTACAACGACACCTATGGCCACGTGCATGGCGATGAATGCCTGAAACAGATCGGACGCCTTCTGCGCGAGGTCTGCGTACGCCCCCGTGACGTGGCGGCGCGCTATGGCGGTGAGGAATTCGCGCTCATCCTGCCGCGCACGCCACGCTCGGGCGCCATGACGTTTGCGCGCGCCGTGGGCCAGATGCTGCGCGTGCTGCGCATACGCCACCCCGATTCGCCCCATGAATCGGGTCTCACGCTGTCGGGCGGCATCACCACCTGCATTCCCGACGAATACACCAGCGCCGAAGCCATGCTCATGCGCGCCGACCAGGCACTGTACGCGGCCAAGGCGCAGGGGCGCGACCGCTTCTTCAGCTTCGAGATGCAGATGGACACGGTGGAGCAGCGCCGCACCTGACTGCCGGGCCTTGCGCCTGCGCTTACGATCGCAGCTCAATGCCGGGCGCGCGCGAGCTGCGCATCCGGGTCCCGAAAGCGGATTCCTGTTTCCTGAATGTTTGAAGTTATGCGTCGTTTTCAAGCGCACCTGCCCACCTGGATGCAGGATTGGCTGGAGTTCATCATCCCCGGTGCCCAGATCCTGCTGATCATCGGTGCGGCCTGGCTGCTCAATCGCCTGGTTCGCCGGCTGATCGCACGCGCAGGCCGGCACTACGGCCTGCCGCCGGAGCTGCTGGTGCCGCTGCGCGGCGTGTTCCGCTGGATTCTGATTGCCGCCACCGTACCGCTGGTACTGGAGCGTCTGGGCGTCTCGGCCACCGTGCTGTGGACGGCCTTCACCGGCTTTGCCACCGTGGGCGCCGTGGCCTTCTTCGCGGCCTGGAGCGTGCTGTCCAACCTGTTCTGCGCCCTGCTCATCGTCATCGTCGGGCCCTTTCGCCTGGGTGACTACATCGAGGTGCTGGACACGGCTGAAAAGCCCGGTGCCAAGGGCCGCGTGATCGACATCAACATGCTCTACACCACCTTGCAGGACGCCCATGCGCCCGATGGCTCACCCAACCTGCTGCAGATCCCCAACTCGCTGATCTTCCAGCGCGTGGTCCGGCGCTGGAAGGGCGGCCTGGGTGTGGATGGCGAGCATGCCAGCCATGGCGAGGAGGAGCGCGCCATCCGGCTGACCACGCCGCATGATGCCCAGCCATCGCAGCCTCCCATGCACACGACCAACTAAGCTCACCTTCCCACGAAAAAAGCCGCCGCCCGGTGCAGGGACGGCGGCTTTGTCGTTCAGCAACGCCTCAGGGCTTGCGCGGCTTGACCTTGCTGGCGGCCAGCTTGGCATTGGTGCGCGCCTGCTCCACATTCTGGGCACGTGCCAGGGCCACGCCCATGCGGCGCTTGACGAAGCTCTCTGGCTTGCCGAACAGGCGCAGGTCCGTGCCCGGCACGGCCAGGGCTTCGTCCACGCCGTCGAACACCAGGCCTTCGGCATCCTGCCCGCCATAGATCACGGCGCTGGCGCCGGGGTTGCGCAGCGAGGCATCCACGGGCAGGCCCAGAATGGCGCGCGCATGCAGCTCGAACTCGCTTTGCCACTGCGTGGCCAGCGTGACCAGCCCCGTGTCGTGCGGGCGCGGCGAGACTTCGCTGAACCAGACCTGCTCGCCCTTGACGAACAGCTCCACGCCAAACAGGCCCAGGCCGCCCAGGTCATCGGTCACCGCCTTGGCGATGTCGCGCGACTTCTGCAGCGCCGCCGGGTGCATGGGATGGGGCTGCCAGCTTTCCACATAGTCGCCGGACTGCTGGATGTGGCCGATCGGATCGCAGAAATGCGTCTGCACCTGGCCGTCCGGCCCCTTGGCGCGCACCGTGAGCTGGGTGATTTCGTAGTCGAAGTCGATGAAGCCCTCAACGATCACGCGGCCATGGCTCACGCGGCCGCCGGCCATGGCGTAGTCCCAGGCCTTGGCCACGTCGTCCGGGCCGTCCAGCTTGCTCTGGCCCTTGCCCGAGCTGCTCATCACGGGCTTGACCACGCAAGGGAAGCCGATGGCGGGCTGGCCATCCGTGCCGTCGATGGCGGCCTGCAGCTCCTGCTGCGAATCACAGAAGCGATAAGGGCTGGTGGCCAGGCCCAGCGTCTCGGCGGCCAGGCGGCGGATGCCTTCGCGGTCCATGGTCAGGCGCGCGGCGCGAGCCGTGGGGATCACGGTGACCACACCGGCTGCTTCCAGCTCTTCGAGCATGGACGTGGCAATGGCCTCGATCTCGGGCACGACCAGGTCGGGCTTCTCGGCCTCGATCAAGGCCTTGAGCTGGGCCGGATCGCTCATGGTGATGGTGCGCGCGTGGTGGGCCACCTGCTGGCCGGGCGCGTTCTCGTAGCGGTCCACGGCGATCGTCTCCACGCCCAGGCGCTGCAGCGCGATCAGCACTTCCTTGCCGAGTTCGCCGCTGCCCAGCAGCATGACTTTGGTGGCATGGGGGGAGTAAGGGGTTCCAAGGGTGGTCATCTGCGCGTCCTGTGAGCCAGGCGGAGCCTGGGCAAGATAAGAAAGAGAGGGAGGCAGGCCTGCACGGCCCGCAGCAGCCCCCGATCATAGGACGCCGACGCAGGCGCCGCCTACAAACCCAGCGCCTGCGCGAGGTTGCGCCGCGCCCGCGCCTCCAGCCGTTGCCGGAACCAGTCGGTGCAGTAGATGGCCTCGCGCTGCATGAAGCCCTGCAGCACCTCGCGGCGCTTGGCGCGGTACAGCGGCAAGGGCACCCATTCGTACTCGGCCCGCACCTGTACCTCGTACTCGGCAAACCGCAGAGGGTCGGCCGCCAGAATGCCCAGGTCGGCATCCACAAGCAGTTGGGCGTCGATTCCGGACGGCTGTGCAGCGTGGCAAGTCGCCATGATCAGGCCGTGCACGCGCCCGGCCACTTCCGCCGGCAGACCCTGTCCGCGCAGCACGGCGGCGGCCCAGTCGGCGCTGCGCGCCTCGTTGTCCTTGGCCTGGGTTTCGTAGACGGCATCATGGAACCACAGCGCCAGTGCCACCTCGCCGGAGTGCTCGGCCAGGCCCAGCGCCGGTTGCAGCAGGCCCATGGCCTCGCCCAGGTGCTGCAGCGTGTGGTAGTGGCGCTGGGGCTCGCTGTAGCTTTGCAGCAGCTCGGCCAGCACAGGCTGCGGAGCGCTGGCACCCAGTGCGGACCAGGCGCTATCCCAAGACGCCTGCCAGGTCTGCAGCGATGCATCGTTGGCGGAGGGCATTTGGGGCCGTGGTCCAGCATGGGTCATCGCCAGTTCCTTCAATTTTCAGAAGATGCCGGGCGCCAGCGCCCGCAGCGGCGCACCTGCCGATGACAGCAGCCAGGCCAGCAGGCCGCAGTTGAGCACCACGGTGATCCAGAACACCAGTTGGAATGAAGCCTTGCTGGACTTGTGCCGCAGCAGCCCCTGCGCGAGCAGCGCGCCGGGCCAGCCGCACAGCAGCGCCAGCAGGTGCAGACGGCTTTCGCTGGTGCGCCAGCGGTCGTGCCTGGCGGCGGACTTGTCGAATCCATAGACCATGAAGGTCACAAAGCTTGCCGCCGCATACAGGCCGACCAGTGTCCAGGGCATGCGGCCGCTCCAGGCAACAGCCAGCAGCACGCAGAAGAAGGCAACGGCCAGGCCCACCGCCACCGGGCCTCGCACAGGTGACTGAGGCCGCGAAGGCATGCCGGCACGGCTTCGCCGCGCAGGCTGCGGGCGGCCGGTCCTTGGTTCGCCAATGAAGGCCACATCCTGCGCGCGCCATTTCCCCTGGGCGTTGCGGCTGGGCACATAGCTGACACGCTCTCCGCCCTCGGGCCTGCGGCGGCGATCGGTGAAGGACTTGATATGGACAAAGACCTGCGCGCCGCCTCCATCGGGTTCGATGAAGCCGAAGCCCTGCTCGTCCTTCCAGCCGGTGAGACGCCCCTGCTGCCGCATGGCGGGCTCAGTGGCTGCCGGCTGCGGCCGGCCGCGCATCCTGCTTGCCTGGCTCGCCCAGGCAAATGCCTATGTCGCGCGCCATGGTGAGCAGGCCGTGGTCCAGGGGCACGGTGCGCTGGGTGTTGGCCACGCGGGAGATTTCCACGCTGCCGATCTCGCCACCCTGCAGCGTGACCATGCGGCCGAAGCGCCCCGACAGCACCAGTTGCGCCGCATGGTGGCCGTACTGCGTGGCCAGCACGCGGTCAAAGGGCGTGGGGTCGCCGCCGCGCTGTACATGGCCGAGGACCGTGGTGCGCACCTCGCTCCTTAGGTAGGGCTGCAGGCGCTCGCGCAGCACATGGCCGACACCGCCCAGGCGGACCGGGTCGGGGCTTTGCTCGATGCGCTCGCGCACCGTGAGGCTGGTGCCGCTTTCCTTGGCGCCCTCGCCGATGCAGATGATGGTGTAGCGCTGACGCTGCTCGCGGCCCCGGCAGAAGTCGACGATGGCCTGCAGGTCGTAATCGATCTCGGGCAGCAGGATGACGTCGGCCGCACCGGCAATGCCGGCCTCCAGCGCCAGCCATCCGGCATGGCGCCCCATGGTCTCGACGATCATCACGCGGTGGTGGCTGTTGGCCGTGCTCTCGATGCGGCGCAGCGCCTCGGTGGCCGTGGCCACGGCGGTGTCGAAGCCAAAGCTGCGCTCGCAATTGGCAATGTCGTTGTCGATGGTCTTGGGCACGCCCACGCAGGTCAGCCCCACCTGTTCGGCCAGGCCATGCGCCAGGCTCATGGTGCCGTCGCCGCCGATGGCCACCACCACGTCCAGGCCCAGCGCCCGGACATTGCGGCCCACATGCTCCAGCGTGGCCGCATCGCGCAGGGGGTTGGCGCTGTTGCTGGTGCCCAGGATGGTGCCGCCCACATGCAGGATGCCCGAGACCTCGTCCCAGCCCAGCGGCTTGACGCCGGGCGGGTCGAGCATCAGGCCCTCGAAGCCGTCGGCAATGCCCAGCACCTCGCACTGGCCGTGGTTGATCAGGGACTTGGTGACCGCACGGATCACCGCATTCAGGCCGGGGCAGTCGCCACCTCCGGTCAGCACGCCAACGCGCATGGGAAAACTCTCCTGTGAAACACCGGCCGACGCGCCCTTTACGACACGCTCATGCCTTTGCAAAGCCCGCCTTGGCCCTCGGAGCGGCCAGCGGCGGCGTCCTTCAATTCATCAAGGCAGCAGGTCCAGCGCCTGCAGATAGGCAGGCTGGCGCATGAGGTCGTCCCAGGGCTGGGGCACGGTCTCCGGCAGCAGGGCCACGCGGCGCGATTCGCTGTCGGCATCGGGCTGCCAGCGGCCGCTGCGCTGCGCGGCCTCCATGCCGGCCAGCAGCTCGTCCACATGCTCGCCCAGGCCCAGGCTCTGGTTGCACAGCAGCACCATGTCGCAGCCCGCCTCCAGCGCGGCCAGGGCCGCGTCGGTATAGCCGATGAGCTGGCCGTCGATGCGGCGCGCGCCCTCCATGCTCAGGTCGTCGCTGAAGATGGCGCCGTCGTAGCGCAGGCGGCTGCGCAGGATGTCCTTGAGCCACTTGGCGGAAAAACCGGCCGGGCGCTTGTCGACCTTGGGGTAGATCACATGGGCCGGCATCACGGCCGTGAGCACGCTGGACAACCAGGGATAGGGAGCGGCGTCCTCGCCCAGGATGGCGGTGAGGCTGCGGCCATCGACCGGAATGTCCACATGCGAATCGGCCTTGACGAAGCCGTGGCCGGGAAAGTGCTTGCCGCAGTTGCCCATGCCGGCCTGCAGCAGGCCGTGCATGAGGCTGCGGGCCAGCGCGGCCACCACGCGCAGGTCGCGGTGGAAGCTGCGGTCGCCGATGACGCTGCTGGCACCGTAGTCAAGGTCCAGCACCGGGGTGAAGCTGAAATCCACGCCGCAGGCACGCAGCTCGGTGCCCAGCACATAGCCGGCCGCCGTGGCGGCATTCATGGCGGCCAGGGCGCCGCTGCCTTCACGGTGCTTGCTGCCCTTGCCGTCGTCCATCCACATCTGGCCGAAGGCGCGCATGGGCGGCAGGTGCGTGAAGCCGTCAGCGCGAAAACGCTGCACGCGCCCGCCCTCATGGTCCACGCAGATCAGCAAATCGGGCTTGACCGCCTTGATATCGGCGCACAGCTGCACCAGCTGATCGCGGCTTTCCCAGTTGCGGGCAAAGAGGATGATGCCGCCGACCAGCGGGTGCGCCAGGCGCTGGCGGTCCACATCGGTGAGTGCCTTGCCGGCGATGTCGATGATGAGGGGTGCGTGCTCGGTCATGCCGGGAGTTCCTATGAATCCTGTGGAGTCAAAAAAGCCAGCGTCACGCTGGCCGGGTATCAGGCGCGGCGCTCGACCACGCAGAAGCTGGCCGCGTAGTCGCTCTCGTCGGTCACGGACAGGTGCACCTGCAGGTTGCGCGCCTCGAACCATTCCTTGAGCGCGCCGTGCAGCACGATGGCAGGCTGGCCACTGGGCAGCTTGACGACCTCGCAGCTGCGCCAGGTCATGGGCATGACCATGCCCATGCCTATGGCCTTGGAAAAGGCCTCCTTGGCGGAAAAGCGCGTGGCCACGAAGCGGATGCCGCGCTCAGGCCAGCGCGCGCGGCGGGCACGCCAGGTGGCCAGCTCGCCCTCGGCCAGCACCTTCTCGGCGAAACGGTCGCCATGGCGCTCCAGGCTGGCGCGGATGCGGCGCACGTCGCAGATGTCGGTACCGATGCCGTAGATCATGGATTCGCTCCGCGAAAGCTTCAGGCGCGCGCCGCCATGCCCTGGTCTATGCACTGCTGGTAGGCGCGCACGGTTTCGGCGTAGCCCAGCTCCAGCGCGTCGGCGATCAGCGCATGGCCGATGGAGACTTCGAGCAGGCCCGGCACGCGCGCCACGAAGGCGGCCAGGTTGTCACGGCTGAGGTCGTGGCCGGCATTGATGCCCAGCCCGGCATCCAAAGCCGCCTGGGCCGCCGCCGCATAGGCCTGCAGTTGCGCTTCCTGGTCTGCCGTGCCCCAGGCAGCTGCGTAGGGTTCGGTATACAGCTCGACCCGGTCGGCGCCCACGGCGCGCGCAGCGGCCATCTGGGCGGGCACGGGGTCCATGAACAGGCTGACGCGCACGCCGAGTTGGCGGCATTCGGCAATCAGCGGCTTCAGGCGCTCGGCGTCCTGCGGGAAGTTCCAGCCATGGTCGCTGGTGAACTGGTCCTCGCTGTCGGGCACGAAGGTGGCCTGGTGCGGGCGCGTGTCGCGGATGAAGTCCATGAGGTTCTGCGTCGGGTTGCCCTCGATGTTGAACTCCGCCTGCGGCCACTGTGTCATCAGCGCCTGCAGTTCATAGACATCCTCGCTGCGGATATGGCGCTGGTCGGGACGCGGATGGATGGTGATGCCCTGGGCACCGGCCTCCAGGCAGATGCGCGCGGCGCGCGTCACGCTGGGAATGCCCAGATGGCGCGTGTTGCGCAGCAGCGCAACCTTGTTGACATTGACCGACAGCGCCGTGCGCTGCGAAGCGTGGGAAAGATTCATAGCGATTGCAGATCCATCATCAGCTGGCGGGTGCGCAGCATGGGACTGCCGCAATGGTATTGCAGCAGCGCCCTCAGTTGGGGCTTGAGGGCCAGCGCCTGCTCGGGTTGAGCCACCACATGCAGCGTGGCGTTGAAGGCCTGCCGGGCCTGCAGCGCGCTTTCAATGGCCTGCCATTGCGCAGCGCCCAGCACGGCGCGCTCGCCCTGCAGCGCCGGGCGCAGGCCGCCCTCGGCCACCAGCGCATAGCGGCGGCCTTCGGCCAGCGGCGCCAGCGTGGCGCTTTCCTCATTCAAGGCGGGCAGATGGCCCAGTTCGCGCAGCAGCAGCAGCTCGAAGGTGCGCAGCACGGGCTCGATGGCATCGCCATGCTGGCCCGCCAGCACGCGCACCACGCCGGCATAGATGTCGAACAGCGCCGCATAGGGATCGTCTCGCGCCAGCAGGCGCATCAGCAGCTCGTTGAGGTACAGGCCCGACATCAGGGCGTCGCCCTGGGGCATGACATGGCCGCCCACCCACTCGGCGCCCTTGAGGGTGTGGATCTCGGCATTGCCCTCGCCGCCCAGGCTGTAGCTCAGGCTCAGCGGCTGCAGCGGCAGCAGCACGGGGCGAAAGTTCGAGGTCGGGCGCTTGACGCCCTTGGCCGCCAGCGCCACGCGGCCCCGGTGCCGCGTGAAGACCTCGAGGATCAGGCTGGACTCGCTCCAGTCATAGCTGTGCAGCACATAGGCCGGCTCATCCGAGACACGCTTGGCGCTAGCCATGGACAGAGGGCCTTGCGGGGAGGTTTCTCACTCGTAGCCGAAGGAGCGCACGCGGGCCTCGTCGTCGGCCCAGCCCGAGCGCACCTTGACCCAGACTTCGAGGAAGACCTTGGCATCCATGAGCTTTTCCAGCTCCTGGCGGGCCTCGGTGCTGATGCGCTTGAGGCGCTCGCCCTTCTCTCCGATGATCATGGCCTTGTGTCCGTCGCGCTCGACCACGATGGTCGCCGCCACGCGGATGAAGCGCTTGTGCTGCTTGCTGGCCTCTTCCTCGAACTTGTCGATGACCACCGTGGAGGTGTAGGGCAGCTCGTCGCCCGTGAAGCGGAACAGCTTCTCGCGCACGGTTTCCGAGGCGAGGAACTTCTCGCTGCGGTCGGTCAGCTCGTCGGGCGCATACATCCAGTCCTGCTCGGGCAGGTACTTCTCGCAGATGCCGAACAGGCGCTCGATGTCGCCCTTGCTCTTGGCCGACATGGGCACGAACTCGGCAAACGGATGGCGCTCCTGCATGCTCTTGAGCCAGGGGGCGATCTCGGCACGGCGGCCCACGGTATCGAGCTTGTTGGCGATCAGCAGCGTGGGAATGCCGGGCTTGAACAGCGACAGCACCTTGGCATCGGCCAGCGTGAACTGGCCGGCTTCCACGACGAACAGGATCAGGTCCACGTCGCCGATGGCGCCCATCACGGTCTTGTTGAGCGACTTGTTCAGCGCCGTGCTGTGCTTGGTCTGGAAGCCCGGTGTATCGACGAAGATGAACTGCGTCGCGGCACGCGAGCGAATGCCCGTGATGCGGTGGCGCGTGGTCTGCGCCTTGCGCGAGGTGATGCTGATCTTCTGGCCCACCAGCGCATTCATCAGCGTGGACTTGCCCACATTGGGCTTGCCGACGATGGCGATCAGGCCGCAGCGCTGCGGGCCTGTCGGCACCTCGGGCGCCTGGGCTTCATCAGGGGCGGATGCCGTGCGTGCTGCGCCGGCGCCGGGCTTGGCCGCAGCCAGCAGGGCATCGAGTTCGGCGGCGGTCTGTGCCGGCGCTGGAGGTTTGTCTTGGTTCATGCGTGTCTTGCTTTCAATAGTTCCAGCATGGCTGTGGCAGCCGTCTGCTCTGCGGCTCTGCGCGAGGCACCCGTTCCCCGGGCCTGCAATTGCAGCTCGGCAATCGCGCAGGCCACTTCAAAGGTCTGGCGGTGGGCGGCTCCCGTGGTGGCGACCACCTCGTACTGCGGCAGCTTCATGCGCCGTCCCTGCAACCATTCCTGCAGGGCCGTCTTCGCATCCTTTTCGGCTGCGCGCATGTGGGGATTGATGTCCACGCCCTCGAAAAGATGGTGTACCACCTTCTCGCCCGCCGCGTAGCCGGCATCCAGATAGACCGCGCCGATCAGGGCCTCGACCGCATCGGCCAGGATGGAGGGGCGTTGCTTGCCGCCCGACTTGGATTCACCCTCGCCCAGGCGCAGCAGATCGGGCAACTGCAGCCTCAGCGCGATCTGGTGCAGCGTGCCTTCCTTGACCAGGTTGGCGCGCACGCGGGACAGATCGCCCTCGGGCATGGAACTGAGCCGCTGGTAGAGCAGGCTGGAAATGGCAAGGTTCAGCACCGAGTCACCGAGGAATTCCAGGCGCTCGTTGTTGTCTGCCGAGAAGCTGCGGTGCGTGAGGGCACGCTGCAGCAATGCAGGCTCGGCAAATTGATGCTGCAGCCTCAACTGCAGCGCATTCAGTAAGGGAGGCACCTATTGGGTCTACTTCTTAAAACGATAGGTCAGGTAGGCGGGGCCCACGAGGTGTATCTCGCGTGAGTACTCGAACCCAACGACCACACGGTCGTTGATTTTGGTCACTTCGAGGTCAGCCGGCTTCACTGAAGTGAAGTCATCGATGGCGGAGGAACGCTCAAAGCTGGCCCTCACTTCAGCCACGGAATTGCCTTCGCTGGCCGCCTTGTTGGCGGCCTTGACGATGGCCTGGTACTCCAGGAAGACCGGCAGGGATTGTGCGCCCACGGCCACAACGCCCACGCCCAGGGCAATCACAAACACCAGTCCCAGAAAGGACAGGCCGCGCTGGCGCGAACGCCGGTTGTTCGATGTCAACATGCTTTTTCCTCCTCCGATGTGAATCCCTCGCGCATGCCCGGGCCACTGCGGTCCTCAGGCATGCATGTGATGTGATCAATGGAAGCTGCCGATGCGCTTGAAATCCCCGAAGTTCATCCAGACAAAGAAAGCCCGGCCCACGATGTTCTTGTCGGGCACAAAGCCCCAGTAGCGGGAATCCAGCGAGTTGTCGCGGTTGTCGCCCATCATGAAGTACTGGCCCTCCGGCACCTTGCAGGTGATGCCTTCGACGCTGTAACGGCAGTTCTCGCGGAACTCGAAGCCGCTGGCGCCCTGGATGAAGGCGGGCACGTCCTGGTTCACGATCATGCGGTGCGGCTTGTCGCCCAGCGACTCCTCGTACTGCTTGAAGTAGCGCATCGCATCCTTGTCGAAGAAGTCGGGCAGTGCATTGACCGGGACTTCCTTGCCATTGATCGTCAGCCGCTTGTTCAGGTAGGCGATCTCGTCGCCCGGCAGACCCACCACCCGCTTGATGTAGTCCAGGCTGGGCTGGGGCGGGTAGCGGAACACCACCACATCGCCACGCTGCAGCGGCGTTCCCTGCGTGATCTTGGTGTTGATCACCGGCAGGCGCACGCCATAGGTGAACTTGTTCACCAGGATCAGGTCGCCCACGAGCAGCGTGGGGATCATGGAGCCAGACGGAATCTTGAACGGCTCGAACAGGAACGAGCGCAGCACGAAGACGATCGCGATCACCGGGAACAGGCCTGCCGTCCAGTCCAGCCACCAGGGCTGCATGAGGATGCGGCCCTTGGCCTCTTCCGACACCTCGATGTCGGTCTTGGCGATGCCCATGCGGTCGAGTTCTGCGCGGCGTGCCACGGCAGCCTCCTCGATGGCCACGGCAGCGCGGCGGCGGCGCGGCAGGAAGTACAGCCGCTCGGCCACCCAGTACAGGCCCGTGACCACGGTGGCCAGGAACAGCAGCAGCGCGAAGTTGCCCTCGATGAAGCCTGTGTACCAGGCGCCGATATAGCCCACGAAGGCCGCGAGTACGACGGCCGTAATCCATTGCATGGCTTGCATCAATCCTCCACTTGCAGGATGGCCAGGAAGGCCTCCTGGGGCACTTCCACCGATCCGATCTGCTTCATGCGCTTCTTGCCGGCCTTTTGCTTTTCCAGCAGCTTGCGCTTGCGGGTGATGTCGCCGCCGTAGCACTTGGCCAGCACGTTCTTGCGCATGGCCTTGACGGTTTCCCGCGCAATGATGTTGGCGCCGATGGCGGCCTGGATGGCCACATCGAACATCTGGCGGCTGATGATCTCGCGCATCTTGGCCACCACGGCCCGGCCGCGGTACGTGGCCTGGGAGCGGTGCACGATGATGGACAGCGCATCGACCTTCTCGCCGTTGAGCAGGATGTCCACCTTCACCACGTCGGAGGCGCGGTATTCCTTGAACTCATAGTCCATGGAGGCGTAGCCGCGCGAGACCGACTTGAGCTTGTCGAAGAAGTCCAGCACGATTTCGCCCAGCGGCATCTCATAGGTGAGCATCACCTGGCGGCCGTGGTACTGCATGTTGATCTGCACGCCGCGCTTCTGGTTGGCCAGCGTCATCACCGGGCCCACATAGTCCTGGGGCATGTACAGGTGGACGGTGACGATGGGCTCGCGCACCTCCTCGATACGGCCGGCATCGGGCATCTTGGACGGGTTCTCGACCTGGATGACCTCGCCATCGCCCTTGACCACTTCGTAGACCACGCTCGGCGCGGTGGTGATCAGGTCCTGGTCGAATTCGCGCTCCAGGCGCTCCTGCACGATTTCCATGTGCAGCAGGCCCAGGAAGCCGCAGCGAAAGCCGAAGCCCAGCGCCTGCGAGACTTCAGGCTCGAACTGCAGGGACGAATCGTTGAGCTGCAGCTTCTCCAGCGCATCGCGCAACTGGTCGTACTCGCTGGCTTCGGTGGGGTACAGACCCGCGAACACCTGGGGCTTGATTTCCTTGAAGCCAGGCAGGGCCTCGGTGGCAGGACCCAGATTGTTGGGAAGCTTCTTTTCCAGCGTGATGGTGTCGCCCACCTTGGCTGCCTTGAGCTCCTTGATACCGGCAATGATGTAGCCCACCTCGCCAGCGCGCAGCACGTCGCGCGGCACGTCGGCCGGGGTGAACACGCCCAGGTTGTTGGCTTCATAGGCAGCGCCCGAGGCCATCATCTTGAAGCGCTCGCCACGCTTGAGTTCACCATCGACCACGCGCACCAGCATCACGACGCCGACATAGGTGTCGAACCAGCTGTCGATGATCATGGCGCGCAGTTGGCCATTGGGATCGCCCTTTGGCGGCGGCACCTTGGCGACAACCGCTTCCAGGATCTCCTCGATGCCCATGCCGGTCTTGGCCGAGCAGGGAATGGCGTCGCTGGCATCGATGCCGATGACATCCTCGATCTCGGCCCTGGCATTTTCGGGATCGGCCTGGGGCAGATCCATCTTGTTGAGAACAGCCGTCACTTCCACGCCGAGTTCCAGCGCGGTGTAGCAGTTGGCCACGGTCTGCGCCTCGACGCCCTGCGAGGCGTCCACCACCAGCAGCGCTCCCTCGCAGGCCGACAGCGAACGCGAGACTTCATAAGAGAAGTCAACGTGGCCGGGCGTGTCGATGAGGTTGAGGTTGTAGACCTGGCCATCCTTGGCCTTGTACTGCAGGGCTGCGGTCTGCGCCTTGATGGTGATGCCGCGCTCTTTCTCGATATCCATCGAGTCCAGCACCTGGGCTTCCATGTCACGGTCAGCCAAGCCTCCGCAACGCTGGATGAGGCGGTCAGCCAGCGTCGACTTGCCATGGTCGATGTGCGCAATGATGGAAAAATTTCTGATGTGGTTCATCAACGGGAAGGACTGCTAGTGAAAGTGGAAAACGACAGGGCCGGCGCGCAAGAAAAAAGGGCGCGTCCATGAACGACGCGCCCCGAACCAACAATCTCTGGCAACTGCGATAGTTGGGACTTTATTGTAGGCAAAACGGGCTGAAAACCAAGCCCTGACAAGGCCTGCAAAGGTCCGGGCTTGATCTGTCACAATTATTTATCAACAGTTTATCAACAGAACCGCCGAGCCATTTCTCGCCCGTCGATCACCGGATAGTGCGGTGCTTTTGCACCGCAACAATCCCCTTTGAAAACAGGTTTCTGACGCCTTGAGCCGTCACGCTTTGGTGGGTCATTTTACCCAATGCCCCAAGGGGCATGGGCGGCTCCGGGTCAGGATTCCGAGGGTATTCCCCAGGATCCGGAAAACCGCCCTCCCCTGCGGCCTCAGCGCGTCGGACGGATCAGCACATACTGTGCCCATTCCCCACGGCGCACCAGCAGGTTCACCGGCTTGCTCTTGTCCACCTTGGCCAGCGTGGCCTCGAAGCTCTTGAGCCCCGTGATCTCGACATTGGCCAGCTGCAGGATCACGTCGCCTTCGCGCAGGCCCGCACGTGCCGCAGCCTCGACGGCCGCCGTCACGCGCACGCCGCCCTTGATGCCCAGCTCCTTCTTCTGGGCATCCGTGAGCTCGGCCAGCGTCAGGCCCAGCGGCTGGGAAACCAGGGTGCTGCCCTTGCCGGTGGCCTTGGCCTGCGGAGCCGCGCCGTCCGGCTCAACCTCGGCGATCACCATGGTCAGATCCTTGGCTGCGCCGCGACGGAAGACGGTGATGGTGCTGCGTGTGCCGGGCTTGGTATTGCCCACCAGGCGCGGCAGGTCGGCCACCTTGTCGATGGCCTTGCCGTCGAACTTGATGATCACGTCACCGGCCTCGACGCCCGCCTTGGCAGCGGGCGAATCCGGCTCGACGGCCGAAACCAGTGCGCCCTGCGCCTTGCCCAGGCCAATGGATTCGGCAATGTCCTTGGTGACCGGACCGATCTGCACGCCAATGCGGCCTCGCGTGACCTTGCCGGTGGCGCGCAACTGGTCGCTGACACGCACGGCCTCATCGATCGGAATCGCGAAGCTGATACCCATGAAGCCGCCGGAGCGCGAATAGATCTGGCTGTTGATGCCCACGACCTCGCCGCGCATGTTCAGCAACGGGCCGCCCGAGTTGCCGGGGTTGATGGCCACATCGGTCTGGATGAAGGGCAGATAGTCGCCCGTGTCGCGCTGCTTGGCACTGACAATGCCCGCCGTGACGGAGTTGTCGAGGCCGAAGGGCGAGCCGATGGCCATCACCCACTCGCCGACCTTGAGGCGGTTCACATCGCCGATCTTCACGGCCGGCAGCCCTGTGGCGTCGATCTTGACCACGGCCACGTCGGTGCGCTTGTCGCTGCCCACGATCTTGGCCTTGAACTCGCGCTTGTCGGTCAGCGTGACGATGACTTCGTCAGCGCCTTCGACCACGTGGGCATTGGTCATCACAAAGCCATCGGCCGTCAGGATGAAGCCGGAGCCCACGCCGCGCGGCTGCTCCTCGTCAGGCTGTGAACGCGGTTGGGGACGTTGGCGCGGCACATTGGGCACGGGCAGGCCGAAGCGGCGGAAGAATTCGAGCATGTCCTCGTCCATGCCCAGCGCCTCGGCAGAGTTGGCCGACACCTTCTCCAGCGTGCGGATGTTGACCACGGAAGGGCCGACCTGCTCGACCAGATCGGTGAAGTCCGGCAGCCCCCGCACCACGGCGCCACTTTGCGCATGGGCGGCACTCACCGGCACCAGCATTCCTGCGCTGCCTGCAGCCAGCGCCAGAACGCCGGCCAGTGTGCAGGACTGCAGCGTCTTCCATCGAACAGTGGTCATGGTCATCCTTTCCATCTCAATCATTACGTTGCCCCGACGCCATCGCGCCCAGGCGGTTTGTTCGGACACATGGCAGCCGACTTGCTTTCGGACGAACGTCACATTCTGGCGCAGTCCTGGCGAGCATCGGCCAGACGATGGCTCAGAAGCCTGAAAGACGCGGTTAGTTCCCGAATCGGCAGCATGCATGGGGCACAAGCCGCCGTGCATGGAGCACAAATGACTGCACCCGCGTCCATTTCAATGCCGAAAGGCTGGACGCGGGTGCAAAAGAAGGCAGGAGAGCAATGCTCTCCTGTGAGATTCAGCGCTGGTTGGCGCGCGGTGCCGAGGCGAAGTTGGCGTTGCGCAAGAAGCTGGCAGGCATCTGCAACGTGGCCGGCCCACTGTATTGCGGATGGGATGCCAGCAGCGCATCCAGGCGCGGATCACGCAGCATCACGCTCTGCCCGTAGGGTCCGGCCACCGCCACGACCGAGGAAGACTGGGCCGTATCGCCAAGCGGGAAGTCCTGGGCATTGCCAGCCACCGCAACCGGCGCCGACGGAGCACCCGTCTCAAGGGCCGCCAGGGCCCGGCCCGGCGCTGCGCCGGGACCGGCAGGCGCGCCCAGCATCACGCTCCAACCAATGGCAGCCACGGCCGCCACGGAGGCAAAGCCCGCCGCCATCTTCCAGCGGAATACCGAGGCATTGGCCGCATCGCGCAGCGGCGCGCCATTGATCACAGCCCGGTCCTGCGCCGGATGCGCAATTTGCGCCAGCTCTTCAGTGGCCACGGAAACCAGCGGACGACGAGGCTCGTTGGCCAGTTGGGCGCGGATTCCGGAGAGCACATCGTGCCGGCTGTGATGCGCCAATTCCGGGGACCGCAGCACATCGCCCACGAGGTGGTACATGCGCCACTCCTGCTGGCCTGCATCGCTTTCCGCATAGGCCAGCACGGCCTGCAACTCTGCGGCAGAGAGTTCACCATCAGCCAATGCCGACAATTGTTCGCGCTTCGTCAGATCGTCATTCATGATCAATCACCTGCTTGTCTGCTTTGAGACCCTGTACCCAAAAAATGCACCACCCGGCGGCCACAACCCCGTCACGCCTACCAACGCTTGCCCGACTGGCGCTCCAGCAAAGGCTTGACCCTGGCTGAAATCGCTTCCCGTGCGCGAAAAATCCGTGAGCGCACGGTGCCGATGGGGCAACCCATGGCGTTCGAGATTTCCTCGTAGCTCAGGCCTTCAATTTCCCGCAACGTGACAGCCTGTCGGAGATCCTCGGGCAAAGCCTCCATGGCGGCGTTGACTGCCTGGGCAATTTCCTGGGCTGCCAGGATCGTTTCGGGCGTTTCTTCGGTGGTTAGTTCCTGGCTGACCCGGGAAGTTTCATCATCGTCATCCCCGTTGTGTAACGCGCTTTCGGTGATCAGCGGCGAGCGCTTCATGTCCAGCAGCGCCTTCTTGGCAGTATTCACGGCAATGCGGTACAGCCAGGTATAGAACTGGGCATCACCCCTAAACTGGTGCAGGGCACGATAGGCGCGGATGAAGGTTTCCTGCGCAATGTCCGGCACCAGGTCCACGTCGCGCACCATGCGGCCGATGAGGCGCTCGATGCGGCGCTGGTACTTGATGACCAGTAGCTCGAAGGCCCGCATGTCTCCTGCGTTGGTGCGCTCGACCAGAGCCAGGTCGCTATCGGCAGAAGAAGGCGGGAATTCGGGAGGCGTCATGAAATCGGTGAAGACGGGCCGCGGCGGCCCTGGCGCAGTCATTGCGCCCGTTCTGTAGGTCTGGCCGGGGAATATACAGCACGCCGCAAATCACCCCAGGTTTCCGGACTCTGCCTGCACAACAGGAGAAGCCAGCGGGAGCTGCGCCAACGCAAGGGCCCCGCCGGCACCATGGAAACCAGGGGAAGGACCTGCACCCACAACCACGATCCACCATCGGCTCGTACCTGCAGCAGCACCGGCTGCGCAGCCTGGCCTGGATCCGCCTCGCCGATCGACCACTGCACGCCATCCCAGGCGATGAAACCTTTACCCAGGCTGTGCCATCCATGCCACATGCCTGCAGCAGCAACCAGGCAAACCGCAACGGCCACGGCTGCAGGCCACCACCCTGACTGGAGATTCAAGGCCCATGCCAGCAAAAGCATGGCGGCCAGCAGCCAAAGCGCACAAAGGCATGCTGCCACGGTGCGCGAGGGCTTCAGCGGATGGCGAACTGCGGGCGGCGCATGGCGAGACGGCATGCCTGCAGTGTCGCAAAACCGCAGCATGACCGACATTTACCCTGCTTTCACCTGGCACATGCACGAAATAAAAAAGCCCGCTCCCTTGCGGGGCGGGCTTTTCATGTGCGTTGCGCAGGCCTCAGATCCGCTTGAACACCAGCGTTCCGTTGGTGCCTCCGAAGCCGAAGTTGTTCTTCACCGCCACCTCGATCGTCGCGTCCCGCGCCGTATTGGCGCAGTAGTCGAGATCGCACTCCGGGTCCTGGTTGTCCAGGTTGATGGTCGGAGGAATCTTTTGCTCGTGCAGTGCCAGCACGGTGAAGACGCTCTCGATGCCACCAGCACCGCCCAGCAGGTGACCTGTCATGGACTTGGTCGAACTGACAACGATTTTCTTGGCGTGATCGCCCAGAGCCGCCTTGATGGCGTTGGTCTCGTTGAGGTCGCCCAGCGGCGTGGAAGTGCCGTGCGCGTTCAGATAGTCGATCTGGTCGGCATTGATGCCGGCATTTCGCAAAGCTGCCAGCATGGCGCGGCGCGGGCCGTCCATGTTGGGTGCCGTCATGTGGCCTGCGTCGGCACTCATGCCGTAGCCGCACAGTTCGGCGTAGATCTTGGCACCGCGGGCCTTGGCATGCTCGTACTCTTCCAGCACCAGCACGCCCGCGCCTTCGCCCAGCACGAAGCCGTCGCGGTCCTTGTCCCAGGGGCGCGAAGCGGCCTTGGGATCATCATTGCGCGTGGACAGGGCGCGCATGGCGGCAAAGCCGCCGACGCCCAGGGGGGAGACCGTGGCTTCCGTGCCACCAGCCACCACCACATCGGCATCGCCGTATTCGATCATGCGTCCCGCCTCGCCTATGCAGTGCAGCCCGGTCGTGCAGGCAGTCACCACAGCAAGATTCGGCCCCTTGAAGCCGAAGCGCATGGACACATGGCCAGCCACCATGTTGATGATGGAGGCAGGCACGAAGAACGGCGTGATGCGGCGCGGTCCGCGCGCAGCCAGTTCCGCGTGGGTGTTCTCGATCAGCGGCAAGCCGCCGATGCCCGAACCGATCACACAGCCGATGCGCGTGGCCAGATCATCCGACAAGGCCTCGCCCGTGGGCAGACCTGAGTCCTGCACGGCTTGCGCCGCAGCAGCGATGCCGTAATGGATGAAGGTGTCCATGGAGCGCGCATCCTTGGCGCTCATGTACGACTCCACATCGAATCCCTTGACCTCACCCGCAATCCTGCAGGCAAAGTTCGAGGCATCGAACTTGGTGATGAGGTCAATGCCGGACTGGCCGGCCAAAAGATTGGCCCAGGCGTCGCCCACCGTGTTACCCACGGGGGAGATGCAACCCAGGCCGGTCACGACAACGCGACGACGGCTCATGCGTAAAACCTTCTGCTGATCGCTCGGGTCAGGGCCCTATCAGGCCTTCTGGTGGGTGTTGGCGTAGTCGATGGCGTTTTGCACCGTCGTGATCTTTTCCGCGTCTTCGTCGGGGATCTCGATGCCGAATTCATCTTCCAGGGCCATCACCAGCTCCACCGTGTCCAGGGAGTCAGCACCCAGATCAGCCACGAAGGCCTTTTCGTTGGTGACTTGAGACTCTTCAACGCCGAGTTGTTCGGCAATGATTTTTTTGACACGTGCTTCGATATCGCTCATGGTTTCCCTCTGGGGGTTGTGAATGAACCCGCGATTCTAGCTGCTTCGGGCCTCAGGCCCTCTTCAGCCGGCCGTCGCGAGGAAACGGCCTCTTCTGTTGCAAGCAACGCCGGCTTCTGGCAGGGGTCTGCCCGCAGCCGCCGCAGCACTTACATGTACATGCCGCCGTTGACGTGCAATTCCTGGCCGGTGACGTATCCCGCACCCGCAGATGCGAGGTAGGCCACGGCATGGGCGATGTCGCTGGGCTGGCCCAAATCGCCCATGGCGATCTGCGATTTGAGGGCGTTCTTCTGCTCTTCGGGCAGCTCCGCCGTCATGTCGGTGGCAATGAAGCCAGGCGCCACGCAGTTGACCGTGATGCCGCGGCTGCCCAGTTCACGGGCCAGCGCACGCGTCATGCCGGCAACGCCGGCCTTGGCGGCTGCATAGTTGGCCTGACCGGGGTTGCCGGAGGCGCCAACGACGCTGGTGATGTTGATGATGCGGCCAAAACGCTGCTTCATCATGGGCCGAATGGCCGTACGGCTGACTCGGAAAACCGCCTTGAGATTGGTGTCGATCACCGCATCCCAGTCGTCGTCCTTCATGCGCATGGCCAGGGTGTCGCGTGTGATGCCGGCGTTGTTGACCAGCACATGCAGGCCGCCGTCATTCTTGACGATGCTGTCGATCAAGGCATCGACGGCCGCCCCATCCGTGACATTGAGGTTCACGCCGCGGCAGCCCTCATGGGCCGACAGAGCCTGGCCGATCTTTTCCGCGCCACCGTCGGTGGTGGCCGTGCCGATCACGCGGTAGCCGCGCGCTGCCAGCTCCTGGGCAATGGCAGCACCAATGCCACGCGAGGCACCCGTCACCAGGGCAACCTGGGGCTTGTTCTGGTTGTCAGTCATGCGAGGGATTCTTTCACGTCGGCCAGCGTGGCCGGATCATAGAGGGCAGCGGCCGTCAGGTCCGCGTCAATCCGCTTGGTCAGGCCCATGAGCACCTTGCCGGGACCGCACTCGACGAGATGCACGATGCCGCGCGCCTTCATGGCCTGAACGCATTCAACCCAGCGCACCGGGCCAAAGGCCTGGCGATACAGCGCATCGCGGATGGCGTCGGCGTCTTGCTCGACCGCCACGTCGATGTTGTTGAGCACGGGAATCTGCGGCGCAGCCAGCGCCGTGGCAGCCAGCGCCGCCTTGAGCTTTTCGGCCGCAGGCTTCATCAGGCTGGAATGGAACGGCGCCGACACGGGCAACGGCAGGGCACGCTTGGCGCCTGCGGCCTTGAGGGCTTCGCAGGCCTTTTCGACAGCAGCCTTGCTGCCGGCGATCACGGTCTGCGAAGGATCGTTGAAATTGACGGCTTCGACGACTTCAGCGCCACCCAGGGCAGCCGTGACCTCGGCGCAGCCTGCGCGCACCTTGTCGGCGTCCAGGCCCAGGATGGCCGCCATGGCGCCCGTGCCCACGGGCACGGCCTCCTGCATGGCTGCAGCACGCAGGCGCACCAGCGGGGCAGCCTGGGCCAGCGTCAGCACGCCCGAGGCGACCAGGGCGGAATACTCGCCCAGCGAATGGCCTGCCACGGCATCGGGCAGCGCGCCGCCTTCGGCCTGCCACACGCGCCAGGCGGCCACACCGGCCACCAGCATCACGGGCTGGGTGTTGGTGGTGAGCGCCAGGGCTTCCTTCGGTCCTTGCTGGATCAGTTGGCCGATGTTTTCACCCAGCGCCTCGGAGGCTTCGGCCAGCGTCTGCGCCACGACAGGATGGTCACCCCATCCGTCGAGCATGCCCACCGATTGCGAACCCTGGCCGGGAAAGACGAATGCAAACTTCTTCATATTTTCAAAAATAAAAGCCGCGCCATGGGAGCCTGCCGTCAGGCAGGCATCCCGCATCACATCTTGAGAAGCACCGCACCCCAGGTGAAGCCACCGCCCACGCCTTCCAGCAGCACGGTCTGCCCGGGCTTGACCTGGCCATTGCGCACGCCGTGGTCCAGCGCCAGCGGGATCGAGGCGGCCGAGGTATTGCCATGCTGGTCCACGGTCACCACCACCTTGTCCATGGACAGCTTGAGCTTGCGCGCCGTGCTTTGCATGATGCGGATGTTGGCCTGGTGAGGGATCAGCCAGTCGATATCGGCATCGGTGAGCCCGGCCTTGTCCAGCGTCGCGCGGGCGGCCTTTTCCAGCACGCCGACCGCCAGCTTGAACACGGCCTGTCCATCCATCTTCAGCAGCGGATCGCCAAGCACCTGTCCGCCGGACACATTGCCCGGCACGCAGAGGATGCCGACATGCTTGCCATCGGCATGCAGGTCGGACGCCAGGATCCCAGGCTGCTCGGACGCCTCCAGCACCACCGCGCCGGCGCCGTCGCCGAACAGCACGCAGGTCGTGCGATCGTTGAAATCAAGGATGCGGCTGAAGACTTCGGAACCCACCACCAGCGCGCGGCTTGCGGCGCCGGACTGGATCATGGCATCGGCCACCGTGAGAGCGTAGACAAAGCCGCTGCACACAGCCTGCACGTCAAAGGCCGCGCAGCCATTGGCGCCAAGCTTGTTCTGCAGGATGCAGGCCGTGGACGGGAAGACCATGTCTGGCGTCGAGGTGGCGACGATGATCAGGTCGATGTCCTGTGGCTGGCAGCCAGCGGCCTCCAGCGCTTTCTTCGACGCCTCCAGGGCCAGATCGCTGCTGGCCACGTCGGGCGCGGCAAAGTGACGGGCATGGATGCCGGTGCGCTCGACGATCCACTCGTTCGAGGTCTCGATGCCACGCTGAGCCAGCTCGGCTGCCAGATCGTGATTGGTGAGTCGGCGGGGTGGCAGGTAGCTGCCCGTGCCGGTGATGCGTGCGTAGCGTCTCATCTGTATTAGGGCGCCGACGGTCCCGATTCCGACTGCGCAGCCAGCAAAAGAGGCAGGGCTGCGGAGATGCGGGTACGGACACGGTCGAGCAGGTTGTTGCGGGCCGCATCATACGCGCGGTTCAGCGCGTGCTCGAAAGCCAAGGCATCGGCTGACCCATGGCTTTTGAACACCAGCCCACGAAGGCCCAGCAGCGCCGCACCGTTGTGACGCCGATGGTCCACACGATTCATCAGCGCAGTTAGCACCGGATAGGCAACGATTGCAGCCATTTTGGTGAAGATGTTGCGCTTGAACTCCTGCTTGAGGGCATTGGAGATCATGGACGCCACCCCCTCGGAAGACTTGAGGGCCACGTTGCCCACAAAGCCGTCGCAGACCACGACCTGGGTCGTGCCCTTGAAGATATCGTTGCCTTCGACGTTTCCGTAGAAGTTCAGGTGACCGGCCTTGCCTGCCGCGCGCAACAGTTCGCCCGCACGCTTGATGACTTCACTGCCCTTGATCTGCTCTTCGCCGATATTGAGCAGGCCCACCGAAGGCGCCTCTTCGTTGTTCAGCGCAGACACCAGAGCCGAGCCCATGACGGCGAACTGCAGCAGATGCTCAGCCGAGCAATCCACGTTGGCACCCAGGTCCAGCACCGTGGTGGCACCACCCTTGGCATTGGGCAACTGGGGAGCGATGGCGGGACGATCGATGCCATCCAGCGTCTTGAGCAGGTAGCGCGAGATGGCCATCAGCGCACCCGTATTCCCAGCCGACACGGCAGCAGCAGCCTGGCCATCCTTGACCTGCTGGATGGCGACGCGCATCGAGGAATCCTTCTTCCTGCGCAGCGCCACCTCGATCGGGTCATCCATGCCGACGACTTCCGAGGCCGGCACCACGCTGGCGCGCTCATGCGCAAAGCCAGCCAGCGCATCGGGCTGGCCGACCAGCAGCAGCCGGGCGTCGGAATGGGAATCGAGGAACTGGCGGCACGCCGCGAGCGTGACGCGGGGGCCGTGATCACCCCCCATGCAGTCAACGGCCAAAGTGATCATGAGCGACTGGCAAGCCTGTTGCGAGGCCTGGAAAGATAGGAACGGCCATCAGAAAAAACAAAAGCCCGCGCTACGAAAACTGTAGCCGCGGGCTCTGCGGGAACGGTCGAAGGTCAGGCTTCGGACTTGTTCTTCAGCACTTGACGGCCGCGGTACACGCCGTTGGGGCTGATGTGGTGACGCAGGTGGGTTTCACCCGTGGTGGGTTCCACGGCGATGCCAGGCACATTCAGTGCATTGTGCGAACGGTGCATACCGCGCTTGGAGGGGGACTTCTTGTTCTGCTGAACAGCCATGATGGCTCCTGTGTATCTGAAAAGGGTTGGTAAAAAACGCGATCAGCCCATTAAAGACACGAGGGGGTTTCGCGCGAAGCCCTTGATTATAGCGCAATCGCTTTTCCCGGCCTCGACCTTTTTTCCGGGCATCTCGATCAGTCTGCGGATTTGCCCACATCCAGGCCGCGAAGGACGGCGAACGGGTTGGGCTTGTCCTCGATGGCCTGCTCGAAGTCCGCGTCGCTGGACTGCAAGCTCACAGACTCGGGGCAGACATCGTGACGCGGCACCACGGGCAGTTCCATGAGCAACTCGTCCTCTATGAGCTCGAGCAGATTGAACTCGCGGCTGAGCACCAGCAGGTCCTCATCGCTTTCGTCGTCCTCGGACTCGGCCGTGGCTTCATCCGCAACAAAGCGAAAAGACCGATCAACCTGCAGGGTGATGGGCGCCAGGGCCAGGCAGCGCTGGCACACCATGGGCACGACGGCATCGGCCTGCAGATGCAGCCACACCTGACCGGGGCCGCCGGTCTGCTCGACCAGCTCGCCGTCCGCCTGCCAGTGCACCTGGCCGTGCGTGTCACCGGCATCCGGCTGCGCATCCTGGGCCAGACGCGGGAAGACTGACAGTGTTGTCTGGTCCTGAAGATGGCCCTGCGATTGCGCGAAAGCGCGAACATCGAGGCGGGCCGCAGAAAATTCCTTGCTCATGCGGGCAGTGTAAGAGAATCCGGGCATGCAAGCTCCCCACCCCGCCTTAGCCCAGGCTCCCGGCCTGGCGCGTCCCCTGATCCTTGGCTCCACCTCACGCTACCGCCGCGAACTCCTGGAGCGGCTGCGGCTGCCATTCCAGACCGTCTCCCCGGAAGTCGATGAAACACCTCTGGCCGGAGAGACACCGCACGCCCTTTCCCTGCGCCTGGCCCTGGCCAAGGCCCAGGCCGTGGCTGCGCTGCACCCCGGCGCCGTTGTCATCGGCTCCGACCAGGTGCCCGAGCTCGATGGCCTGCCGCTGTCCAAGCCCGGCAACCATGAACGCGCCACCGAACAGTTGCGCCAGATGAGCGGGCGCCAGATGAATTTCCACACTGCCGTGAGCGTGGTCTGCCAGGAAACCGGCTTTTCCGAGACCGACGTGGTGACGGTTCAGGTGCGCTTTCGCGATCTCAACGATGCGGAAATCGAGCGCTACCTGCGCGCCGAGCAGCCTTATGACTGCGCAGGCAGCGCCAAGAGCGAGGGCCTGGGCATTGCCCTGCTCGACGCCATCGTCAGCGACGACCCCACGGCACTGATCGGCCTTCCGCTGATCCGCACATGCCAGTTGCTGCGCGCCGCAGGAGCCGTGCTGCCATGAGCGATGCCATCACCAAGCCCCTGACAGGAACGCTCTACCTGGTGCCCGCGCCGCTGGACTTCGGCTGCGATGAGCAAACGCCGCTGACGCAGGTCCTGCCCGACGGGACACTGCGCACCGCTGCGCGGCTGACCCACTGGATCTGCGAAAACGCCAAGAGCACACGCGCCTATCTCAAGCGCATCGACGCGCTGCATGCACTGGCCCAGCCCTTGCAGACCCAGCAGATCACCGAGCTGCCGCGCGAGGCACACAAGAAGGGGGACCATGGCGACAAGGGTGCCGCCGTCTTTGACGCCAAGCCACTGCTCGCCCCCTTGCTGGCCGGACACGACATGGGACTGGTCAGCGAGGCCGGAATGCCCGCCGTGGCCGACCCCGGCAGCTCCATCGTGCGCGCCGCGCACGATTTGGGCATACGCGTCGTGCCGCTGATCGGACCCGTATCGCTGCTGCTGGCACTGGCCGCCAGCGGGCTCAACGGACAGAACTATGCCTTTGTGGGCTACCTGCCCCAGGATGCCGGCGGACGGGTGCAGCGCATCAAGGAGCTTGAAGCCCTGGCATTGCGCCAAGGCCAGACCCAGCAGTTCATCGAGACGCCCTACCGCAACGCCGCGCTTTGGCAAGCCCTGCTGCAGACGCTGCAACCCCATACCCGTTTGGCGTTGGCCTGCGGCCTGACGCTCGAGAGCGCCCGCATCGAAAGCCGACTGGTGCGCGAATGGCGCCAGCACAAGGAAGCGCCGGACAACCGCACGCCGGTAGTGTTCTCCATCGGCCGCTGAAGCCGCCCACCAGCGAAAAAGCCCGCCTTCGACAAGAAGGCGGGCTTTTTCGTCTTGGCAGACCCGAGCGGGAAACCCCGCAAGAATCAGCGCAGAGCCGGGAGGCTGGAACGCAGTGCCTGCACCGCACCGCCGCCAAAAGCCGCGCCGAAACGCTTGGCCAGGCGCTCGGCCACGTTGTCGCGGCGCGTGTAATCCACCACCTCTTCCGCCTTGACCACTTCACGGGCCACATAGTCAAGACTGCCCAGCTTGTCGGCCAGGCCCATCTCCACCGCCTGCTGGCCGGTCCAGAACAGGCCGCTGAAAGTCTCGGGCGTCTCATGCAGGCGGTCACCACGGCCAGCCTTGACCACGTTGATGAACTGCGAGTGGATCTGGCCCAGCATCTTGTGGGCATGTTCGCGCTGCCCTTCGGACATGGGGCTGAACGGGTCCAGGAAACCCTTGTTCTCGCCAGCCGTCAGCAGGCGGCGTTCCACGCCGAGCTTTTCCATGGCGCCGGTGAAGCCAAAGCCATCCATGAGCACGCCGATGCTGCCCACGATGCTGGCCTTGTCCACAAAGATCTCATCGGCGGCGGCGGCAATGTAGTAGGCGGCCGAAGCGCAGGTCTCTTCCACCACGGCATACAGGGGCTTGTCGTACTTGCCCTTGAGCCGCACGATTTCGTCATTGATGATGCCGGCCTGCACAGGGCTGCCGCCCGGCGAGTTGATCAGCAGCACCACGGCGCGCGAGCCCGAATCCTCGAAGGCACTGCGCATGGCGGCCACCACGAATTCCGCGCTGGCGTCGGCACCTGCGGCGATCTCGCCCTTGACCTCGACCACGGCCGTGTGCGGGGAGGAACTGGTCGTGGTCGCCGTGTCCTTGGCAAACAGCACCCACAGCACCACGAGGATGAGCGCCGTCCACAGCAGGCGGCCAAACAGGCGCCAGCGGCGCGAGGCACGCTGCTCGTTGATGGTGGCGAAGACCAGCTTTTCCAGCACCTCCCGCTCCCAGCCACTCGATGCCGCCGTGCGCGCATCGGCAGCCGCCGTGGCGGGCGTGGCCCGGGCCCACAGGTCCGCCCCCGGGGATGGGTGCGATGCGGAGCCAGGATTTTCCGGAGGTATGGGGGAAGTCATGTCAGAACTCGACGGGTTTCAGGTTATCGGCAGTATGCCAGTGCACCACCCCCGCGCTTTCGCTCAGGGAGATTTTCACAAGGCTGCCACGGCAGGGCCCGCCAGCGCAGGCGCCGCTGTCGGGCGCGTAGGCCGCTCCATGGGTTGCGCACAGCAGCCAGCGTCCGGTGTCATCGAAAAAGCGGTCCGGCTGGTAGTCCATCTCCATGGCCACATGGGTGCAGCGATTCAGATAGGCATGCACCTGTCCCTCGAAGCGGATGGCGAATGCGCGGCAGGCATGACCCGCGTAGACCACGTCGAAAGGCACGGCATTCGCCCCTTCCTGCAGGGCATCGCTGGCGCACAGAACGATGCGTTCAACGGTCAACGGCACACCTCACGAGCATGAATCAACGCGCTGACGCGGGCATGACGACTCAGCCATGGGCCAACAGCCACTGATGCAAATCCGCAACACTCTGCGCCACATGCAACGGCTTCAGCACGCCAAAGCCGTCGGTGGGATGCGCGCCATAGCCCACGCCTACGCTGGCACAGCCTGCATTGCGGGCCAGTTCCAGGTCGTGCGTGGTGTCGCCGATCATCAGCACCCGCGAAGGGTCCGCACCAAATTCGGCCATCAGCTCCTGCAGCATCAGCGGATTCGGCTTGCCGGCGGTCTCGTCCGCCGTGCGCGAGCTGTCGAACATGCCGCGCAGCTGCGGGTCCTGCAGCGCATCGTTCAGACCACGGCGGCTCTTGCCCGTGGCCACGGCCAGCAGGTGCCCTCGCTCGCGCAGCGCCGCCAGCATGGGCAGCACGCCGGCGAACAGGCTGATGTCGTCCTGGTGCTTGATGAAATGGTGGCGATAGCGGTTGCCCAGCTCGGGGTATTTTTCGGGAGGCACATCGGGCGCTGCACGCGCCAATGCGGGCATCAGCGCCATGCCGATCACATAGGACGCCGCCTCATCGCTGGGAGGCGTGCCCCCCACATCGGCCACGGCCGCCTGAATGCACTTGACGATCACCGCGGTGGAATCCGACAGCGTCCCATCCCAGTCGAAGGCAATGAGATCGAAGCGGCGCGCACGGTGCATCTCGGAAGAACCAGGATTTGTCATATCTACAAGGAGTCGGAGCCAGCGTCAGCCGGCGAAACGGGCCAGTTCTTCGGGAAGCTCGGCGCGCAGCTCCACCCGCTCGCCACTGGCCGGGTGGGTGAACTGTAGCCGCCATGCGTGCAGGAACATGCGTTTGAGACCCTGTTTCTGCAGGCGTCGGTTCAGGTCGAAGTCGCCATATTTGTCATCGCCCGCAATCGGGTGCCCCTGGCTGGACAGGTGCACGCGGATCTGGTGCGTGCGCCCGGTCTTGATGGTCACCTCCAGCAGGCTCATGGCCGGCAGTCCCAGCAGGGGCTGGGGCGCCAGCGTGCTGCGAACGCGCACCAGCGTGACGGAGCGCATGCCGTCAGGATCATCGACCGTGGTCACCCGCACGCGGCGTTCGCCGTCGGCCTGCAGGTATTTGTGCAGCGGCAGATCAATCACCTTGTGGTTGGCCGGCCAGGTGCCCTGGACCAGGGCCAGGTAGGTCTTGCCGGTCTCGCGCTCGCGGAACTGGTCCTGCAGATGGGTCAGCGCCGAGCGCTTCTTGGCCACCAGCAAGATGCCGGATGTCTCGCGGTCGAGCCGATGCACCAGCTCCAGAAAACGGCTTTGCGGCCGCGCCTGGCGCAGTTGCTCGATGACACCAAAACTCACACCCGAGCCGCCATGCACGGCCACACCGGCGGGCTTGTCGATGGCGATCAGGTGCTCGTCTTCCAGCAGACTGGGGAAATCCCTGGCTGGCGCTGGCCGCTCGGCCTTTTCGGCGACTTTTTCGGAAATGCGCACGGGCGGTATGCGGACGATATCGCCGGTAGAAACGCGGGTTTCCGCACTGACGCGCCCTTTGTTGATGCGCACTTCTCCACTGCGGATGATGCGATAGACATGGGTCTTGGGAACGCCCTTGAGATGGCGTATGAGAAAGTTGTCCAACCGCTGTCCGGCCGAATCGTCATCGACTTCGATCAGCCGCACTGCGGCAGTGGCTGCGTTCAGGGAACGGTCGTCTGCCGGTTTGCCCTCTATAATGTGTTTCACCTGTGCCGAACTATTTATAAGTGGTTGATTCTCATGGAGTTTAGTCCAAACAACCATTTCCCCGCACAGGCAGGTCGATGCCATCCGGTGTCATGCACGCGAAACAGCAGGAAAAGATGGCCTGCGAAGTTCGTCGTTGCATCGGTTGTGGCTGACGAATTGAAACACTGATACGGAATCTCAAGCTGGCAGAAGGGGTCGGACCCGGCGTCCACCGCTGCCAGCGGATCAAAAGCGAGCATGTGGATCTTTTGGGCATGGATGGTCACGCTGTGGAGCAGGAAAACGCCTGCGCCCAGGATCATTGCCGCCCCCAAGCCTCCCGCCTGCCCCGCACGTGCAGCAGCTTCGCTTGAAGCTGGACGGCGTGCCTCTCTCATCGCTCTCGTCCCCCTGCCCTTGCCCCCATTGCTGACTTGAGCCAGGTCTCAAGCATCAAGGCATCCGGCGATTCCTTTCGTTTCGACGCGTCAGTCCGGCATCTCGGCTCCCTCGCGAGCCTGTCTTTGATTACAAGTCAAAGGCGTGACGGTCTGGCAGCAGAGGCTGCACTCCGGCGCGCCCCAGAGAAAACGAATAAAGGAAACGCATCATGAAACGGATGCTCATCAACGCCACGCAGTCGGAAGAACGTCGCCTTGCCATCGTCGATGGCCAGAAGCTGCTCGACTACGAAATCGAAATCGAAGGGCGCGAGCAGCGCAAGGGCAACATCTACAAGGCCGTGGTCACGCGCGTGGAGCCCAGCCTCGAGGCCTGCTTCGTCGATTACGGCGAGGACCGCCACGGCTTCCTGCCCTTCAAGGAAATCTCCAAGCAGTATTTCGCCGAAGGCGTCTCCCCCAGCCAGGCCCGCATCAACGAAGTCATCCGCGAAGGCCAGGAACTGATCGTCCAGGTCGAGAAGGAAGAGCGCGGCAACAAGGGCGCGGCCCTGACCACCTTCATCTCGCTGGCCGGCCGCTACGTGGTGCTGATGCCCAACAACCCGCGCGGCGGTGGCGTCTCGCGCCGCATCGAGGGCGAGGACCGTGCCGAACTCAAGGAGGCGATGGACCAGCTTGAGTACCCCAAGGGCATGTCCATCATTGCGCGCACCGCCGGCATCGGCCGCACCGCGCCCGAGCTGCAGTGGGACCTGAACTACCTGCTCAAGCTGTGGAACGCCATCGACGGCGCCGCCAAGTCGGCCAAGGGCGCCTTCCTGATCTACCAGGAATCGAGCCTGGTGATCCGCGCCATCCGCGACTACTTCAATGGCGACATCGGCGACATCCTCATCGACACCGACGACATCTACGAGCAGGCGCAGCAGTTCATGCAGCACGTCATGCCCGAGCATGCCGCCCGCGTCAAGCGCTACCGTGACGACGCCCCGCTGTTCAGCCGCTTCCAGATCGAGCACCAGATCGAATCGGCCTACGCGCGCACCGTGACCCTGCCCTCAGGCGGCGCCATCGTCATCGACCACACCGAAGCGCTGGTCTCCATCGACGTGAACTCGGCCCGCGCCATCAAGGGCGGCGACATCGAGGAAACCGCCACACGCACCAACCTGGAAGCCGCCGACGAAGTCGCGCGCCAGATGCGCCTGCGTGACCTGGGCGGCCTGATCGTCATCGACTTCATCGACATGGAGGAGAGCAAGAACCGCCGCGAGGTCGAGAACCGCCTGCGCGACGCGCTGCGCCAGGACCGTGCCCGCGTGCAGTTCGGCACCATCAGCAAGTTCGGCCTCATGGAGATGAGCCGCCAGCGCCTCAAGCCGGCCCTGTCCGAAGGCGCGCACATCAACTGCCCGCGCTGCGGTGGCTCCGGCCACGTGCGTGACACGGAAAGCTCGGCGCTGCAGATCCTGCGCATCATCCAGGAAGAGTCCATGAAGGACAACACGGCCGCCGTGCACTGCCAGGTGCCCGTGGAAGTGGCCAGCTTCCTGCTCAACGAAAAGCGCGGCGAGATCACCAAGATCGAACTCAAGCAGCGCGTCAACGTGATCATGGTTCCCAACAAGTCCATGGACACGCCGCACTACAAGCTCGAGCGCCTCAAGCACGACGACGTGCGCCTGGAAAGCATGGAAGCCAGCTACAAGCTGGCCGAGGAGCTGGACGCGGAAACCACGGTGACGCGCCGCTCGCAGGAGCCCACCAACAAGCAGACGCCCATGATCAAGGGCGTGCTGCCCGACATGCCGGCCCCCATCGCCGAGCCCCGTCCCGAAGGCAGCCGCAACCGCCCGGCCAACGGCCAGCAGCGCGATGCCAAGCCTGCGGCAACCGCTGCAGCGCCCGCACCGGCCGTCGCCCCCGTCGTGGTCCGCGAGCAAGGCTTCTTTGCCTGGCTCAAGAGCCTGTTCGGCTTTAGCGCGGCACCTGCGCCAGTCGCAGCGCCCGCTCCGGCCGCCGAAGCCCCCGCTCGCGAAGCACGCCGTGACGGCCGCAACGACAACCGTGGCCGCCGCAACGAACGCAATGGTGAGCGTGGCGAGCGCTCGGAGCGCAATGGAGAGCGCGCTGGCGCCCCCAATGCCGAACGCCAGGCCGGCAACGGTGACCGCAACCGCCGCAATGCCGAGCGTGGTGAGCGCACTGAACGCGGTGAACGCCCGGAGCGTGGAGAGCGCCCGGATCGTGGCGAGCGCGGTGAGCGCGCCGACCGCGGCGAACGCCGTGGCCGTGGTGAACGCAGCCGTGACGGTGAAAGCCGCCAGCCGCTGGAAGCCGTGAACGGCGTGGCCGCTGTCGCTGCAGATGGCAGCACCATCGAGCAGCGTCCCGAGCGCGCCCCGCGTGGCGAGCGCCAGGAGCGCGGCGAAGGCCGCCGCGAACGTGGCGAGCGCGGTGAACGTGGTGAACGCGCCGAACGCAGCGAGCGCCAGCCCCGCCAGTTCGAAGTCGCTCCCGAGACCGAAGAGAACCTGGACAACCAGGCCCAGCAACAGGACCCGTCCCTGGACAACGCTGCCCCCGCCTCCGGCGAAGAGCAGCCGCGCCAGCGCCGTTCGCGCGACCGCTATGGCCGTGACCGCCGCGAGCGTGGCGATCGCGGTGACCGTGCAGAGCGCGCACCGCGCGAAGCGGAGGGCGAAGCCGTCCAATCCTTCGAAGCCGCCGCTCCCGAGCAGGACCAGCCTGCCCGCCGCAGCTACTTCAACGCAGCCAGCCCTGCCGCCGAAGCCCAGGCTTCTGAAGCCATGGCCGAAGCGCAAGTGCCTGCGCAGCCCGCAGCAGCTGCAGCAGCCCAAGCGGTGCAGCAACCCGTCGCGGCCCCCGTGCCCGAGCAGCAGGTTGCCGCTCCCGCGCCTGTGGCTGCGGTGACCCCCGCGCCGGTCGCACCCGCCCCCGTGGTGGCACCCGTGGCAGCACCTGCACCCGTGGCCGCTCCTGCCGCAGTGGCAGTCGCGCCCGCAGCAGCCAAGGCCGTTGAAGCAACCGCCGAACGCGGCCTGCCCAAGGTCCAGGCCTACCAGTTGCCCATGTCCGAGCTGCAGGCGCTGGCCGCCGCTTCGGGCCTGCAATGGGTGGGCTCCGATGCCGACAAGGTGGCGGCAGCCCAGGCAGCCATCGCCGCCGAACCGCAGCCCGAGCGCGTCGTGCGCGAGCGCCCGCCCGTGGTCGCTCTGGATGACGGCCCGCTGATCCTCGTGGAAACACGCAAGGACCTCAGCGAACTGCAGCTGCCGTTCGAGCAGCAGCCGCAGCCACAGGGCGCGGCCCAGGTCTGACCACAGACAGTGACAACACAGGGGCCCTCGCGGCCCCTGTTTGTTTCCGCCTCCGCCCTCACCTCATCTGTCTCCCCACGCCTTCCGTCCACCTCTTTCCAGGAGCTTCCGTCCCGCCATGCTGTTGCTGCTCTCCCCCGCCAAATCGCTGGACTACGACACGCCACTGCCCCTGAAACTGCCGCACACGCTGCCCGTCTTCTCCGAACAGCCGCTGGAGCTGATCGAAGTGCTGCGCCGCCAGTCGCCCCAGCAACTGTCGGAACTGATGGGTATCAGCGACAAGCTGGCCGCGCTCAACGTGGCGCGCTACGAGGCCTTCAGCCCGCGCTTCACGGCCACCAACGCCCGGCAGGCGCTGCTCGCCTTCAACGGCGATGTCTACGAGGGCCTGCAGGCACGCAGCCTGGATGCCGAGGACCTGGACTGGGCACAGCAGCACCTGGCCATCCTCAGCGGCCTGTATGGCGTGCTGCGCCCGCTGGACCGCATGCAGCCCTACCGCCTGGAAATGGGCACCCGGCTGGAAACCGCGCATGGCAGCAACCTCTACCAGTTCTGGGGCAGCCGCATTGCCGAGCACCTGAACCAGCGCGCGGCCAAGCAGCCGGCGGGCGAGCGCGTCATCGTCAACCTGGCTTCGCAGGAATACTTCAAATCGGTAGACTTGAAGCACCTCAAGCCCCCGGTGGTGGAATGCGCATTCGAGGATTACAAGAACGGCGCCTACAAGATCATCAGCTTCCATGCCAAACGTGCGCGCGGGCTGATGGCACGATTTGCCATACAACGACGCGCTCGCAGCGCGGCTGAACTCGAAGCCTTCGATCTGGAGGGCTACGCGCTGGCGCCAGCTTCCTCGACGCCTGCGCGCCTGGTGTTCCGTCGCAAGACCGCTGACTGAGCTTCGCCGGCCCCACCGGCCGGCCCCGGCCTCGATGCCTTTGGAGTCCATTCACCGCGGCAAGGGCCGCACTGCACGCCATGAGCCTCAAATCCTCACCAGATTCCCAGACCGCCGCGCGGGACCTGCCCGTGGGTCTCACGCCTGAACTCATGCAATGGGTGCGCGACCAGCGCGCATCCGGCATAGGGCCTGCGGCCCTGCTGCGCTCCATGCGCGACGTGGGCTGGAGCGAAGAACTGGCAAGGCGGGCGCTGGACCTGCCCGAACAGGGCGAGGTGTCGCCACCGGCCGTCGTCGTCTCGGCCTCGAGCCTGCCCGAACCGGACCTTGCCCAGGACCCCAGCAGCATCGATGTCGGCGACCGCCAGGTCCAGGTACTGGTCAGCATGCGCAACCCGCGCATCGTGGTCTTCGGCAACCTGCTCTCGCATGAGGAGTGCGACGCCATCATCGCTGCCGCACGTCCGCGCATGGCGCGCTCGCTCACCGTGGCCACGCAAAGCGGCGGCGAAGAGATCAATGACGACCGAACCAGCAACGGCATGTTCTTCCAGCGCGGGGAAACCGGCATCGTCAGCCAGCTGGAAGAACGCATCGCCCGCCTGTTGCGCTGGCCGCTGGACCATGGCGAGGGCCTGCAGGTGCTGCACTACGGCCCGGGCGCCGAATACAAGCCCCACCACGACTACTTCGCGCCCGGCGAACCCGGCACGCCCACCATCCTCAAGCGCGGCGGCCAGCGCGTGGGCACCCTGGTCATCTACCTGAACGAGCCCGAGCGCGGCGGCGCCACCATCTTTCCCGAAGTGCCACTGCAAGTGGTTCCGCGCCGGGGCAACGCCGTCTTCTTCAGCTACGAGCGCCCCGATCCCTCCACGCGTACCCTGCACGGCGGCGCGCCCGTGCTGGCCGGCGAGAAATGGATCGCCACCAAATGGCTGCGCGAGCGCGAATTCCACTGAAGAGCCAGCGAACCCGGGCGCACCGACCCTTATTGACCTTATATGGCCGCCCATGCCTGCGGGCATGGAAATTCAGTTAGCTTCAAAGCCTGGGTCCACGCGCTCCGCGCGGACCGTCCATGCCTGACCAGCGCCGGCACGGCCGGCCCTTTTTCCATGAACACTCCCGAACAATCCCAGCTGGGCAAAAGCTCCGCCTACATCGACCAGTACGCCCCCTCGCTGCTGTTCCCCCTGCCCCGCGCGCCCAAGCGCGAAGAAATCGGCATTCAGGGCAGCCAGATGCCCTTCTTCGGCGCCGACCTGTGGACGGCCTTCGAGCTGTCCTGGCTCAACCTGCGCGGCAAGCCGCAGGTGGCGCTCGTGCATTTCACGATTCCCTGCGAGACCCCCAATCTCATCGAAAGCAAGTCCTTCAAGCTCTACCTCAACAGCTTCAACAACACCCGCCTGGCCGACGCGGCCGAAGTCCAGGCACGCCTGCGCACCGACCTGGCCGAAGCACTGTGGCGAGGCAGCGAGCAAAAGGGCAGCATCGGCGTGAAGATCATCGGCCTGGACCGATTCGACCAGGAAATGGTGCAGGAACTGGATGGCCTGCTGCTGGACCGCCTGGACGTGGAATGCACGCAGTACCAGCCCGCCCCAGAGCTGCTGCACGCCAACCATGAAGAAGGCCCCGTCACCGAAACCCTGGTCAGCCACCTGCTCAAGAGCAACTGCCTGGTCACAGGCCAGCCCGACTGGGGCAGCGTGCAGATCCGCTACAGCGGCGCGCAGATCGACCAGGAAGGCCTGCTGCAATACCTGGTGAGCTTCCGCAACCACAACGAATTCCATGAGCAATGCGTGGAACGCATCTTCATGGACATCTGGACCCGCTGCCGCCCCCTCAAGCTCTCGGTGTACGCACGCTACACGCGCCGTGGCGGCCTGGACATCAACCCGTTCCGCACCAGCCATCCTGGCGCCTTGCCGGCCAACGTGCGCTCGGCGCGGCAGTAAAAAAGGCGGCCGGCCCCTTCCCCTCACCGCAACGTAAACACCTCCAGCGACCGCTCCAGCGACTGGGCGCTGGCGCGCAGCGAGCCCGCCGCGCCGGCCGATTGCTCGACCAGGGCGGCGTTTTGCTGGGTGACGGAGTCGAGCTGGGCCACGGCGTCGTTGACCTGGGCGATGCCTACGGATTGTTCGCGCGTGGCGATGCTGATCTGGTGGACCAGGTCGCTGACGCGGCCCACGGCGTCGACCATGCCGTCGATGGTGCGGCCTGCGGCGTCCATGCGGGCGTTGCCATCGTTGATGCCGTCCACGGTGCGGTTGATGAGGCCGCTGATTTCCTTGGCGGCGGAGGCGCTGCGCTGGGCCAGGGCGCGCACTTCGCCGGCCACGACGGCAAAGCCGCGGCCCTGCTCGCCTGCGCGTGCTGCTTCGACGGCGGCATTCAAGGCCAGCAGGTTGGTCTGGAAGGCAATGCTTTCGATCACGCCGATGATCTCGCCCATGCGGCGCGAGGAGCCGCGGATGTGCTCCATGGCAGAGCCCACTTCCTGGATGGCGGCGCCGCTCTTGCCGGCGACCTGGCGGCTCTGGTCGCTTTCATGGGCCATGAGCTGGGCCGTGTCGGCGGTCTGTGCGACGGTGCCCGATATCTCTTCCATCGAGGCCGCCGTCTGCTGCAGGCTGGTGGCCTGGGATTCTGTGCGCTGCGCGAGGTCGAAGCTGCCCTGGGCGATCTCGTGGGCGGTGGTGGCAAAGCCGCGCATTTCGGTGCGCACGTCGCCGACCACGGCGCGCAGGTTGATCTGGATCTGCTGCAGCCGCTGCATCAGGGCGCCCATGGGGCCGCTGTAGTCGTGCTGCATGTTGGTGCCCAGCTGGCAGCTGGCAATGTCGGCGGCAAAGCCGCTGGCCTGCTCCAGGCCCGCCACGCAGCGCTGCTGGAAGCGCCACAGCACAAAGCTGCCCCCCGCCAGCAAGGCGGCCAGGCGCGTGCCCCAGGCTGCGGCGCCCTGCCAGCCCAGCAGGTCGGGCAGCATGGCGGCCAGGCCCACGCCGCCCAGCATCAGCGCCATGCGGGCTGTCAGGCCCAGGTCGCTGCGGCGGTCCCACAGCCCGGCCAGGCCCAGGCGGCGCAGTTCACCGCCGCGCAGTCGCAGGGTTTCCTGGCCGGCATCGGCTTCGGCGCGCATGCGGGCATAGAGGGCTTCGGCGGCTTCGATCTCGTCCGGCCGGGGCTTGGTGCGCACCGACAGGTAGCCGCGCGGTCTGCCGCCTTCCATGATGGGCGTGACGTTGGCGCGCACCCAGTAGTGGTCGCCGTTCTTGCGCCGGTTCTTGACCAGGGCAGTCCACGGGTAGCCGTGGGCGATGGTGCGCCACATGTCCTTGAAGGCGGCGGCCGGCATGTCCGGGTGGCGGATCAGGTTGTGCGGCTGCTCGATCAGTTCCTCGTAGGAATAGCCGCTGACCCGCACGAAGGCCGGGTTGCAATGGGTGATCTCGCCCTTGGTGTTGGTGACGGATACCAGCAGCTCATCGCCCGGAAAGTCGTAGTTGAGCTGGCTGACGGGCAAATTCACGCGCATGGGTACCACTCCTTTGGGATGTCTCTTGTTCTTGTGAAATGGCATGGCAAAACGCTCAGAAGCCACCGGAATCCATCAAACGGAAACACAAATTCACATTTCCAAATCATCTCACAGCAAGGCAACCGCAGTCTCATGCTCGGAACTGGTGCATGGGTTTACAGCGTGTGCGCCAGATTTGTGGTGATGATTCAGAACAGTTGAGGTGTAAAGGGATCGCTGTCCGGCGCGGGTTGGGCCGGTCCCCTGAGCAGTTGCTCGCGCGCCAGCGGGTCGTGGGCGGTGGCATTCCAGTCGGCCGTGCGAACGAGGTTGCCCACGCGCACGCCCAGCAGGCGCAGCCGCTTGGCCAGGGGCACGCGCTTGAGGCATTGGCCTGCGGCGCGGCGCAGGGTGGCGGCATCGGCCATGGGCAGCTCCAGCGTGTGGTCGCGCGTGGCGGTCTTGAAGTCGTCGTAGCGCAGCTTGATGCCGACGGTGCGGCCCATGTAGCCCTTGCGCTGCAGGTCCTGGGCCAAGCGTTCGCACAGGTCGGTGAAGATGGCGCTCAGTTCGGCCCGGTCGCGCACGGCGTGCAGGTCGCGCTCGAAGGTGGTTTCGCGGCTCATGGAGACGGGCTCGCTGTGCGTGACCACGGGCCGCTCATCGCGCCCCCAGGACACGCCATGCAGCCAGTTGCCGTAGGCGCGGCCGAACCACTGCACGAGCTGGGGCAGGCTTTGCTTGGCCAGCTCGCCAATGGTCTGTATGCCCAGCGATTGCAGCTTGGCGTCGGCCTTGGGGCCTATGCCGTTGATCTTGCGGCAGGCCAGCGGCCAGATCACGGCCTGCAGATCGTCGGGCTGGACGATGGAGATGCCGTTGGGCTTGTTGAATTCGCTGGCCATCTTGGCCAGCAGCTTGTTGGGCGCCACGCCGATGGAGCAGGTCAGGCCCGTGGCATCGGTGATGGTTTTCTGGATCAGCCGCGCCAGCACGCGCCCGCCTTCGCGCTGGCCACCGGGCACATCGGTGAAGTCGATGTAGACCTCGTCCACGCCGCGGTCCTCCATCAGCGGGGCGATGGAGACGATGATTTCCTTGAACATGCGCGAGAAGCGCCGCACCTCGGCAAAGTCCACGGGCAGCAGGATGGCCTGGGGGCACAGGCGCGCGGCCTTCATCATGCCCATGGCCGAGCCCACGCCGAACTGGCGCGCCGGGTAGGTGGCCGTGGTGATCACGCCCCGGCCCACGTAGTCCTTGAGGCGCGAGAACTCGTCCACCGGAATCTCGTTCAGCCGGCCGGCGTAGCGCGCATCCAGCGCCTCGTCGTGCGCGCGGCGTCCGCCGCCGATGACCACGGGCAGTCCCTTGAGCTGCGGATAGCGCAGCAGCTCCACCGAGGCATAGAAGGCGTCCATGTCCAGGTGGGCGATGCGGCGCGGGGGCGCAGCATCGGCAGGGCTTGCGGGTGTCGGGGGTGTCGTGGGTGTCGTTTCAGGCACGCCGCCATTATTGCGGCAACTGTGCATTCATACAGCTTGCAAGGCTTGTTCACACAGGCCCTGGACCATTCATCCCTGCAGGCAGATCAGCACCAGTCCGAGCACCATGAGGCCCATGCCGATCATTTCCTGGCGGCTCAGGCTTTCGCTGAGCACGCGGCGCGAGACGATATAGCTGAACACCACCTCGACCATGCCCAGCGTGCGCACGGGTGCCGCGCCCTGCATGGCGTAGGCAGTGAACCAGGCCAGCGAGGCGGCCGCGCCCATGCCACCGGCCAGCAGCGAGACGCGCCAGGCGCGGAAGATGGGGCGCAGGCCCTGCGCGTGGGTGCGCGCGATCCAGGCGCCCAGGCCCAGGGTCTGCATGAGCTGGGCGATCAGCACGCCCCAGGCGCCCGACAGCCAGGGAGATATCTCGCCCAGGCGCGCCAGTTCCACGGCGCCGCCCCGGTAGCCCACGGTGGCAATGGCAAAGCAGGCACCGCAGGCCAGGCCGTAAAGTGCCGAGCGGCTGGCCCAGGCCGACAGCGACAGCATCTGGCCGCGCGGCGGCAGCGACAGGATGAGCACGCCAAAGGTGGCCAGCCCCATGGCCAACAGGGCCACGACCGTGGGCATCTCGTGCAGGAAGATGCCGGCGAACAGGGCCACCTGCAGCACCTCGGTCTTGGACAGGGTGACGGCCACGGCGAAGTTGCGCTCCTTCATGGCCAGCAGCAGCGCCGCCGTGGCCGCGACCTGGAAGAAGGCCCCCAGCGCGATCCAGCCGAGGTAGGCCCATGAGAACCGGGGCAGCGACCAGGCGCCATCGCCTCCCAGGTACAGCGCCAGCAGGTAGATGCCGGCAAACGGCAGGCCGTACAGAAAGCGCACCAGGGTGGCCGGCAGGGTGCCGAGCTCGGCGGTCAGCGAGCGCTGGGCCGTGTTGCGCACGGTCTGGGCGGCTGCGGCGAACAGCACCACGGGCACCCACAGCCAGGTCAGGTCTTGGAGGGAAGAAAGCATGTCGGCAAAAAAGGGAAGGCACCGCCGGCAAGGCGCGGGCGACTGAGTGCCGGCCAGCATAGCCGCCGGTCGGGCACCAGGCGCACGCGCTTGGAGAAGGCTGCCGCGCCCGGCAGCGAAACAGAGGCCGGCCAGCCAGCGCTGCACGCGCGCCCTGCTCTGGCCAGGGCAAGCAGGCTGCGTTGTGCAGCAGCACGGCCGTCGCCAATGGCGAGCGGGCCTGCGCTGCGCGCTACAGGTCGCGCCGGATCAGCGCACCCTTGAACAGCACCGGCCCCGTGGGCCCGGTCTGGCTGGGCACGCCGCCCTTGGGCTCCAGGCTGATGGCCAGGGCAGGCACGCCCTGGACCTCGGCGGCCGCGGCGGTCAGCTTGACCAGCTTGTCGCGTCCCAGCACGCCCAGCGATTGCGGGCCGCCCTGGGGCGGCAGGGCCCACAGCTGCAGTGATTTGTCGGAGGCCTCATGGAAGTCGCCCACGCGCTGCAGCACCAGGATGTTCTTGCCGGGGTCGAAGGTCACGAGCATGGAGGCATCGGCCTTGTCGTCGGCCAGCACGGCCACGTACTGGATCTGGGGCGCGGCCTGCAGCGCAGCCTGGGTGGCCTGCAACTGGTTGTTCAGCACGGCCAGCTGGCGCTCGCCGCTTTGGCGCAGGTCCTGGTGCGACCACAGCCCCACGGCCACGGCCGCCACGGTGGCGCAGGCGCCCAGCACGGCGGCGCCGCGCCACCAGGCCAGGGCGCGGCCCACGGCGGATTCCGTGCGCCGGGCCATGCCAGGCGCATCGTCGGCGCGCCGCCGGTGCGCCTGGGCGGCGCGGGCCTTTTCGGCCTGCAGCAGGTTATCGATACGGACCCAGACCGCATCGTCAGGGCGCACGGGCGCCTGCATTTCGGACAGGGCCGACCAGCGGCCCTGCCACAGCAAGGCGGCGGCGCGCACCGGGGCCTGGTCACGGGCCAGTTGCTCGAAGCGGCGGCGTGCCGCGCCCCGCAGCGTGCCCAGGGCGTAAGCGGCGGCCAGCCGGTCCAGCAGTTCGGGGTGTCGGGAAATATTCATGGCAAATCCTTTGGCCGCTCAGAGCATGTCAACTGCTTCACGCATGGCGTGACAGGCAGCGGCGCAGCTGCTCCAGGCCGCGCCGTATCCAGGTCTTGACCGTGCCCAGCGGCAGTTGCAGCTGGCCCGCCAGCTCGCCATGGCTGAGGTCGCGCAGATAGGCCAGGCTGACCACCTCACGCTGGCGGCCTTCCAGCCGCTCCAGGCACTGGTACAGCGCCACGGCCTGTTCGCTGGCCTCGGCCAGTTGCAGCGGTCCCTGGCTTTCATCGTTCCCACCGCCATGGGCCGCCGGTTGCGCCTCGTCGAACTCTTCGTTCAGGTGCAGGCGTTCGGCGCGGCGCCGGCGCAGAAAGTCCAGGGCCCGGCTGCGCACCACCAGGCCCATCCAGGCCAGCGGCGGGCTGAGCGTGCCCCGGTAGCCCGAGGCGCCGCGCCAGATGTGCAGGTAGCTGTCCTGCAGCACGTCTTCGGCCCAGTCCTTGTGCCGCAGGATGCGCAACGCCAGTCCGTACAGCCGGGACGAGGTGGCCTCGTACAGGCTGCGGAGCGCGGGCTCGTCCTGCGCTGCGATGCGGTCCAGAAGGTCCATCAGCTCTTGGTCGGTTGGTGTGGTGCCCATGCACGCATTGTGGGCGAGCGGGCGGCCCCGTGGCCCGCACTGTTGCGTGGCCGCCCGGGGGCTTGTTCTGTCTTTCGATCGGATTCAAGGGGCATATCGGTGCTCAGCCGGGGGGGTTGCAGAAGGTCTGGCAGGGGTCTCCCGGCTTGCACCGGCCCTCCGTGAGCAATACGCAGCGCATTGCGAACCGGATGCGGATAAATTTTTTTTCCATTCAGGTGAATCCAGCGGCTGCCTTGCTGCGTATTCCCTGTGTCGCGCCCCGGAAAGCGGTCCAAGGCGACACCCCTCAACCCATCGACCTGGAGACCTTCATGAGCTACATCCTCCCCCTCGGCCTGGCCACCATGGCCGCACTGACCCTTGGCGCCTGCTCCTCCATGGACATGGGCAAGAGCTATTCCCAGTCCGACCTGCCGGCCGCCGTGCAGGTGCCCGCAGGCCACAAGGTTGCCATGGAGACGGTGGGCATAGGCCAGATCACCTATGAATGCCGCGCCAAGAAGGACCAGGCGATGGAGCAGGAATGGGCCTTTGTCGGCCCCGATGCGCGTTTGACGGACCGCCAGGGCCGCGTCATCGGCCGCTACTTCGGCCCGCCCGCCACCTGGGCGCACCAGGACGGCTCCAAGGTCACGGCCACCCAGGTCGCCGTGGCGCCGTCCAGCGCGGGCAACATCCCCATGCAACTGGTCAAGGCCGAGCCCGCCACCGGCATGGGCGCCATGCAGGGCGTGACCTATATCCAGCGCGTGGCCACGCGCGGCGGCGTGGCCCCTGCCATGGCCTGCAACAGCTCCACGCTGGGCCAGAAGCAGGTCGTGCAGTACCAGGCCGACTACATCATCTGGAAGGCCGCCTGACGCGGCCCGGCCCCGCTACGGCCTGTCGCCCCTGGCCCCGAAGGCCGAGGGCGGCATGCCGAACTGGCGCCTGAAGGCCAGCGAATAGGCGCTGTGGCTTTCATAGCCGGCCTCCAGCGCCACCTGCACGATGGGCCTTCCGGCCAGCAGCGCCTGCATGGATGACAGCAGCCGTGCGCGCTGACGCCAGCGGCCAAAACTCATTCCCGTGGCCTGCAGAAAGTGGCGATGGAAGGTCTTCTCGCCCATGGCCAGCCGTGCGGCCCAGTCGGCGGCTGTGGCAGTTGCGGCGCCTATGGCAGTTGCGGCGCCTATGGCAGTTGCGGCGCCTGTCGCGGCTGCGGCGGCAAAGCCATCCGCCCCCTCTCCTTCGGCCAGCGCATGGCAGACAGCGGCCATGCGCGCATCCTGCGGCCAGGGCAGGTGAAACGGCACCACGGGCGGCTGGCGCAGTTCCTGCAGCAATAGCTCGACCACCATGGATTCGCGCCGCCCCGGCGGTGCCGATGCAGGCCAGCGCGCCACCTCGCTGATGAGCTCGCGCAGCAGGGGAGAGACCTCGATCACGCAGTCCGTACCCGGCAGGTCTGCAGCGGCCTGCGCATCGACGAACAGGCTGCGCACCTGTACCGCGCCGCGCATGCGCAGGCCGTGGGGCACGCCCGAGCGCAGCCAGACGCCGCGCGTGGGCGGCACCACCCAGCGCCCGCTGCCTGCGCGCACCTCCAGCACCCCCTGCACGGCGTAGAGCAGCTGGCAGCATTCGTGGGAGTGTTCCTCCACCTCCAGCCCCGCCGGATAGTCGGCGGCCACGCCCGTGACCGGCAGCGGTGCGGCGGCCTGCAGCTCGGGCAGCCCGGCATGGCTGCAGGGAACGGCGGCTGCCGAAGCCGGGGCATGGGTCGTGCGCATATTGTCCAGATCCATATAGAAAATGAGAAATTCTATAAAGACAGACAAGCACCCTGCCCGCAAACTGGCACCTGTTCCCTGTGATTCACCGCCATCGCACCATGCACCGCCTGCCCTCGCCCTCCCTACTATCCCTGGCCCATGGCCGGGGTCCGGGCGCCTGCGCAGGCGCCGCATTTCGCACCGACTCTCCCTGATCCCGGCCTGGCGCAGCTTCCCACACCGGGAAGCCAGGAGAGCGGGGCCGCCGGCCGATCCGGTGGCTGCAAACCCCAGCGTTTCCTGCGAGGCCCGCATGCTGAAGAATCCCGCGTCCAGATACCGTCCCTTCCCCGCCGTCGACCTGCCCGAGCGCCAATGGCCCTCACGCCAGCTGAGCCAGGCGCCCGTGTGGCTGTCCACCGACCTGCGTGATGGCAACCAGGCCCTGTTCGAGCCCATGAACCGCGAGCGCAAGCTGCGCCTGTTCCATGAACTGGTGCGCATAGGCTTCAAGGAGATCGAGGTGGGCTTTCCCTCGGCCTCGCAGACCGACTACGGCATCGTGCGCCACCTGATCGACAACGGGCTGATCCCCGGCGACGTGACGCCCATGGTCATCACCCAGCTGCGCGAGGACCTGATCCGCGCCACGGTGGACAGCGTGGCCGGAGCGCGGCGCGCCATCGTGCACTTCTACAACGCCATTGCCCCAGCCTGGCGCGAGATCGTCTTCGGCATGCAGGTGCCCGAGATCATCGCCATGGTGGAGCACCACATCGCCCTGCTGCGCGAACTGACCGATGCCCACCCCGAGACCGAATGGGTGCTGCAGTACTCGCCCGAGACCTTCTGCATGGCCGAGCTCGACGTGTCGCTGGCCGTGTGCAACGCGGCCATCCGCGCCTGGGATGCAGGCCCCGCGCGGCCCATGATCATCAACCTGCCGACCACGGTGGAAGTGAGCACGGCCAATGTCTTCGCCGACCAGATCGAGTGGATGCACCGCCGCCTGGAACGGCGCGAGCACATCGTGCTGTCCGTGCACCCGCACAACGACCGGGGCACGGGCGTGGCCTGCGCCGAGCAGGCGCTGCTGGCGGGAGCCCAGCGCGTGGAAGGCTGCCTGTTCGGCAATGGCGAGCGCAGCGGCAACCTCGATGTGGTGACGCTGGCGCTGAACCTTTACACGCAGGGCATCGCGCCGGGCCTGGATTTCTCGGACATCGCCGCCGTGGCGCGCATTGCGGAGGAATGCACGGCCCTGCCCATCCATCCGCGCCACCCCTATGTGGGCGACCTGGTGTTCACGGCGTTCTCGGGCTCGCACCAGGACGCCATCGCCAAGGGCTTTGCGGCGCAGCGGCCCGATGCGCCCTGGCGCGTTCCCTACCTGCCCATCGACCCGCAGGACCTGGGCCGCACCTACGACAGCATCGTTCGCGTCAACAGCCAGTCGGGCAAGGGCGGCATTGCCTTTTTGCTGCAGCGCGACCATAGCGTGACCATGCCGCGCCGCATGCAGGTGGAGTTCAGCGCCGTGGTGCAAAAACAGGCGGACGCCTGCGAGGCCGAGCTGGCCAGCGACGACCTGTGGAAGCTGTTCGAGGCCACCTACCTCGCACCCCTGCAGCTTCCCTGGCACTACCGCAGCCACCACCTGTTCGACAGCGCCCAGGGCCAGGGCATTGCGCTGGAAGTGGTCCGGCCAGACGGCCTTCGGCTGCAGCTGTATGGCGAAGGCAGCGGCCCCATCGATGCCGTGGCCGCCGCCCTCGGCCAGCACCTGGGCGTGGCGCTGCGCATTGACCACTACGAGGAGCGCAGCCTGGGCCAGGGCGCCGGGGCCATGGCGCTGGCCATCGTCGAGGCCGCCCTGCCCGGCGTGGCGGGCACGCGCTTCGGTGCGGGGCGCCATGCCAACATCGTGACCGCGTCCATCCTGGCCGTGCTGCATGCGGCGGGCCGGCTGGTGGCGGCGCAGCCGGAAAGCCGGCGCGTACCTGCCCAAGCCTGAGGCGCAGCCTGAAAGGAAAAAGGACCGCCGAGGCGGTCCTTTTCTCGTGCGGCTTTTGCCGGTTCAGCGCACGGCGCCCGGATAGGTTCCGGGCAGCAGGATGCTGCGGTCCACGGTATCGATCTGCGTATGGCCGCAGAAGGCCATCGTGGTCTCCAGCTCCTTCTGGATGATCTGCAGTGCACGCGTCACGCCGTCCTGGCCATAGGCGCCCAGGCCGTAGAGGAAGCTGCGGCCGATCATCGTGCCCTGGGCGCCCAGGGCACGCGCCTTGAGCACGTCCTGGCCGCTGCGGATGCCGCCGTCCATCCAGACCTCGATGTCCTTGCCCGCCGCCTCGGCAATGCCGGGCAGCGCCTCGATGGACGAGGGTGCGCCGTCGAGCTGGCGGCCGCCGTGGTTGCTGACGATGAGCGCATCGGCGCCGCTGTCGGCCGCCAGTCGCGCGTCCTCGGCGTCCATGACGCCCTTGAGGATGAGCTTGCCGCCCCAGAGCTTCTTGATGCGCTCCACATCGCCCCAGTTCAGGCTGGGGTCGAACTGGCTGGCGGTCCACGACGACAGCGAACTCATGTCGGCCACGCCATCCACATGGCCGACGATGTTGCCGAAGGTGCGGCGCTTGGTGCCCAGCATGCCCAGGCACCAGTGCGGCTTGGTCGCCAGGTTGGCCAGGTTGCGCAGCGTGGGCTTCGGGGGCGTGGACAGGCCGTTCTTGATGTCCTTGTGGCGCTGGCCCAGGATCTGCAGGTCCAGCGTCAGCACCAGGGCCGAGCAGTTGGCGGCACGGGCGCGCTCGATCAGGCGCTCCATGAACCGGCGGTCGCGCATCACATAGAGCTGGAACCAGAACGGATGGCGGGCCGTGTGTTCGGCAATGTCCTCGATGGAGCAGATGCTCATGGTGGACAGCGTGAACGGAATGCCGAAGGCCTGGGCCGCGCGCGCGCCCAGGATCTCGCCATCGGCGTGCTGCATGCCGGTCAGGCCCGTGGGCGCAATGGCCACGGGCATGGCCACCTGCTGGCCGATCATGGTGGTGCGCGTGCTGCGCCCCTCCATGTTCACGGCCACGCGCTGGCGCAGCTTGATCTTCTGGAAGTCGTCCTCGTTGGCGCGGTAGGTGCCCTGGGTGTAGGAGCCCGAGTCGGCGTAGTCATAGAACATGCGCGGCACGCGGCGCTGGGCCACGATGCGCAGGTCTTCGATGCAGGTGATTTTGGAAAGGTCGGTGGACACGTTTTCTGGCTTTCTGGAACCCGCATGCCGCGGGACTGCCGAGCATGGTAGTGCGCAGGGCACGTTCCAGTCACCCGTTCGGGTTTGAAGTGATTTGTGCGCCGATTGAAATTTTCTCTCTCGCAGCCCAACCGAGGGCTAACGCTAGTGTGCCAACCAGCCATGAGAGCGACGATCCGCCCCGCACAACATCCTAAAAACTCTTCAGGAGACGCTCCTATGGTTTGGCAGCAGGTCTACGACCCTCTTTCCAACATGTGGCTGTCCACACTGCTCGCGGCCATCCCGGTCGTGGTCATGCTGGTGGGATTGGGCTTTTTGCACATGAAGGCCCACCTGGCGGCCGGCGCCGGGCTGATTGCGGCGCTGGTGATCGCGGTCTTCGTCTACAACATGCCGGCAGGCATGGCCGGGCGCGCGGCACTGTTCGGCGGCTTCACGGGGCTGCTGCCCATCGGCTGGATCGTTCTGAACATCATCTTCCTGCACCAGCTGACCGAGAAGAACGGCAGCTTCAAGATCCTGCAGGACTCCATTGCCGGCATCACCGAGGACAGGCGCATCCAGCTGCTGCTGATCGCCTTCGCCTTCGGCGCCTTCTTCGAGGGCGCGGCCGGCTTCGGCACGCCCGTGGCCGTGACGGCGGCCATCCTCATCGGCCTGGGCTTTTCGCCGCTGGCCGCCTCGGGCCTGTCGCTGATCGCCAATACCGCGCCCGTGGCCTTCGGCGCGCTGGGCACGCCGGTGATCACGCTGGCCAAGGTGCACGGCTACGACCTGATGGAGGTCACGGCAATGGTCGGCCGCCAGCTGCCGTTCTTCTCGGTGCTGGTGCCGTTCTGGCTGATCTGGGCCTTTGCCGGGCGCAAGGCCATGATGGAGATCTGGCCCATCATTTTGGTGACCGGCGTGTCCTTCGCCATTCCGCAGTACCTGGTGTCCAACTTCATCGGCCCCGAGCTGGTGGACATCATCGCGGCCATCGTCTCCATGGTCTGCACCGTGGGCTTCCTGCGCATGTGGCAGCCCAGGACCATCTGGCGCTCGACCTCGCTCAAGGGCCATGAGAACAGCGGCGGCGAAGCCCAGGCGCCCCGCGCCGTGACCCAGCACCCGCGCGCCGACGTGATCCGCGCCTGGACGCCCTGGGCCATCCTCACGGTCTTCGTCTTCATCTGGGGCCTGCCCTCGGTCAAGGCCGCGCTCAACGGCCTGTTCGCCCCGGCCTTTCCCATGGAAGGCCTGCACAACCTGATCGAGAAGGTGCCGCCCGTCGTGCGCCAGCCCACCAAGGAAGGCGCCATCTACACGCTGAACCTGCTGTCGGCCACGGGCACGGGCATCCTGCTGTCGGCCATCGTGGGCGGCCTGGTCATGAAGTACAACCCCGTGCAGCTGGTCAGCCAGTTCGTGCGCACCATCTGGCTGGTGCGCTATTCGCTCATCACCATCGTGCTGATGCTGGCCCTGGGCACGCTGACGCGCTACTCGGGCACGGACACCACGCTGGGCCTGGCCTTCGCCAACACGGGCGTGTTCTACCCCTTCTTCGGCACCCTGATGGGCTGGCTGGGCGTGGCGCTCACGGGTTCGGACACGGCATCGAACGTGCTGTTCGGCGGCATGCAGAAGGTGGCGGCCGAGCAGCTGGGCCTGTCGCCCAACCTCATGGGAGCGGCCAACAGCTCGGGGGGCGTGATGGGCAAGATGATCGATGCGCAGTCCATCGTCGTCGCCTCCACGGCCACGCGCTGGTTCAACCATGAGGGCGACATCCTGCGCTACGTGTTCTTCCACTCCGTCGCCCTGGCCTGCCTGATGGGCATCTTCGTGACGCTGCAGGCCTATGTCTGGCCGTTCCGCCTGATGGTCAATTGAGCCTTGCGCATCTGCGCCAGGCTACAGCCGCCCGCATGCGCCGGGCGGCTTTTTTACGCCTGGGGCATGCATCGCTGCATAAACAGATGCGCAGCGGCATTTATGGTTGTACCATGCAACCATAATCAAACCCTGCACGGACCCAAGGAGCACCCATGCCGCAGCACGATCTTTCCCTGGTGGATGGCATCCGCGCCGCCTCGCGCCAGATGGTGCGCGAGCTGGGCTTCATGCAGGCCACGCTAGCGGCCACGGACTATCCGCCCTCGGCCGTGCACGCCATCCTGGAGATCGGCGCACAGGGGCGCATGGCGGCCTCGCAGCTGGCCCTGGTCCTGGGGCTGGAGAAATCCAGCGTCAGCCGCATGGTGCGCAAGCTGGTGGAGGCGGGCGAGCTGAAGGAAGCCGCCGATGGCGAGGATGGCCGCGTCAAGCAGCTGGCCCTGACCGCCAAGGGCCGGCGTACGCTGGCCGCCATCGAGGCCTTCGGGCGCCAGCAGGTGACGGCGGCGCTGGACCGCATGCAGGCGCCGCAGCAGCAGGCCGTCGCCCAAGGACTGGCACTGTACGCCCGGGCGCTGCAGGCACACCGGCAGGAGGAGCCCCTGTCCCAGCCCCAACCCGTACCCGCGCAGATACAGGTCCTGCCCGGATACCGGCCCGGCTGCCTGGGCCGCATCGTGGACATGCATGCGCGCTTTTATGCGCGCCACGCAGGCTTTGGCGTCTTCTTCGAAAGCCGCGTGGCCAGCGGCCTGGCCGAGTTCGCCGGCCGGCTGGACAAGCCCTGCAACCAGCTGTGGACGGCGCTGGACGGCGACCGCGTCGTGGGCTCCGTGGCCATCGATGGAGAGGACCTTGGCAAGCACCCCGAGGGCCGCCAGGCGCACCTGCGCTGGTTCATCCTGGAAGACGGCCTGCGCGGCGCCGGCACGGGGCGCCAGCTGCTGCAGCAAGCCTTGGCGTTCTGCGACCAGCAGGCCTTCGAGGCCACCCAGCTGTGGACCTTCCGGGGCCTGGATGCAGCACGCCGGCTCTACGAATCGTCAGGCTTCACCCTGGCCGAGGAATGGCCGGGCCAGCAATGGGGCGAGACCGTGATCGAGCAGCGCTTCGTGCGGCCACGCCCTGCCGTGGCGGCATGGGCAGGCCAGGCCCCCTGAGTCAGGAGCCCTGCTCGCCCGCCACCAGCACGAAGGCAATGCGCGCAGGCCGGCCCGAGCGGTTGGCCCAGGCATGGTTGGTGCCGCGCTGTATGAGCACGTCACCGGCGCGCAGCACGGTTTCCTGGCGGTCCAGGATGGCGACCAGCTCGCCCTCCAGCATCAGCGCGTAGTCCACGGTATCCGTGCGGTGCATGCCCGGATGCTCGCCGGGCTGCACGTTGCGGTGGGCGTCGCCGTACATGCGTGTAAAGGTGGCATGCAGGGCACGCGCCAGCTCCTGCGGATCGGCAGGTTCGGGCGGAATGTCCAGGATGCGCAGCACCGTGCCATAGGGCGGCGGTGCCACGCCCTGGTGGATGGCAATGGTGTCGGGCGCATTGATCTGCGCGGGTGAGGCATCGGTGCGCCACAGGTTGGTGATGCGGTAGCCGGGGCGTTCCTCGACCAGGCGCACGGCGGGCGAGGCGCCGTCCTCGGCAATGAAGGAGCGGCCCTGTGCGTCGTTGGCCGTGATCACGCGGCGGATGGGGGGCAGGCTGGAATCGGTCATGGATGGAGAGATGGCGGAAAGGAGGTCACTGCGCATGGCGTTCGGCCGCTGCGCCCTGTTTGCGGAATTCGTCGTGGATGCGCCGGTCCCACTGGCGGCGGTCCTGGTGGAAGACCACCTGGTCGCCGCGCTGGGCCACCTGCCTGACGGCATCGGACCGCGCTGCGGCGGCGCAGGCGGCGTCCAGCCGGCCCAGCACCGCCTCGGGCACGCCACGCGGCACGAACAGGCCCGCAAACGATTCCTCCTGCACCGCCATGCCCAGTTCCTTGAAGGTGGGCACCTCGGGGAAGGCCGGGTGGCGGCGCTCCGAGGCCACGGCCAGCAGGCGCAGCTTGCCCGCGCGTATCTGGGGCGCAGCCGAGGCCGCGATGCTGCTGACGAAGTCCAGCCGCCCGGCCAGCAATTCCTGTATCGAGCCGGCATCGCCCTTGTAGGGCACATGCACGAGCTTGAGGCCCTGGTCGCGCTCCAGCTGGTCCATGGCCAGGAAGGGCGCCGAGTTCGGTCCCGGCGATCCGTAGCTCAGCGAGCCCTTCTTCGCCGCCGCCACCAGCTCGCCTATCGTCTTGAAAGGGCTGTCTGCGCGCACGCTGACGCCCAGGATGTTCTCCGTCACGCCGCACAGCGGCTGCACGCTGTCGGGCCCCAGCTTCAGGCCCTTGACGTAGTGGGGCTGCACGGTGATGGGGGTCATGGGCGTGAAGGCCAGCGTCAGCCCGTCGGCCGGCGCCTGGGCCAGCACATTCATGCCGATCACGCCCGAGCCCCCGTCGCGCGAGACCACGACCACGCTCTGGCCCAGCTGCTTGCGGAATTCCTCGGCCAGCGTACGCGCCATCACATCGGTGGAGCTGCCCGCCGCCCAGGGGTTGATGAGGGTCAGCGGCCGCGACGGGAACGGCTCCTGCGCGGTGGCCAGGGTGCAGCCCAGCGCCATCAGGGCGCCGAGCCACTTGCGGGTGGTCATGCTGTGTCTCCTTGTCGTTGTGTGATGGCTGCGCATGTTAATTCAGTCAGTCGACTGAATCAATCCATGTCACCACCATGCCATGGTTTGGTGCGGCAAGGGCCTGGCGCTGTCTATGATCCGCAGCCATGACGTCCAGCACCGATGACACCGCGGCCGAGGAACCCCGCGCCCAGGCCCGCGAACGCCTTCTGCAAGCCGCCGAGCAGCTGTTTGCGCGGCATGGCTACGCGGGCACGTCGCTGCGCGCCGTCATGGCGCTGGCCGATGTGGACACGGGCGCCATCCACTACCACTTCCGCAACAAGCTGGGCCTGCTCAAGGCCTTGTTCGAGCAGCGCGTGATGGCCGTCAACGGACAGCGCCATGCGCTGCTGCAAAGGCTGGAGCAGCAGTCGCCGCAGCCTGCCGTGGAGGACATTCTTCGGGCCTTCATCGCCCCTGCGCTGCGCGCCGCCCACAGCGAGGGCGAGGCCGACTTCAACCGCGTCACGGCCCTGTGCTCGGTCGATCCCGACCAGGCAGTCAGGGAGGTGGTGTTTGCCGCCTACGACGAGGCTGCCAAACGCTTTGCGGCCCTGCTGCGCCAGGCTCTGCCGCAGCTGTCGCAGCACGATTTCCAGTGGCGCCTGGAATGCATGTACGGCGCCATGATGTACATCCGCTCCGACAACGGCCGAGTCAGCCGCATGCTGGGCGGCGGCCACCGCGCCGACCCCGTGGAGCATGTGATCGACGAGCTGGTGGCCTTCACTGCGGCGGGCATCCGCGCGGCGGGCACCCGCGCGGCGCAGTGATCACGACCGGCGCCTGATCAGCGCCCGCCCGCGCGCGAAGCCACCACGCCGGCGCCGCGCACCTCCACCTGCACGCTGTCCAGCACCTGCCCCTTGGCATCGACCAGTTCCAGCCGGTGGCGGCCGGGCCAGGGCATCCAGGCGGCGGCAGCACCCCGGCCGATCTCCTTGGGCGCAGGCTCGGCCGCGCCGGGCGGGGCGGCGCTGACCATGCGCCAGCGCAGGCTCGCGTCCTGCCATTCCTGCGTGGCGGCCGTGCCCGAGGGCCGGGCCGACAGCTGCACGCGCTGGCGGTCCGGCGGAATGTCGGGGTCCAGCGCGAGGATGGTGCCGTTGGCCGGGCGCGCAATGCGCACGGGCGAGGCTGCCGAAGTCCCGCGTGTTGATGCGGATGCGGCAGGCAGGCCGCTGCCCGCCATGGCGAACAGGCTCTGCTGCGTGCCCGCCACGAACCACTCGCTGCGTGCGCTCTCCAGCGGCAGGCCCGAGGCATCGGGGCCGAAGCGCACCGCCTGCTGCAGCACACCCGCCGGCGCCTTGGGCGCGCGGCTGGGTGTGCGGGCATGCAGGAAACCCATCACGGCGGCCCAGACAGGTGCCGCGCCGCTGGTGCCGCTGACCGAGTGCATGGCCTCGCCGCGCGCATTGCCCACCCACACGCCCACGGTGTAGCGCTGCGACCAGCCCACGGCCCAGTTGTCGCGCATGTCCTTGCTGGTGCCGGTCTTGACGGCCGACCAAAAGCGCGTGGCCAGCACGCTGTCCGTGCCGAAGGTGGGCGCGCGCGCCATGGGATCGGACAGGATGTCGCCCACGATGAAGGCCGCGCGTGCGTCGATGGCCTGCACGGCAGCACCGGCCTTGGCCTGGGTCTTCGGCACGGCAGCCGGAGCGGGGGCCGGGGCTGCCGCCCAGCGCACGGGCGTCAGTTGCCCGCCGTTGGCCAGGGCGCGGTAGGCGTTGGTGAGCTGCAGCAGCGGCACCTCGGCGCTGCCCAGCGCCAGGCTGAAGCCGTGGTAGCCGCCGCTTTCGCGCAGCGGCAGGCCCAGGCGCTGCAGCTGCGAGAAGAAGGCATCGGGCGTGACCATGACCAGGGTGCGCACGGCCGGCACGTTGAGCGACGACGCCAGCGCCGTGCGGGCCGAGACCCAGCCCTTGAAGCGCCGGTCGTAGTTCTGCGGAATGTAGAGCCCGTTCTGCGTGGGAATGTGGGCCGATGAATCCTCGATCAGCGAGGCCGCCGTCAGCCGCCGCTCGGCAATGGCCTGGGCATAGAGAAAGGGCTTGAGCGTGGAGCCGGGCTGGCGCATGGCCGTGACGCCATCCACCTCGGCCGCCTGGCTCAATTCGCCCGACGAGCCCACCCAGGCCAGCACCTCGCCCGTGGCGTTGTCCAGCACGACGATGGCGCCGTCCTCCACATTGCGGCCCTGCAGCTCGCGCAGTTGCTGCTGCAGGCTTTGCACGGCAAAGCGCTGCACGGGCGCGCTCAGCGTGGATCGCACGCGGGCCTGGCCTTTGGACTGCGGCTCGGCCAGCAGGCGGCGCGCCAGATGCGGGGCCTGGCCTTCGCTGGCCGCCCATTGCCGGCGCAGCAGCACGCTGGCGGTGAGCAATTCCATGGCCGTGCAGTCGCGCGCCGCCGCGTCCTCGGGCGCCAGCGACTGCAGCACGCCGCAGGCGCGCCGGCCCACGCGCTCGGGCGAGGCGTTGGGCGCGCGCACCAGGGCGGCGGCAATGGCGGCCTCGCGCGCGTCCAGCCCGTGCGCGGCCTTGCCGAACAGGGTGCGCGACAGCGCATCGATGCCCACGATCTCGCCACGGAAGGGCACCAGGTTCAGGTAGGCCTCCAGGATCTGGTCCTTGCGCCAGCGCCGGTCCAGCACCTGGGCCGAGACGGTCTGGCCCAGTTTCTGCACCACGCTGCGCCCGCCCGGGCCCTGGCGCCAGTCGCCGTCGAGCAGGCCCGCCAGCTGCATGGTGATGGTGCTGGCGCCGCGCGTGCGCTGGTTCCAGAGGTTGCCCCAGGCGGCGGAGGACACGGCGGCCCAGTCCACGCCGCTGTGTTCGTAGAAGCGCTTGTCCTCGCTGAGCACCAGGGCCGTGCGCAGCGCGGGCGAGATGTCGGCCAGGGCCACCCAGTCGCCACGGCGCACGCTGGCGTCGGTGCGCTGGCGCTGCAGCACCTCGCCCTCGCGCGAGAGCAGTTCGGTCTCGGAGGAACGGTGGCCTTCGCGGACCTCGGAAAAGCTGGGCAGCGCCTGGGCGGCACCGGCCGCCGCGAACAGCAGCGCGGCCGCCAGGGCCGCGCGGGGAAGACGCATGAAGGGAGAAGGTCGCCGGGATTCGATCATGGAGCCGGCATTGTCCGCCTTTGCACCCGCGGCTCAGGAAGAATGGCGTATGCCCTTCTTGAGCTTGAAGGACAGCAGCACCATGAGCACGCCGAAGACCACCGCATACGTGGCCAGCACCCAGAGCATGGCCATCATGCCCGCGCCCGGCTGGGCCAGCACGAAGGCGCCGAACAGCACGGACAGCACGCCGCCCAGGATCAGCAGCCACTCGCCCGTGATCTCCTTGCGCAGCCGCACGGCCGCCACGATCTGCAGCAGGCCCGTGACCAGGGCCCAGGCGCCGATGTACAGCGTCATCACCAGCGCCGTGACGCCGGGCGCGACCACGGTGAGCACGCCCACCACCACGCCGGCCAGGCCCCACAGCAGCAGCACCCACCAATGGCGCATCTGGTCGCGCCCCTGGATGGCCGAATACACGCCCAGCAAACCATCGACAAAGGTGAAGGCGCCGAAGGTCAGCACCAGCGCCGCCAGCGATGCCGCCGGCTGCGCCCAGGTCAGCACGCCGAAGGCGATGGCGACCAGGCCGCGCAGCAGCAGCACCCACCAGGTGCGGTGAAGAATCGTGGAGAGCGGATTGAGGCTCATGGATGCTCCTTCAAAACAGTCCCCATGACCTTGGAGCAGGCCCGCCACACTGTCTGTAGGCGAAGGCCGGCTTGGCGGCGGACCCTGACCTGGATCAATCCAGCTGCAGCAGCACGGGCTGGTGGTCCGAGAGCCTTGTGTCGCTGTCCACGGCCCAGCCACGCACATGGCCGCGCAGGCTGTCGCTGACCCAGGCGAAATCGCACGCGCCGGGCTCAGGGCCCCACTGGCGGTCGAACAACCGGAAGGTGGGCGGCTGGGGCTGGTCCGGGTGCAGCACGCTCCAGCTGTTGTGCCACTGGCCGGCACTCACTGCGCCCTGCTCGCCGGCCGCCCAGGGGGCGGACAGGCCGGCGTATTCGTCCTCGTGCGGCTCGAAGTTGAAGTCGCCGCAGAGCACGGCATGCGGCGTGTGCGGCTTGGTCTGCTGGGGCGAGCCATCGCTGGCGGGCTGGGGCGGCGCCTCGGCCTGGCCCAGCGCCTCGATCTGCAGGGAACGCAGCGCCAGCGCCTGGGCCATGCGCTGGCGGCGCGAGAAATATTCGAGGTGGGTGCTCATCACCCGCACGGGGCCCAGCGCGGCATCCATCACCGTGGCCGCCGTGCAGCAGCGCGGCATGCTGCGCACGCCGCCGTCGTGCGGATACGGCAGGCGGTGGTGGGCCAGTTGCAGCACCGGCAGGCGCGTGGCCACCAGGTTGCCGAAGCGCTGCCGGCCCACGGCCGTGAACTCGTCCACGGCGGCGCCGAAGAAGACCTTCCAGCCTTCGGGCAGGGCCTGGCGGATCTGCGCCACCTGGTCGCCGGGCGCGCCCTGCAGGCCGGGGTAGTGGATGGCGATTTCCTGCAGGCACAGCACGTCGATATCGGCCATGGACAGCGCATGCGCCACGATGCGCTCCGGGTCCATGCGGCCGTCCAGGCCCAGGCACCATTGGGTGTTCCAGGTGAGGATCTGCATCATGCGGGCAGCGGCTCACGCAGCTGGAACAGGTTGCCTTCGGGGTCCATGGCGTTGCAGACGCGAAAGCCCGGCCCCTGCCAGGACTGCTCCCACAGCTGGCCGCCATGGGCGATGACCAGGGGACGAACGGCCGCGAAGCTGGTCACTGTGGCAAAGAATTTGAGGGCCACGTTCTCGCGCGGCTGGGGTGGCTCGGTGATGGTGATGTGCCGCGCAATCGCCTCGGGAATGGCGTGCAGCACCAGTTGCAGGTCCGGCGACTGCAGCACCATGAGCTCGCTGGTGTGGTGCAGCATGCGCATGGCCAGCACCTCCATGTAGAACAGCGCCAGCCGGTCAGGCTGCTTGGCGTAGATGAACAGACCTGCGGATGCGGGACCGGACATGGTGGACCTCGGGGTGAAAGGCTGGGACAAGGAACTTTAGCACCGCCCTCACTTGATCCCCGCACGCATGAAGCTCTGCACGAACTGGCGCTGGAACAGCACGAAGGCCACAAGCAGCGGGCCCGAGCTCATCAGCGTGGCGGCCGTGATGGTGGCCCATTCCACGCCCGACTCCACGCTGGAGAACACCTGCAGCCCCACGGTGAGCGGGCGCGCCTGCACGCTGTTGGTGATGATCAGCGGCCACAGGAAGTTGTTCCAGTGAAAGCTCACCGACACCAGCGCGAACGCCAGGTACACGGGCCGCGCCAGCGGCACGTAGACGCGCCACAGGATCTGCAGGGTGCTGGCACCCTCCACCCGCGCGGCCTCGTCCAGTTCCCGGGGAATGCCCAGGAAGGTCTGGCGCAGCAAAAAGATGGCAAAGGCCGATGCGAAGTACGGCAGGCCGATGCCCAGCAGCGTATCGACGGCGCCCAGGCGCGACAGGGTCTGGTAGTTCGCCACCAGCAGGATGTCCGGCATGATCATCAGCTGCACCAGCACCAGGGCAAAGGCCAGGCCCTGGCCACGAAAGCGGTAGCGTGCAAAGGCATAGGCCGCCAGCGTGCCCAGCACCAGCTGGGCCGCCAAAATCATGACCACCAGCACGGCCGTGTTCAGGAAATAGCGCGCAAAGGGCGCGGCCTGCCAGGCACGGCGAAAGTTCTCCAGCGTCCAGGGCGCTGCCAGGTCGAAGCGTGCCGAGTATTCGGGCGGATGAAAGGCCGTCCAGAACGCATAGGCCAGCGGCAGTATCCACAGCAGGGCCAGCAGCCAGGCGGCCAGCGTGTCCAGCCAGGTGGCGCCGTACAGCGCGGGCGGCGCATGGCGCGGGGCAATGGATGCGGCGCTCATTGGTAGTGCACCTTCTTGTCGAGCACGAAGAACTGCAGCAGCGCCACGGCCGCCAGCACGGCGACCAGCACCACGGTCAGGGCCGCCGCATAGCCCGTGTCCCAGAACTTGAAGCCCACTTCGTACAGGTGATAGAGCAGCAGCGTGGAGGCGTTGTCCGGCCCGCCGCGCGTGAGGATGAAGAGGTGGTCCACCAGGCGGAAGGCGTTGATCACCGCATTGACCAGCACGAACAGCGTGGTCGGCATCAGCAGCGGCCACTGCACGCGGCGCAGGAAGTACCAGCGCGAGGCCCCCTCGATGGCCGCCGCCTCCTTGAGGCTGGGGTTGAGGGTCTGCAGCGCGGCCAGGTAGAAGATCATGAAAAAGCCCGCCTCCTTCCACACCGCCACCACGGTCACGCAGGCCAGCGCCGTGGACGGGTCGCCCAGCCAGTTGTGCGCGGGAAGGCCCAGTGCGCCGCGCAGCTGCTCCAGCAGCCCGTACTGCGGGGTGTAGAAGAACAGCCAGATGTTGGCCACGGCAATCATGGGCAGCACCGTGGGCGTGAAGTACGCCATGCGCACGAAGGCGCGGCCGGCCAGCCTCTCGTTGACCCACAGCGCCATGGCCAGCGCCAGCGCCATGGACAGCGGGATCGTGGCCGCCGCGAACCACAGGTTGTTGCGCACGGCCTGCCAGAACACCGGGTCGTCCACCATCACGGCGTAGTTCTCCAGGCCCACCCATGGCCCCGGCTGGCCGCCGCGCAGCGTGGCATGCAGGCTGTCGATCAGCGTAGCCACGGCCGGCCAGTGCGTGAAGGCCACCAGCAGCACCAGCGCCGGCAGCAGCATCAGCCAGGCATGGACGGCCTGTCGGCCGCGGACAAGGGAGGCGGGAGCGGAGCTCATGCAGTCAGCGGCACTGCGCCATCACTTGTAGCGGCGCAGGATGCGGTCTGCTTCCTTTTGCGCATCCTGCAGGGCCTGGGCCGAGGTCTTGCTGCCGTTGAGGGCGGCCTGCACGGCGTCGTTGAGCACCTTGGTCACGCGCTGGTTCTCATGCGTGGAGAACTCGGCCACCGATACCGGCAGCTGGTCGCGCGCCACCAGGGCCTGCGGGAAGTCCTGGCCGTACTTCTTGAGCGCGGGCGTGTCATAGGCGGCGGGCGAGACGGCCACGTAGCCGCTGTCCATGCTCCACTGCGCGGCCAGCGGGGGCTGGGTGACCCACTTCATGAACTGGAAGGCCGCCTCCTGCTGCTCCCGGGGCGCCTTCTTGAACAGGTAGAAGTTGCCGCCGCCCGTGGGCGAGCCCTTGCGCACATTGCCTGCGATCTGGCCCACGCCGAAGTCGAATTTGGCATTGGCTCGGATATTGGTCAGGTTGCCCGTGGTGGTGACGATGATGGCGGCCTTCTTTTCCATGAAGTCCTTGGGCGTCGTGCCCCACTCCACCACGCCGGCCGGGTGCACGCCCTCCTTGACCAGGCCCACCCAGAAGTCCAGCGCCTCCACGACCCGGGGGCTGTCCAGCGTGACCTGGGTGCCGGCCTCGTTGGCCAGCAGCACGTCATTGGGCGTGGTCAGCGTCTGCAGCATCCAGTAGGCAAAGCCCGTGGACGGGATCTGTATGCCGTACTGCACGACCTTGCCGCTGGCGTCCTTCTTCGTCAGCTTGTGCGCAGCTTCCTTGAGTTCCTTCCAGTTCTGCGGCGCCTTGTTCGGGTCCAGGCCGGCTTCCTTGAAGGCTTCCTTGTTGTAGTACATGACCACGGTGGAACGCTGGAAGGGCACGCCCCAGGTCTTGCCGCCCGTCTGGCTGTTGGCCATGAAGGCCGGATAGAAGCCCTTGAGCCAGGCCCGGTCGGCATCGGTCTTCACGAAGTCGTCGATGGGGGCGATGGCGTCCTCGTCGATCAGCGTGAACATGTCGGTGGACAGCAGCACCGAGCTGGCCGGCGGCTTGCCCGACTTGTGGGCCGTCAGCGCCTTGACGATGGTCTCCTGGTAGGTGCCCGCATAGACGGGCGTGATCCGGTACTGCGGATGGGCCTTGTTGAACTCGGCCGCATAGCCGTCGATCACCTTGGTGATGGGGCCGCCCACGGCCACGGGGTAGTAGAACGGCACCTCCAGCGGCGTCTGCGCGCTGGCGGTGTTCAGCAGGCCCGTGGCGGCCAGGGCGGCTGCGGCTGCGAGGGTTTTGAGGAAGGCATGGCGTTGCATGGCGGACTCTCCTGGAAGGTGCTTCGGGTGCGAAAGCCGGAACGGCTGAAACGGCTGAAACGGTGGATGGCGAAGGAATTGGGGGCCGGTGCCTCGGCCTCAGGCCGTGCAGCGCCGCCCCTTTTCGTCAAAGAAATGCGTGGCCTCGCGCGCCCAGCGCAGGCCCACGAGCTGGCCCGGCTGCAGGCCGCCGAGCTGGCTGCCAGCGGTGCGCACCATCAGTTGCTCGCTGCCCACGCGGCAGCGCAGCACCAGGTCGGCGCCCAGGTATTCGAGGCTTTCGATGTCGGCAGCCACCACGGGGCCGCTGCCGACATCGCCATGGAGCGACAGGCGCATGTCCTCGGGCCTGACGCCCAGCCAGCGCGCCTGGCCCGGCTGCTGCAGGCCGGCGGGCGCGGCGCTGGCATGGCTGCCCGCGATGTGCAGGCCGTCGAGGCGCGCGATGTTCATGGCCGGCGTGCCGATGAAGCGCGCGGCAAAGGTGGTGGCGGGCCGGCTGTAGATCTCCTGGGGCGCGGCGCACTGCTCCACGCGCCCCTGGCTGAGCAGCACCACTTGGTCGGCCATGCCCATGGCCTCGGCCTGGTCGTGCGTGACATAGACCACGGTCAGGCCCAGGCGCCGCTGCAGCTCGCGCAGCTCGGTGCGCATTTCCTGGCGCAGCTGGGCGTCGAGGTTGGACAGCGGCTCATCCATCAGGCAGACGCGGGCGCGGGCCACCAGTGCGCGGCCCAGCGCCACGCGCTGCTGCTGGCCGCCCGACAGCTGGCCGGGCCGGCGCGCCAGCAGCGCGTCCAGGCCCAGCAGCGCGGCGGCCTCGTCGATGCGCCGGCGCGCCTCGGCCGCCGGGACCTTGCGCACGGACAGGCCGAAGCCGATGTTCTGCGCCACCGTCAGGTGCGGGAACAGCGCGTAGTTCTGGAACACCATGGCAATGCCGCGCCGAGCGGGCGGCAGTTGGGTGACGTCCTGCCCATCGATGCGTACGCGGCCCGAGGTGGCGCTTTCCAGGCCCGCGATGATGCGCAGCGTGGTGGACTTGCCGCAGCCCGAGGGACCGAGCAGCACGCAAAAGGATCCGGGTTCAATGCGCAGATCCAGCGCCTGCAGTGCCGTGGTGCCGCCCCAGGACTTGGCGACACCTTCCATCTCGATCAAGGACATCACGCCAGTCTAGGAAGGCTGTGTGACAGGCCCGTGTCGCGCCACCGGCCTGGCGGCTCAGGCGGCTCAGGCGGCTCAGGCAGCAGGGTGCTGTCTGTGCCAGTCCGTGGCCTGCTGGAACGCCCAGCCCGCGCGCACCAGCAGGTCTTCGCGGAAGTCGGGGGCCACGAACTGGAAGGCCACGGGCGCGCCCTCGGGAGTGCGTCCGCCGGGCAGCGTGATCGTGGGGCTGCCCGTCAGGTCGAACGGGCAGGTGTAGCGCAGCATGCCCGAGAACAGCTCGGCATCGGAGCCGAAATGCGCCATGCGTTGCAGCGTGGGAGCCGCAAAGGCCGTGGCGGGAACCAGCAGCAGGTCCACCTGCGCGAAGAGTGCACGCACCCGGCCCGTGAAGTCCGCGCGGCGCAGCAGCAGCCGCTGGTAGTCGGTGGCGGACAGGCCCAGCCCCAGGTCGATCAGCCCGGCGAGCCCGGGGCCATAGGCCTCGCGCCGTGCAGGGAAAGTGGCGCCGTGCGCCACGGCGGTCTCCACCGCGCACAGCGCCGGCCAGTCCTCCACCGCCTGGGTGGCATCGGGAAAGCGGACCTCCTGCACGCTGGCCCCCAGGCGCTGCGCCACCGCCAGGGCCTGCTCCACCGCCTGGCGGGAGGGGGCATCCACGCCGTCCAGTGCCCATTGCCGGTCCATGCCCAGGCGCAGGCCGGAGAATCCGCGCGTCATCATGGCCAGATAGTCGGGCACGCTGCACTGGCTGGCCGTAGGGTCCAGCGGGTCCGCCCCGGCGATGGCCGCGAGCATGGCTGCGGCATCGGCAGCACTGCGCGCCATCGGGCCTATGTGGTCCAGGGACGCGGCCAATTCGAAGGCGCCGTGGCGGCTCACCCTGCCCCAGGTGGGCTTGAGCCCCGTGATGCCGTTGGCGGCCGATGGAAAGCGGATGGAGCCCCCGGTGTCCGTGCCCAGCGATCCGAAGCACAGCCCCGCCGCCGTGGCCACGCCCGAGCCGCTGGACGAGGCCCCGGGCCACAGCTGGGCGCCCCAGGGGTTGACGGGGGCAGTGATCTCGGGATGGTGGTCGGCGAAGGCGCCTTCGGTCTGCTGCAGCTTGCCCAGGATGACGGCGCCGGCCTCGCGCAGCCTGCGCACCACGGTGGCATCTTCCGTGGGGCGATGGTCGCGGTGCAGCGTCATTCCATGCGTGGTGGGGACGCCCCGGGTCCACAGCAGGTCCTTGAGCGCCAGCGGCACGCCGTGCAGCGCACCGCGGCGGCGGCCCTGCGCGATCTCGGCGTCGGCGCGGCGGGCGTCCTCCAGCGCCTGCTGCGCCATCACCGTCACGTAGCTGTGCAGCCGCGCGTCCACGGCCTCGATGCGCGCCAGCATGTGGCGGGTCACCTCTTCCGAGGAAATGCGGCGGGACTGGATCTCGCGCCCCACCTCCAGCAGTTCGAGATGGTGCAGTTCGCTGTCGTTCATGGCATGTCTCCCGGCGCCCGGCTCCGGGGCGCCACCGTTGTTGCACTGGAAAAGCCGCACGGGACGCACGGCAGGCCCATGCTAGGGAGCCGGCGGCGCCGACGCTTGTTCGTGAGGGTCAGCGACCTTGCTCAGGCGGCCAGCAGGCTGCGGGGCGTGCAGCCGAACGCCTTGCGAAAGGCTCGGCTGAAGTGCGCCGCATCGGAGAATCCATGCGCGAAGGCCGCCTCGGTCACGCTGGAGCAGCGCCCCTGCATCAGGGCCTGGCGGCTGGCCTGCAGCCGCAGCTGCCATACCAGGCCCATGGGCGTCTGGTTGCGCCGCGCAAAGGCCCGCGTCACGGTACGGGGCGAGACGTTGTGCTGCTGCGCCAGCCATTGCAGCGACAGCTCGGGCGAGCCCAGGTTGTCCTGGATGAACGCCTGGATGCGGCCGTGCAGGTCCCGTTCCGAGCGGGGCTGCACGGCCATCTCCTGCATCTCCAGCGCCAGGGCCAGCACGTCGAGCAGCGCCATGCCGAAGCGCTGCGCCAAGGCATCACCGTGCGGCGCAGGCGGCATGGCGATGGCCTCGCCGAGCATGGCCCGCAGCGGCGCCACGGCCGGGGCATGGCCATGCAGCGCCCGGCCCGCGTGCGAGGGTGCACGGGCAAAGCGATTCAACAATTCGCTGCGCGGAATGCGCATCAGCAGGATATCGCGGGGCGCCACCGAGAATTCGAAAGGCTGCGCAGCGTCATAAAGCACCAGATTGCCCGCACTCAGCCGGGCCACTTGCCCTCCCTGGCGCACCTCGGCCTGGCCCTGGAGCAGATAGCCCAGCCACAGCTCGTCGCGGGCATGCAGGCGCAGGTGGGCTGCGTTGCGCACCCAGCGGTGGCTGGGTGCCGACATGGCACTGATCTCCAGCAGTCCCAGGGACCGCACGGACAGCGTGGCCCCGAAGCCGCCGGGACCTGCACCATCCCCCTGCGCGCGGTGGCTGTCGGCCGGGATGCAGTGGCGGCAGACCACCTCGTGCCAGTAGTCGAAACGATGGCGTGGCTCCTGCGAATGGGTAGAGTATTCGAGCTGCATGGCAGCGCCCAGTATCCGCAGGCGGCCGCCGGCTGGCACCCCGGTGTTTACCCAAAGGCCCGGGGTGCCGCGACGGCGGCACTGCGCAGCACGGCTCAGCTGTGGCCCGGAGCCCGGTTCAGCAGATGCGTGCGCTGGTCGGCGCTCAGCGACAGGTAGCGCTCGTAGTGGCGCAGGATGTCGGCGATGACTTCCTCGCTGCGCAGGTACTGGATGTCGTGGCCCAGGCGGCCGTCCTCGAAGAAGGTGATGGGCTCGTAGACATGGCGGCGCTCCTGCTCGCTGGCCGCCTCGCTCACCAGGAAGGTGGGCACCGTGCGGCGCGTGGCGCGCACGCCGTAGACGAAGTCGCGCAGCGAGGGATCGGGCACGGTCAGGCGCACGGCGCCCTCGCCATCCAGGTCCTCGGTGACCACGGCCTGCACGCCGCGCCTTTGCATCTCGGCGGCCACCTCGTTCATGGCGGGCAACACCACGCCGGCCAGGAACCTGCGCACATCGGCGCGCGAGGGCTGGTGCACGATCTGCTCCAGGCGCTTGCGCCAGTGCTGGCCGCTCCAGAAGCTGGTGGCCGGAGCCAGGTCGGGCGAGAAGTGCGCGCGGTCGGCCTGCAGCCCGCGCCACAGCCCGTAGCACAGGGCCAGCATGATGACGGCCACCGGCAGGGCCGCCACCAGGGTCATGGCCTGCAGCGCCTTGAGGCCGCCGGCCAGCATCAGCACCATGGCCGTCACGCCCAGCACGGCAGCCCAGAACAGCCGCTGCCAGACCGGCGAACGCGCATGGCCGCGCGAGGCGATGTTGTCCACCACGAAGGCCCCGGAGTCCGCCGAGGTGACGAAGAACACCGCGATCAGCACGATGGTGAGCCAAGCCACGGGCTTGAACCAGGGCAGGTACTCGAAGAAGCGGAACAGCAGCGCATCCACGTTCGAGGCCGTCTGCCCCAACGCGCCCATGGCCACGTGGGTGTCTATCCAGATGGCGCTGTTGCCGAAGGCCGTCATCCACAGCAGGTTGAAGGCCGTGGGCACCAGCAGCACGCCGGTCACGAACTGGCGGATGGTGCGCCCGCGCGAGATGCGCGCGATGAACATGCCCACGAAGGGCGACCAGGAGATCCACCAGGCCCAGTAGAGGATGGTCCAGCCGCCGAACCAGCCTTCCTGGCTGGGCGGCTCGTAGGCAAAGGTGCGGAACGACAGCTGGACCAGGCCAGACAGGTAGTTGCCGATGTTCTCGCTCAGCGCCTCGAAGAGGAAGACCGTGGGCCCCGCCACAATGACGAAGGCCAGCAGGATGAAGGCCAGCACGAGATTGAACTCGCTCAGGCGGCGCACGCCCTTGTCCAGGCCCGAGACGGCCGACAGCCCGGCCAGGCCGACCACGATGACGATGACCGAGATGCGGAACAGCGCCGTGGAGGTGTCCCATCCCGTCACCGTATGCAGGCCCGCAGCCAGCTGCAGCGCGCCATAGCCCAGCGTGGTGGCGATACCCGCGATGGTGCCCACCAGCGCGAAGGCATCCACGCTGTGGCCGATGGGGCCGTTGATGCGCTTGCCCAGCAGCGGGTACAGGCCCGAGCGCATGGTCAGCGGCAGGTTGTAGCGAAAGCCGAAGTACGCCAACACCAGGCCCATGGTTCCGTAGACGGCCCAGGCATGAAAGCCCCAGTGGAAGAAGGTGGACTGCAGCGCCTCGCGCGCGGCGGCCGGCGTGGAAGGCACGGCCGTGGGCGGCTTGAGGAAATGCTGCAGCGGCTCGCCCACGCCGAAGTACATCAGGCCGATGCCCATGCCGGCGGCGAACAGCATGGCGGTCCAGGAGATGAAGCTGAACTCGGGCTCCGCATCATCGGGACCCAGGCGGATATCACCGAAACGGCTGGACGCGACGAAGATCAGAAAGACCAGGAACAGCGTGACCGAGACGGCATAGAACCAGTCCATGTGCCCCACCACCCAGGCCTGGGCGCTGGAGAACAGCAGGTCGGCGCTGTCGGGCATGAGGCCGCAGTACAGCAGCAGCAGGCCCAGCACCAGCAGGGAAGGAATGACGACGGGGCCTGAGAAGGTGATGCGCGGTGCAGGCTCGGCAGGCGATGGCGTGGCCGCCTGCGGTGCATCCGGTGGCGGAGCCACTGGTGGCGCGGGTGGCGCCGGTCGGGGATCGGTGGTCGTGTCTGGCATATACCCTCTCTCTTGTGATCAATGGTGTGCCCGGGAACCGATTCGCAATGGTGGCGGCCCTGCCCTTGTGGGGCGGGCCCCGTTCCCTGCTCGGGGGATGTCCGCCGGGCAAAGGCCGCAAGTATGCAAGGGGCGGCGTGGAAGCAGGCGTCGGACGCCAACGCCAAAGGCTTCCGATTTGCTGACTTCAGGGCCGACGCCCCAGCACGCTGCTCCAGCGCGCCAGCGCAGCCAGTACGGCGGGCCAGAACACGGTATTGGCAATGTCGTGCAGGCTGGCGCCCCAGCGCCAATACCCCAGGCTCGCGATATCGTCGCGCATGTCCAGCAGCTCGCCCGTCATGGCCACCGCCAGGGCCGCCAGGAGGGGCGTCCAGCTGCCCAGGGGTCTGCGCAGCACGGCGCAGGCGGCCAGCGCCACCGTCAGGCCCACGTAGATATGCAAGGCGTCCTTGGACAGCCCCGAGGCACCCATGACGGCCATTTTGATGGTCTGGACAGCCGACGGCTCCATCCGCAGCTTTCAGCCGGCCAGCTTGGCCACCACGGCCGGGGCGATGACGCGGTGGGCCGGCGCCACGCCCAGCATGTAGATGCGGCCCAGCGCATTGTGCACATGGACCACGGTGGACATGGCGGCGGTGAAGGTGCCGGACGGCGCGCCCTCGGGGCTGGGCAGCCGCATGAGGGAGACCTGCACGTCCAGGTGCCGGTCGCTGTCGCCCAGGACCACTTCGCTGTCGCTCAGGGCATGGACACGGAAGATGCCGGCGCGATCGCCCACGCGGTAGCTCGATGGCTGGCGCTGCGCATCGACGCCGCTGAGCGTGCCCAGGTCCTTGATGCCGAAGGGCGCCACCACGCGGTTGCGCAGGCGCATCAGAAAGTCGATCCAGCCCGGCGTGCGGCCCACGCAGCGCAGGTACAGCGCCATGGGGCTGCTGCCGTCGTCCGGCAATTGCAGCTGGTAGCTGTCGTGGAAATAGGCGGTCTTGAGGCGGTCCTGCAGGGCGCTGCCTGAGGGAACCGGAGAGAGGATGACTTGTGCCATGGAGCGGAGGGTGATGAAAAAAGGGGGCGGTCCTGCAGCCATCATAGGCCGCAGGGCCGCCCCCTTGTCAGGGCGCCATCAACGCTGCATCAGCGCTTGTCGCTCACCTTGATGCGGGCGTTGGGAACCTCGCCGAACATCTCGGGCGCATACAGCGCCTCCACCCGCGTGGGCGGCAGCGCGAAGTCGCCGGCATTGTTCAGCCGCACGGTGTACTCCACGCGCGTATTGCCCTTGGGCAGGTACTGGTAGTAGGCGCGGTAGGCCTCGAAGCTGCGCTCTTCATAAGCCAGCCAGCCCGCGCCTTCTGCGCGCTCGCCGCCCGAGGCGATCTCCGAGTCGCGCCCCAGACCGCCGCCCAGGATGGTGGCGCCCGTGGGCACGGGGTCGGTGATGGCCACCCAGGTCATGTCGGTGCGGGCCTGCACCTCCAGCGTGACGCGCAGCACGTCGCCGCGCGAGTACTGGCCTGCGGGCAGGCTCTTGTCGGCCTGCTCCACGGGCTTGACCGTGCGCGTGACGGTGTAGCCGGCGCTGAACGGCGCCTTCAGCTGCACGGCCGCCACCGACTGCAGCGTGAGCCAGGGCTTGCCGGTGCCCTGCTGGGTCACCGTCAGTTGGCCCTTGCGAGCATCACCCACCGCGCTCCAGGGCAGGAACATGGTGTTGTTGCGCAGGCCGCCGACCACCGTGGTCGCGCCGAAGCTGGACGCCTGGTGCGCCGCGCCCTCGGTGTCGCTGGCGCGCATGCGCGTGACCTGGCTCCACTCCACGCGGGCCTGGGACGCGCCCAAAGCCGCCTGGGTGGCGCCCGTCACGGGCGTGGCCTCGAACTGCTGCGAGAAGCGCTGCAGTGCCAGCGCGCCCCACAGGTTGGCCGTGGTCGTGCCCCAGGCGCCGTTGCTCTGGCGCGAGATGAAGCCATTGGCCAGGCGCGGCAGCTCTTCCTTCCACGTCGGGTCGTCCATGTTGACCAGCATCAGGCGGGCCAGGTTGACCTCGGGGCCCTGCATCAGCCACCACCACTGGTCGTCCTGCTCGTTGCTGAAGGCCACGCGCGTGCCCTGGTAGCTCAGGCGGGCGCGCAGGATCTGCTGGGCCTGGGCCAGCTGCTGTTCGCGCTGGGGCAGCTCGCGCATGTGCTTGAGCAGGGCCACCCAGTCGATGACGGCATGCGTGGGCCAGTCATTGGGCGCGATGGTGATGCTGTCGAGCATGCGCGGATTGGCGCGGCCCGTCAGCGCCAGCGCCTGGATGGCGGCCAGCTTGCGCATGTCCAGATCCTTGCGCGGGCTCCAGAAGCTGCGCTGGATGCGGCCTTCGACGAAGGCGATCAGGCCGTTTTCCATGCGCTCGCGCTCGGCCGCCGGCAGCACGAAGCGCTTGTCCACGCCCTGTGCCAGTGCCGAGAGGTTGAGCAGGTGGGCCGTCAGCGTATCGCTGCCGCGGGCCGCACGGCCCGAACCGTCGCCCGCCAGCGGGAAGTAGCTGGCCAGGCCGTCGCCGTCCAGGTAGCTGGGCAGTTGGCCCATGGTGGACTGCCACAGCGTGGCGTCGCTCATGCCCACGGCCTTGCTGGTGACCTGCTCCAGGCAGCTGTAGGGATAGCGCGCCCACCAGTCGCGCACGCCCGGCAGGCCTTCGGCCAGCTTGGGCGCCAGCGACATGCGCAGGCCGCCGCGGCCGGACAGTGCATCGGCCGGCAGTTGCACGGGCAGGTTGATGCTGCCATCGACCTGCATCAGGGTACCCTGCTGCACCGTCAGCGGCACGGCCGGGATGATGCGCTGGCTGACCTTCAGCCTGTCGCTGGCCGGCTTGTCACCGCCTGCGGTGTCGCGGGCCTCGATCTCCCAGATCAGCGCCTCGGCGCGGGTCTGGCCCAGCTGGGCCGGCGCCGTGACGTTCCAGGCCACCTCGCGCGCCTCGCCCGCGGGAATCTCCACGGTCTGCGCTGCCAGCTCCAGCAGCGTGGCACGCGGCGTGACCTGCACCTTCATGGCCTTGGCCGAGGTGTTGCGCAGCGTGACCATGGCACGGAACTGGTCCTCCTCGCGCACCAGCGGCGGCAGGCCGCTGATGATCTGCAGGTCCTGGGCGGTGCGGATGGGCGCCTGGCCCGTGCCGAACATCGACACGCCATGGTCGGCCACCGCTACCACCTGGAAGGTGGTCAGCGAGTCGTTGAGCGGCACGCTGACCTGGGCCTTGCCCTGGGCATCGAGCACCACGCTCGGATTCCACAGCAGCAGCGTCTCGAACAGCTCGCGCGTCTGGCTGCGGCCACCGCCGCCGCCAGCGGCCACGGCCTTGCGGCCGTAGTGGCGCCTGCCGATCACCTCCATCTGCGCGGTCGAGGTCTGCACGCCCCACTCGCGGCGGCGCAGCATCGCGTCGGCCAGCTGCCAGCTGGTGTTGGGCATGAGCTCCAGCAGGGCCTGGTCCACGACCGCCAGCGCCACCTCGGCGCCAGCGGCGGGCTTGCCGTCGGGCAGCGTGGCGCTGATGGTGACCTTGGCGGTGCCGCGCACCTGGTAGCTGGCCTGGTCGGCCGTGACCTTGACGTCGATGCGATGGGCCTTGGTGCCCACGCGGATCTCGGCCATGCCCAGGCGATAGGCGGGCTTGGACAGATCGACCAGGGCCGTGGGCGCGATGTACTCCTTGCCCTCATGCCAGAAGGCGTTCCACCACTCGCGCGGCGCCTTGAAGCCCCAGGTGAAGAAGCTGTACCAGGGCACCTCGCGCAGTCGCCCGCGCAGGGCCAGCACGCTCACGTAGACGTTGGGGCCCCAGTCGGGCTGGACCTTCAGCTCCACGGTGGGGTTCTGGCCATTGAGCTGCATGACCTGGGTGCTGACGATGCCTTCGCGTTCCACGGCGACCAGGGCCGTCGCGTAGCGGAAGGGCATGCGCACCTGGAAGCGCGCGGTCTCGCCGGGCTCGTAGCTGCGCTTTTCGGGCAGCACGTCCATGCGGTCATGGTCCTCGCCGCCGAACCACAGTTCGCCCTGGCGGGTGACCCAGACGCTGGAGGCGGCCTGGGCGGGCCGGCCATCCTTGTCGGAGGCGGTGACGATCAGCTCCACCTCGCCGGGCTGCGACAGCTGGGCTTCGCACTGCACCATGCCCTGGGCATCGCTGTTGCCCGTGCACACCGTGCCCATGGACTTGAGCGTGGTCTGGTTGTCGTAGCTGTAAAAGCCCCCCACCAGGCGCTTGCGGCTGCTGGTGGTGACGCGGGAGATGGCCTCCACCTTGACCGGCACGCCGGCCTGGGGCTTGCCGTCCACGCCCAGGGCCAGCGCCTGGAACTGGAGCTTGCGGCCTGTGGTGATCCAGCTTTCGGCGCGCACGCCGGCCACGATGGCCGCGGGCCACAGCATCTGCGTGCTGCGCAGGGTCTGCACCTCGCCGTTGGGATCGGCATAGGTGGCCTCGATCAGCAGCTCGCGCGGCTCGCGCAGCTTGGGCAGGTTCTCGATCTTGAGCTTGCCCAGTCCTTCACGGTCCAGCGTCACGGGCAGCTTGTCGGCCACCACCTTGCTGTCCTGGGAGGCCGTGGCCTCCTCGTCATCGCTCTGGCCCGTGTCCTGGGCGCTGCGCGGTGCCGAGAAGCTGAAGCCCTGCCAGTCGCTGCGGTCCATCCAGGTGGAGCGCACCAGGGCGGACACGCGCACCGGCAGGTTGGCGGCCGGGCCGCCGGAGACGTAGTTCACCTGCACCTGCACCGGCAGGCTGGAGACGCCGACCAGGGCCTGCTTGCCTTCGGGGCCCACGCGGCCTTCGAGCACGGGCAGGCGGAATTCCTCGACACGGAAGCTGCCCGTGCCGAAGCGGTTGTTGCGCCCGCGCGAGCCGTTGCCATCGCCGCGCAGCTCCACGGAATACGAGCCGAGCTTGGCGCCCTTGGGCACGGAGAAGCTGTTTTCCGCACTCAGGCCGCCCGTGCCCGTGGAACGCCACTGCAGCGGCTGTGTGTACTGCTGGCCGCTGCCTTCATGGGTAATGACCAGTTGCGTGGGCCGCTGCTCGGGCAGCGCAAAGCCGCCCTGCCCCTGGCCGATGCCGGTCTGGGTGCGCATCAGGTGCTTCATGGACACGGTCTCGCCGGCGCGCAGCAGCGTGCGGTCGAAGATGGTGTGGGCCACCTCGTCGCGCTGGGCGCTGCGGCTGGTGGGCACGTTGAAGCGCCAGGACTCGATGCCGCGCTGCCAGTCGCTCCAGGTGAAGGCCAGCTCCTGCTGGCCGTCCTTGCCCTGGGCGCGTGCACTGACGAAGTAGGCCGGCGAGCGGTAGCCGACACCGCCCGTGCATTGGGGCGGCTCGGGCGACAGGCCTTCCAGGCGCGCCACGCCGCTGGCGTCGGTGGTGGCCGAGGTCAGCACCTTGCCATTGCAGTCGGAGACCTGGATCTTGGCATTGGCCACGGCCTGGCCCTTGTCCAGCGTGGTCACCCAGGCGGCCGCGTTCTCGCGGCCGAGCTTGAAGTGGACGGACAGGTTGGTCACCAAGGCCGAGGTGCGCACATACATGCTGCGTGCCGAGCCGTAGCGCTCATCGAGCAGCGACTGGCCCAGCAGCGGCGAGGCGATCTCGACCACGTGAAAGCCCGGCGTGAGCGGAATGCCCACCACCTCGAAGGGGCGCGGATCGCCCTTGACGGGCTTGGGCAGCTCCAGCGTCTTGACGTCGCCCTGGCCGGCCAGCAGCGACAGCATGCGCGTCTGCACATAGTCGCGGTTTTCGTTGTCGATCACGGGCGGCAGCGGGCCCTTGATGTCGCGCGAGGCGCGCTTGCGGTCCATGTCGGAGGACTCGTAGTCGGCCACGCGGCGCATCCAGGCGATGATCTCGGCATCGCTGCCGGGCTGCTTGGTGCTCACGCGGCTGGCATCCAGGGACTTGGTGGCCAGCTCGGACTCCACATTGCGCAGCGTCACGGGCAGCAGGGCCGGGCCGTCCGGGCCTTCGGCATAGCGCTCGACGATGCCGAAGGGCGAGGCCGCGAACTTGGCCAGCGGCGGCAGCGCGCCCGTGGCCACCTGCAGCGGGAACATGTCGGCATTGCTCAGGCTGCGGCCCGCCGCGTCCTTGAACTGCGGAGGCAGCTCCACCGTGTAGCGCGCCTGGGCCTGCATGGTGGCCGGGAAGCTCAGGTTCTGCACCAGCGAATCCTCGCTGAGCTTTTCGCCGTATTCGCCGTCGATCACGGGCGCCACCTTGGAGGCGCCGCTGCTCAGGCGAATGCCCTCGGCCAGCTTGCGCGGCACGGGGGCATTGAAGCTCAGGCGCATGGGGCGGATCGGCAGGCAGGCGGCCTGGGCGTTCTCGCGCTCGCAGCTGAACTCGGCCGCGAAGGGCTCGCGCACGCGGTACTCGAAGCGCTTGTCCTGGCGGCTGGCCACGCCGTTGGGCGTGGCGATGCCGGCGCCAAAAACCAGCTTCATGGTCGTGCCCGCCGTCAGGCGGCGGTTGCAGGACAGCGTGGCGTACTGCAGAGGGTTCTTGGCGGCGGCCTTGTCCCAGCCGCGGTGCTTGAGCAGCTCGTCGCGCTCCTTGCCGTCGATCAGGCGCACGGGTATGCGCTCGCCCACGCCTTCGGCCGTGCACCACATGTGCTGCTGCAGGCTTTGCACGGTGGCCGGGCCCGACAGGCGCAGCGCGAAGTACTGCTCCTCGTCGATCTGTTCATAGGTGTCGGGCGCCATGTCCAGCACGGCCGGGCCGCCGGTCTGGAACTGGTAGCTGGCAGCGCCCGTCACGGCCGTGCCCGCAGGCGACTTGTAGCCGGCCACCAGCTGGGCCGTGCAGCGCACGCCGGGCGGCAGGGCCTGCTTGAAGTCGAACACCCATTCGCGGTCGCTGTTCCAGCGGCCCGTGCCCTGGGTGGCCGCCGCATCGCTGCAGCTGAGCGTGACCGGCGCGGCCGCCTTGGGGTCGCCAAAGCGCACGGCCGTGCCATCGAACTGCACCACCACCTGCTCGACCTTGGCCACCTCTCCCTGCGGGCTGAACTGGCGCACGCCCACGGCCTGCGCCGTCAGCGCCACCGATCCCAGCAGCAGCCCCAACCCCCACCGGCCCCAGGGCCGGCTGTGCGCCGGAGCCCCCTGCAACCCACTGATCGCTTTCGTGCGAAGCACCCCCATGGCAATCCCTTCTGTCGGGCTCAGATGGCCCGCTGTTTTCTTGGAATGAGCAGGCTTTCAGCACTGCGACGCGAGCTGTCCGCATGACACGCTGCAAATGAAAAACCCTGCGCTGCAGGCAGGGCTCGGCGGCAAGGGCTGGAACAAGGCGCAGGCCTGTCGCCCGCATGCACCGAATGCAGGGCCGCATCCGCTGCGGCTGAAAACCACTGCGCGGGATGATACCGGCCCGCATCCGCTGCAGGCCCTGCTGCGGGTGCCCGGAACCGGGTCTGCGGTGTATCCGTCTGTAAGACATCGGCGCATCAACACGTCATATCCGTGCAATCACAGGGCTCACCTCCCACCACAGGCCCCGTCAGACTACATACAGCGTGCTGCCTATACTGCGCGGATACAACACAGGGAGAGAGTCCGTCCATGAAGCCGAACCACGTTGCCGTGCCTCAGCCGTTCTGGCACCGGATCAACCAGTTCTTCGCCTTTCCGTTCCAGTCACAGCCGCTGGGCTATGCGCTGCTGCTGTCGCTGGGCAGCCTGCTGTTCAAGGCGCTGTTCTTCCTGCCCGCACCCCTGGCCATCGGGCTGGTGCAGATCGGTATCCTGCTGGCCGCCAGCCGCTATGGTTTCAAGGTGGCAGCGCTGGGTTCGCAGGGCATATCGCGCGCTGCGGACTATCCTCGCCACCTGGACCCGGACTGGACCCATCTGCCCTGGAAGCTGTTCGCCATTTTGGTGGTGCACGGCATCATCGTCGGCTGGTGTGCGCGGGTGAGCCTGGGCATGGCACAGCTGGCCCTGCTGCTGCTGTCCTTTTTGCTGCCGGCCAGCATCATCGTGCTGGTGCAGACGACGGGCTTTTTCTCCGCACTCAATCCGCTGCTGATCCTGGACACGGTGCGCATCATCGGCAAGCCCTATGCGCTGCTGTGCTTTTTTCTGTTCCTGTTGAGCAGCGGTGCGCAGATCGCCATGTCGCTGCTGCTGCCGCTGTTCAGCGGGCTGATCCTGCTGCCGCTGTTCAACTTCGCCATGATCTATTTCGGCTGGGTCATGGCCAGCCTGCTGGGCTATGTGATGTACCAGCACCATGAGGCTCTGGGCATCGACGCCGTGCCCCAGGCAGACAGCGGCCCCGACGGGGCGCCTGCGCGCACGCCCGAACAGATCGCCCGCCAGCAGCTGGACGAGGACGTGGCCGAGCACGTGGCCGCTGGCGACCTGGCCGCCGCGCTGGGCCTGGCCTACGAGGACCAGCGCACCCACCCCGACGACACGCATGCCCAGCGCCGCTACCACCGCTTGCTGCTGCTGTCGGACAAGACGGCCACGCTGCTGGACCACGGCCGGCGCTTCATCGCCCTGCTGCTGCGCCAGGGCCAGACCGCCGAGGCGCTCAAGGTGTTCCAGGCCTGCCGCGCCAAGGAAGCGAGCTTTGCGCTGGACGATGCCGACCAGACACTGGCCCTGGCGCGCAGCACCTGGCGCGCGGGCGATGCTCAGGCGACGCTGACCCTGATCTCGGGCTTCGACAAACGCTTCAAGGGCCATGCCGCCGTGCCCCATGCCTATGAACTGGCGGCGCGCCTGATGCTGCAGGGCTTCGGGCGCCGGGACATGGCCCAGGGCATCCTGGCCACGCTGCAGGCGCGCCATCCCGACAGCGAGGCCACGCAGGAGGTGCGGTGGCTGCTGCGTGACCCGGAACCGGAACAGGGACCGGACCCGCGCCCGGCCCCGCACTGATCACGCCGTGGCCTGGGCCCGGGCCTGCCCGTCGAGCAACAGCCGGGTCACGGCCTCATCGGGCGCCCAGCGCTGCAGTTGTGGCAGCCAGGCGCGGGCGCGCTGTGCCAGCCCCTGCTGCAGCAGGCCGTTGACCAGCAGGCACAGCGTCTCGCCCAGGCCCGGCTGGCCGGGTGCTGCCTGCAGCAGCGCGTGGCACAGCTTCTCGGCATCGTCGAACGCACGGGCACGCGTGAAGCGGCGCACCAGCCTGACCATGTCCTCGGGCGCGATCCTGGCGCCTGGGCGGGCCAGGTCCAGGTAGATGCGGTAACTGGCGTGCTGCCAGGCGAGGGTGGCGGCATCACGGGCCGGCAGCCTGAAGATGCGCCGGGCCGCCCGGTGGAAGTCCTCGCTGGCAGGCGCATAGCGGGCCGCGGCAAACCAGGCCCGCAGCACCTCGGTGTCGGCAGGCCGCAGCTGGGCTGCGGCGCGCCAGGCGCGCAGAGCGCCCTCCATGTCCAGCGCCTGGCCCAGGCGTCGCGCGTTGGCGACATGTGCGTCGAAGCCATCGTCCGGCGCCGAATGGCGGCCCGCCAACGCCGCCCGTGGCTTGCGGCGCAGATGCAGGGCCATCAGGGTCGCTCCTGTGAGCAGGCCGCCCAGGTGGGCCATGTAGCCTGCGCTCTGGCCACTGAAAAAATGCTGCAGCACTTCATTGGCGATCCAGGCTGGCAGCAGGATCAAGGCGGGCGCAGTGACGTAGTTGAAATAAAAAAACAGCTGATAGAAGAAACGGACACGCCGCAACCGGTACATGACGGCGTACATGCCCATCAGGGCCGCCACGGCGCCCGAGGCGCCCAAGCCGTAACTGCCTGTGCCTGCATAGGCCCAGCCCGAAAGCACCGAGCCACCCACGGCGCCCAGCAGATAAAACAACAGATAGGTGCCGCGCCCCAGCATCAACTCGACCGAGAAGCCGAACATGAAGAGAAACAGCATATTGCCCACCAGGTGGCTGGTGTCGACATGCAGGAACGCTGCGGTGATCCAGGTCACCGGGCGCATCGGCGCGTCCAGCGCATAGTTTTTGGCCCAGCGCGTGGTGAAAGGTTCCGGCTGCAACGCCTCGTAGCGGCTACGGTCGGTCTGCCAACGCTCGTGCAGGGGATCGCTTGCGGGCACGATCTGCCCGCTGCGCAGCAGCGCCAGGAATTTCGGCTCCCGCTCCATGCGCTGCAACAGCGGCTCGACCAGGCCCCTCTTCTGCAGCGCCTTTGCCTGCTTTGCCATCGGCGAATCCGTGCGCTGCAGCCAGTCCACGAAGCGCGGCAACTCGATGCCCGGCAGCGCGCTGGCGGCATAGAACTGCGCCGCCGCCTGCTGGGCACGCTCCTCGGAGCGCTGCGGCCCGAAGAACACCAGCACGTTCACGAGGATGATCAGCAGCGTCATCCACGGCGGATTGCTCCAGCGGGGCCGGTCCTCCAGCGGAATCGCGTAGAACATGCGGGACCGCTGGACGCGCGCTTACTGCGGCTGGAAGCCGCTGGTCTGGATGATGCGTTTCCAGACCTGGGTATAGGCCTGCTCGCGCTCGGCCAGCTGTGCGGGCGGCATGTGGCCCACGGTCAGGCCCAGGGCGGTGAGCTGCTCGTGCACATCGGGCTGCTTGAGCACGGTGGCCACGGCGGCGGAGAAGCGGTCGATGAAGGCCTGGGGCGTGCCGCGCGGCGCGTAGATGCCGTAGTAGGGCGTGTCCTCGAAGCCCTTGACGCCCTGCTCGGCCAGCGTGGGCACTTCGGGCATGGTGGCCTGGCGGCGCGTACCCAGCACGCCGATCACGCGCAGCTTGCCGGCCTTGTGGTTTTCCATGAAGTCCTGCACCGAGGCGATGCCGGCCGGAATCTGGTTGCCCAGCATGTCGGCCAGCATGGGCGCGCTGCCCCGGTAGGGCGCGGCCACCAGGTCCAGCTTGTAGTGCTCGCCCAGCAGCCTGACCAGGAATTCCGGCGTGGACGCGGGCGCGGGAATGCCGATGCTGCCGCGCTTTGCGCCCTGGCGCACCCACTCCACATACTCGGCAAGGTTGCGCGCCGGCGTGTTGGCGGAGACCGCCAGCGCGTTCACGAAGGTGGCAAAGCCGGCCACGGGAACGAAATCATGGCCAGGGTCGAAACCCGGCTTCTTCACCACCTGGGGCAGGATGGAGATGGTGTGGTCGTGCGTGAGGAACAGGGTGTGGCCATCGGCCGCAGCCGCCTTGAGCTGCTGCGCCGCGATCTGCCCGCCCGCGCCGGGGCGGTTGTCCACCAGCACCGTGGTGCCCAGCACGTCCTTGAGCCGGTCGGCCAGCAGGCGTGCGATGGCATCCGTGCCGCCGCCCGGCGGAAAGCCCACCAGGATGCGGATGGCCTGCCCGGGCTGTGCCCAGGCCAGCGGAGCCAGGGCCGACGAGGCGGCAGCGGCAGTCACTGCGCCGGCGGCGCGCAGCGCCCCGGTCAGCAGTTGGCGGCGGGAGGATGTCATGGCGCGGCTCCGGCGAACGGGGGGATCAGCCCAGGCGTGCGTTCAGGCGTGCATTCAAGCGCGCCTGGTGGCCTGCCAGCTGCTTGCGCACCTGGGCCGGCGCCGTGCCGCCCAGGGTGTTGCGCGCATTGAGCGAGCCTTCCAGGCTGAGCGCCTCGAAGACGTCGGCCTCGATGCCGGGATTGAAGGCCTGCAGTTCGGCCAGCGGCAGCTCGGTCAGGTCCACGCCCTTTTGCGAGGCCAGCTTGACGGCATGGGCCACGGTCTCGTGCGCGTCGCGGAAGGGCAGGCCCTTCTTGACCAGGTAGTCGGCCAGGTCGGTGGCCGTGGCGTAGCCCTTGAGTGCGGCGGCGCGCATGGCTTCGGCGTTGACGGTGATGCCGCCCTTCTTGCCGCCCGTGGCCGGGTCGGCCTGGCCGCCGATCATCTCGGCGAAGATGCGCAGCGTGTCCTTCAGGGTGTCCACCGTGTCGAACAGCGGCTCCTTGTCTTCCTGGTTGTCCTTGTTGTAGGCCAGGGGCTGGCCCTTCATCAGGGTGATCAGGCCCATCAGGTGGCCGACCACGCGGCCGGTCTTGCCGCGTGCCAGTTCGGGCACGTCGGGGTTCTTCTTCTGCGGCATGATCGACGAGCCCGTGGTGAAGCGGTCGGCGATGCGGATAAAGCCGAAGTTCTGGCTCATCCAGATGATCAGCTCTTCGGACAGGCGGCTCACGTGCACCATGCACAGGCTGGCGGCCGAGGTGAATTCGATGGCGAAGTCGCGGTCGCTGACGCCGTCCAGCGAGTTCTGGCAGACGCCTTCCATGCCCAGGGTGCGGGCCACGCGCTCGCGGTCCAGCGGGTAGGTGGTGCCGGCCAGGGCGGCGCTGCCCAGCGGCAGCACGTTGACGCGGCGGCGCAGGTCCAGCATGCGCTCGGCGTCGCGCTTGAACATTTCCACATAGGCCAGCAGGTGGTGGGCAAAGCTCACGGGCTGGGCCACCTGCAGGTGGGTGAAGCCGGGCAGGATCACGTCAACGTTCTTCTCGGCCACTTCGACCAGGGACAGCTGCAGCTCGCCGAGCAGGCCTTCGATGAGGTCGATCTCGCCGCGCAGCCACAGGCGCACGTCGGTGGCCACCTGGTCATTGCGGCTGCGGCCCGTGTGCAGGCGCTTGCCGGCGTCGCCGACCAGCTGGGTCAGGCGGGCCTCGATGTTCAGGTGCACGTCTTCCAGGTCGAGCTTCCACTCGAACTGGCCGGACTCGATTTCCTGCGTGATCTGCGCCATGCCCTTGCGGATGGACTCGTGGTCGGCGGCGGCGATGATGCCCTGGGCCGCCAGCATCTCGGCATGCGCCAGGCTGCCCGTGATGTCGGCCTGCCACAGGCGCTTGTCGAAGAACACGCTGGAGGTATAGCGCTTGACCAGATCGCTCATCGGCTCTTCAAAGAGAGCGGACCAGGCCTGGGCCTTGGTGTCGAGCTGGTTGTGCGAGGCGGACGTTGGTTGATTGGCAGACATGTGAGGACGCGATCTTCGATTAGGCGGTGCAGGCGGTGGGCGGCACGCCCCCCGCGCGGGCAGGAAGCGAAGATTCTATCGACCTGGGCGGCGCCACGCCCGTGCAGGGGCCTGCATGGGCGGTGTGACCGCTGTGCAGGCCCGCCCGGCATGACCATAATCCGGGCATGCGGCGCGAACCCCACCCGCCGAAACACTACCTGCCGCCCCTTGCCGACCCAGCCGACCGCCACCACCGCCCCGCCGCCCCTGCCTGCGGCGCTGGTCTTCGACGCCTGCAACGTCGGCGTGGTGCTGCGCGCCGTGCTCTTCGTGCAGGCCGTGGCGGCCACGGCTGCGATGTTCGGCGCCGACTCGCTGCTGCAGTGGCTGGAGAACATGGCCCTGCTGACAGGGGCCAGCCTGCCCGGCACCCTGGTCTGGCTGGTGGCGGCCTGCCTGCTCAAGCATCCGCTGCAGCGCCTGCCGTCCGCCGGGCAGTACGCGGCCGGCGTGCTGCTGGGCATGGCGGCCGGGCTGTATGCCTGCGCCATGCTGCAACTGGCAGGCGGCACCAGCGCCCCCTGGCTGGCCAGCGCCATGTCCGGCGGACTGCTGGCTGCCCTGCTGGTGGCCGCCCTGGTGCTGCGCGCACGCGGCCACACCCCCGCCGACACGCAGGCGCGGCTGGCCGAGCTGCAGTCGCGCATACGCCCGCATTTCCTGTTCAACACGCTCAACAGCGCCATCGCCCTGGTGCGTGCCGAGCCCGCCAAGGCCGAGGCCCTGCTGGAAGACCTCAGCGACCTGTTCCGCTACGCGCTGGCCGAGCCGCACAGCACGACCACGCTGGCCGAGGAGATCGAGCTGGCCCAGCGCTACCTGGCCATCGAGCAGGTGCGCTTCGGCGAACGGCTGCAGGTGCGCTGGCAACTGGACCCTGCCGCCCACGGCGCCCTGCTGCCGCCGCTGCTGCTGCAGCCGCTGGTGGAAAACGCCATACGCCATGGCGTGGAGCCCAGCGCACGCGGCGGCAAGCTGCAGGTGCGCACCGAGCGCCGTGGCGATCTGGTGGAGGTGCGCATCACCAACACCCTGCCCACCGAGATCGATTCCGCCAGCGCAGCTGGCACGCGCGGCAACGGCATTGCGCTGGCCAATGTGCGCGCCCGGCTGTCGCTGCTGCACGACCTGCAGGCCCACCTCACGGCGCGCACGCTCAAGGGCCATTTCGTGGTGCGCATCAGCCTGCCGCTGGCTGCGCCTGCCAGCCACCCCACGAAGGCCGTATCGAAGAAGAAGGACCATGCACATCCTGATCGTTGACGACGAAGCCCTGGCCCGCGCGCGACTGCGCACCCTGCTGGCCGATGTGGAAGCCTGCACGGGCACCGGCCCGCACCAGGTCAGTGAAGCGGCAGACGCGCGCCAGGCCATGGCCGTGCTGCAGGCGCCGGGCCCGCGCGCCGTGGAACTGGCACTGCTGGACATCCACATGCCGGGCCAGGACGGCCTGGCCCTGGCGCACGCACTGCGCCGCCTGCCGCTGCCGCCTGCCGTGGTCTTCGTCACCGCCCATGCCGGCCATGCGGTCGAGGCCTTCGACCTGGACGCCGCCGACTACCTGACCAAGCCCGTGCGCCGCGAGCGCCTGCAGCAGGCCCTGGCCAAGGCCGCACGCACGGCGGTGCACCAGACGGCCGAGCGCGACAGCGGCCCCGTGCTGCTGATACAGGACCGGGGCACCACCGTGCGCCTGCCTCTGTCCGAAGTGCTCTACCTCAAGGCCGAACAGAAATACGTGACCGTGCGCACCGTGGGCCGCAGCTACATCCTCGACGGCGCCCTGGCCGACCTGGAAACCCGCCACGCCGACCACCTGCTGCGCGTGCACCGCAACGCGCTGGTGGCCCGCAGCGCCCTGCGCGCCCTGGAACGCCACGACGACCCCACCGAAGGCGAAGGCTGGGCCCTGCGCCTGCACGGCATCCCCGAACTGCTCATGGTCTCGCGCCGCCAGCTCCCCCAGGTCCGCGCCGCCATCCGCGACGAAGGACAGCCCGGCTGAGGCGCAGGGCGGCCCAAGACAGCCCCCTGCGCCAGAAAGCACGCCCCCAACACAAGCATGGCCCAACGCGAGGGACACCGAGCAAGGGCCGCCCCGCAGCGAGGGTGTCGTCCCCCTCCGCGAAGCGAGAAGGGGGAAGCCGCGAAGCGGCTCAGGGGGTCAAGCCATCTTTCTAGACAGATCCCACATCGCATCCACCAGCAGATCGACGTCCCGCGCGTCATGCCACAGGTGCGTGGAGACGCGCACGCCGTAGTGGTCTGCCGCCGCGCCGATCACGGGGAAGTTGGAGTTGCGGATCACGAAGCCCTGCGGATAGTCGCTGAGCATGCGCGCCACGAAGGTCGATGACTTGGTCCCGTTCATCACGTCGTCCTTGTTCTGGAACGGGTTGAAGCAGGTCAGCGCCGACAGCAGCTTGGGATCGTCCTTGGGCGAGTACAGCGAGTCCACGCCCCAGCGCTCGACGATCTTTTCCTTGAGGTAGGACGACAGCGTCAGGTCATAGGTCTCGATCTTCTTGCGGCCGATGCTGTCCCACTGCGCGCAGGCCTGGGCCAGCGCCATGAACATGGGCGTGTGCACGCTGCCGCAGGAGGTGACCGAGGCGGCGATGTCGTAGGTCTCCTTGGCCGTGGTCGTGCGCTCCAGCGCCGGGTAGGCGCTGGTGTGCACCGGGTACCACTTGGGCAGGGGCAGCGGGTTGGAGGCGCGCATCTTGTTGCGGATGATGAGGATGCCCGTCGAGCCCGGGCCGCACTGCCACTTGTGGCCCGCGCCGGACATGAAGTCCATGCCCAGCTCCGCATAGTTGTAGGCCATCATGCCCGGCAGGTGGGCGCCGTCCACGATGCTGATCAGGCCATGCGCCTTGACCACGCCCATCAGGTCGGCGATGGGCAGCATGGTGCCGGTCTTGTAGGTGGGCGAGGACCACATCATGGCGCGCACGCGCTTGCCCTGGGCCTTGAGCGCGCGGATGCGCTCGTCGAACAGGTTCACGTAGGTGGCGGCCGTCTGGTTGTTGCCCACGGGCAGCGCAATGCGCGAGACCTCGATGCCGTAGCGGTCCTGGGCGATCTTCAGCGGCGTGTCGCCGCCGCCGTGCTCGTGGTTGGTGGTGACCACCACGTCGCCGCGCTGCCAGTCGATGCCCAGGATGGCATGGCACATGCCCGAGGAGGTGTTGGCCGAGAAGGCCAGCTCGTCGGCATCCACGCCAAAGCCCGGCGCCACCTGCTTGCGCAGGTCCAGCAGGTTGCTGTAGCCGTTGCCCGAGTCGGCGGCCTTCTTGCGGTTTTCGGTATCGAACACGTCGAGCACCAGCTTGGGCATGGAGCCGGCCGTGCCGATGTTCATGTAGGTCTTCTCGGGCTTGAGGATGAACATGCTCTGCACGTCGGTCCAGAAGGCTTCGTCGCGCATGAGCTGCTCGCGCAGCGCGGCGGCCGAGGTCTGGGCGTTGCCGCTGCCGCAGGCGGCCAGCAGCGGGCCCAGCGTGGCGGCGCCGGTGCCGTAGCCCAGCATGCGCAGGAAGTCGCGGCGCTTGGAAGTCCAGCGCGCGGGATAGCCGGATTCGCCGGCGGCCGCAGTGGCGGTCAGGGATGTGGCCTGCTCGGCCGCGATCTGGGGGTGTCGTGCGTTCATGCGGTCCTCCTGTCGTTGCGCAAGCGGTCAGCGGCGGCCGACGATGGCCGAGATTTCGATCTTCACATCGCGCGGCAGGCGCGCCACCTCCACCGTCGCCCGAGCGGGGGCGCCGGTCTTGAAGTACTCGCCATAGACCTTGTTCATGGCGGCGAACTCGTTGAGGTCCTTCATGAAGACCGAGGTGGACAGCACATCCTCATAGCCCAGTCCCTGGGACTTGAGCTTGGCGCCGATGTGGTCGAGCACGGCGCGCGTCTGCTCTTCGATGGTGGCGCCCTGGATGGCCGTGCCCTGTGCGTTCAGCGGCAGCACGCCCGAGAAGTAGATGGTGTTGCCATGCGCCACCATCTGCGAGTACGGGCCGATGGCCGGGTAGATCTGCGTGGTGGACAGCACCTCGCGCTTGTTGGGCGCAGCGCAACCCACCAGCGCCGCCGCCGTCACCGCCACCCCGCATGCCAGCGCCATGCGCCCCAGGTTCGTTCGAATATCCATGGTATTGCCCTTCTCAAACAAAAATACAAGCTGCCACTGCCGTGCCACGCATTACTGCATTGGCGTTGTGGAAACACTTTGTCACCATTAACCAAGTCCTCAGAGGTGACCTGAATCATCGATACAAAATGATTCGAATTCGTGATTTCACGGAGAAATTCTAGGCAGGGATCTGGGGCATTCGATAATGAATTTTCCCCTACGCACCACTACGCACACGGACCCACGCAGTGCTACGCAGCCCTTCAACATTCTTTGAAAACAATGGTTTGGCACGGAATCTGCTCAACAACAAGCAGCACATCAGGCATCAGAGGGACGGCGCACCACAATACGGCAAAACGATTATCCAAAACCCCAAAAAGGGGAGTACGCACCAAGAAAATGCATCTCGGATTTCCAGTATCCATGGGATATTGTTTCGCACCCAAAAACTATTTTCCATGGTGTTTACCTTGGGATATTCAAACGCCTTTTCACGCGCGCGTGAATCCGTGTGGATATACGGGGCGCGCAGGCCATTGGAAAATACAGCGCGTGCCATTCAAAGGCCGCCGCCCTGGCGCTGGCGGCATGCGCGCAAGCCCTGTTGACAAGGCCCGGCCACTGGGCGGAAAAGATCGTCGGTGCACCCCACACAGGCTCCCATGCAACTTCCGCTGAAACTTGCACTTCTGTCGATTGCCGCCATCGCGCTCGCCCTGGGCCTGGTCGCGGCGACCGTGCAGCACCAGACCCTGGAGCTGGCCCACCAGGAACGGGAACTGGTCGAGACCGCCTACCTGCACAGCAAGGAGACGGAGCTGCGCCACTACGTCCAGCTGGCGACCACGGCGCTGACGCGCATCAAGTCCAGCGGCGAGGAACAATCCGTGCAGCGGCGCCAGGCGCTGGAGATGCTGTCGCGCATGCAGTTCGGCGAGGACGGCTACTTCTTTGTCTACGACGAACACGGCAACGTGCTGCTGGATGCGCGCCAGATGGGCCTGTCGGGCGTGGACCTGTGCGATCCCAACAGCCCCGGCGGCGCAGGACCCGCCCGGATCATCCTGGACGCCGCGCGCAGCGGCGGTGGCCTGGTGCGCTACCAGTGGCAAAAACCGTCATCGCTGCGTACCGAGGCCAAGCTTGCCTACGTGGCCACGGTGCCCGAATGGGGCTGGTCGCTGGGCACGGGCCTGTACCTGGACGATGTGGAGCAGGCGCTGCGCCAGATCGACGAGAGCGCCCAGGCCAACATCGCGGCCACGCGCTGGCGCATCTTCGGCATTGCGGCGCTGTGCATCGTGCTCATCGGCGTGGCGGGGCTGGTCTTCAATCTCAGCGATCACCGCGTGTCCAGCAACAAGCTGCAGCGGCTGGCCCAGCGCGTGGTGCATTCGCAGGAAGAGGAACGCACGCGCGTGGCGCGCGACCTGCATGACGGCGTGGTGCAGGTGCTGGTCTCCTCCAAGTTCCTGCTGGAGACGGCCCAGGCCCAGCTCAGGCGGCTGGCCGCGCAGGACCCGGCCACGGCCCAGCGCATGGTGGACCAGGGCCTGGAGCAGCTCAACCACGCGCTGGTGGAGATACGGCGCGTATCCCACGGCCTGCGCCCCGCCCTGCTGGACGACCTGGGCCTGGCCCCGGCCCTGGCGCTGATGAGCCAGCAGATGCAGGCCGAGGACGGCCTGCGCATGCAATTCGGCTGCCGCGGCGAGACGCGCTTTCTGCCGCCCAGCCACGCCACGGCCCTGTTCCGCGTGGCCCAGGAGGCCGTGACCAATGCGCAAAACCATGCCCAGGCCACGCGCATCGATGTCAGCCTGCACTTTCAGCGCCGCCGCGTGGTGCTGCAGGTCAGCGACGACGGCCAGGGCTTCGACATGCGCCGCGTGCAGCGCGACCGCCAGGGCGGCATCGGCCTGCGCAACATGCGTGAGCGCATCGAAGGCCTGGGCGGCCACCTGTCCATCAGTTCGGGGCGCCGGGGCACCCGGCTGGTCGCCGTGCTCTACCGCGATGGCGGCATGCCGCTGTCTCCCTCACCGGAATTCGAACTCCCACGGGCCGCTGCATGAACCCCATGATCCGCATCCTCCTGGTGGACGACCACCCTCTCGTGCGCGACGGCGTGTCCATGCGCCTGCAGGCCACGGACCATATCCGTGTGGTGGGCGAGGCCGCCAGCGTGGACCAGGCCCTGCCGCTGGCCCGCGAGCTGTCGCCCGACCTGGTGGTCACCGACATCCGCATGCCGGGCGCCAGCGGCATCGACCTGGCCGCGCTGTTCCGCGATCAGTTCCCTCTGGTGCGCGTGCTGGTGCTGTCCATGCACGAAGACCCCGAATACGTGCGCCGCGCCGTGGCGCTGGGCGCACGCGGCTATGTGCTCAAGGACGCGCCTGCGCAGCAGCTCATCGAGGCCATAGACCGGGTCTACGCCGGCGGCCTGTATTTCAGCCCCGGCCTGCAGCCCGTGGCCGAAGAAGACGGCAGCGCGTCCGGGCCCCGACGCGCCCTCACGCCGCGCGAGGCCAGCGTGCTGCAGTGGATCTCGGAGGGCCGCTCCAACAAGGAAATCGCCGCGCTCATGGGCACCTCGGTGCGCACCGTGGAAACCCACCGCCTGCACCTGCGCCGCAAGCTGCGCATCGACGGCCATGCGGCCTTCATCAAGTACGCGGTGGATTACGCCGACCTGCTGGGGACGGCACCCCAGGAGGCCCGCGCAGGCTAGGACCCGCGCCTCTGCCTCAACATCAGCCTCAGTGCGCGTGCGCCGCGCGGCTGACCACGGTGACCAGCACGATGCCCAGCATCAGCCAGCCCACCTGGGCCACGGTCTCGCGTGCGCTCAGGCGCTTTTGCAGCTGGGGAATCAGGTCGGCCAGCGCCACGTAGATGAAGCTGCTGGAGGCCACGGCCAGGAAGTACGGCAGCAGTTCCTGCAGCTGTCCCACCAGGAAATAGCCGCCAATGCCGCCCAGCGTGGTCACGGCCCCGGCCATGGACACCTTGATCAGCGCCACGCGCCGGTTGGAACTGGACTGGCGCAGCACCACGATGTCGCCCATGTGGTGCGGCACCTCGTGGGCCAGCACCGACACCGCCGCGATCAGCCCCAGGCGCATGTCGGCCATGAAGGCGGAGGCGATCAGCACGCCATCGCCGAAGCAGTGCACGCTGTCGCCGGTCAGCACCGCCCAGCCGCCGTGGCGGTGGCCATGATGGTGGTCATGGGAATGGTCATGGGCGTGGCCCTGGTGATCGTGATGTTCGTGGTGATCGTGCTCATGGGCCGGCGGCGCGCCGTGCTCATGCCCGTGGTGCCACAGCTCGGCCTTGGACAGCAGGAAAAAGAACACCAGGCCCACCAGCAGCGTCACGAACAGGTCATGCGCCCCGGCCTCGCTCTCGAAGGCTTCGGGCAAGAGGTGCATGAAGGCCGTGGCCAGCAGCGCGCCCGCCGCCAGGCTCAACAGCCGCTGCGGCATCATGCCCGGCGAGCGATTGCCTCCCAGCCCCATCAACAACGCGGCCACCCAGACGCTGCCAATACCGGCGGCCAGGGTGGCCAGAATGATTGCTACCAATGTCATAGCGATTTGTGCTTCAACCGTATGCCCTTGCAGGCGAAACCCGCGAATTCTCGCAGAAAGACAGGCCCCATCGCAGCCGTGGCCTGCGATCCCATGAAGGAAGCAGGCCACGGTGTCGGGTGCCCTCGGTTTCAGCCTACAGAAGCTGTCAAGCCCCCCTGCGCGAATAAAGTTGAAAGCCAGTCAGCAATACCTTAAAAACTGGCGCGTCCTCACACCAGGGACACCGAGGAAGGGCCGCCCCGCACCGAGGGTGTCGTCCCCCTCCCGCGAAGCGAGAGAGGGGGAAGCGGCGCAGCCGCTCAGGGGGTCACCCCATGCTTATTGAACCAGGCCAGCATTTTCTGCCAGCCGTCGCGCGCAGCCTGCTCGCGGTAGCTGGGCCGGTAGTCGGCATGGAAGGCGTGCGGCGCCTCCGGGTAGATCACGAACTCCGAGGCCTTGGCCGCTGCCGAGCCCTGCTTGAGCGCCTCGCGCATGCGCTCCACGGATTCCAGCGGAATGCCCGTGTCCTGCCCGCCATACAGGCCCAGCACCGGCGCCTTGAGGCTGGAGACCAGCTCCAGCGGATGGCGTGGCTGCAGCGCCGTCTTGGCGCCTTCCAGCCGGCCGTACCAGGCCACGCCGGCCTTGACCGGGCCATGGGCCGCATACAGCCAGGTGATGCGTCCGCCCCAGCAAAAGCCCGTGATGGCCACGCGCGCCGTGTCGCCGCCCTGGGTGCCGGCCCATTGCACGGCGCCGTCCAGGTCGGCCATGACCTGCTCGTCGGGCACCTTGGAGACCAGCTCGCTCATGAGCTTGGCGATGTCGGCATAGGTCTTGGGATCACCCTGGCGCGCATACAGATCGGGGGCAATGGCCAGGTAGCCGGCACGCGCCAGGCGGCGGCAGGTGTCGGCAATGTATTCGTGCACGCCGAAGATCTCGGAGATCACCAGCACCACGGGCACATTCTTCTTGCCCGCGGGCGCGGCGCGGTAGGCGGGCACCTTGAAGCCGTTCACGGTGAAATGCACCTCGCCGGCCGTCAGGCCGTCGGCCGGCGTGGAGATGGCGGTCTGCGCCATGAGCGGCGTGGCCGCTGCGGCATAGCCCAGGCCCAGGGCCGTCTGCAATGCCAGGCGCCGCGTGGGCCCCTCTTCGCTGCTGCGCCCCGGAACCAGGGCCTTCAGGTCTTGCTGCTGATCGTCACGCATGCATCTCTCCTTGGTGGTGGTTGAGAACCGGCCAAGTCTACGATGCCTGCGTGAAGCTCAATGTGCCTTGTCCCAGTTGGGTCCCAGGCCCACCTCGGCGAGCAGCGGCACCTTCAGGTCGGCCACGCCGGCCATCAGGCGCGGGATTTCGGTGCGCACCCAGTCCGACTCGCCTTCGGGCAGCTCGAACACCAGTTCGTCGTGCACCTGCATGATGACGCGGACCTCGGACTGCCTGGCATCGAGCTCGGCCTGCACCGCCACCATGGCCTTCTTGATCAGGTCGGCCGCCGTGCCCTGCATGGGCGCGTTGATGGCCTGCCGTTCGGCCGCCTTCTTGCGCGGGCCGCTGCCGCCGTTGATGTCCACCAGGTACAGGCGGCGGCCGAAGACGGTTTCCACGTAGCCATGGTCGCGCGCGAATTCCACCGTCTCGTCCATGTAGCGCTTGACGCCCGGATAGCGCTGGAAATAGCGGTCGATGTAGGCGGCCGCGGCCTTGGTCTCTATGCCCAGGTTCTTGGCCAGGCCAAAGCTGCTCATGCCGTAGATCAGCCCGAAGTTGATGACCTTGGCATAGCGGCGCTGCTCGCTGCTGACCTGCTCCAGCTCCACGTTGAAGACTTCCGATGCCGTGGCACGGTGCACGTCGCGGCCTTCGTGGAAGGCGCGCAGCAGGGACTCGTCGCCCGAAAGGTGGGCCATGATGCGCAGCTCGATCTGCGAGTAGTCGGCGCTGGCGATCACATGGCCGGGCGCGGCAATGAAGGCCTCGCGCACGCGCCGGCCTTCGGGCGTGCGGATGGGGATGTTCTGCAGGTTGGGGTCGTTGCTGGACAGGCGCCCCGTCACGGCCACGGCCTGGGCGTAGTGCGTGTGCACGCGGCCCGTGCGCGGCAGCGCCAGCTGGGCCAGCTTGTCGGTATAGGTGCCCTTGAGCTTGGACAGGCTGCGGTGCTCCAGCAGCTTGGCGGGCAGCGGATAGTCCTCGGCCAGCTTCTCCAGCACCTCTTCGTCGGTGCTGCGTGCGCCGGTGGCCGTCTTCTTGACCACGGGCATGCCCAGCTTGTCGAAGAAGATTTCGCCCAACTGCTTGGGGCTGGCCAGGTTGAAGGGCTGGCCCGCGATGTCGTAGGCCTCCTGCTCCAGCTGCACGATGCGCTGGCCCAGGTCGTTGCTCTGCTTGGCCAGCGTGGCGGCATCAATGAGCACGCCGTTGCGCTCTATGCGGAACAGGGCCTCGCTGGTGGCGATCTCCAGCTCGTAGACGCCGCGCAGGCCGTCGTTGGCCTGCAGCTGCGGCCACAGTACGCGGTGCACGTCCAGGGTCTGGTCGGCATCCTCGCAGGCATAGGCGGCAGCCTTGTCCACGGGCACCTGGGCGAACGGGATCTGGTGGGCGCCCTTGCCGCACAGGTCTTCATAGCTGATGCCCGTGCGGTTGGTGTGGCGCAGCGCCAGGCTGGCTAGGCCGTGCGGGCGGTGCACTTCCAGCACATAGCTTTGCAGCATGGTGTCGTGCACATAGCCGTGCACCTCGATGCCGGCATTGGCGAAGACATGGCGGTCGTACTTGACGTGCTGGCCCAGCTTGGGCCGGGCCGCATCCTCCAGCCAGGGCTTGAGGCGCTGCAGCACCTCGTCGGCCGGCAGTTGCTCGGGCGCGTCGGGGCCGGCATGGCGCAGGGGAATGTAGGCAGCGGCGCCGGGCTCCACGCTCAGCGAGATGCCCACGATCTCGGCACGCATCTCGTCCAGCGAGGTGGTTTCGGTATCCAGGGCCGTGAGTTCGGCGGCGTTGATCTTGGCCAGCCACTGGTCGAACGCTTCCCAGGTCAGCACCACGTCATAGTCCAGCGGGCGCTGCTGGACGGCCTCGGCCTCGGTGGTGGCGTCGTCGGATTCGGCCTGCTCCTGGGCAAACATGTCGCCCGTGGACTGGTCGGCACGCGGCTTGGCCGCTGGCTTGCGGCCGGCCTTGACGGCTTCCAGCGCATCGGGCTCGGGCGCGGCACCGCCGAGCATGCGCGCCAGGCCCTTGAAGCCGTAGCGCTCATAGAAGTCGCGCAGCGGCGCGGTATCGGGCTCGCGCGGCGCCAGCGCGTCGAGCACCGGCAGGGTGGGCACTTCGGCGCTCAGGTCGCAGTCGGTCTTCATGGTGACCAACTGGCGGCTCAGCGCCAGCTGGCCCGAGGCGATGGCATCGCGCAGGTTCTGGCCGGCCACGCCCTTGATGCCGTCGGCCGCAGCAATCAGGCCGTCGAGCGAGCCGTGCTCGGCCAGCCACTTGACGGCCGTCTTGGGGCCCACCTTGGACACGCCGGGCACGTTGTCCACGGCATCGCCGACCAGGGCCTGGTAGTCGATCATCTGCGTGGGCGGCACACCGAACTCGGCCGTCACGCCGGCCACGTCGCGGCGCTTGCCGCTCATGGTATCCATCACCATGATGTGGGAGTCCACCAGCTGGGACAGGTCCTTGTCGCCACTGGAGATCACCACGTTCACGCCCTGGGCGGCGGCCGTCTTGGCCAGGGTGCCGATCACGTCGTCGGCCTCCACGCCCTGGATGGCCAGCACGGGCCAGCCCAACAGGCGGACCACTTCATGGATGGGCTCGATCTGCGAGCGCAGATCGTCGGGCATGGGCGAGCGGTGCGCCTTGTATTCGGGGTAGAGCGTGTCGCGGAAGGTGGGTCCGCTGGTATCGAACACGCAGACGGCGTAGTCGGCCGCCACTTCCTTCCTGATCGCCTGGAGCATGTTGATCATGCCGCGGATGGCGCCCGTGGCGGGGCTTTCCGGGTTGCCGGGCTCGGCGCGCAGGTCCGGCATGGCGTGGTAGGCGCGGTAGAGGTAGCTGGAGCCGTCGATCAGCACCAGGGTCTTGGAATTGCTCATGCGCCGATTGTGCACGCGCCGGCAGGGTGACAGGGCGGGACAGCGCCCGCTGCAAGTTCTACAATGGAGCCTATGCGCGCCGCTCCACTTTTCATCTTCCTGACCCTGGCCGCCAGCTCCGTGCTGGCCCAGAACCCCACGCCTGCCCCGGCTGCCTCCACCGCTCCTGCGACGGCGACCGAGCAGACCGCGCCGGACACGGCCAAGCCCGAGGGCCGCGACCGAACCAACCAGCGCGTGGAACACATCCATGTGGAAGATGGCGGCAGCCGCGTTGACGAGCTGCGCGTGGGCGGCCAGACCCGCAGCATCACCGTGCAGCCCAAGGTCGGCGACATGCCTTCGTATGAAGTGCAGTCCAACGACGGCGCCCGTTCCTCGCGCAACCGCGGCGATGGCGACGGCACCAACGGCACGCGCGTCTGGAACCTCAAGAAGTTCTGATCCTCACCGGACTGTCCGGGTCCCCGGCCCGGCGGCATCCCAGGGGGCAGCACCTGACGGCGCTGCCCTCTTTCCATATCTGACGACAACGATTTCCGCCGCGCCCTGAAGGCCGGCAATGCAACATGGCCGTTTTCACCGAAGTCTCCGACAAAGACGCGCGCGAGCTGCTGCGCCGCATGTCCCTGGGTTCCTTCAAGGAGCTGCGCGGCATCCAGGGCGGCATAGAGAACACCAACTACTTTCTCACCACCGAACAGGGCGAGTGGGTGCTGACGCTGTTCGAGCGCCTGACGGCCGAGCAACTGCCCTTCTACCTGTACCTGATGAAGCACCTGGCGCAGGCCGGCATTCCCGTGCCCGACCCGCAGGCCGAGACGCGCAGCGGCGACATCCTGCTGAGCGTGTGCGGCAAGCCGGCCTCCATCGTCAACCGCCTGCCCGGCAAGAGCGAGCTGGCGCCCCAGCCCGCGCACTGCGCCGCCGTGGGCGAGATGCTGGCGCGCATGCACCTGGCCGGACGCGACTACGATCGCCAGCAGCCCAATCTGCGCAGCCTGCCCTGGTGGAACGAGACCGTGCCCACGGTCATCCCGCACATAGACGCACCCACGGCCGACCTGCTGCGCTCCGAGCTGGCCTTCCAGAACCATGTGGCCGCCTCGCCCGCGTATGCGGCGCTGCCGCGCGGCCCCGTGCACGCCGACCTGTTCCGCGACAACGTGATGTTCGATGGCGAGCGCCTGACCGGCTTCTTCGATTTCTACTTCGCAGGCGTGGACAGCTGGCTGTTCGACCTGGCCGTGTGCCTCAACGACTGGTGCATCGAACACGCCACCGGCGCCCATGACGCCACCAAGGCCAGGGCCATGATCGACGCCTACCAGTCGGTGCGCCCCCTGACCCCAGCCGAGCGCGAGCTGTTCAACCCCATGCTGCGCGCGGGCGCGCTGCGCTTTTGGATTTCCCGCCTGTGGGATTTCCACCTGCCGCGCGAGGCCTCCATGCTCGTTCCCCACGACCCCACCCATTTCGAGCGCGTGCTGCGCCAGCGCCTGGCCCACCCGGTGGCGCTGGACTGACGTCCGAAGACCGCCACAGCGCGGCCGACAGAGGGCTTTGCGGTCCACGGGCCGCGCGTCCTCGGGTACAGTCCCCGTTCGGGCGCCAGCGGCGCGGCCCATGCCAGAGGCCATGCCCCATCCAGGCGCCCCGACTTCCTCACCCCATGAAACTTCTCATCGTTCCCGCCCGTACCGGCCTGCAATGGGTGCAGCAGGGCATCCGCACCTTCCGCCAGCAGCCGCTGGCACTGGCGGCGCTGTTCTTTCTGTCGATGGCGGCCATGTCGCTGGTCACGGTGCTGCCGCTGATCGGCCCCGTGATCGCGCTGGGCCTGCTGCCGGCCACCTCGCTGGCCATGATGGTGGCGGCGGCCGAGGCATCGCACGGGCGTGCGCCCACGCCGGCCCTGCTGCTGGTGGCCTTTCGCACCGGGCGCCAGCGCCTGAACTCCATGCTCACGCTGGGCGCCATGTATGCGGCAGGCTTCCTGCTGATCATGGGCCTGTCCATGCTGGTGGACGACGGCCAGTTTGCCAACGTCTACCTGGGCGGCGAGCCGCTGACGCGCGAGATCGCCGAGTCGCCCGACTTCCAGGCCGCCATGTGGCTGAGCATGGGCCTGTACCTGCCGCTGTCACTGCTGTTCTGGCACGCGCCGGGGCTGGTGCACTGGCACAACGTGCCGCCGGTCAAGGCCGTGTTCTTCAGCCTGGTGGCCTGTGTGCGCAACATCGGCGCGCTGGTGGTCTTCGGCCTGAGCTGGATGGGCGTGTTCATCGTGGCCGGCATCGTGATGGCCCTGATCTCGGCCGTGCTGGCCCAGGTGCTGGGCAGCATTGCCAACGGCCTGATGATCGGCACGGCCATGCTGCTGGCCGCCATGTTCTTCACCTCCATCGTCTTCACCTTCCGTGACTGCTTTGCAGCGCCCGATGAAAGCGATGGCAGCGACGCCATCGGCACCGAGCCGCCTGCGCCGCCCGGACTGTCCGGCTGAGCGCCTCGCCACTGCCCCCCCCAAGCCCCTTTCAAGGGGCTTTTTCTTTGGACCTTTCTTCGAGCCTCTTCTTTGGCTTTTTTGACGGGCCGTATCGCGTGGCACCCCTCGCCTGGCGGCTGTCATATGACGCTGTCACGGTTCCGTCATGCGGATGCCATCGCTCTGTCACACCGGCTGCCTAGCATGCCGTGCGGATGTCAAGCCAGCGAGTGCGCGGCGGCATCCCGGCCCATCCCGCCCCCGATGGGTTGACGCTGACAAACCCATAACGGAAGCCCCATGTCCCAATCCACGATGCTCTCCCGCCGCAAGGCGCTGCAATTCCTGACCGGCGCCCCCCTGCTGCCGCTCGGCTCCGCCGTGTCCGCCACCGGCCTGCTGACCGCCTGCGGCGGCGGTGACGACGGCCCCGCGAAGAACTATGTGGCGGCCAGCTTCACCTCCATGGCAGCGCCCACGCTGGCCAACCCCCAGGCCATGGCCAGGATGACCGTGGCCTCGCAGCTCAAGGTGCAGTTCAGCGACAACAGCGAGCAGAGCTTCGACCTGGGCTACCAGCCCTTCTTCGTCACCGGCGATGAAGTGCCGGACGGCAAGGGCGGCAAGATCCTGGCCGGCGGCTACTACGACATCAACAACAACAAGATCATCGACCGCACCGTGGCCGGCAGCGAGCGCCACTTCTTCTCCGATTCGCCCGACGGCACCTCACTGCTGACCGTGCCCAATGCCAAGGTGGACGGCGTCAAGGGCAAGCCCGTGTTCGCCGTGGTGCAGTTCGAATACACCACCTGGGCACAGGACGGCAAGACCGACATGTACGGCAAGCTGCCCTCTCCCATCGCCGTGCTGACGCTGGACCAGGACCAGACCACCGGCAAGCTCAGCCTGGTCAAGTACCACAACGTGGACACCTCCAAGGTGCACGGCCTGTGGATCACCTGCGGCGCCAGCCTGTCGCCCTGGGGCACCCACCTGTCCAGCGAAGAGTACGAGCCCGACGCCTTCACCACCGGCAATGCGCAGCTGCTGGCCTTCAGCCAGAACCTGTATGGCGACCAGAACAAGGCCAACCCCTACCACTACGGCCACATGCCCGAAGTGACGGTCAACGTGGACGGAACGGCCAGCATCAAGAAGCATTTCTGCATGGGCCGCATCTCGCACGAGCTGGTCCAGGTCATGCCCGACCAGCGCACGGCGCTGATGGGCGACGACGCCACCAACAGCGGCTACTTCGTCTTCGTGGCCGACAAGGAAAAGGACCTGTCCTCGGGTTCGCTGTACGTGGCCAAGGTGGGCGCGGGCTTCTCCATCGACCCCGCATCGGGCAGCGCCGCCGCGCTGACCTGGATCAAGCTGGGCTCGGCCACCAGCGCCGAGATCGAGCAGCTGGCCAACACGCTCAAGCCCACGGACATCATGACCGTGGCCAAGACCGATCCGGGCGACGCCAGCTACACCAAGATCACGGCCAACGGCAAGGTCGAGTGGATCAAGATCAACCCCGGCATGGACAAGGCTGCCGCCTTCCTGGAAACCCACCGCTACGCCGCCTTCAAGGGCGCAAGCATGGGCTTCACCAAGATGGAAGGCACGACCGTCAACGCCAAGGACAAGGTGGCCTACTCGGCCCTGCAGAACTGCGAAAAGTCCATGGTGGCCGGTGATGCGCTGAACGTGGCCGGCAACGGCGTGTCCATCCCCAAGCAGCTCAAGGCCGGCGCCGTGATGGCACTGAACCTGCGCGGCGGCCAGAAGGACACGGCAGGCGCCGCCATCAACAGCGAATGGATGCCCGTGGACACCAAGGCCCTGCTGGCCGGCGAGGACATCAGCGCCGACGCGCTGGGCAACACCGGCAACCCGAACAAGATCTGCAACCCCGACAACCTCAAGTTCTCGGAGAAGATGCGCACCCTGTTCATCGGCGAGGACAGCGGCCAGCACGTGAACAACTTCCTGTGGGCCTACAACATCGACACCAAGCAGCTGTCGCGCCTGATGTCGATTCCCGCAGGCGGCGAATCCACCGGCCTGCATGCCGTGGACGAGATCAACGGCTGGACCTACATCATGAGCAACTTCCAGCACGCCGGTGACTGGGGCGCCATCCACAACGTGGTCAAGCCCACGCTGGACCCGCTGATCAGCGCCAACTATCGCGGCAAGTTCGGCGCCGCCGTCGGCTACCTGACGGGCACCGCTGCCCAGCCCAAGCTGTCGGCCTGACCGCCGCCATAGCGCCCCGTCGCCCCGCCGCCCCGCCGCCCTGCGGCGAGTGGCGCCGCCACACAAAGGCCATGGATTTCCATGGCCTTTTTGCATGTCTGCGTCGCAATTGCATGGATGTCATGAACCCGACTCTTAGCGTGCAAAACAAGAGTCATTCTCACCTGATCGCTATAATTTCTGATGCATTGCGGCGTCGCTCGTCCGCCATCGCACCATCTTCAGCCCCGCCGGATCACGCCCCTCAAGGCCCGGCAGGCGCACGCAGAGCCACACCACAGGAGAGACTCCATGACCGAACCTTCCCGCATCCTTCGCAGCACCGCCTCCGCATGGCTGGCCGCCGCCGCCGCACTGGCGGTGCCGGCCGCGCATGCCGACTATCTCTGGCTGCAGCAGGACGCAGGACAGGCCCGGGCCTATGCCGGAGAGCTGCGCAAGCCGCTGGAACAGCTGCCGGCCCTGGAAGACGCCAAGCAGGTCCTGCCCGACGGCAAGAGCCTTCCACTGAAGGCCGATGCCAATCATTTCACCGCGGACGCAGGCCAGGGCGATGTGCGCATCGCCGCCACGCGCCCCGGCGCCAATGGCGTGCTGACCTACTACCAGGCCCGTTTCGGCCGCAACGACACCAAGGCCGTGAACGACCTGGAGCTGGTGCCCACCACGGCGGGCGGCGATACGTTCCAGCTGGTGTTCAAGGGCCGCAAGGTCGCGGCCAGCCAGGTCAACGTGCAGACCAGCGAGGGCTGGTACCGCACGCTCACGCCATCGCAGGACGGCACGGTGAGCTTCAAGCCCTATTTCCCGGGCCTGTACGTGCTGGAGGTGACGGCGCGCGTGGACAACGGCTCGGTCACGCTGGACGGCAAGAAATACACCGACGTGCGCCACACCACCACGCTGAGCTTCGAAGTCAAGCCCTGAGCGCCGGGCGCGGCAGCCCGCGCCTCATTCCACGACCGTGAGCTTGGCAATGGACAGCGCCAGCCACTTCGTGCCGTGGCGCCCAAAGCTGACCTGGGCGCGCGCATCGTCGCCCGTGCCTTCCAGGGCCAGCACCTTGCCTTCGCCGAACTTGTTGTGGAACACGTTCAGGCCCACGCGCAGGCCGTGGCCCGGAGCGGCCTTTTGCGGCGGCACGGGCGGGCTGGCGAAGACCTCGCTGCGCCAGCCTTCGGCCTTGTTGCCGAAGCCGCCGCGATCGCGTGAACCATAGCCGCCACCACCGCCGCCACCGGGGCGGGGCGCGTAGCTGCCAAAGCCGCCCTGCTTGGGGGTGATCCACTTGAGCGCCTCATCGGGCAGCTCGTCGAAGAAGCGGCTCTTGACGTTGTAGCGCGTCTGCCCGTGCAGCATGCGCGTCTGCGAATGGCTCAGGTACAGGCGCTTGCGCGCGCGGGTGATGGCCACATAGGCCAGGCGGCGCTCTTCCTCCAGGCCGCCCCGGTCCATCATGGCGTTCTCATGCGGGAACAGGCCCTCTTCCACGCCGCCGATGAAGACGGCGTCGAACTCCAGTCCCTTGGAGGCATGCACGGTCATCAGCTGCACGGCGTCCTGGCCGGCCTGGGCCTGGTTGTCGCCAGCCTCCAGCGCCGCGTGCGTCAGGAAGGCGGCCAGCGGCGACAGGGTCTCGCCGGTATCGGCATCGACCATGCCGGCCACGGTGCCGGCCGGCGGCGTGAGCGGCGTGTCCAGCAGCGGCAGCGCAGGGTCCAGGCCCTGGCTGGCGGGGCTTTGCGTCAGCGCCCTGGCGCCGTCATGCTCGTCCAGCGGCAGGGCCACGGCATCGCGGCCAAAGCCTTCCTGGGTGACAAAGCTCTCGGCCGCGTTCACGAGTTCCTGCAGGTTCTCGATGCGGTCGGCGCCTTCCTTTTCGTTGCGGTAGTGCTCGAGCAGGCCGCTTTCTTCCTCGATGGCCTCGATGATCTCGCGCAGCGTGCGGCCCTGGGTCTGCTCGCGCAGCACGTCGATCTTGGCGACAAAGCCTGCGAGCTTGGTGCCCGGCGCGCCCGGCACTGCCGAGACGGCATCGTGCAGCGAGCAGCCCGCGCTGCGCGCCGCGTCCTGCAGCGTCTCCACGCTGCGCGCGCCGATGCCGCGCGGCGGGAAGTTCACCACGCGCAGAAAGCTGGTGTCGTCGTGCGGGTTCTCCAGCAGGCGCAGGTAGGCCAGCGCATGCTTGATTTCGGCGCGCTCGAAAAAGCGCAGCCCGCCGTACACGCGGTAGGGAATGGCGGCATTGAACAGCTGCGATTCGATCACCCGGCTTTGCGCATTGCTGCGGTAGAGCACGGCGATTTCCTGGCGCTGCCAGCCGTCCTTTTTCACAAGCTGCTGGATTTCCTCGACCATCCACTGCGCCTCGGCCATGTCGGTGGGCGCCTCGTAGATGCGCACGGGCTCGCCCGGGCCCTGGGTGGTGCGCAGGTTCTTGCCCAGGCGCTGGCTGTTGTGGCTGATGAGCGCGTTGGCGCAGTCGAGGATGTTGCTGTAGGAGCGGTAGTTCTGCTCCAGCTTGATCTGCTGGCGCACGTCGAACTCGCGCACGAAGTCCTGCATGTTGCCCACGCGCGCACCGCGAAAGGCGTAGATGCTCTGGTCGTCGTCGCCCACTGCGATCACGCTGCCCGTGGCCTGCAGGCGGCCATCCACCATGTCGCCCGCCAGCTGCTTGAGCCACTGGTACTGCAGCTTGTTGGTGTCCTGGAACTCGTCCACCATGATGTGGCGAAAGCGCCGCTGGTAGTGGGCGCGCAGCGCGGCGTCGTCGCGCAGCAGCTCGTAGGAGCGCAGCATCAGCTCGCCGAAATCGACCACGCCTTCGCGCTGGCACTGCTCCTCGTAGAGCTGGTAGATCTCGACCTTCTTGCGCGTATCGGGATCATTGGCCACCACGTCGCCGGGGCGCATGCCCTCTTCCTTGCAGCCGGCAATGAAGTACTGCAGCTGCTTGGGCGGAAAGCGCTCGTCGTCCACGTTGAACTGCTTGCACAGGCGCTTGACGGCCGACAGCTGGTCCTGCGTGTCCAGGATCTGGAAGGTGGACGACAGCTTTGCCGCCTGGTGGTGGGCGCGCAGCAGCCGGTTGCACAGGCCGTGGAAGGTGCCGATCCACATGCCGCGCACGTTGTAGGGCAGCATGGCCGACAGGCGGGCCAGCATTTCCTTGGCCGCCTTGTTGGTGAAGGTCACGGCCAGGATGGAGCCCGGCGTGGCCTGGCCCGTCTGCAGCAGCCAGGCGATGCGCGTGGTCAGCACCCGCGTCTTGCCCGAGCCCGCGCCGGCCAGGATCAGCGCGTGGCCGGCCGGAAGCGTGACGGCAGCGAGCTGCTCCTCATTGAGGTTGGTCAGCAAAGGGGAGTTGGGGGCGGGCACGGCACCGGAGGTGCCGTCGAGCAGATCGATCGGGAACATCCTGGCATTGTAGAAAGCACCTCGCTCCCCAGGGAAACCGATGCCGCATTTCCCGCAATCGGCCTGAAATCTGCCCGCGATATCTGCCCGCGATCTGGCCGCAATAGGCCCGCGCAGCGCGCCCTTGCAGGCTCATAACGCCATCCCTATAACCGCTATATCGACAGGGTGCCCAGGCCCGTCGCCGGCAACGTATAGAATCAATCACCGGGCCCAAGTTTCTTGCGGTCCGGTTTTTTGTGCCCGGGCCACAGCCGCCCTGGCGACGCGGCCCGCCCGCGCCGCCCGCAAGACCGGCCTCCAAGCCAAGCGCCCCATCGCGGAGGGATGTTCCTGCCGCGACCTTTCATGGAGCTTGGAATCAAATGGAAATCTTCGACTACGACAACATCCTGCTGCTGCCGCGCAAGTGCCGCGTGGAAAGCCGCTCGGAGTGTGATGCCAGCGTGGAGCTGGGCGGTCGGTCCTTCCGCATCCCGGCCGTGCCGGCCAACATGAAGACGGTGGTGGATGAGAGCATCTGCACCTGGCTGGCCCAGAACGGCTACTTCTACGTGATGCACCGCTTTGACCTGGACAACGTGCAATTCGTGCGCGAGATGCAGGGCAAGGGCTGCTTCGCCTCCATTTCGCTGGGCGTCAAGAAGCCCGACTACGACACCGTGGACCGCTTCGTCGCCGAAGGCCTGTGCCCCGAATACATCACCATCGACATCGCCCACGGCCATGCCGACAGCGTGAAGAACATGATCGGCTACCTCAAGGAAAAGCTGCCCAAGTCCTTCGTGATCGCCGGCAACGTGGGCACGCCCGAAGCCGTGATCGACCTGGAGAACTGGGGCGCTGACGCCACCAAGGTCGGCATCGGCCCCGGCAAGGTCTGCATCACCAAGCTCAAGACGGGCTTTGGCACGGGGGGCTGGCAGCTGTCGGCGCTCAAGTGGTGCGCGCGCGTGGCGACCAAGCCCATCATTGCCGATGGCGGCATCCGCAGCCACGGCGACATCGCCAAGAGCGTGCGCTTTGGCGCCACCATGGTGATGATCGGCTCGCTGTTCGCGGGCCACGAGGAATCGCCGGGCCAGACCGTCGAGGAAAACGGCCAACGCTTCAAGGAGTACTACGGCTCGGCCTCGGACTTCAACAAGGGCGAGTACAAGCACGTGGAGGGCAAGCGCATCCTCGAACCCGTCAAGGGCCTTCTGGCCAACACCCTGATCGAGATGGAGCAGGACGTGCAAAGCTCGATCAGCTACTCCGGCGGCAAGAAGCTGATGGACATCCGCAAGGTCAACTACGTGATCCTGGGCGGTGACAACGCAGGCGAACATCTGCTGATGTAAACGCGCTGCGCGCCAGCACCTCAAAGGCGGCCTCGGCCGCCTTTTTTGCGGCTGCGCACCGGGTGGCACGCGGGCCCGGCTCAGCGTCACCATGCCATGAACTAAAAATTTGGCGCGTCTTCCTGCAAGCGCACAAAAAATGCCGCATAATTGCGGTCTCGTTTGCAGCGCAGACTTGTTTTTGGGGCTCTTAGCTCAGCTGGTAGAGCAGCGGACTCTTAATCCGTTGGTCGAG